>CALBZC010000023.1 GCA_937889945.1 uncultured Bacteroidales bacterium
TTGATCTTTTGCTACTTTTGTATCAAGACAAAAGTAGATGAATAAAGAAAAAGAATGTTTTTATACCATACATTACATGAACTTTGAGGACTTATTTTTTAAACTTTACATAATTAAGAGTTGTTTTGGTTTAAATGATTTTATTTTTTCAACCATTCATCTAGCCAGCGGAAAAATTCGCGTTGCCATAGCACGCTATTTTGTGGTCGCAGTACCCAGTGATTTTCTTCCGGAAGATGTAAATACCTTGCCGGTATTCCTCTTAAGCGTGCTGCTGCAAATGCGCTCATACCTTGTGTATAAGCAATCCTGAAGTCTTGTTCGCCATGAATAACAAAGATGGGCGTATCCCATTTGTCAACAAAAAGATGAGGAGAATTTGCATAAGAGTTCTGGGCAATTTTATTATTTTTATCCCAATATGGACCTCCTAAATCCCAGTTTACAAACCACATTTCTTCAGTTTCTAAATATTGCGATTGTAAATTAAACATGCCGTCATGGGCAATAAAGCATTTAAAGCGTTTGTCATGGTGTCCGGCAAGCCAAAATACTGAAAAACCGCCATAGCTGGCTCCTACACATCCTAATTTATCTTTGTTTACATAAGATTCCTTTGCCATATCATCAATAGCCGAGAGATAATCTTTCATGTTTTGTCCGCCATAGTCGCCGCTTATCTGGTCGTTCCATTCTTGTCCGAAGCCGGGTAATCCGCGTCTGTTAGGCGCTACCACAATATAATCATTAGCCGCCATCATTTGAAAATTCCAGCGGTATGAGAAAAACTGGCTAACCATGCTTTGGGGACCTCCTTCGCAGAATAACAATGTAGGATATTTTTTGTTGGGGTCAAAATCAGGTGGATAAACAACCCAGACAAGCATTTTTTTACCATCGGTAGTTTCAACCCAGCGTTCTTTAACGGTTGCCGATTTAACGTTTTTCAATATATCTTTATTGGTAAATGAGAGCTGCGTTTCATTGCCACTCATATCTAATTTATAAATCTCGGTAGGCATTACCATGGATTGTTTAGTGGTGATAAGCTGGTTGCCTGCAATAGCAATAGAAAGATTGTCCCACTGCCCGTTGCTTATTTGTTTTATCTCTTTATTTTCAATGTTAATAGAATAAACATGAACTGTTCCGTGTATAGGGCTAAGGAAATAGATGGTTTTATTATCGGCAGCCCAATTAAAACTATTGGCGTTTTGATCGAAATTTGCAGAATAGTTTTCGTATTTATCTGTTACCATATCATATATCATGATGCGGTCTTTGTCGGCTTCAAAACCATCGCGTTCCATGCTGCGCCAAACAATTTTTTTGCCATCGGGTGAGAATACAGGATCTTGGTCATAACCCATCAACCCTTTAGAAATATTTTTCTCTGTATTGGTCTTTAAATCATACAGGAAAATATCCGAATTGGTACTTAAAGCATAGTCTTTTCCCACCAGTTTTTTTGTGGTATAAGCGAATTTATCACTGCTTGGCGCCCATGCAATTTGTTCCATTCCGCCAAACGGAGCCATGGGTGCTTCAAAACGTTGATTTTGCATAATATCTTTACCTTCGCCCACTTTACCGCCACTGTATGGTGCAATAAAAATATGGCTGTAGCTGTAATCGCTCCAACTGTCCCAGTGTCGGCACATAATATCGTCTTCAATACGCGCATTTGCTTTTGGCAAATCAGGATACATATCGTTAGGCGATTTGTCTAATTTTACACGTTGCGTGTATAGCATATACTTCATATCGGGCGAATAGCTAAATCCCGTTATGTCGGTTTTGCAATTGGTTATTTGCACCGGACTTGTTCCGTCAACATTAGCTTCCCAAATTTGCATGCTTCCTGATTGAGAAGACAAGTATGCGATTTTTTTGCCATCAGGGCGGAAAATTCCGTTGCCTATACTCTTTTTGGAATTGGTAATTTGTTTGGGCGCACCTCCGTTTACAGGCATAGTGTAGAGGTTGCTTGCACCTTTGTTTTCTTCGAGTTTGTACTTACTTATACTGTATAAAATAGTTTTGCCGTCGGGAGAAACTTGTACACTGCTTACGCGACCAAGTTTCCAGAGCAATTCGGGAGTGTAACGTTGCATTTGCGCTTGTGTTGAATAAATAATGCTGAAAACCAGCATAAATGATAAAAAATGTTTTTTCATACGTTTTAATTATTAATATCTTGTTTGATTTTTAAAGGTATTAATGCTTGCACTATGTGCAGGTTTTTTTAAGGTTGTATGCCTGTCTTTCGACAGACAAGTAACTCCGCATGTATCTGGTCATTTGCTTGGGTAAAAAACTTGATTTCATGCTACGTTTCATAATCAGCTATAACTTTTAAGTATGATTACTGTTTGCGAAAGTAATAAACTTTATATAAAATTGTATAATCTATGAATAAAATCTTAAAACCAATCGTATGTTTGCATGTTTTATTCTATATTTTTAATTTAATTGGAGATAAATGACACCTTTTTACCTTACTATATTGGGAAGCAGCTCATCTACGCCCACATCGGGGCGTAACCCATCGGCGCAGATATTAAAATACAATAATACCTTGTTTTTGATAGATTGCGGTGAAGGCACACAGATGGCTATTCGCAGAAATCACATTCCTTTTCATAAAATAGAGCATATTTTTATAAGTCATTTGCATGGCGATCATTTTTTTGGGTTGGTAGGACTCTTGTCATCCATGAATTTGTTGGGACGCGTTAAGCCATTACACGTATATGCAGATGCACGTTTGGAAGAAATTATAAAAATGCAGTTTAATATATCACAAACGGCCTTGGCTTATCCTTTCATATTTCACCCCACGCAAGCGAAGGAGCCACAGGTTATTTTTGAAAGTGATTATATGAGTGTTACAAGTTTTCCGTTATTGCACAGGGTGCCAACCACCGGATTTTTATTTCAGGAAAAACCGCGTCCCAGAAACATAAAAAAAGATATAATTGAACGGTTAAATCTTTCGGTAGAGGATATTTTAAGCATAAAGCAAGGAAATGGTTACAGCAGTCCCGATGGCAAAGTTTATGATAACAAGTATTTGACCGAGCCGCAGAAACCGTTGCGAAGCTATGCCTACTGTTCGGATACAGCTTATGTTGAAAACATTATACCTGTTATAAAAAATGTAGATTTGTTATACCATGAAGCTACTTTTGCAGAGACTCAAATGCAACATGCTACGGAAAAGTTTCATGCTACAGCAAAGCAAGCTGCAACAATAGCGCTGAAAGCAAATGCAAAAAATCTTTTGATAGGGCATTTTTCGGCACGTTATGATGATTTAACTCCTTTGCTGCAAGAAGCACAATCTGTTTTTATAAATACCTATTTAGCTTTGGAAGGCGAAAGTTTTGAAATATAAAAGCCTTATAAGTTGTTTTATAAGGCTTTAGCGGAAAGACAGGGATTCGAACCCTGGGTGCCCGTAAGGGCACAACGGTTTTCGAGACCGCCCCGATCGACCACTCCGGCATCTTTCCATTGTCGAAAAAGGAGTGCAAAGATAAAAAATTATTGGTAAGGTTGGTATGTTTTATGCTTTATAAAATAAAATAAACTTATAAATGAGAAAATGCCGTAAAATATGCCAGCCGAAAGTATGGCGGCATTCAGAGAGTAATTGTCCACAAGCCATCCCCATACGGGTCCTGTAATTGCAAACAGGAAACGTATAAGAAAATTACGTACCGACATTACCGTGGCTCTTGTATCGGAAGTGGTGATTATGTTTACATAATAGCGTAGCGTAGGTGTAGCCATTCCTCGGGCTATATAGAAAATGAACAGTAAGGAAATTCCTGCATACCACGGAACAAAGGGTAAAAACAAATAACAGAAAAAAAGTGCAGCAGTAAAAATATATACGGTTTTACGCACGCCGTATTTTTTATCTATTTGCCAAACAAATAAAGCGGCAAAGCCGGTAACGAGGTTAAGACCTGCCCAAGTAATGCCGAACATGGAAACAGGTAATTGTATGTGTTTGAAATAGGCTTGCGTTAACCATGCCATTGCAAGGGTGGATACTCCTATGAAAGAAGAAAACAGCGTGTTCCATTTCAGTTTAGTATCTTTGTGTATGGCACGGTATATAATATTACCCATTTCTTTAATAGTAAATTTTTTTACCGGCGTGTGTAAGGGAGGCTCAACAAGCATAAAGGCTGCAGGAATGGCAATAAGCGAAATGAAAATCTGCACATAAAACGGCATTCGTAAACTCATGGTGGCTAACAACCCGCCAATAATACCTGCAAAAGCTTCCCCAAAATTTCCGTAGGATGTAATTCTACCTTCTATTTGGGTATAGCGACTTTCTTTTCGCGCAATGGCTAAACTATCAAATAATATTGCTGAGTCAGCGCCTGAAACTAAACTCAGACTTACCCCTAAAATAACTTCTGCAATTACAAAATCCCAAAAGCCATGGGAAAGACTATACATTACATATCCTAAAGAGCCTAAAAAAGCACCTATCATAATGCTTTTCTTTCGTCCTATCTTATCAGCCAAATAGCCCGTGGGTATTTCCAAAAACATGAGTGTAAAGGAGTAAGTGCTTTGTACCCAGAATATTTGCTGCATACTTAAGCCGTTTTCCTTATAGAAAAGCACGATAACAGGCATTATAAGGTTCATCCATTTTGCAACCTTTATAAGGTATAAAGCAAAAAGGTTACGTTTATAAGAAAACGGCATGAATATGAGGTTTTTGAGGTTGCAAAATTAAAAATGTTAAAAATATATTTCATGAAAATGAAATAAAATATTTGCAGAAAAGAAATTTTTTTTAATTTTGCCCTCGGAGAGTTGGCAGAGTGGTCGATTGCGGCGGTCTTGAAAACCGTTGACTGTAACAGGTCCGGGGGTTCGAATCCCTCACTCTCCGCTAAATTATTTAAAATTTAAAAGCCTGCATTTGCAGGCTTTTGCTTTATACGAAATATACAATTATCCGAATAGTCCGATGTTTTTGGGTTTGATTTTATCCAATTCTTTTGCGGTGGCGTAACGTCCTAATTCTATAAGTTCTTCGGTTTTTAAAAAATCAAAGGTGCTTGCTGCATTGTGTGATATTTGAATCAGTAAATCAGGGGGGCATTTTTTCATAGCATCTATGGCTATTTGCTGCGTCATGAGCATAATGCTTTTGTTTATAATTTCGAAGTAGTTAAAAACTTCTTTTTCAGCTTTGCCTTTACTTTTTAAAAAGGATTTAAAAAACAAAATGTTTTTTTTATTTGTTTGTGCCAGTTGTTTTTTCTTTTCTTTTGCAAAAGGTGGTTTTGCAAGTGGCACAAAAGCATTTACATCTACGGCTACAAGCATATCGCCTTTTACACGCTTAATATTTTTGGTAGGAATATTATCCATAAGCCCTCCATCTACAAGCATACAGCCGTTATAGCTCACGGGTGTAAATACAGTAGGTATGGAGATAGATGCTCTGATAGCTGTGTACAAACTCCCTTCAGTAAATACATATTCCTGATTGGTAAGTAAATCTACGGCTGTGGCTACATAAGGAATATTGAGCTCTTCAATATTTTTGTCGGGGATAAATTTCTTGATAATATTAAAAACTCTTACTCCTTTAATGAGTCCTTGTCTATTAAACGAAAAATCTATAATGTCAAATAGTTTGATTTTGTCGAAAGTGAGTGCCCATTTTTTAAACTCCTCCAGTTTTCCGAGTGAATAGATGCCCCCGATAAATGCACCCATTGAAGTTCCCGCAATGGAAACAATTTCGTACCCTCTTTTTTCAAGTTCTTCAATAACTCCAATATGTGCAAGCCCGCGAGCACCGCCGCCCGATAGTACTAAAGATATCTTTTTACCCATGTTTAATAATATTTTTGAACCGATAGATAAATAAAAAGCCCCATCATTTATATAATAGGGCTTTGTTATATATATGCAAATACTATTTTATTTTGCATGCACCATCTTTACATTCTTCTGTGTTGCTTTCCGGAACATGATCTTTTACAATTCCTTGTTGGTAAGGTGTGTTTATTAAGCTATCATTGTTCCTGTTGTTATTTAACATATCCATGTTTTCTTTTATCTGCTGTTCGGTAGCTTCTTGTTCTTGGCTATTTTTTAATTCTTCCGTATTCATAATATAAAAAATTTAAGAGGTTAATACTATAATAATTACGGATAATAAAACAGTATTTGTGTGGATAATGTTCAACTTAGCAGAGGTTATATATATTGTATGTTTACCTTTTTAAGCCATTTTTCTTCAATGAGATTGCTTATTTTTTTTACCACATTTCTTCTTATTTCCAATTCCACGGGTAGGGAAGGATCTTGGTGTGCTTCATTTATGCGGGTGCCTATCACCAAATCAATGATGTCCGATTCCATAATCATGCGCACAATAAGGTTTGCCGGCGATTTTTCAGTATTTTCCGTTATATTTTCTTGTTCCAGCAGTTCAGAAACCGCGCCCAAGGTTAAAATGCCTTCCGTAATAAGGTCAATACCTTCTATTTTGGCTAATGGTGGATATTTGCGCGACAGTGGACTTTGTATATCCACACTGATATCTCTCTTAAGTTCTCGCGCTATGATTTTGGAGGTGGTTCCGCCACAAATAATCTTTTTGCCGTTATAATTTTCCACAAGTTTTCCCAGCGCTTGATCTTTTTGACTATCATAGGGTGGTCCTGAAACGAGCAACAGATAACGAGGTTCGCGCGAATATATTACCGAACAGGTAATATCGTCCTTGGCGGCATAGTTGTCTTTTGCCAAAGCCTCTTCCACTATTCGGTGCGATAAATCTCTTGCCGATGTATCAGGTTTTTTACGTAATAAGTTAATTATAAAATCTGAAATATGTTTATTGTTCCAGCCAAAAGGGTATGCTTTAGTTCCCATTCCTGCTTGTGATACGCCATCGCTAAAAATAATAATTCTATCGCCTTTGCAAAGTTTTAGATGTGTAAGTTTAAGTTTACGCACTTTCACTAAATCTTTCAAATCTTCCTCTTTGGGCATGTTTTCACTATCCCAAATTTTAAACTCTTCATTGTCGTTGTTTATATACAATAAGCTTTTAGAAGGGTCTATCTGTTGTGTGCCGCATAAAAAAATAAATTCTGGATTGTCAAATTCGGCAATGCGTGTTTCGCCTTCAAAATCGATATCTACTATGGAAAAAGTGGCATAACTAATTCCCCTTTCCGAGTCGATAGGCAACGCGTTCATAATAGATATGGCTGAATCTACAATAGGCTCGTGGCGCATGCGGTAATTTAAAGCCATACTGGTGGTCATGGTACTCAAAACATTGGCTTTAATTCCGCTTCCTAATCCGTCGCTCAACACGGCTACATAGCGGTTTTCTCCGTTTATTTTCCGTGAGCTGAAAGTGTCGCCGCACACTACTTGCTTGTGCTTATTGGTTTGGTAACTTGCAATTTCCACAAAAACCTTGTCCCTGTTCTTATTGGTGAGCATGCGTTAAGATTCTTTTTGAGATTCGACAAGAGAGTTAAGCATGGATTGTGTGAAAGATGCGTTTTCGCCCAACAAATAGGCTATGCGTTGCACAGATTCCACATTCTGACGGATAACGTCTTGTATTCTTTTCACCATTATTTCGCGTTGCACTTGTGGGTCTCGGTTGTTTTGGATAATGCCGCAGATGCTTTTGTATTTTTGAATGGTGAAAAGAGATAAGTGGAAGAAATTTTCACCGTCGCGCACATCATGTTCTATAACATTGTTTCCGCTTGTGAGTAATCCTCTGAAATATCTGTGGAAAGATATTAATTTTGTTAAATCCATCCCTTTCAACCCCGGCTTACTCTCGTATATAAGCTTGATTTCGTCGTCAAAAAGCTCGGCAAATTTAAAATTAGAATCCAATATTTTCAAGTTATCGTCAACCATTACAAAACCATAGGGCATTTTCTGTAAAAGAATAGATGCTTTGTCTTGGGCTTCCTTACGCATACATGATACGCACATTTCGCGTTGAGCTTGCCCGTTGAGTATGGCTTCTGCCAGCGACCGGCAACTGTTATAACCGCATCCTGTGCAGTTTAACTCATCGCTTATCGAAAATTTCCCCATAGATTCAAGCACTTCGTTAATTTCTTCTTCAGAGAAAAAGCATTTAAATTTAAAAGGTTTACTCAATGTGTTGGTTAGGTCAAGCGCAATAGGTTTTAACTCTTTATAAGGTTGGTGATTTTTTTGTAAGGCGTTGTGTCTCAGAATCATGGTTTTGCGCTTAGCCGCAATGCCGTCAGGATTTATCATAGCGGGTCCTTTGATGCAACCTCCGCTGCAAGCCATCAGTTCCAGATATAATTTACCTTTTTCTTTCCAGTTTTCGAGTTCATTGCATATATCCATTACCGTTTCCATGCCGGAGAAAGTCATAAAAGTAGTATCCGTAGCGCTAACTCCCTCAAGCATTGTAGTAAGCATGCCACCGTCAACAGGGAAAATGCCTCCTGTGTGCGCCATGCCTAATATGTAATTTTCAGGAATGCTAATCTCGTCATAATTGAGGGTGAGCGTTTTTTCTTCATCAAACCATTTTTGCAATTCCTGAAAGGTAATAGTGGCATCAATATATTGATTATAGTTGTCGCCTTCTTCTTTTTTTGCAATGCAGGGACCTATAAACACAATTTTATAATCGGTTCCTAATGTTTTGCGCAATAGTTGCGCGTGGGCAACCATAGGAGAAACAAGAGGGGTAAGGTGTTTTAAGGCATCGGGTTTATATAGGTGCAGATAATTTACAATGGCCGGGCAGCATGATGATATATATACGCCGTCGGGCTGGTTTTGTAACCACTTATAGCTTTCAGCAGCAACAATATCAGCGCCTATGGCAGTTTCCGATACGTGCGAAAATCCTAGATGATATAAGTTTTTTACAAATTGGTTGGTTGTGAGTTCTTTAAAATCAATTAAAAATGAGGGCGCTAAACATGCCACCACTTTTTCTCCGTTTGTAATCCAGTGCTGCACTATACCTATATCTTCCCTGTAGTGTTTGGCTTTTGACGGGCACGCCGTAACGCACATGCCGCAATATATGCAGTTTTCAAATATTACTGAAGCACTGTGGTCTTCCATGCGTATGGATTTAACTGGGCATTCCTTAATGCACTTATAGCAATCCTGACAATTATTTTTTTCGGTGTATATTACTGTTTGCGCCATGTTTCGGGAGTGTAAAATGCTATAAACTTACGGCTTTTTCGGTTTTAAAATTTGCATTCAGTATAGACATTACTATATCGGGAGTTACCCCATAGTATATGGTTTCGTTTATTTTTAGGGCAGGACCTTTTTTACATACATCTTCACACAAATGTCCTTTAAAGTTTACACAGTCAGTGAGATTATTATCCTGAAAATATTTTTGGATAATCTCCAGATTTTTATTGTTGCCCCTCGAAAAGCAAGAACTTCCGAGACAAATGGTAACATCGGTTTTTTTATCTGTCATTTTTTTAAATGGTGTTGATAAATACTTTCTTAATATTCAACTTTTGACTCATACGCACATATAAATCTATATCCTGCGTGGCACAGGCTATAATCCAATGCTCGACATGCATGCGCTCTGTGAGGTTTTCAATTTGACTTATATCGAACACTTTTGTGTCATTGATTTTTTCGGTCGTATTTGGTTGTGTACAAAAAACGGAAACAATTTTTAAATGAGGATAACGCGATTGTATATTCGTAAGATTATGTTGAATAAAATCAATATCGCCCAGCAGAAAGCAGGCATTGTCGGGTTCAATTCCCAGTATTTTTTCAAAAGCAACCAGCAGGCGTTTTACGTGATAAACCGATTTTTCGCCATTGGGTATGGCAAGAGAAAGAAAATCAGAAGTGAGTATATTGCTGTCTATACGCGAAAGCTGCGCGAGCGAATTTTTTGAAATAAATTCCCTATGTGTGCAATTAGCTTTTTTTACAACTTCTTTGTAGATATTTATTCTTTCCAATTCATTTTTAGTGAGCATACCTATAACCTTCCATAGATTTTTATATGATAAATGACAAAAGTTATGCCTTTTTTATAAATTTCTGATTATGAGTATTTTATATTCAAAATTCAAAATATTAAGAAAGGTAGAATTGTTAAAAAAATGAACGTTTTAGTTGGTTTAATAGTATGAAATTATTACAATAAAAATATAATAATAGTTGTGGAGATAGGAGGGGTGGTTGGATGGTTGAAAGGTTGGATGGTTGAAAGGTGGAAGAAACCTTTTGGATTCTCTGTGGCTCTGTGGAATGATAAGTGATAAGTGAGATTCTCCTTGCTCCCTGCTCCTTGCTCCTTGCTCCTTGCTTATTCCACCATTCTACCTTTTTCCCAGTTGATATTATGGGTAAAATGAGTTTTATATTTCGATATTGTATGATTTTAATTTCATATAAAGCGTGTTGCGACTGATATTTAAAATACTTGCAGCTTTGGTAATGTTATTGGACGTGTGCCGGAGGGTATTTAAAATGGTTTCTTTTTCCATATCTGCCAAGGTTTTAGGCATATATGCAAGAGATTGCTGTATGTTGTGCTTAGGTATTTCGTTGTTCAGAGGCTGCGGAATCACGGAATTATATACAAGTTGTCCGAAATCGAAATCTAGAATTTCGGGTGAATAGTTGCCTTGAAACAAAACCATTTTTTCTGCAAAATTTTCCAATTCGCGCACGTTTCCGGGCCAATTGTAAAGCTCTATTTTATCAAGCAAGAAGCCATCAAGCGAGGGAATATTCATTTTTAATTTTTCGGCTTTCTGGTTTAAAAAATACCGAAACAAAGGTAAAATATCTTCTTGGCGTTCGCGCAAAGGAGGAATAACAAGTTGCACTACATCAAGCCGGTAGTACAAGTCTAACCTGAATCTACCTTCCTTCACTTCTTTCATCAGGTTTTTGTTGGTAGCTGCAATAACGCGTACATCAATGTTGATAGGCTTGTCTGAACCTACTCTGGTGATAGCGCCTTCCTGCAAAGCGCGTAGTAGTCTTATCTGCATTTCTAACGACATTTCGCCTATTTCATCCAGAAATAGCGTGCCACAGTCTGCCAATTCAAATTTCCCTGACCTCCCGCCTTTTTTTGCATCGGTAAAAGCGCCTTCTTCGTAGCCAAAAAGCTCACTTTCGATAAGCGTAGCCGAAATGGCGCCACAGTTAAGCGCTACAAAAGGACCTTCGGCGCGCGGACTTGCATTGTGTATTGCTTGTGCAAAAACTTCTTTTCCCGTTCCGCTTTCTCCCGTTATAAGCACGGTAGATGGCGATCTGGCTATTATCCTCGCATTTTCGTGAATTTTTTTTACCCTGTCGTTTTGCGTTATAATACTCTCAAATGTGAAACGTGCATCTAAACCGGCATGTTTGTTCAGGGCTTTTATCATGCGGTTCAGCTCGCGAAACATAAGAATAAAACCTAAAATTTCTTTTTCCTTGGTAATAATGGGTATGGCGTTAAAAAGAAAACGTGCTTTCAAGTCTTTTAGGTTAAACTGACCTTGTTCATCATCAAAAGACGACATCTCGAGCAGTTTTTTCTTTGCTTTAGCCCAATCGGGATATATTTTTTGAATAGGCTTTTCAAGCAGGTTCATCCTGCGGATGTTTAACTTTCGGCAGGCGGTATCGTTTACCCACTGTATGTTATCAAAAATGTTTATGGCAAACACTCCATAGTCCAAGCTGTTCATCATGGCAAAAGCATATTGGTTGGAATCAAAAAGCTGTTTTTGAATTTCCCTGTTTTCAATATGCATGGATAATGATTTGGCAATAGCTTTAACCAGCGCAAGGGTGTGCACATGCCCTTGTTCCAGGTCGCCTATGGTGCATATAAAGCCCTCTATTTTTTCGTTTACCCATATAGGAGCTGCTGATGTAGTCCAGTGTGCATAAATTTCCAGATAATGCTCGTTTCCTTTTATCTGTATGGCTTCCTTTTGCAATATGGATAAAGCTACTGCATTGGTGCCTGCATTCTCTTCGTTGAGCACCACTCCTTTTACAATGCCTTTTTTTTCCACATCTTTTTGCGCCTTGGCACTTCCTAATACTTCCAATATGCAGCCTTGAGCATCGGTGAGTAATAAAACAAACTCTTCATTGTTAATTACTTCATTTAGCTCCTGAAGAAAAGGAATGGTAGTTTGCAGAAAAGATTTTTCTTTTTCCAGCAAACTGTATAAAGCTTCATCATCATATTTAAGCTTAGGTCTTATCCTTTTCGTGTCTGATAGGTAAGATGCGCTCCTAAGCTTAGACTGTTGTATGTTTTGCTCAAATTTATCAGGTGTGGTAACAGTCATAATGATTATGGGTGTAATATTATGATTGCAAAAATACACAATATGCGGTTTATTTGACTACTTTTTTCACCTGTCGCAATGCAATTTTAGAATTTACCAACGTATCACATCCGTTTACGCATCCGCCTTTGCACATCATTACTTCAACAAAATTGGCATCGCCATGGTTTTGCGGAAGCTGTCTTAACATGCGCAATGTAGATTTATCTATGCCGTCAATTAGTATTTCTTTGATTTTTTCAGGGTGTTTGGCAAATTGCTTTACCGAGTCGGCAACGCCACCCGAATAGCAAAATCCTCTTCCGCTGGCGTGTATGGTAGTGTCGCACGTGGCATCTTCGCATTTGCTGATTTCAATTTGCTTGGCAACAAGCATGGCTCCCAACTCTTCAAAAGACATGGCATAATCTATATTGGGGTTGTAATAACTTTCATGTCTTTTGGATACGCAGGGAACTATAAAAACAACTACGCAATCGGGGTCTTCTTTTTTTATCATCTCGGCGGTGTAATATGCCGGTGTTTTGGTATCCGAAACAAAAGGTTTTAAATCGGGTAAGTTTTTTTCAACCAATCGGGTATAGGAATGGCAACAAGAGGTCGTCATAAAGGGCTGTCCTTGTTCCATGCGCTCTTCAAATTCCAGTGTTTCGTTGCGTGTGGTTTCGTTGGCGCCTTTGGCAACTTCTATTACTTCGTCAAATCCTATTTGTTTGATGGCAGCGATAATTTTTTCAGGATCGTCCTGAAACTGCCCTAGCAAAGCAGGTGCAAACATGGCTTTTACTCTTTTGCCCGATTTTAGCGCGTTGGTTATTTGTACCAGATAGGTTTTTTCAATAATGGCGCCAAAAGGGCAGGACTCCAGACATCTGCCACAGTAGATGCATTTTGTTTCATCAATATACTCTATCCCGTTTTCGTTTTTGGAAATAGCATTTACCGGACAAGATTCTTCGCAAGGAACAGGTTGATAAATGATGGCATTAAAAGGGCAGGCATCCAGGCACATGCCGCAATTTACGCAAGTGTCATGGTTTATCTCGGCTTTGCCGTGAATGCTGATGGCATTTTTTTTACATGCAAACGTGCATGGATGTCCCACACACGTGCGACAAAGATTGGTTACAACATAATTTATTTTTACACATGAGCTACATGCTACATCCACAACAGTAAGCATCACATCGGTAAATTCAGTTCTGTCTTCCGCCATTTGTACATACTCAGACAACGGCATAAATTCATCTTCTTCGTCTTTAACGTTAAATCCCAAAATACCCATAGCAGAATACTTCAGCACGGCTCTTTCTTTATGCACACAACAGCGTGTGTTTTTGGAATGGCGGGGAACCATTTCCAAAGGAAGCCGGTTTATTTTTTCTTTCAATTCTCCTTCAAACATCAGCTTGCACATGCGCGCCAGTAAATCGCGACGTATAAGCATAGCGTTATTGTATATCATCTCTTACGTTGGGTTTATTATATATTTTTTTAAATCACTTAATTAAAAATGGAACGGGAAGCAACAACAGATACTTTGTTTTACTCCCCGTGACCATTAATCTACAACAATTAACTATTTGCCCATTTATATGTTACTTTAACCTTTCAAGTTCATGATGGAGCGTTTTTTTTAACGACTCAACCGTTACGGCATGCAGGATATTTCCATTGACACGTACAAAGGGCGCTTTTCCACAGGTAGGATTCGTACAAGAATCTAAGCAGTTGGTTCCTTTAAAAGACAATATTTCTTCCTCAATGGAGGGAAATGCATCCTGAAGAGATAACAATTCTGCTGCTCCCATAACGTAGCACGCTGTGCCTACACATATTTCAACAGTTATTCTGCTCATTGGTAAAGGTGAATGTTAAAAAATAACTTTATACTCCTTATTGTTATTGTTTTTAAGATATCCAATCCGTATGCCAAAATATAATATACTGAAAAACAATATATTATATTTTTATAATCTTTATGTTTTTGTTCCAAACCTTTACAAGATGTAATAGTATGTTAAATTTTAGGACATTTTTTAAACAATTTTTTAATTCTTTCAATCCAAAACGAGTTTTTTGTGTTATATATGTGAAAGAAATTTATTTTTTAACTTTAAAAAACAAAAAATATGGCAGTAATACATTTAACAAAAAAGGAATTTTTATCACGTGTAGCAGATTATGAAAGTAGCTCTACCGAGTGGAAGTTTTTAGGCGATAAGCCCTGTATTATAGATTTTTATGCCGACTGGTGTGGTCCTTGTAAAATGGTAGCTCCTGTGTTGGAAGAATTATCGGAAGAATATAAAGGAAAAATCGATATTTACAAGGTTGATACAGAGGCAGAGCGAGAACTTGCAGGTGCTTTCGGCATACAAAGCATTCCCAGCCTTCTATTCTGCCCCATGAACGAACCTCCCCAAATGGCTATGGGAGCCATGGGAAAAGGCGACTTTAAAAATGTGATAAAAGACGTATTTGGTATTCAATAAATTAAAGGTTACAATTTTTTTATCATTTCAAACTGTTTTCCGCTTAGCATTATATTGTGAGCTGCAAGAAAACTTGTCAGTTCATAGCATGTGGGGGATGTGTTGATAATTTTAACCAAATCAACGGCATTGGCTTTCAGCGTTTCTCTAAACAGCATCGAGCCTATGCCGTTGTTTCTGTATAATCTGTTTACTGCAAGTTGGGTAACATCGCCCGTATGGGGATCAAATATAATATAGCCGGTCAATACATCATCTTTAAATATGCCTTTGATAATGAAATCCTGCAACCGCCTCTCAACGGCATCGAAACTGTTTTGCCAAGAGGTCTCAAAATCCCAGAAACTTTGCAAGTATGCTTTATCTGTTAAATGTATGTTTTTTATACTGTAATTTTCGGGTAATTTTTTGGTGCTGAAATTTATATCCGCTTTGTTCTGTCTAAAATAATTAAATGTTCTTGTAACTTCAAAGCCCAATTTAGTGTAAACGGATACTGCTTTTGTATTATGCTGTAATACTTCCAGCAAATATTGCTGTATGTCCGCCTTTTTTAAAAAGGGAATGGAATAATTAAATATTTCAGTGGCAATGCCTTTGCCTTGGTATTCTTTTAAAGTTCCCGGGCCCGTATCGTAAGCGGTTTTAGTGCCGTTAAAATCTCCGATGCCGTTAAAAGTGAAGCCCACAAGCTTATGATTGTCAAATGCGCCGAAAGAAAGAGCCGGATTAAAACCCCTTCTTTCCAGCATTATGCCCAATTCCTCTTTGTTTATCTGTATTTCGTAGGAGCCGAAAGCTTCGCCAAAGGCTTGCGCTAATTGGTCAAAAGTAAGGCTTTCAAGTGAAGTAATAGTATGCATGATTTTTTATACAAATGTATAGTATAATTGGTTTGTTATTTTTAAATTTACCTTTTAAAACTAAAAAAAATGGAGGATAAGTTGCTGTTGAAGCAAAAACTCATAGCGTATTGCATCGCCAAAAAAGAAGAATCGGAGAAAAACCTGAAAGAAGGAATGGAGGAGGCGCAGCAAACTGCCAATGAATATGGGGCTCCAAAAGATCGTTATGATTCGTACCGTGCCCAGCAAATGCGCAAGAAAGACATGCTTGCCGAACAGTTTGCCGTTATACAGGAAGAGTTGAGGGTATTGCGACAACTAAGTGTTAATATAAAAAAGCAAGATGATGTTGCTTTAGGCGCCCTTGTTATTACCCAAGAACAACGTTTGTTTATTGCCGTAGGAATGGGAAAAATAAACATGGACGGTAATATTTATTATGCCATATCGCCGGTGGTTCCTGTTGTTAATGCCATGAAGGGAAAAAAAGCAGGTGAGGAGTTTGTATTTAACGGAATAAAAAAGAAAATCCTCGATATTTACTAATATCAAGGATTTAAATAGCAAGTAAAAATTAGCTAAATTATTATTAACCACATGGTAAAATAGATATTCTGTACGCAGAGTCCTTTTGCAGAGATACTTTGCGGTTAAGTTAGATAAGAAAATAGATTTTTATTTATCAAGTTTAATTAGTTTCATATAGCGTTGAAGCAAAACTTCAAAATTACCCCTGATGCTTTCTGTTTTATTATCTTATCCCTTAATAATATTAATTTCCAATTTTATTAAATCTAATATATGTACATGTGATTTAAAAAATAATATACTGTCATTATTGTTCAGTACTCAACTGACAACAAATTTAATATTTTTTGCTTTAAATAGTTTGGGTAGTATCAAAACCTTCAAGTATATCCCGCACGCGTTTTAAAAACTGTCCACCCAGTGCGCCATCCACAATGCGGTGGTCGTAGGATAATGACAGCATGCATATATGGCGTATGGCTATTACATCTTCACCGTTTACCTCCATTACCCAAGGGCGTTTTTTTATTGTTCCCACACCTAAAATGGCTACCTGCGGTTGATTGATGACAGGCGAACCTGTTAAGCTTTCAAATGCGCCAAAGTTAGTAATTGTGAATGTTCCACCCACGATATCATCAGGGTTTAACTTGTTGGCACGCGCCCGGCTTGCCAAATTATTTACATCTTTGGTTAGCCCTAATAAATTTTTTTGGTCGGCATTTTTAATAACCGGAACAATAAGGTTTCCGCTGGGTAAAGCAGCAGCCATTCCAATATTAATAGCTTTGCGCTGTATTACGTTGTAACCGTCAACAGAGGCATTAACGTTGGGCATTTCGCGTAAAGCAATAGCGCTTGCCTGTACAAAAATAGGTGTATAAGTGATTTTTTCGCCTTCTTTCTTTTGAAAACCGTCTTTTACTTTCTCGCGCCATTTCACTATGTTGGTTAAATCTACTTCTATAAATGAAGTAACATGAGGCGAAACATGTTTTGACATTACCATGTGGTCGGCAATCAATTTGCGCATTCTATCCATTTCTACAATTGTGTCACCTTGTTCGGTTTCAACTGTAGGAGGGGTAATTTTAGGCATTTCTCCCGCTTGTTTAGGTGGCGTGTGTTGCTGCCCCTTAGATTCTTGTTGGGGAGTGGCAGTAGGCTGCGATTTCCTTGTTTCTAAATATTTTTTAAAATCATCTTTGGTAAGTCGTTCATCTTTGCCCGTTCCTTTTACTTTATCTAATTCGGAAAGTGAAATATTCTCAGCTTTTGCCATATTACGTACGAGCGGAGAATAAAACTTATCCGATGAATTTTTTAGTTGTTCTTCCTGTATATTATTATTGCTTTGATCTTGTTCAGTTGCGTTTACTGCATTCGTTCCGCTATTTGTATCATTAGACTCTTTTACTGTATTGTCAGAATCAGGTATTCCCTCATGTGTTGGAGTTTTGCTTTCATTTTTAGCAGTATTATCGCTACTCCCACCCAAGTCAATTATAGCTATTACTTTGCCCACAGGTACTACATCTCCTTCGCTGAAAAATAACTTTGTAATAGTGCCTTCTACAGGCGAAGGTATTTCCGAATCTACTTTGTCTGTGGCTAAGTCGGCAATTGTTTCGTCTTCCGTAACATGGTCGCCTTCTTTTTTATGCCATTTTATAATTGTTGCTTCTATTATGCTTTCGCCGAGTTTCGGCATGATTAATTCAAAATTTGCCATTGTAAAAAGTATAATTTAAAATGTTTCTAAATAAACAACAGTATGGATTAATAAGTTCAAAATGAAAATTTAAAATATTTTAGGATATTTTTTAGGATTATAATCGTGCATAAGGTTATAAATAATATCAAATACATCCTCTGCATTGGGATTAGAAAAATAATCTCCATCGGTTCCATAGGCAGCTCTATGTGCTTCGGCTGTCAGCGTTTTGGGTTCTGCGTCTAAATAACGGAATGCCCCTTGGTCTTCCAATACTTTTTGCATCATGTATGAAGTTGCTCCGCCGGGAACATCTTCATCAAAAAATACAATTTTATTCGTTTTTTTTACAGATTTGCTGATAATATGGGATATATCAAAAGGTTCTAAGGTTTGCACATCTATAAGTTCAACGGAAATGTCGAATTCTTTGAGCTGCGCTACCGCATCTTCTGCAATGCGCACGCACGAGCCATATGTTACCAGCGTAACGTCAGTACCTTGAGAGAGAATTTCAGGTACACCTAAAGGAATGCAGAATTCACCTATATTAGAAGGGCGCGTTTCTCTTAGCCTATACCCGTTTAAAGGTTCTATAATTAATGCAGGGTCATCGGACTTAAGCATGGTATTATAAAATCCTGCAGCACGTGTCATATCGCGCGGGACAATTACATAAACCCCTCTAATGCTGTTGATAACCATGCTTAAAGGAGAGCCGGAGTGCCAAATGCCTTCCAGGCGGTGCCCGCGTGTACTTATCAACATGGGAGCCTTTTGTTTACCTTTGGTGCGATATTGCAAAGTTGCCAAATCGTCACTTATAAGTTCGAGTCCATAAAGTAGATAGTCAAAATATTGTATTTCTGCTACAGGTCGCAATCCTCGCATTGCCATTCCAATACCTTGTCCTATAATAGTAGCTTCGCGTATGCCCGTGTCAAATATGCGATTTTCTCCATACTTTGCTTGTAATCCCTCGTATGTTTGATTTACGCCTCCAATTTTTCCTACATCTTCACCAAAAACAACTACTTTTTTATTGTTTCCAAAGATATAATCCCAGTTATCACGCAATATTTCCCTACCCGGAACCATTAGTGCATTATCTGCATACACAGGCGCAATACCTTGTACTTTCAATGCACTCTTATCCGACTCACTGTATAGGTGTGTGCTGTATTTTTCTTTACCAATGTCGTGTTGTTTTTCGAGCCATGTTGTAACATTGGTTTTTAAGGAGTTTGAGGGATTGCTGCACGAATTACAGATTAAGCGCAATATTTTCTTGCCTGCCGATAATATGTCTTTACGCATAGGTTCTGAAACGTTGCGTAGTTCATCTTTAATCATGTTAATTTTATCGGTTTTTGCACAATTGCAATTAGAAATATCAGCTATTTTCAAGAAATCGTCGCGCAATTGTGTAAGTGGCTTCTGATAATGGTTCCATGCTTCTTTGCGCGCATTTTTTACTCTTTCTAGCGATTGTGTTTCTAATGTTTTTATTTCTTCTTCGGTAGATATTTTTTCACGCATTATCCATTCCCGCATGCGGGCAATACCGTCAAAATCTTTTTCCCATTGCAGTCTTTCTGCTGATTTGTATCGCTCATGCGAGCCGGATGTACTATGACCTTGGGGTTGGGTAACTTCAGTAATATGAAACAGCACGGGTATATGTTTTTCACGACATTGCGCTATGCCTTTTTCATACATTTCGCATAGTTCAGCATAGTTCCATCCGCGTGCTTTAAAGATTAAAAATCCGTTGGTGTTTTCCGTTTTTTCAAATCCTTTTAACACTTCCGAAATATCAGATTTTGTAGTTTGATATTTATTTGGCACCGATATTCCATACCCATCATCCCAGATAGATATAGCCATAGGTACTTGTAATACTCCGGCAGCATTAATGGTTTCCCAAAAATGTCCTTCACTGGTGCTGGCATCGCCAATAGTCCCGAATGCGACCTCATCACCGTTTTTTGATAAGGTTTTATATTCATCAAGCGCATGGTTATCACGAAAAATTTTGGAGGTTAAGGCAAGTCCTAATAGCCGGGGCATTTGTCCTGCGGTGGGGGATATGTCAGCCGAAGAATTTTTTTGCTTGGTTAGGTCTTTCCACTTACCTTTTTCATCAAGGCTATGTGTGGCAAAGTGGTTATTCATAAGCCTGCCGGCATTCATGGGATTATATGTCTCGTCTGTATCGCCATAAATTTGAGCAAAAACTTCTTCTATACGCATCAATCCGGCTGCCATCATAAAAGTTTGATCTCTGTAGTAGCCGGAACGCCAATCTCCATTTTTAAATACCTTAGCCATCGCTAACTGTGCTATTTCTTTGCCATCGCCAAAAATGCCGAATTTACCTTTTCCTGAAAGCACTTCACGGCGCCCCATAAGGCTTGCCTGCCGACTTTCGTATGCTATGCGGTAGTCATTTAAAACTGTTTCTTTTGAATAAGCAGATTTACTATTATTATTAGTCTTTGTCATTTCTTAATATATAAACTTTAATAAGATTAATTATAAATTATAAACAATGGAAAATAATTAATGTTGCAGCGTTTTTTCAAAGAAATTCTTTTTAAAAACAGTAGTGGAATTATAATTGCAAGTATTATTTTTGTATTGACAAAAAAACAGCGTATGTCTAAAAAAATAATTTATGTAGGTGCATTGTGGTTGATGGCAATGTTAAGCGCCGGTACTTCTTTTTCTCAAAATTATAATGTAACGGATGCAAAGGGCTTTAAACAAGGCAAATGGCAGAAAAAAGGAGAGAAAGGTAATATAGTATATGAAGGAAATTTTATGGATAATCGTCCGGTAGGGGAGTTTAAATATTACTATGAAGAGGGAATGCTGGAGTCCGTGGTAAATTATTTGGATAATGCTAATACCAAAGCTGTGATGTATCATAAAACAGGGAAAAAACTTGCGGAAGGAAGCTATAAAAACAAAAAGAAGGATGGGTTGTGGAAATATTACAATAAAGATGGCAGTTTGCTGTCGGAAGAGTATTATGCAATGGGGGTTGCCAAAGGAGTATGGAAAAAATATTTCGAAAACGGGAAATTATATGAAGAATGCGTATATGTAAATGGTAATAAGCAAGGCGTGCTCAAACAATATTTTGAAAACGGGAAAACTAAAGCTTTAGTGTCTTTTGATAAAGGAATGATGACAGGTGAGGCAACATTTTATTTTTTAAATGGAAATATTTTACAACGAGGCTTTTATAAAAATGACGTAAAAGACGGAGTTTGGATTTCCATGAAGGAAAACGGTGATAAAGTGAGCGAAATAGAATACAATAACGGTAAAGTTATAAGAGAGGTTTATTATGACAAAACCCTTGAACAGGAAGTGAAAGAAGAGCCTAAGCCCATAAAATCTTCTATAAAATAAAATTCTTCAGGTTTAATATATTTTCAATAACAGGTCTGGCGGTTCCTAATAATCGGTCTTTTGCCATGTGTCCTGATGACAATAATATACATTCACAGCCAAGCGCAGTAGCTACTTCTGAATCGTGGATCGAATCGCCAACAAACGTGATGTTAGCCGGATTATAATTAAATTGGGAAAACCATTTTACTGCTTTTTGCGTTTTGCCGTGAGCGTAGTGGTCATCGGCACCACCAATAAAATCAAAATAATGGTTAATGCCCAACTCATGAATGCTCTGTTCTAATGCAGGCTGGTGCATGGCTGAAATTATAATTTGCTTGTAACCCTTATGTTTATAGTGTTTTAATATAATTTCCGCATCTTGTGTGAGTTTGCATTGTGGCAAGCGTTTTTGATATTCATTGATAAAAGTAGTTGATACCTCATCCCAATTCTCATTTTCCAAATTAAAACCTATTCTTTTGTAATATTCTATAACGGGAAAGCTGAAAACTTGCCGGTACTCTTCAATGGTTAAGGGTTTGAGCTTTCTTTTTATAAGCATAGCATTGATGGCATCTACGGAAATATTTACATCATCGAGCAAGGTGCCGTTCCAGTCCCAAATAATAACTTTTTGATTATTCATTTAATAATTGGAAATAAATTACGAAAGCGCAAAAGTAAAGTTTTATCTTTGCTGTAAGAATCTTTTAACTTATTTTTATACATTTCGAATATTAACTAAAATTTAAATACTTATGATACAGCGTATTCAAACAGTTTATCTTGCTGTGGCAGCCATTGTCATGGCTTTGTTATTTGCTTTTCCTTTAGGAAATTTTTATAGCGACATGAACGTATATTCTTTCTCCATTATAGGCGTAAAAAGTATGGTTCCGGGCTCATTGTCTCCTTTTAATACGGTTATGTTTATTCCGATGATAGTTACCGTGTTGGCTATTATAGGGCTATTTATCTTTACCATAACGCAATATAAAAACCGTAGGCTTCAAATAAAACTTATCAATATTGCCAATTTGTTGCTTATTGTGTTGATTGCCGGAATATTTTTTGGATATATTCCATTGATAGAAAAGAAAACTTTATTGCATATAGATTATTCAAAAGTTTTTGCTATATATTTTCCTATGATTGCGTTGGTTTTGGGAATGCTTGCGTCAAAAGCTGTAAGGAGAGATGAAAAGCTTGTTCGTTCAGCTGACAGGCTGAGATAATTTTTTTGCCATATAATGGTATAAAAAAAGAGGATATTTGAAATAAAAATCAGATATCCTCTTTTCGATTTATACAAAAATTATACAAAACTATTTCTTAACTTCTCCTTTAAAGACATCATTTTCCCAAAGACCTATTAATATGGAATCGAGGTTGGCAGAGGTAAAAGTGCCTTGCCCATTACGCTTGCCGTTTTTCCAATCGCCTTTGTATTTTGATCCGTCAGCCCATATATAGGTTCCTTTTCCTTCGGGTAGCCCATTTACAAATTGTCCGTCATATTTATCAATGCCTACGGCAATGCCTTTACCGTTGGCTAAGCCATCTTTGCATTCACCTAAGTATTGACCTGATAAATTAGCAGATAAAACCTTGCACTTTTCTTGTGCATGCGCTTGAAAAGCAACCATAAAGGTAAGGACTGAGAGAACGAATAAAAATCTTTTCATAACAATAAAATTTTTGTTTATATTTTTTAATACAAAATCTGTTCCATTTTTTATATTATACTTTTTCGCGGCAATTCAAATATTTCCATATTTTCAATATTGCTGCCCTCTATACTAAACCTTAGAGCTGTTATCATTTGGTGAAATCCTGAGTTTCCGGCAGCTCCGGGGTTTAAATGTAATAAATTATACTTTTTGTCGTATATAATTTTTAAAATATGAGAATGTCCGCTTACAAATATACGTGGTTTTTCTTCTTCAAGCAAGGGTTTAATTGTTTTTTCGTAATGCCCAGGATAACCGCCTATATGAGTCATTAAAACTTTCACATCTTCACAATAAAACGATTGAACTAATGGAAATGTTTTTCGGATTATATAGTCGTCAATATTTCCATATACGGCTTTCAACGGTTTCATTTTCATGAGTTTATCCGCTACTTCCAGGCTTCCTATATCGCCACTATGCCATATTTGGTCGCAGTTTTCAAAGAATTTTATTATGCGTTCGTTTAAAAAACCGTGCGTATCACTTAATAATCCAATTTTTTGCATGTAATTAAAACCATTTTTTTACTTTTTTCATATATATATACATCCCCAATCCAATAAAAAGTAATATTCCCAGCACAATAAAATAGCTGTATTTCCACTCTAATTCGGGCATGTATTTAAAATTCATTCCGTAGAGGCTTGAAATAAAGGTGAGGGGAATAAATATAGTGGATACGAGGGTAAGTGTTTTCATAATACTATTCATGCGGTTGGCGTTGTTTGCCATTAAAAGTTCCATCATGGAGCCTGTCATTTCCCTATAGTTATCAATAGATTGCAGAATATAGGTTAAGTGATCATAAATATCGTTGAAATATTGAATCGTATATTCGTTGATAACGCCATTATCTTCATGTGCCAAGTATCGAATAGCTTCTTTAAGTGGATATATGTTTTTGCGGAGGTTCATTAAATTTTTCTTAAACAGGAGAAAAGTTTCGGTCATACTTTCTTTGGGTTGTTCTACCAAAATTTTTTCAAGTTTTTCTATTTCATCTTCAATATTGTCAATAATAACATAATAATTATCTACAATTTGGTCGATGAGCATGTAACATAAATAATCTTCTTGGCGTGCACGCCCTTTGCTTTTGCCATTTTTAAGGCGTTCTATTATATTGTTAAAGATATTATTTTCTTTTTCCTGAAAGGAGATGAGTATATTTTCGCCTAAAAAGAAACTGATTTGTTGACTTTTTACTAATTTGTCGGTTTCAGCCCATTCAATATGTTTGAGTGTAATAAAAAGCGCTTTCTCCAAATCTTCTACTTTGGGCATGTGCTCAATATTTAAAATATCTTCGATAAACAGTGGATGTATATTGAACCGGTTGCATAGTTGCTCTATTAATTCCACATTTTTATATCCTTTTACATCAATCCAGTTGGTTGTGTTAGGTGTTTGAAGCGCAATAGCCTTATCTAATGTTATGTTTTCGTGTATATGAAAATTGTTGTCGTCATACACTACCATTGTTATTTTTGTATCAATGGAATTGAGACCGGTATATAAAGGGGTGCCCGGAGGTAAACCGCTTTTTTTACTATATTTTTTCTTATTCACTCGTTTGTTTTTTTAATATACAAATATAAAAAAACCGAACTCAATTTTTGTTTGAATCCGGTTTTAAATCATTACAAAAAGATAAGATTAATTTTTTTTCAATAAATCTCTTATTTCCATCAATAAATTTTCTGTAGCTGATGGTGCCGGAGGAGCAGGTGTTTCTTCCTGTTTTCTCTTCATAGAGTTTATACCTTTAATCATCCAAAAAATGATAAGGGCTAAGATAAGGAAGTTAACAACAATAGTAATAAAATTACCGTAGGCAAAAATAGCGGTATCGGCAATTTTACGGGCTTCTTCCAGTTTTGTTCCGTCAGGAACATTGCCTTTTAAAACTACGTATAAACTGCTGAAATCGGGTTTGCCTATTAATGCGCCAACCAATGGCATAAACAGGTCGTCAATAATGCTGGTAACAATTTTACCGAAAGCACCGCCAATGATTACACCGACAGCCATGTCAATTACATTGCCCCTTATGGCAAATTCTTTAAATTCTTTAACGAGTCCCATAATATGTTTGTTTTATTTTTTTATAAAGGTACAACTATTTTTTAATTTTATATGTAAATCCTACCCCGAAATTTTCTTTGAACTGTATGCGTGAGCCATGTGCTTTGCCATTGCTGTCTATATAGGGGCTATTAGGATCATGAATAAGGTGAGTAAACAAACTCACGTTTATAAAACTATTTACTTTAAAAAGCATGTTGTTTTCCCAACTTACAACAATATTTTGAGGATGATTTTTGTAATCGCTGAATAAATCCAGTTTTGAAAGCAAGGCTACATTTTTGAAAATGTCTTTTTTTAGCAACGCGTTTAAAGAAGCACCCACTTGCCACAAAGTAGTATTACCGTCGAATATGCCAAATGCGCCTTCAGGTCTTTTGGTGAGTTCTTTGTCGGTAACTAAGGTTAAACGTGAGCCCAGCGGTGACATGAAAACAGAGAAAAATTCGTAGGGACGATAATTAAATCCTAAAGAAAATTGAAAATATGCCGGCGCCATAAATTTTGAAACATATACAGAATCGTTAGGATAAACATAACCTTTGCTCATTTGTGTGCTAAATTGGAATAATGCTCCATAATCCCATTGTTTTGAGGCTTTTACTCCCACTTTAGAAGTGAATGCTATTTTATCGTCGGTTTTTCGTAGTTTTTTAAATTCTTGTTGTTTTGAGAGCCCATAAGCCAGTGTAAAAATATTATTCCACTTTACTTTTTCTGTTCTATAATCTAAAAATATGGGAATTTTTGTAGTAAGTGTAAGGCTGTTGCTTCCCCCTGCCGACCAGTTTGCAAAAGATGTTTGGTTAAAAAGTAAAGCAGGCTCTGCCACAAATTTCCATGAAGTATCACGGTCTGCTTTTTTTATCAGTGTATCTGTGTGTTGTGCAAAGCAAGTAAATGAAATGATAGTAAATAAAAAAGGTAAAAATTTTTTCATTTTTATTAATTATTGATATAGTATTTATTTTTATATATATTATTAACTTTATTACTACTTCATGGCTTTTCATAGGTTTGATGTTGAAAATGTATGCTGCAAGCGGAGAAAACGCATTTAATTAGCTTTTAAAATGGTTTTCATGAGTTTTTTATGCTTATATTGCATAAGTAGCCTACCAATGGAAGTTAGTGAAATAAATTTTATTCGTGTTTTTTTAACGAATCATGATTTTTTTATGTATTTAAATTAATAAATAATTGAGAAGAACAGCTCTTATTATAAAAATAACAGATCTGTTGCTGCAAAGATAAAAAATAAAATTATGTTACTTTTTAATTTTCAGATAGCTTTTATGGATGATGCTTTTAGCCAGCCCGTGGTGCCGTTTGATATTTTTACCTCTTGCCAATTGCCAACTTCATCAAGTAAAGTAACTTTTGAACCTTCGTGGAGTATGAAAACATCCTTGCTATTATCGTCAGGAGAGGCTTTTATGCTTACTTGCTTATCAAAAACAATAGCTTGTAAGGCGTTTTTTGTATTATAATATTTTTGTGCTGCTACTGCAAAACTTAAAATGAAAAAACAGTTGAGGATGGTAGTAAGGATGAAAAAAGTTTTTTTCTTTTTCTTGGTAGAAGCCGAAACATAAAAAGCAGCAAGAGTCAATGTTAAAGCCAATAGCCCAAGTGAAATATAGGCAATTTCGTTAACTCCCGTTATATTAACCAAACTTTTCCACCAGCGTATATAAAACAGCTGCGGTACGGTTTCTATGCGATCAATAATTTTGCTGTTGCAGATATCAATATTATGCTTTATATTTTTGTTGTTAGGCTCTAACTTTAAAGCTTTTTCATAATACAAGATAGCTGATGTTAAATCTTGTCCTTTATAATAGGCATTGCCTAAATTATAATAAAGCGCTGCAGACTGATATTTAGTTAATAGTTTTTCATATTCATTAATAGCATCGGCATATTTGCCGTTTTTGTAAGCCAGATTAGCTCTTGTAGCTATTTCCTCTTGGGCATTGGCATTTAAATTGAATAAAAATGCAGAGAATAATGCAATATATGTATATTTTATTATATTTGTCTTATGTAGCATATTCAATCAAATGTTTAAAGTTTTGTATTTGCCGATAATTGATGCTCCGTACTATTAATTATATCCACTGCGTCTTGATATAATTTATTTTTGTCATCAGCTAATCCGGGAGGGGCGTAGCGGGCAATATTACATTGGTTAAGAATTTCAATAAAACGGTTTGATATTTCCTTGTTCACGCTACGCATATCAAGTTGATATTGTGCTGTATTGAGCGATAGTTGAGCGGTAGGAATGTTAAATTTATCGCCTATGTATCCCCAAAGCGCGTGAGCTACTTCATTGTAAAAATCTTCATCTGATGCGGTGAGCATGAGCGATTTTGATTTTTGAAGGCGTTTTTCGGCTACGCTGCCTGCTTTGTGGCGTTGCATATATTTTTTATCCGAATGCAATTTGCTGTTCTTTTTCCAGAAGAAAACGAACAAAATAAAAGATATAATAAGGAAAATGAGTATAATCCAGTACCATAAAGAAGCAAAGAAGAATTTGCCGAATGGTTTGAGGTGTAATGGCGGGTTAACGGCAGGCGCTATTTCGGTATTTTGTAATTTTATTCTTTCCTGTATATCAGACTTCCCTTTGTCGTTAGGGTTTTTAGTAAGTGTTAAATCAATTTTTTCAGAAAAAACTTCTTTATATTTCTGCGTTTGAGGATCGAAAAACACATATTTTACCGGATTTATTGTAAAATTTCCGGCACTACGCGGAATAAGCATGTATTCAAATGTTCTGGAACCCATGCTGCCGCTTGGCGACTTTATATTATCGATAATTTTAGGCTCAAAATATTCAAAATCAGGAGGGAATGTAATGTTGGGTTTTTCGAGTAATATAATATTTCCTGTTCCCGAAAGGGTTACTTTGTATGTTAAAGCATCATTTGTTAAAGCTTGTTTTTTATCAATTTCAGCTTTTATGGTGAAATTGCCCGTTGCTCCTGAAAAATCGGCAGGTTTGTTTTGCGGTAAAGGCTTTATGTTTATTGTTATTTTGTTTGATTGTATGGTTTTTACTACTCTACGGGTTGTAGAGGTTATATCATCCATAATATCTTTGAAGAAAGGATCGTTTGAAAAGAAAGCATCATCAGGAATGCTGTTATTGGGATCTTTAACCCTCACTTCATATACAATGTCCTGCGATAAAGGATCAATATTTAAAACACCGCTTTTTTGAGGATAAAGAGCAACTTTGCGCAAGGTAACTACAATGTAGTTTCTTTCAATATGTTGAGGATATTGTGTAAAATTTTTAAGCATATCTTCAGCCCAAAACCCAGGGTATGAAGGTATTTTTGAAGGCGATCCCAACTGCATGCGTGGTGTGGGCGTATATAAATTATAAGTGATAATAATCGGTTCGCCCTGATAAACCGTTGTTCTATCAGCTTCGGCTTTTATGTATATTTTTTTTCCTACATTGTCGGTTATGGTAGCGCCTTGTGGAGCAGATGCCGATTGTGCTGAGCCTGTGTTGGGGGAGCCTTTACTAACGGTAATAGTAAGTTTATTAGACATGTAGTTTTTGCCTCCCACGTTTATCAAAGCTTGCGGAATGGTGTATGTTCCGGCTTTATTTGCCACTAAAAAATATGTGAATGATGATATAATGGAACTGGTAACTCTGCCATTGATGTTTGAAGAGTTGCGTACGGTTCCCACATTAGGTCCTGATAATATATCGAAGTTTTGAATGTGTGGACCTATAAAATTGCTTGCTGATGAATTTACTTTATAAGTAATGGCAAATTGTTGCCCCACTCTCACTTGTGGAGGTCCCTCTGCAACAAAACTTACACCTTGAGCCGGTAAGATATAAGGGATAAATAAGAGTAATATAAAAATACCTTTTTTAAACATATTAAAAGTAATTTTATTAAATTAAGTATATATAAATGTTACCAGTCTTTCTCAGGCTGGGGTGGACGACTATTGGGGTTTTGTTTTTTTGTTTTTTCCAGTGTGCGTTTTTCATTAATTTTTATCGCATTCAGCATACGCTCTGCATCGTCTTTAGAGATATTTTCTTTGGGTTTTTCCTGTTTGGGTTTCTCTTGTTCTTGTTGTTGCTGTTGTTGCTGTTGTTGCTGGTTGTTTTTATTTTGTTGTGCCCGCATTTTGCTTAAAGCATATGTTAAATTATAGCGTGCATCTTCGTTTTTGGGGTTTTCGCGTAAAGCTTTTTTATAAGCATTTATTGCATCCTCATATTTTTGTTGCTTCAAAAAAGCATTACCTAAGTTATAAAATACATGAGAAGGAGTAGCTTCTTTCAAGTTGCGTTCGCTAAGTTTTCCATATTCGGTAGCAGCTTCATCAAAGTTGTTTTCTTTATATAAGGCATTGCCTAAGTTATAGGCTGCTTTTTCACTATTAGGCGCTTTGGTTAAAGCTTTTCGATATTTAATTTCAGCTTGTTTATAATGAGCTTCTTTATAATCGGAATTGCCTGAACGGACTAATTTTTGCGTATTCTGAGCAAAAATAGCAGTAGTTCCGATAGCAAAAAAGATTAAAAAAGTGAACCTCATCATGTTTATATCTCGTTTTTTTCGTTTTTATCTTTAAATAAGTGTAGTTTTCTAAATAAATTTCCTTTCTTGTTAGGAATAATAATTTCTATCAGCAGCAGTAAAAATGCGATAAAAAGGAAAATTTGAAACCTATCATCATAGTCGGAGAAAAATGCCGTATTATATTCTTCTTTTTCCAACTTATCAATTTGATTGTAAACTTCATTTACGCCTGACTGTGAGTTATTGGCACGTACAAAAATTCCTTTCCCTTCGGTGGCAATGTCTTTAAGCATTACTTCATTAAGTTTTGAAATTACCGTTTTACCTGAAAAATCTTTTTTGTATCCTATAATAGCGCTGCCGTTATGTAGCGGTATAGGAGCACCTTCTTCGGAGCCTATGCCTATGGTGTAAACTCTTATGCCTTTAGCGGCAGCTTTCTTGGCGGCTTCTACGGCGTTGTCCTCATGGTTTTCACCGTCTGTAATAATAATAATGGCACGCCCTTGCTTCTGAGATCCAAAACAATTCATTGCCGTTTCAATGGCATCGCCAATGGCTGTGCCTTGAACCGGAACACTACCCATGTTTACATCGGCTAAAAATAATTGTGCTGCCGAATAATCAGTAGTTACAGGCATTTGTATATAGGCTTTCCCTGCAAAAACTACAAGACCTACACGGTCGTTTTCTAACTTCCCCAATAAATGCGTTATGGCTTGCTTTGCGCGTTCCAGCCTGTTGGGCGATACGTCTTGGGCTGCCATGCTATTAGAAACATCCAGTGCAAATACCATATCTACTCCTTTACGTTTTATTTTTTCCAGCTTAGAGCCGGTTTGGGGGTCGGCAATGGCTACAACCAAAAATGTCCAAGCAAGCATCCACAATATGAATTTTATAATAATGCGGGGTCTTGAATATTGTGGTATAAGTTTCATTATCAGCGATAGTTCGCCGAATTTTTTAAGTGATTTACGTTTACGCCTTTGGGCACGCCAAAATAAAATTATTGCTAATGGTATAAACAAAAGCAGATAAAGATATTCGGGATGGGCTAAACGAAACATATTAATTTATATTACAATTTTAAGAAATAAAAATCGGAGTAAAAATTCCAGCAATAATAGTCCGGCTGCAAACAGGGCAAAGGGTAAGAATTCTTCGCGTTTTCTGCTGAATTCTGTTACATCAATTCTTGAACGTTCTAATTGGTCTATATCCTTATAAACCTGTTCCAAACTGGCTTTATTGGTAGCTCTAAAATACTTTCCTCCGGTAAGGCTTGAAATATTTTTTAATAAATCCTCATCAATTTCCACAGGCTGATATTGCATGCCTGCAGGTGTAGGTACAGGAGCTACTCCTTGTGTACCCACGCCAATGGTATATATACGGATAGCGTATTTTTCTGCAATTTCAGCTACCGAGCGCGGATCCATGGCACCCATGTTGTTTACTCCATCGGTAAGTAATATAATAACTTTACTTGTGGCTTTACTTTCTTTGAGCCTGTTTATAGCTGTTGCCAAGCCATCGCCAATAGCGGTACCATCGTTAATCATACCAAATCCTATAGAACGGTAAAGATTAATAAGCGAAGCATGGTTTGTAGTTAACGGACATTGCGTAAAACTTTCGCCACTAAATATAACCAATCCTATTCTGTCATCCGGGCGGCTGCTGATAAATTCAATGCCTACTTCTTTTGCTGCTTCCAACCTGTTGGGTTTCAGGTCTTCAGCCATCATGGATGTAGAAACATCTGTTGCCAAAACAATATCTATACCTTCAACGGAAACATCTTGCCTTCTTAAATTGCTTTGGGGGCGGGCTAAAGCAATAATAATAGCAGCAAGTGCCAGCATGCGTAGAAAAAACAAACCAAATACGGAAAATTGTTTCCATTGTCTGGGCAGTTTGCTTATAGCTTCTGTATTGGATAATTGAATGGCAGCAGAATAATGACGTAATTTATAAAAATAGAATATCAATGCAACCGGTATAAACAGGAGCAACCATAAGTAAATGGGGTCGGCAAATTGTATTCTACTTAACATTATTCAGTTTTAATATTTTGCGTATTGGGTGTGGATATATCTAAATCTTTGGTATGCAATATAAAATCTTTTGCATATTCTAAACTCTCAATATTTTCACGCTCGCCTATTTTGGCTTTTGCAAATTTCGCATAATCAGAGCGGGACAATATTACTTCCAATTTGTTTTTTTCTTCTTGTTGTACGGTTTCTTTGCTGAGTGCATCCAGTATTTCGTAAGAAGTCATTTCTTTCGCATCTATATGGTATTGCTTAAACAAGTACTCGCGAAGTATGTCTGTTAAAAAGGTATAATAATCTTTAACACGCCCCGATTGCCATATTTTTTGCGCATTTAGTACATCCAAATTATTTAAAGCCATTTGCCAAGCAGGCAATTCAACAGTTGAAACTATAGGAATAATGGGCTTGTTTTGCTTTCTTCTTTTTATGTAATAAATCAGCAATAAAATTACAATGACGAATATAATGGAACCTATTACATACGGTATTATTTCGGATATGGTAATAGGGGCTTCCATGTTAGGTTTTATATCTTTTATGGCTTTGGTGGTATCTACAGCTATACCTTGAACCGTAATAGTTACATTGTCGGTAGTAAGTTGTTGCATGCTGTTTTGCGAGCCATATGTATAATTTATGACAAAAGGAGGAATTACTTGCACGCCGGTGTCAAACGAGGTGATTTTTATAATTTGACTGTAATTTAAAAAATCAGAACGGCTTGTAGTTGTTGTATCTACATGTGTTGCTTTTATAACTTCTACGTTTTTTGTCAGGCTGTCGCCAATTTTAGGCCAAAATATTTTGGCTGTAATAGGAAGTGTTACATTTAAATGGATATTAACTTGTTCTCCTATTCTAATTTTTGTGGTATCTATGCTAACAGAGGCTTTTTGAGCAAATATGAAGTTTTGCAGGCACACAAATCCTATTAAAACAAAAATTTTTTGTTTATTGAAAAATAAGTTTTGCTTATGGATATTAAATATTTTCATTTTCTATCGCCTCATTTCTCTTATGCTGAATAATTTCATCAAAGGTTTTACATAGTCTTCATCCGTGCTGATATCGGCAACATCTATTCCTGAGCGTTTAAACAGGGTTTTCAGATTTTCGTTGTGCGTTGCCCACCATTTAGCATAATGCTTGCGTACATTTTTGCTTGATGTGTCAATCCAATAGTGTTTGTTTGTTTCCTTGTCGTAAACTTCAATCAACCCAATGGGAGTAAGGTCTATTTCTCTTCGGTCATATACTCTTATCGCTACAATGTCATGTTTTTGAGATGCTATTTTTAATGCCGGCTCAAATGATTTGGAGTCCATAAAGTCAGATATCACAAAAGCAGTACATTTTTTATTTTGTATATTGGTCAAATACCGTAAGGGTTCTGATAAATCTGTTTTTTGACTTTCCGGTTTAAAGTCAATTAATTCTCTTATGATTCGTAAAATGTGTGTAGAACCTTTTTTAGGGGGTATGAATTTTTCGATTTTATCGCTAAAAAATATTACGCCTACTTTGTCGTTATTTTGAATAGCAGAGAAAGCCAGTACTGCCGCTACCTCTGTCATTACATCTTCTTTAAAAGCCCTTTTGGTGCCAAATTCATTTGATCCGCTAACATCAATCAGCAGCATCACGGTCATTTCGCGTTCTTCTTCAAACACTTTTACAAAGGGAGCGTTAAACCGTGCCGTTACGTTCCAATCGATATTGCGTATGTCATCGCCTGGTTGATATTCTCTAACTTCGCTAAATGTCATACCACGTCCTTTAAACGCACTATGATATTGACCGGAGAATATATGCCTTGATAATCCTCTGGTTTTGATTTCTATTCGTCGTACTTTTTTTAAGATATCAGTGGAGTTCACAATAAAGATTGGGTTATACTTTCAACGTTTCGGTCAATATTTTTTATGGAACTTCAACAGAATTGAGTATTTCGTTAATTATATTTTCCGTAGTAATGCTTTCGGCTTCAGCTTCATAAGTGAGTCCTATACGATGGCGTAATACATCATGCGCAATAGCGCGTATATCTTCAGGAATAACGTAACCGCGCCGTTTAATAAAAGCATAAGCTTTGGCTGCAAGCGCCAAAAATATGGTGGCACGTGGCGAAGCACCATATCTGATATAATTACTGAAATTTTTCAGTTTATAATCTTCCGGAAAACGAGTGGCAAAAACGATATCCGTAATATAATTTTCAATTTTTTCATCCATATACACTTCTCGTACGGCAAGGCGTGCACGTTGAATATCATATGGATTAAGGATTTTACGAATAGAGGTTTGTTCGTTTTGTATATTTTGCCTGAGGATAAGTTTTTCTTCTTCTTTTTTAGGATAGGTTATCACAAGTTTAAGCATAAACCTGTCCACTTGGGCTTCCGGTAGGGGATAGGTGCCTTCCTGTTCTATAGGATTTTGGGTAGCCAACACCAAGAAAGGATCCGGTAATTTATAGGTATTATCGCCTATGGTTATTTGTTTTTCCTGCATGGCTTCAAGCAGCGCACTTTGTACTTTAGCCGGCGAGCGGTTAATTTCATCAGCCAATATTAAATTGGCAAAAATAGGACCTTTGCGTACTTGAAATTCCTCATTGCGTGGGCTGTATATTAAAGTGCCCATTACATCAGCCGGAAGTAGGTCGGGTGTGAACTGAATGCGGCTGAAACTGAGGTTTATAGCTTCTGCCAATGATTTAATAGCAAGTGTTTTAGCCAATCCGGGAACACCTTCCAATAAAATATGGCCATTAGAAAGTAGCCCAATCATTAAACGTTCAATCATTTGCTTTTGTCCTACGATAGCCCGTTGCATTTCGCTGGTTAATAAATCTACAAAAGCGCTTTCTCTTTGAATTTTCTCATTAATTTCACTTATACTACTTTCAATCATGGAATGATATTGTTTTTAATGAATTGCAAATGTATGTATAGCCCGACTTATAGAATGCCTAAGCGTTGTTAAAATTTGTTAACACTTGTATAATATTAAAATACGTGCAGATTTATAATAAACATCGGTATTAGAGGATATTTAATTTTTTTCTGATGGCATCGGGTATGGCATTTTTATGAACCAATATGGCGGTTGTGTTTAGTCTTACATAAGATTCGGACATGTTAAGAAATCCGCCCATGGCATTGCTGTTTGCTCCCCACGAGTTTTTGGTTTTATAATATTTGGTTCCGTTTTGATCTGTAACAATGCCTGTTAGATGCATTAAATGGTCGTCTGTGGTAGAAAAATTATCAAAAGCCGTTTGTCTGTCTTCTTGCGTAATAATTTTTTCAGGAACTATAGATTCAAACGCGTACATTTTAGATGCTCTTTCTTTTTCCGGAACAGCTTTCCACTTTTCGGCATCAATCGCATTTTTGTTTTCCAGTTTTACATCAGCAATAATGGCAACACCATTTTTATGAGAAAATCCTTTATCGCTAACATCTCCGTCCCAGTCAACGGTATATCCTTTTTCCAACGCATTGTCGATAATAGCCATTAAATCGTTGAGGGGCACATTATAATATAATTCCGATGACCAGTTATCCGGAATTTCCAATGCAAACTTTGTATAAAAAGGATGATGTGTGTACGATGTTAACTCTATATAATCATCAGGATTTATAGGTAATGATTTTACAATGTTATAGGATGATGCCGGCTCCTTACCAATGTATATATCCAGTATGCTTGCTATGGCACTTTTCCATTGCGGCGAAAGGCTTCCCGATTTGCTTTTTGCCAGTGCACTTGTCATGCCACTAAGCAAATTAACCATTTCGGAATGAGAGTATCTTTCTTGTCCGGGCAGTAAACCGGAATAGTCTTTTTCGTTATAAACGCCAAACATTCTGATTGCATTTATTACATCATGAGCCTGACCGCCTTGCGAAAAATTGGAAGTGCCTTGTAGCCTTACATACCGGTCTGCTTTAAGTTCATACATTTTTCTTACAAAAAACAATTCCGATAAGTCGTAGGTTTTATGGGTTAAGCGTAACAATTCAGCTTCTATAAAAGAAGTTGTGGCAAAACTCCAACAAGTGCCTGCTCCGCCTTGATCTTTAACCGAAGTAACGGGAACGTCAGCCTTTGTCGTAAAAGTATAAACCGACTGTTGTGCAAGCACAAAGTTAAAAGCGATGAGTATAGCAAAAAAGGTAAGGTATAATTTTTTCATGATTAAATATTTTGTCTATCTTTTTTATGGCATAAAATTATAAATAATAATCAATAGACAATATGGATTAACGAGAATTTTACAATTATATTGTTAAAGTATTTTAATTTAAGAAAATATTCGCTTATTATTAAGTTGGTATTTGTTATGTTTGTAAAAATGTAACGCTGATACATATTGAGTTATAATACAAAGTGAATTTCAATAAATTAATGAGATGCGAAAAATTATACTTATTTGTTTTTTTCTGTTTATTACCTTAAAAATAACGCCTCAATCTAAAGTTTTTGATTACATTAATCCGATAAAAACAGACTTAATTATTACGGGATCTTTTGGTGAAGTGCGTGATAATCATTTCCATTCGGGCATAGACTTTTCTATAGGAGGTAAGGAAGGTATGCCTGTGTATGCGGTGGCTGATGGTGTGGTATCGCGCATAAAAATTTCTGCTGTGGGATATGGAAATGCGCTTTATATTGATCATGCTGATGGGGTTACTTCCGTTTATGGACATTTGCAAAAGTATAATTCTACCATTACACAGTATGCCCGCGAAAATCAATACAAGGCAAAAAGTTTTGAAGTAGATTTATTTCCTGCACAAAAAAAAGAATATATAAAAGTAAAGAAAGGAGATTTGATTGCCTATGCCGGTAACTCCGGAGGATCGGGAGGTCCTCATCTTCATTTTGAATTAAGAGAAACGAAAAGCGAGAAAATTATAAACCCTTTGCGTAATGGTTTTTCCGCGCCCGATAAATATAATCCGTTTATAGATTTTATAAATATTTATCCTGATGATATTAATACATATATCAATGGCAATACAAACCGGTTGAAATGTACAGTAAAAAAAATAAGTGCCAATGAATATGTATTGGCAAATAATAAGCCCATAGAAGCCTGGGGAAAGGTATATTTTGGTATTCAGGCTTTTGATTATAACTATAGTGCCTATAACAGAAACGGCTGGTATAAGCTGGAAATGAAAAATGACGGTAAAATATTTTTTTCCATGTCGTGTGATAAGTTTGCATTTGACGAAAGCCGTTATGTAAATGCCTCTATCGATTATTTGTTAAATTATAAGCAAGATAACAGGATCGTGATTTCTAAAAAATTACCTGGCAACAAATTGAGCTTTTTTGAAACCGACGAAAACCTTGGTGTTTTGGATTTTACAGACGGGAAATCGCATGCGGTTAACATGCAGGTAGAGGACGCTTCGGGTAAGTATGTAACCTTAAGGTTTGTTATAAATTCAGTTAAACCTTCTGATTATAAAGAAGATAAAGAGGTTATTACAGAATCAAAGTTTGCTTATAATAAATCCAATATTTTTAAAAACGAAGATGTAATTGTAAATATTCCGGAAGGTGCTTTATATGATGATATTGATTTTGTTTTCCGCAAGCAGGATGGTGGAAAAGCATACTATTCGCCCGTTTGCATTTTACACACACCCGAAACGCCTTTGCACACAAAAGTTGAAATAAAAATAAAAACTGTAGGATTACCGGATACCTTGCAGTCTAAAGCCTTGCTTATGCGTATGGATGATAAGGGAAGAAAGAAACCTGTAGAAGCTTATTATATGAATGGGTATGTAGTGGGAAAAAACAATAGTTGGGGGAAATATGCGGTTGTGGTTGACACAACAAGTCCGGTGATTATTCCCTCTAAATACAACAAAAAAGGTGCAAATCGTTTACGCTTTATTGTAACGGATGATTTTTCGGGTGTAAAAAAATATACAGGAAAAGTAAATGGCAAATGGGCATTAGTGGAATATGATGCCAAAAACGACCTCATGACATACAATGTCGATTGGTTAGCCAATGAAGGTGAAAACAATTTCGATTTGGAAGTGGAAGATTACAAAGGCAATAAAACCTTTTATAGCACAGTGTTCTATAAGTAGAAATTAAAATCCTATTGCATTTTTTATTTGTGCAATAAAACTTAAAAATAAGGATGGTTTTAATGCCACTGTAAAAACAAAGCCATATAAAGCGCCCCAAAAATGTACATCATGCCCTATATTGTCAATATTTTTCTTAGACATGTAATAAGAATATCCTAAGTATAAAACCGCGAATAATATAGCGGGAATAGGAATGGGGATAGGGAAAAGGATAAGTTTGCTGAGCGGCGAAAATAAAATACTTGCAAATACCACTGCCGATACGGCGCCTGACGCACCCACCGCCGTGTAAAGATAATTATCCTTGTTTTTTCCGAAAGAGGGAAGTACTGATATTGCTATGGCACCTATGTATAGCAGCAAGAAATATAAGATTACTTTGTTTCCGAAATAAATGGTGTAATACGATTCAGTTACTCTTCCAAAAGAATATAGCACAAGCATGTTTATGAACAAATGCATCCAATCGGCATGTACTAACGCATAGGAAAGAAAACGATAGTATTGTTTAAATTTATTAATCTCGTAAGGGCTGAATGCGAGTTTTCTGTAAATATGACTTCGGTCTCTAAAAGCCAATAGAGATACAATAGTGGTAATAATTATAATTAAAGTTGTGATATCCATAGTTTTTAATTTATCGTTTTAATTTAACAGCAAACCCATATAATAAGTTTAATCAATTGTTTTTACATCCAGCGCATCGCGCAATCCGTTTCCTACCAGCATAAAAGCCAGCACCATAAGCATAATGGCAATTCCGGGTAAAAATGCCAAATATCCATAGTCTAAAATAATGTATGGGTAGTTTTCCTTTACCATTCCTCCCCATGAGGGCATAGGTGGCTGTACGCCCACACCCAGAAAACTCAATCCAGCTTCAAGTAAAATGGCAGATGCAAAATTTGCAGCCGAAATCACAATAACGGCAGCCATTGCATTGGGTAAAATATGCTTGAAAATAATACGCAATGGTTTGTATCCAAGCGCTTTGGCAGCTTCTACAAATTCTTTTTCGCGCAAACTCATAAACTGTCCGCGCACCACGCGCGCTACCTCAACCCACATGGTTAAACCTACGGCAATAAATATTTGCCAGAAACCTTTTCCTAACGCAAAAGTGACGGCTATAACCAGCAACAAAGTGGGGACAGCCCATATCACGTTAATAATCCATGATATAAAAGCGTCAGTTTTGCCGCCATAATATCCGGCGAGCGCACCCAGCAAAATGCCTATCAATAAAGATATAAAAACCGATATAAAACCTACCGAAAGACTGATGCGGGCACCGATAATCAGTTGGCTCAATACGTCGCGCCCATAGCGGTCTGTGCCGAGTATAAATCGTTTGGCGCTGATGTTATCCTGCACTTTAGAAAGTACCTTGTTTTTTTCTATTGTTATCCTATTATTGCTATTGTCTATAAATATATACTTATTATTTTTGGTTTGTATATCAGCATTTTCATTTAAAGCATATGCTATATCCAACAAATGAAAAGCTAAAGGTTGTCCGGTTTTGTATTCGATTATTTTTACCGAATCGGCGGACATGTTATATGAGCTAAAAGGAATAATCTTATATTTATTTTCTTGTCCCCAAAGCATTTTGTAAAAAATGGTGTGCTTTTGTATATGTTGGTTTTTTGTAATTTTCAGCACTTTAATTTTAGTACCGGGTTTTAATGTGGCAAGTAAAACGTTTTGTTCGTTTACCATGGGCGTACTATCGGGTGTAATCCAGTAACCTAATATGCTTATGAATGCCGTAATTGCTATAAAAATAAGCGAACAGAAAGCTGTTTTGTTTTTTTTAAAACGCTTCCATGCCATTTGGTTAATAGAGCCAGAACTTTGATATGTATGGTTTTTGAATAGCAAAAATATAATATTATGCGACAAATCTATTAAAAATAACCTAAATAGCAGTTTTTTTGTATAAAGTTTAGATATTTTTGAAATAATGTTTTTGTAATTCAAAATTATCGCTTATTTTTGCACTCTCAAATTTAAATGGTGGACGTAGCTCAGTTGGTTAGAGCATCAGATTGTGGTTCTGAGGGTCGTGGGTTCGAGCCCCATCTTCCACCCATAAATAAAAAAGACGAATAAATTGCATATATAAAGGCTGCTGGTTTTTCTAGCAGCCTTTATGTTTATTGAATGAGATTCACTAATAAAATAATTCAAGATTTCTTATTATCAGCTAAAATGTATTTTCTTAGTAAAAAACATAAAGTTTCTATTGTATCTTTTCTATATGAAAAATAGGAGCTGTTTTTGTTAAAATTTTATTTTGTTTCTAAAATGAATTATATTTGTAGCATAATGGAAACAAAATAAGAAAATGGATTTTCTTACATTTAAAAATCAGCTATTTGATTTGGCATGCTTCAATATATAATAAACGCAATAAATAAATGCGCATTTTTGTTTTTATTTAACTGATTTTCAACGACTTATAGTTCATTTTTGAAATTTTACCGCTAAATATATAATGCGTTTATTATATATCAGGTATATGCATGGCAGCCCAATTTTGACAGGAATAACCTTACTCGTTGGATAAAAAAAGGTTATCTTATCCGATTAAGACAGGGGTATTTTACTTTTTCGGAATATAAGAGCAAGCCGGATTATTCCCTATATTTTGCCAATCGGATATATCGTCCGTCATACATCAGCCTGCATACCGCATTGTCTTTTTATGGCATGATACCGGAAGCTGTAGTACAAATTACTAGTGTTACATCACTAAAAACAGCTTCATTCACCAATAATTTGGGGCAATACTTATATAAGAATTTAAAAGACAACTTGATGTTCGGATATGAGTTAAAGCCAATAGGGGATAATCACACCATACAGTTTGCTTCACCTGAAAAAGCATTACTTGATTTGCTTTATCTTTATCCTTTCTATAATAGCGAACAGGAATTGGAAGAACTGCGTTTAGATGAAGATTACTTGCAAGAGGATTTACACAAGGATTTACTCATGAATTATTGTGCCAAGTTTCAAAACAAGGCGCTTGACCATCGCGTAAAGTTGCTTTTAAAGACTTATGATTTATGATACAGATTAAACAAATAAGAAATTATTTTCCGGCTCATATCCGTGAAAATGCAGGTTATGATAAGTATATATTGAAAGAATATTTGCAGTTAATGATTTTGGATTACCGTTCTTCAACGCCGTATATCCAAAAAATAACTTTTATAGGTGGAACAAATCTGCGTTTGGTAAAAGGTATAGATCGGTTTTCCGAAGATTTAGATTTTGACTGCAAAAACCTTTCGAAAGAGGAATTTATTGAAATGACAAATGGAATCATTGTTTTTTTGGAGCGTTTGGGATTAAGAGTAGAAGCAAAGGATAAGGAAAATCCGAAACTGACAGCATTCAGACGAAATATCTATTTTCCTGAATTGTTGTTCGATTTGCGATTGAGCGCACATAAGGATGAGCGTTTTCTTATAAAGATCGAAAGGCAAGATCAAGCAGTTAATCATACTCCGGTTATAGTTAATATCAAGGGATGCGGATTCTTTTTCCCGTTTCCGGTACCTTCTGATGGTGTATTGTGCAGCATGAAAATAGCCGCCATGTTAGCCCGTTCCAAAGGACGTGATTTTTACGACCTGATGTTTTTATTGGCACAGTCGAAACCTGATTACGATTTTCTGTCAACTCGTTGCGGAGTAAGTAATTTACAGGAACTAAAACAGATTACCACTGCACTATTGAAAACGGTCGATTTGAAGCAGAAGCAAAAAGACTTTGAACACTTGCTTTTCAATAAGGCAAATAGTGAAAAAATTTTGAGGTTCGGAGATTTTATAAATTCATTAGATTAATGAATGAACTTATGAACTTTAGTTGGAAATATTAAATCAAGCACAATAAAAATAAACATATTACTTTTTGTTTATTTTTCTGCCACTACATCATCTTCTTCATTACGAAGATTTTGAATAATAAATTGTTGCCGGTCTGGGGTATTGGTACCCATATAAAAAGTTAACAAGCTGTCTATATCTGATGATTGCTTGAGGATTACCGGATCCAAACGCATGGAGGCTCCAATAAAATGCTTGAATTCATCGGGCGATATTTCACCAAGTCCTTTAAAGCGTGTAATTTCAGGATTGGCACCCAATTGCTGTATGGCATTTACACGTTCCGTGTCGCTGTAACAATAAATGGTTTGCTTCTTATTTCTTACACGAAACAAAGGCGTTTGTAAGATATACAAATGACCGGCTTTTACGAGGTCGGGATAAAACTGAAGGAAAAAAGTAAGCAACAGCAAGCGAATGTGCATGCCGTCAACATCTGCATCGGTGGCTATTACAATGTTATTATAACGTATGTTTTCAAGAGAATCTTCAATGTTTAATGCAGATTGTAATAAATTAAACTCCTCGTTTTCGTAAACTACTTTTTTTGTTTTGCCATAACAGTTTAATGGTTTTCCTTTTAAACTGAATACCGCTTGCGTATTTACATCTCTTGATTTGGTAATAGAACCGCTTGCCGAATCGCCCTCGGTTATAAACAGCGTAGTATCCAGTTTTTTCTGGTCATTGCTGTTATAATGTACCCTACAATCGCGAAGTTTTTTATTGTGCAGACTTACTTTTTTAATACTGTCTTTTGCGAGTTTTTTTATGTTGGCAAGCTCTTTGCGTTCTTTTTCGGATTGTAATATTTTTTGTAATAAAGCTTCTGCCGTTTCAGTATTTATATGCAGGTAATCATCAAGTTTTTTCTTTAATATATCATTAATAAATTTGTTGATGCTTACGCCGTTTGGCTCTATCTGCAGCGATCCGAGTTTGGTTTTGGTTTGTGATTCAAACATGGGCTCACTTACTTTTATGCTCACTGCCGCAATGATAGAAGAACGTATATCGCCCGCATCGTAATCTTTTTTATAAAAATCCCTGATGGTTTTTACAAACGCATCTTTAAAAGCCGCTAAATGAGTTCCACCCTGGGTAGTATGTTGTCCGTTAACGAATGAATAGTATTCTTCGCCATATTGTTTTACACTATGGGTGAACGCACATTCGAAATCTTCATCTTTTATATGGACAATAGGATATGCAACAGGATTGCCGTTGATGGAACGTTGCAGCATATCCAGCAAGCCATTTTTAGCTTGATAACGCTGTCCGTTAAATATTATAGATAAACCATTATTGAGAAAACAATAATTCCAAAGCATCTCTTCGATATACTCCTTACGGAAATGGTAATTACCGAAAAGATCGTTATCAGGTACAAAACTGATAGAAGTGCCGTTTGTCAAGTCTGTTTTTTGTTCGCCAGATTCTGAAACCAATTCTCCTTTAGAGAATTCCGCAATATTTGTTTTACCGTCTCTTATAGCTTGCGCTGTGAACTTTGATGATAATGCATTTACAGCTTTTGTTCCTACGCCGTTAAGACCTACCGCTTTTTTAAATACTTTAGAGTCGTATTTGGCGCCTGTATTTATTTGCGAAACACATTCAATCAATTTTCCTAAGGGAATACCGCGTCCGTAGTCGCGTATTTTTACCATATTTTCATTTATATTCACTTCGATGGTGCGACCGAAACCCATTGTAAACTCGTCAATAGAGTTGTCTATAACCTCTTTTATTAAAACATAAATGCCATCATCGTGCGATGATCCGTCGCCCAATTTACCGATGTACATACCGGGGCGCAAACGGATATGTTCTTTCCAATCCAGCGAGCGAATGCTGTCTTCCGTGTAGTTTAAATTTACTTCTTCTGCCATAGCCGTGCAAATATATGGCATTTCCTGCAATTATTTTTTCTTGCCCGCATGAAGTTTTTAACCAAACTTGTTATTCTTTTTTACTAAAAATGTCTTTCAATAATTTAATAAGTTACATGAACTATTTATTTTCTTACTTTTGCGAACTTTAATAGTTTAATTCTTGAAAATGAGATTCCCGAAAAAAATATTATTTATAGCGTTGCTAACCGTTGTTTGTTGTAGCTTGTCAGGCTGCCTTACCTGTGACGAAAAAGAATATACTTTTACCTTTATTACGCCTAGCATAGGTAAACTTACTATAAAATATAAAAACATATATTCTGTAGCTAAAGATAATACGTTTGATTTGGATAAGGATTATGAAGAATTAATAAATTTTTGGCTTAAAGGACAAAAATTGGAAAAAGATTTTCCCAAAGCGAAAAATATAAAGAAACGTTTGTTTGAAGAAAACGGAACTTTGTGTGGCGAGGTAACAATGGATTTTTATAATATAAAAGATGTAAGGCTTTTCCGTTATGCGGATAAAGGTCCGTACATGTTTAGTTTGCAAGCTTTTAACGACGATAACGAAGAGTTAGTTAAATCCAATGGTACTATGGGAGGCGATCAAATGCCCGTACTTTTTTGGGAACCCGGAATTAAGAAAATAAAAATTACTACAAAAATAGGCGCATCTGAAAATGCAGCCAAGTACCCTATGCTCAACAAATGGGAAGATCGATTTTAGTGTGTTGTGAGGTTTAGGAATGTGGCAATATTTTTGATATCAATGCCGTCATAGTTTCCGGAACTCATTAACAGTAAATTCTTAGTTTCCCAATCTTGTGATTTCAAAAAGGTGAGCATATCTTCTTTTGATGAGAAAACAAACATATCGGCTTTGTCAAATTCCCGCTTGATATCATCCGCATTTAACATAGGCAATTTTTTTAACTCCAGCGCATGTGGCGAAAAATAAACTGCCGCAATATCCGCATCTTTCAAACTGTTTTTATATTGATTTAGAAAAGCTTTGTTTAGGCTGCTGTATGTATGCAATTCAAAGCAAGCCACTAAGCTACGATTAGGGAATTGCTCTTTTACGGCGCTTATGGTTGCCTTAAGTTTTGATGGCGCATGTGCAAAATCTCTGTATATATTGGTGGTTTTATTCTCAAAAATAAGTTCCAAACGGTTAGATGCGCCACTAAAAGTGGATATGGCTTCATAAAAATCTTTTTCGGAAACGCCTAAAAGCATGCACACTTTTTTTGCGCCTTCAATATTCATAAGGTTATGAGAACCAAATACACGCACCGGCAATTCCGTATTTTTATAAAGAATAAAAGTTTGCCCGTTCCGGATAACATGGGCAGGAATGGTATAAGGATATTTGTTGATGTTTTTTTGCAGACTTTGCGCTAATTTCAATACTTCTTTGTCAGTGGCGCAATAGACCAGAGAGCCTTTTTCCGGAACCAAATTCATGAAAATTTTGAATTGTTCCACATAATTTTCAAAAGTAGGAAACACGTTCATGTGATCCCAGGCTATTCCGCTTACCAAAGCAATATCAGGCTTGTAAATGTGGAATTTGGGACGCAAATCAAGCGGCGATGTGAGATATTCATCACCTTCTATAACAATATATTTTGCTTTTTCCGAAAGTTTCACCATTACGTCATATCCTTGCAGTTTTGCACCTACAAGATAATCACAATCAATATTGCAGTGTTTTAAAACATGCAGTATCATTGCCGTTATGGTAGTTTTTCCGTGACTGCCGCCAATAACCACACGTGTTTTATCTTTGCTCTGCTCATACACATATTCGGGAAAAGAATAAATCTTTAGTCCGAGTTCTTTTGCCTTTGCCAATTCCGGATTATCAGATCTGGCATGCATGCCAACGATAACAGCATCAAGGTTTGATGTTATTTTTTCGGCAAACCAGCCTTGTTCTTCAGGCAATATTCCATGCGCAGCCAAATGCGAATAAGCAGGGTCAAATATTTCATCATCTGATCCTGTTACTTTATAACCTTTTAAATGTAATGCAATGGCAAGATTATGCATAGCGCTGCCGCCGATGGCAATGAAATGTACATGTTTGTTATTCATGCTAAAGATATTTTAAATGCGAAGATAAATACTTTGGCGATTATAATGGTTTAAAAACAGTACTTTTGTTGCTAATTTACAATATCCGATTAAAAAAAATATCAATAAAAACAAGAATGAAAATACATACACTTATAGCCGACAATTGGCGAATGGATGGAGGAGTGGCTTTTGGCGTAGTGCCTAAATCTATATGGGGACGACATTTTGAAGCAAATGATAATAACATGGTGCCTATAACTACCCGTTGTATTTTGGTTGAAAATAATGAAAAGAAAATACTTTTTGATGTGGGTTTCGGCAATAAAAAAGACGAAAAATATTATCGTGTACGCTATCGCGATGAAGGTGTTAACATTATAAGTTCATTAGCTGCAAAGGGTTTTATGCCTGGCGACATAACAGATATAGTGTTTACGCATTTGCATGACGACCACGTGGGAGCTGCAACATATATTCATCCTGATGGGAAAACAGCATTAACGTTCGAAAATGCAACCTATTGGGTATCGGAAAATCAGTGGAAATGGGCTATTAACCCAAACAAGCGTGAAGCCGGCGCTTTTTTTAAAGAGAATCTATTGCCTCTGCAAGAAAGTGGGAAATTGCATTTATTGCAGGAAAACCAACAGCCTTTTGATAATATAAAATTTCGCTTTTTTGATGGACACACGCGTGGGCAAATAGTGCCATTTTTTTATATGCCGGATGGTGTGTATGTGTTTGTTGCCGATTTTATTCCTACAGCTTTTAATATGCGTTTACCGTACATTCCTTCGGTAGATATAGAACCATTAAAAACACTTGACGAAAAAGAAGCGTTTTTAGAAGAAGCTTTTGAAAATAAGTATATTATAATATTTCAACATGATAAATTTAATACATGTTGCACGCTTGCAAAAACAGAAAAAGGTATTGTGGCTGATAAGTTTTTTACGATAGATTAGGGATAAGAAGTATATTTAGAAAAATATAATGATTCTCTATACACATTTTAATCAAACTTTATAGCTTTTACGGGGCTTATTTTTGTAATTAAAAATGTGGGAAAAATGAGCATGGATGTGCAAACGGCAAAAGCTCCGATGTTTAGTAACAGCACATGCCACAGGTTTATAGCAATGGGAACGGTATCCATAAAATACGATTCCTGCGGAAGCTTTAACAAACCCGTGTATTTTTGAATAAAACAAAGCGATAAGCCTACAATATTTCCCCATAATAGTCCTTTGCCCACAATGTAAGCAGCATTATAAAGGAATACTTTTCTTATATCTGTGTTTTTCATCCCCAATGATTTTAATATGCCAATCATGTTGGTACGCTCCAAAATTAATACCAACAAGGTAGATACAATAGCCATTACAGAAATGAGAAGTAATATGGTAATGATGATAGCTACATTTGTATTTTGCAGGTTAAGCCAGTCAAACATTTGAGGATACATTTCTTTGATTGTTCTGGCGTTGAGATTAGCTCCGCAAGCTTCATATACATAATGCCCCATTGCATCTATATTTTTAAAGTCGTTTATAAATACCTCGAAACCCGATATAGTGTCGCGTCCCCAACTGTTGAGTTTTTGTATATGCTTTATATCGCCGAATACATATTTAAGGTCAAAATCGGCAAGCCCCGTATTATAAATCCCTGAAATATAAAATTTTCGTGCACGTGCGGCATTGTCAATAATGTAGTAGGTGCGCAAAGCATCGCCCACATTCAGTTTTAACAGTTTTGCAAGGCTTTTGGATATAATTACCGAATCGCTTGTGGCGCTATCCTTGAGAGAAAAAATTTTGCCGGCTATTAGTTTATCTTTAAAATAATTCCAGTCAAAATCATTGTCAACTCCTTTTAAAACAAAACCTTGTATTTGATCTTGGGTTTTTATGATGCCCGGTTTTATTCCAAAAACTTGAATGTGTTTTATGCCGGATATTTTTTTAAAATTTTTGTAGAAATCTTGTGATTTACTGATGCCTTCATATTCAATAGAGTTATTATTGTTGTATTTTACAATTTGAATATCGGAACCAAATCCCACCATTTTTTCCCTGATTTGCTCTTTAAAACCTCTCAGTATAGCTAGTGCCACAATCATAACACAAATAGAAAGGGCAACGCTGAGCACGGCAATTTTTATTACCGGCGCCGAAAATTTGTTTTCTCGGCTGCCCGTTATCCGCTTTGCTATAAATTGATGGGATTTCATACTTATTATGATTATGAATCTATGCTGTATTTGCGGTTTATCCAAGCCGAACAATCTTCAAAAGTAGGAAAGCAAAGATCTTTGGGAACCAAGCCCGGTACGAGGTTTATTCTTTCCATCATGTAAAGAGGTTGGGGCTGAATAATGGTAAATGCCACGGTTATGCCTCGCTCTTGCAGGTTGCGTACGGCATTTTCAATAGCATATAATCCCGATTGGTCTAAAAAAGGTACAAGCCGCATGCGGATAATTACGACTTCCGCATGGTCGGGGATGCTCGCCATTTGCAGGTTAAACTTGTTGATGCCGCCGAAAAATACAGGACCATCTAAACGTTGAATATAAATACGGTTAAGCGTTTCCGGTTTCAGGTCTTTTTCGTCGTCCCAAGGAATTTCTTTATCTGTTATTTGTGACGGGGTAGATGTTGTGCGTGATTCTACCAAATCTCCTGCCCGTTTCATAAATAATATGCTGGCTATAATCATTCCTATACCTACGGCTTGCAACAGGTTAACAAACACGGTCAACAATAGTACAACTACCAATGTAGCCGCATCGGCTTTTGGAATAACCCTTAAATCTTTTATGCCCTTTTTATCGATAATGCCAATTCCAACAGTTACTAAAATACCTGCTAACACAGATAATGGAATCCACTTTACCAACGAACCCAATCCCAGCAAAATGGCGATGAGTAAAACTCCGTGAATAATACCGGATGATTTGTTGCGTCCGCCGTTTCTGATATTTACCAATGTGCGCATGGCGGCTCCTGAACCCGGTATGCCACCGAATATTCCGGCTAATGCAACACCTATACCTTGTCCTATCAGTTCTTTGTTGCTGTGATGCCTTGTTTTGGTTAAGTTGTCGGCAACTACGGAAGTAAGTAGTGTGTCAATGGCACTTAGACCTGCAATGGTTAGGGCAGGAGCAATGGCAAGCAGAAAGTTTTCAAAGGTAATGCCTCCGAAAATTCTTGCATCAGGAGCAGGAATACCTGTAGGTATTTCACCTATCAAAGGAACATTTAATTTTATGAAATAATTACATAATGTAACTACAACCAAAGCAACCAAAGGACCGGGCAGAACTTTTGAAACCTTGGGGGTTAAATATACAATGGCAATAGTAACAACAGCCAATAAAAGTGCGGAGATATTAATATCTGCTAAAGCTACGGGGAAATCTTTATATATGGTTATAATTCCTTGCGGCGAATCTTGTCCTATGAGGGGAAATAATTGGGTGGATATAATAATAATGCCTATACCGCTCATAAATCCTGAAAGTACGGGATAAGGAATGTAGCGGATATATTGTCCCAGCCGTAAAACTCCGAATAAAGCTAAAAATACGCCGGTAAGTACAAAAGTGAATAAAATGGCGCCCATGGCAGCTTCCAGCGAACCCATTTTGGCAATAAACATCGAAACTACCGAAGCTGTTACTACTACCACGGGTCCCGTTGGTCCTGATATTTGGCTTGGGGTGCCGCCAAATGCCGATGCACATATTCCTAAAAAAATTGCTCCATACAGCCCCGCTACAGCTCCCATTCCTGATTGTACTCCAAATGCAAGTGCCAGTGGTAAAGCCACTACACCGGCGGTCAAACCTCCAAAAACATCTCCTTTGGTTACTTTTAGTTTAAACATATCCTCAAAAATATTTTATATATAAACGATGCAAAGTTACGTTATTTATCTTAGCGCAACAGGATAAACACCGAAATGTTATGATGATTATGCACAATGCAATGCTGAAAACTATTTGTAAGTTGTTTTAAATCTTTTGATTTCTATGATTAATATTGCAAAATAATTAATTCCCGATGTCATGATTTTTAAAAGAGAAATACTGTTATCTATACTTATATTTATTTCGTTTAGTTGTTCGGCTCAGCATGGTACACTTAAAAAAGAAAATGTGCCTCCAATATTTCCCGGAGCGTATGATTATGAAAACTATACCAAATTATTGAAAAATAAAAACGTAGCAGTTATAGCCAATAATACGGCAATGGTGGGTGATAAGCATTTAGTGGACTTTTTGTTGGCACAGGATATAAAAATAAAAAAAATATTCGGTCCCGAACATGGGTTTAGGGGTAATCGTCCGGATGGCGCTAAAATTTCAGATACAAAAGATGATGTTACAGGGTTGCCTATTATTTCTTTATACGGAAGTCATAAGAAACCTACTCCTGAAGATTTACAAGATATTGATATAATGGTGTATGATATACAGGACGTAGGCGTGAGGTTTTATACCTACATTTCTACCATGACTTATTGCATGGAAGCCTGTGCGGAAAAAGGTATCCCATTTATAGTTCTTGACAGACCTAATCCTCATGGGCATTATGTTGACGGACCTGTTTTGGATATGAAATACAAGTCTTTTGTGGGCATGCATCCTGTGCCGGTTGTTTATGGCTTAACTCCCGGTGAATATGCCATGATGGTGAATGGTGAAAAGTGGATGAAAGATGGCATACAGTGCAAATTAACAGTTGTGAAGTGTAAAAATTATACACATAAAACCCGCTATCAGTTACCTATAAATCCATCGCCTAATTTGCAGGATATGGAAGCGGTTTATCTGTACCCTTCTATCGGTATATTAGAAGCTACAGCCGTGAGTGTGGGACGTGGTACGCCTAAACCTTTTCATTACATAGGGCATCCTTTGTATGAAGGCGGCAATATATCCTTTACCCCCGAACCTATAAAAGGTGTAAGCGAGTTTCCTCCATTAAGAGGTAAAAAATGTTATGGTTATGATATATCCGCAGATGCAAAAGCAATAAAAGAAAATGGCGGATTGAGCCTTAAATGGATTATTACCATGTATAAAGGTTTAAAAGGAAAAACCACGTTTTTCTATAATGGTTTTAAAAGCTCTATAGGCAATAGTCTTGTGCAAGCCCAAATAGAACAAGGGTTAAGCGAAAACGAAATAAAAAAATACTGGCAAGAGGGGATAAGTAACTACAAAAAAATCCGGAAGAAATATTTATTGTACGAGGATTTTGAGTAAAAGATAAAATTATTTGGAGATTGTATCGCAATAAAGAAAGATAAGCCAGAGGGGTAAAGTAGGGAATATATAAAGGAACAAAATTTTAATAATCAAATAAGATTAATATAATTAATATGCTTCGTTTCGTGTTATCCTTAGTTTATTTTGTGGTTAAGATTCTTTTGGGACAGCCTCTCCCTTGGTTTGTACTCAATCATAAAAGTTTAAAGAAGTAATTTTTTTATGAAATTACAAATTTGAATATTTTATCCTTCTTTATATGAATTAAATTAAAACTAATTCATATAAATATTATGGGATATCCCATGTCCACTGTTGACAATCTTGAACAGCTATTTTATCTAATTTAATTTTAGGTTGTGCTGAATCTCCACTAACTTGAATAGCCTTAAGTTTAATTAAGCCGCTACTGATAATAAAAGAATCTGTGCTTTCAGCTTCTATTTGTTTTTTAAAAACATCATTTATATATATATTATATATATCTTTTGATTTATTGCGTATGTCTATAGTAGCCGTATGCTTACTTTCGCATTCATTAGTAGGTGTTTGGGGCTGAAATGGAACATTTAGTGTTTCATTAGAGCAAGAACATAGAATAGTTATATAAATAAATATTAAAAAGAATGAATGTTTCATGAAAGGTTAAATTTTTTCAAAAATAAATAAAAAAATTGTGATATTAAAATAATTAACTTATAAGTTGTACTATTATTATCTTAATGAATGTTCTATCATTTCCATATGGCAAAATAAAACTTCGCCGCTTTGTTCATCACGCAGGTGCAAGGCGTTACCTTGGCAGTATTTATACGATTTGCAATTTGCACACTTGCCCGTTTTTGTCCAAGCGCGGTTGCGCATTATTTGATATTTTTCGTTCCAAACTGTCCAGATATTGTCTTTATAAATATTGCCCTGTATATAATCGCCACGCAGGCTGGGGCATGCGCTTATGGAACCATCCGCTAACACAGAGGCTATATGTATGCCGGCATTGCAGGTAAAAGGTGCGTCGCGCACTTCCATTTCATAATCTCCCACATAACCTTCGCAACCATACGATGCATTTATTTTACCTTCACTACGTGTTTTTTTTATAAATTCCATTAGGCAAATAAACTCTTGAGAGGAAAGTTTGAGTTCGGCGTTATTAGCTGCACGCCCTTTTGGAAAAACTGAGAAAACACGCCAATTTTTCACGCCAATCTCTATAAGCATGTTTTTCATTGTTTCTAATTCACCTATGTTCCGCTTATTTACACACGTAACCACATCATATTCCAGATTTGGTGTTTGCGCCACTCTTTTAATTGCTTCTAAAGACTTGCCAAACGAGCCTTTTTTTGCCCTGAACCAGTCGTGGGTATCGGTAGAAGCGCCGTCAAGACTTATGGATATAGAACGTAGTCCCGCATGTAAGAGTGATTTAAAACGACTTTCGTCTAACAAGTAGCCGTTGGTAACCATTCCCCAGGGATATCCTTTTTTTGTGATTTCCATTCCGCATATTTCAAGGTCTCTGCGCATGAGAGGTTCTCCTCCGGTAATAACTACGATGGTTTTATTAGGATTTACATGCGGACTTATTATATCAAGCGTTTTTAAGAAATCGGCAATAGGCATATCCGGCACAGCTGCTTGTTGCATGCAGTCGCTTCCGCAATGTAAGCAGTTGAAATTGCATCGCAATGTGCATTCCCAAAATAAATAAGAAAGCTCATGCAGCTTGGCTTGAGCTTTCTTATGCTGTTGGAATAATGAAAGTGTTATTTTTTTTCTGAAATCCATGAAAATAGTTCTCTTCTTAAGAAACAATCTGGTTTACTACTTTTTTTCTTTCATCTCCAGTGTGTTTTGCTCTGTAGGTCTCACGCCATAAAGAGCAATTACCTTATCGTTTATAGTGGTTGTATCAATACGGGGTGATAAGTCTTTATCTTTTTGCTTTTGGTCAGGATAAACTTTTTTGCAGCATCCGCCAAGTATAGCCACACATCCGGCAATAGACAACAGGATGATTTTATCGTATATTTTCAGAAAAAATTGTTTCATTGGTAAAGCGTTTTTAGGATTCAATTATGTAAAGGTACAAATTTGATTCCAAAGTAACAATACTATATAAAATTTTCAATACGTTTGTTTGTGTCCTCATAGGCTTGCAGTTTATAAGTATGCAGAGAAAATATTTTTTTTAATGCTTCAATATCTGCTTCATTATGCAAATGCTTTAAGACGGTAGTGCGAAAATGTGTTTCTATAGGGTTTTGTTTTAATAAGGTAATTGATGCTTTTATATTCTCAAACATCTCCCCGCTCAAAATTTCGGTAACTTTCTGATATGCATCATATTTAAGAATATTTTTAATATCCATGGCAACACAATCAATAAGTTTTTGATTAATAAGTTGTTGCAAAACATATGGATTAGTTCCGTTGGTGTCAAGTTTTACAGGTAGCTCCATTGCTTTTATTTTTCTCACAAAGGGTATTAAATCTTTTTGCAATGTAGGCTCCCCACCGGTAATTACAACTCCGTCAATCAAAGACTTACGTTTTTCTAAATATTTCCAGATTTCGTTTTCCTGAATGGTAATGCTTTCTTTTATTAAATGAGGCACTACCAGATAAGGATTATGGCAGTAACCGCAACGGAAATTACATCCTTTAGTAAATATTACTGCCACTAAACGTTCATCCCAGTCAATAAAACTTTGCTTAAGAAAACCTCCTATTTCCATGTTTCCTATTCTTGCAAATGCAACACAGGTTCTGTTTTTGTATGTTTTTTTAAATCAAAAAGACTTCTGTCCTTAAACTCCTCTTGTTTTCCTTTGTTCCATTGGCTTACAGGACGCATGTATCCTACAATGCGACTATATACTTCTGTGTTTTCGTTGCAATGAGGGCATTGGAAATGTTCTCCTGCAATATAGCCATGCGAGGCACATACACTAAAGGTAGGGGATATGGTAATGTAAGGTAAATGATAGTTTGAGGTAACTTTTTTTATCAGGTTTTTGGCTGCGGTGGGCGACATGTTCTTATCTCCAGTGAAAATGTGTAATACCGTTCCTCCTGTGTATAACTGCTGCAAATTATCTTGCAAATCCAACACTTCAAAAATATCGTGTGTGTAATTTACGGGTAAATGTGTAGAATTGGTATAGTATGGTTCTGCGCCTGCTTTGTATTGTTCGTAATTAGCTACCATAATGTCGGGATATTGCATGGTATCTATGCGGGCAAACCTATATGCAGTGCTTTCGGCAGGTGTGGCTTCCAGGTTATAGATGCTGTTTGTTTCTTCCTGAAAAGCTTCTAATTTTTTGCGCATAAACATCATTATTCTTTCTGAAAATTTTTGTCCTTCAGGTTCTGCAATATTTTTTCCCAGGAAGTTCATACAACATTCATTCATGCCGTTGAGTCCAATGGTTGAAAAGTGGTTTTTCCAATAGCTCCCGAAACGTTCACGTATATGCCTCAAATAAAATTTAGAATAGGGATATAAGCCTTTTTCGGTTAAATTTTCGATGGTTTTACGTTTAATTTCCAAGCTGTCTTTTGCTAATTCCATAAGGTTTTCCAAACGTTGGAAGAGGTTAGTTTCGCTCGTAGCTTCATATCCTAACTTTGCCATATTAATGGTTACAACGCCCACCGAGCCTGTAAGCGGGTTAGCTGCAAACAATCCGCCTCCGCGCTTGCTAAGCTCGCGCTTGTCTAAACGCAATCTGCAACACATACTGCGTACGTCATCCGGTTTCATGTCGGAGTTTACGAAATTTGAGAAGTAGGGAATTCCGTATTTGGAAGTCATTTCCCATATCTTTTCATAGTCGGCATTATCCCAATCAAAATCCACTGTAATGTTATAGGTAGGAATAGGAAAAGAGAATAAACTGCCTGATGCATCCCCTTCTATCATCACTTCTGCAAAAGCTTTGTTAAACATAAGCATCTCCTGCTGATAATCGCCGTAGGTAGTGTCCTTCATTTCGCCGCCTATCACCACAGCTTCATCTTTAAGGAAGTGGGGAACAATCAAATCCATGGTAATATTAGTAAAAGGCGTTTGAAATCCCACACGCGTAGGAACGTTGATGTTAAACAAAAACTCCTGCAGGCATTGTTTTACTTGTGCATAAGAGAGCTTATCGTGCCTGATAAAAGGCGCCAAAAAAGTATCGAAGTTTGAGAACGCTTGCGCGCCGGCGGCTTCGCCTTGCATGGTGTAGAAAAAGTTAACAATTTGCCCCAATGCGGTGCGTAAATGCTTAGCCGGTTTGCTTTGCGCTTTACCTGCAACCCCCTTAAAGCCCACGCTTAGTAGGTCTTTTAAATCCCATCCTACACAATACACGCTCAAAAATCCCAAATCGTGAATATGAAAATATCCTTTTTTGTGCATATCAGCTATGTTGTCAGGATATAGCTTGTTGAGCCAATATTGCGAGGTAATAAGCGTGGATATGTGTTGGTTTAATCCTTGCAGCGAATAACTTGAGTTTGCACTCTCTTTCACGCGCCAGTCGCTCATTCCTAAATAGCTATCTATTACCTCGATGTTGGAAAATAAATCTTTGTCGTTACGCACATTTTCGCGTTGTTTGCGATAAATGAGGTAAGCTTTGAGCAGATCAAAATCTTTGTGAGAAAATAATACCCTTTCTACAATATCTTGTACCTTTTCTACTGTGGGATTTTTCTCGAATGTATATTCCGCCAACTCATTAACTACCTGATTGCACAAAGCGTGCGCAGTAGCTCTGTCGGGTTTTCCAATAGCGCGCATGGCTTTAAAAATTGCATGTTCGATTTTTTCGGGTTTAAAATCTACAATCTCGCCTGTGCGTTTCACAATTTGCCGGATACAAGTTTCATCACTCATAAAATATAAAAATTAAAAATGTTTATAAAATGATAACTTGCGGGGTAGAAATAATCAAGGAATAGCTTTTGCATAAAGATAATCCTGTTGCTTTTCACCCGAAAGCTACGAATAATTACATATACGGCAGGTCTTCTGACTCGTTTGCAACTGATAACCGCCTTCCCATTGCTAAAAATTTACACAACAGTGGCATAAGGGTTAAGAGTGTACACAAACATACAGCTACGGGGATAGTTTTGGATTTGCACCAAATTCCCTTTTCATCATTTTGTGAAAATGAACCGTATATGATGCAAATTTAAAGCAAGAAATTTGCAGAATAAAAAATGAAGCGGATAGTTATCAATAAGTTTTTAACAATGATATAAACTATTGATAATCATATTTTTATAAGAAATTTAATTCTCTTTCCATTTTTATGCCGGCTTGACGGAATAGCACGCCTACGGGACATGTTTTAACGGTTTGTTCCAAACATTTTTCTATTTTATCATGGTTTTCCGTAGTTTTTATATTCACCATGATATAAACTTCGGTAAATGTGGGGGCATCTTTGGGTTTTTCGGCTTCTATGGTTACGTCTAAACTTTCAAATGTTAAGCGCATTTTTTCTGCCATCATCGCAAATATAGTGCTGATGCAGCCTGAAAGGCTCATCAGGCAAAGCTCAAATGAAGTGGGACCTTCATTGGTGCCACCATAGTTTGCGGGTAAATCTACTGTTACTGAATGTCCTTTGCCGTTATCTACAACTGATTTATACTGACCTTTCCAAACCGATGTTGATTTCATTTTTAAATTATTTTATAATGTTTCTAAATTGATAAGTGAAGTTTTAAAAATAAATTACCTGATTCATCCATATATAAACCCTATAGGAACATAGTTTTTTACATCGTTGCTTTAGTTTTTTAAACAGTTTCGCATGGTTACAAAAGCGTGGCTTTTGTTGCCTGTATGAACCTATTGAATTATCCTGTGGTTTTCTTATCATCCAATTCAATACTTGCCGACGATAAATATTCAACTATGTTATTATGTGGTTTATTATTATTAACATTTGGTTGAACAACAACTATATAAGGAACTTATTTTTCAATTTTACTAAGTTATTTTTTTATTTCAATTAAGTCGTAATCCCTTTCAGGAAATATTTTTTTTGACCAATGAAAGGCGAAATCAGTGATTAAGCAAAGCATGAAAGCCAAAATAAATGCATAAATATCATACCGTGTAATACCTTTTGTATTGTTTTCGGTGCCTATTTCCTCGTATGTTCTGTCAACATTGAAACGTTCTAACATTTTTACAAATTTTTTAATTAAACTTTATTACGATGTAGCCCAAGCTAAAATCAAATAAGCCGCTACACCCAAAATGAATGCTATAATGTAACGCAAGTATTTCATTGTTCCAATATTATTTTGTATTTACTTAATTATCTGATAATTTATTTTTAATTTAAAATCAACATAATACGTTGATTATGATTTTATTATATATGTTCCATCCTTTTAATATCAGTGCAAATATACTTATCTTAAGTGAAAAGAAAACTATAAAAAATGTTTTTCTTTTTGGATAGGCTGTTAAAATTTATAAGATAAATATTTTTAAAGCGGTTGTGTTGCTTTACTTTTGCAGTTTGATATATGACTAAAAATCACCTGAAATGACCCCTCAAATACTTTTTTACCTACTTATTTTTATTGTTATACTAAGTTTTTGCTTTTCGCAATGGATAAGCTATTTAAATACTACCATGTGGAATGATGCTTTGCCCGAAGCCCTCACGGGATTTTATGACGCTGAAACATATCGTAAGCAGCAACTTTACGGGAAAGAGAATTATAAGTTAGAATTGATGGGAGATGTGGTAAGTTTTGTATTGCTTATCGTTATGTTAAGTTTTGGCGGATTTGCTTGGCTGGATAATTATATAAGTAGCTTTACAGCTTCTGAAACATGGAGAGCTATAATATTCTTGGGCATACTTGCGCTGGCTTCTGATGTTATTTCTATTCCTTTTGAAGTATATGATACGTTTATTATTGAGGAAAAATTCGGCTTCAATAAAACCACTGTAAAAACATTTATTCTTGATAAAGTAAAAGCCTGGGTGTTGGCGGCTGTTATAGGTGGTTTGCTTTTAGCTCTTATCATTTGGCTTTGGCAGCAAACTGCCGGTTATTTCTGGATATGGGCATGGGTGGTAATTACTATATTTTCTGTTGGGATGGGGTATTTTTATACATCCGTATTGTTGCCGGTATTTAATAAACTCACGCCTTTAGAAGAAGGAACGCTTAAAAATGCCATTGAAAATATGGCTCAAAAGGCAGGTTTTAGTTTGAGAAATGTAAAAGTAATGGACGGTTCAAAAAGGAGTACCAAAGCAAATGCTTTTTTTAGCGGCTTTGGTAAGCGCAAAACCATTGTATTGTTTGATACGCTTATAAACAATCATTCCGAAGATGAAATTGTAGCCGTATTGGCGCATGAAATAGGACACTACAAAAAGAAACATATTGTAAAAGGCATGTTCTTATCGGTGATGCACACGGGCATTCTCATGTTTCTTTTTTCTTTTATATTGAAGGAAAGTTTATTTAGTGAAGCAGTGGGAGTTTCAACGCCCTCTTTTCATATTTCTTTGTTGGTTTTTGGAATATTATATACGCCGGTATCAACGGTGTTAGGCATTTTTATGAATAAATTATCACGTAAGCATGAGTTTGAAGCAGACAAGTTTGCAGCGCAACATGCCGACGCATTGAAACTACAAGAAGCATTAAAAAAGTTATCTGTCCAGAATTTAAGCAATCTAACGCCACATCCATATTATGTGTTTGTTCATTATTCTCACCCTCCTCTGCTACACCGATTAAAAGCATTAAATCAATTTAATAGTTAAAGAATTATAAAATACAATTGTGACTTAAATATTTTGGAGTAACTTTGCCCGAAATTTAAGGCTTTAGCTTAAGGATAAGTGGATTATAAGAGCATACTACGCAGACTGACTATTTACAGAAAATGCTGTAAAAGGAAACGCCAAAGACAAAAACGTTGGGTAAAAAACTTGCGCATAACCGCATTTATTGTTATATTACCTTTTCTCATTCTTGGCGCCATAGATATTAATTTTCTTTGGCTTTTCGGGAAATCTCCCAAAATAAGTGATGTTAAAAATCCGAATATTAATTTCACATCGGAAATATATTCTTGCGATGGCAAGCAGATAGGGACTTTTTTTTCCGAAAACCGCACCCCCGCCGAGTTTAAAGATTTACCCCCTAATCTTATAAATGCTTTACTTGCAACCGAAGATGTTCGATTCTACCAACATCATGGTATTGATTTTAAAGCCGTAATATCCGCTATGTGGAGTACCGCTCGGGGAGATAAGCGTGGTGGTAGTACAATTACGCAACAGTTGGTCAAAAATATGTTTAAAACCCGCGTGGAGTATTCTCGTGGACTGTTAGGCAGAATTCCGGGCGTTTCAACTATTATTGTCAAGCTAAAGGAATGGATAACAGCCATAAAAATAGAGATGCATTATTCTAAAGACGAAATAATATTAATGTATCTGAATGCGGTGGAATTCGGGCATAATGCTTTTGGCATAAATTCTGCGGCAAATAGATATTTTAATAAGGTTCCTATCCAGCTTACCTATGGAGAGTCATCTGTTTTGGTTGGAATGCTCAAAGCTGTTACGTATTATGATCCTATTAATTTCCCCGACAGGGCGTTAGAAAGAAGAAACCATGTTATAGGGCAACTTCAAAAATACAATTATATAAACGCACATCAAGCTGACTCACTGAAACAGGAACGTTTGAATCTTGATATTGTAGATGAAGAAGATCCGAAAGACAATAAATCATACTTACGTGATGCGGTAATAAGAGAAGTGCGTGACTGGGCTAAAAAGAATAATGTGAATTTATGGAAAGACGGCTTAAAAATATATACCACTATTGACTCCCGTATGCAGGCATATGCCGAGGAAGCGGTGCAGGAACAAATGAAAACGCTGCAAAACAGGTATGATAATGCAGGCAACGCTGATGTAACACGCCCTTGGCTTGATAAGAACGGTAAAGAAATTCCTGACTATGAGCTTAATTTGGTGAAAACGATGCCCTTGTTTGAAAAACTCAAGAAAAAATATAAGGGTAATATGGATAGTGTAATGTATGCGTTGCAATATCCACATAATTTAAAAGCTTTTGATTACCACGGAGGTAAAGATGTGATGATGAGTATGTTGGATTCTGTGGCATATCATCAGCGTTTTTTTCAGACAGGTTTTATTGCCATGGAGCCTGATAGTGGCTATATAAAAGCATGGGTTGGAGGAATAGATTATAATTATTTCAAATTTGACCACGTAGAACAATCAAAACGCCAGCCGGGCTCATTGTTCAAGGCTTTTGTTTATACTGCGGCAATGGATAACGGGTATGGACCGTGCGATAAAATAACCGATCAACCCGTAACGATAAAATACATTGAAAATGGAGAACCCAAAGAATGGACTCCTCGTAATGTAGATAGGGCGCATGCCGGCGAAATGACCTTGAAATATGCATTTGCTCGCTCAGTAAATTCAGTAGCTGTGCAACTTGCACAAAAAGTAGGATGGGAGAAAGTTATAGATTATGCGAAAAAATTAGGTATCACTTCACCCTTGGCGCATGTACCTTCTATTTGTTTAGGCACAAGCGACGTATCTCTTAAAGAAATGGTTAATTCCTATTGTACATTTGTAAACGAAGGTAAATTAGTGAAACCAATTCTTGTAACACGTATAGAAGATAAAAACGGGAAGGTTATTTATCAGGCAAAACCACAAGCCAACGTAGTGCTCTCACCTCAAACGGCATTTTTGGTACAAGTATTATTACGGGCAGGATTAACCGAGCCGGGAGGAACTACACAAGGCTTATATGAATATGATTTGTTTAAAAGCGGAACCGAATTTGGCGGTAAAACCGGCACCTCATCCGATTATACGGATGGATGGTTTGTAGGCATAACACCGGGCTTGGTAGCAGGATGCTGGACAGGAAATGACAACATGGCTATACACTTCAAATCTTCACATATGGGAGAAGGCATACGCACAGCACAGCCTGTATATGGAAAATTTATGGAGAAAGTGTTGAAAGATCCTTCATTATCATTTTACAGACAAAAATTTAAAAAACCTACCGTTAAAATAGAAAAAGACTATTCGTGCCAAACACCTTATACCCCACAAACGGATTCATTAACTAATGCCGCTGATTCTACAGGAATATTACAACACTAAATGAACTTTTTACAACGTTTTGTTGTCTTTATATATTTAAACTTTTTAAAAACAGTAACATGCAAATTTCAAAAAACAAAGTCGTATCACTAACTTATGTTTTACATCAAGATAGTAAGAATGGTGAATTTATAGAACAAACACAAGATAACAGCCCGTTAACATTTATATATGGGTTAGGTCAGATGCTTCCTAAGTTTGAAGAGCATCTATCCGATTTAAAGGTAGGTGATGAATTTGAGTTCACCTTGCCCAGCGCTGAAGCTTACGGCGAAAATGATCCCAATGCTATAATTGATTTGGATAAAAGCATTTTTATGATGGACGGGAAAGTTGACGATAACCTGCTTACTATTGGCAATGTTATCCCTATGCGCGATGACCAAGGTTATATGTTGCAAGGTGTAGTAGAAGGTGTTACCGAAGATAAGGTGCGCATGAATTTTAACCATCCTATGGCCGGAAAAACCTTACATTTTACGGGAAAAATAGTTGAAGTGAGAGAAGCTACGGAAGAAGAACTTGCTCATGGTCATACACACAGTGCTTCAGCAGGTTGCGAAACCGGAGATTGTGGCTCAGGTTGTGGCTGTGGATGCGGTTGCTAATAAATAAGACTAAAATTAATACATTGCGCCCAATAGGAATACTGTTGGGCGTTTGTTTATATCAGGCGTTTGTTTCTTCCATTCTACAATCTTTTTAGATGCAATATATTCCGTATCCATTGTTAAATCAGTAGCTATGCACAGCATGGTTTCGGGATGGCAGGTTTTTATTATTGATTCGAATAATGAAATATTACGATAAGGAGCTTCAATAAAAATTTGTGTTTGCTGATATTTTAATACTAAGTTTTCGAGTTCCTTGATTTTTTTTGTTTTGTCTGGATCTTTAACGGGAATGTAACCGTTGAATGCAAAGTTTTGTCCGTTAAATCCGGATGCCATCAATGATAACATGATAGACGAAGGTCCTACCAGCGGAATAATCTTTATTTGTCTGCGATGTGCTATTCGCACGGCAATATTACCGGGGTCTGCCACGCAGGGTAAACCGGCTTCGCTCAATAGTCCTATATTTTTGCCTTTAAAAGCCTCTTCTAACATACATGATACTTCATTTTCGGGAGTATGCTCATTAAGCAAGTGAAAAATAACTTGTTCAAAATCTTTTTTATATCCTGCTTTGCGTAAAAATCTGCGTGCGCTACGTAATTCTTCTACAATAAAAACATCAATATCTCTAAAAATTAAGGCATTATAAGAAGGAAGCACATTTTCATGCTCACATTCGCCTAAAGTAGTGGGTATCAAGTATAAATTGCCTTTTTGCATGTTAATTTGAATGAGATAGTTTTTGTGCTATAATTTCGGTTGCTTTATCCAAAATTTGGTAGGTATTTTCAAAATCCGATATATTTCCATAGTAAGGATCGTCCACAGCCTTATTACTTTCTGGTTCTATCGCGTTATAAATAAAATCTACTTTTTGTAAATCATCCGGATGTGAAGATATATGCTTAATTTTCTCCAAATTATACTTGTCCATGATGTAGATTTTGTCAAATTTTATAAAATCTTCTTTTTTTATTGTTCTTGAACGTAGGTGGGAGATATTATACCCATGTTTTTTCATTGTATTTATGGCGCGTTCATCCGGCGCATCTCCTGTATGAAATGCCTCAAAGCCAGCCGAGTCAACATGTATATTGAGGTTGTATTTTTTACCTTTTTCTATCATCAAACCTTCTGCCATAGGAGAACGACAAATATTTCCCAGGCAAACCATCAGTATGTTTATTCTCATCTTTTATATTTATTTTGCGAAAATACGAATTTATTGGCTTAAAATAATATAAAAAAACCGGCGCGAAGCCGGTTAAAAGTCATTAAAAAACTGAATTATTTAAAAACCTTGATATTAAAATCGAATTTTCTTTTCTATGTCTTCCACGTAGGTGCGGAATTGCTTATCGGTTTCAACCAGATTATTAACCGTGCGGCAAGCGTGGAGCACGGTAGCATGGTCTTTATTTCCGCAATGCAGTCCTATATTAGCCAATGACGATTTGGTATGTTTTTTTGAAAAGTACATTGCCAATTGACGTGCTTGCACAATTTCGCGTTTACGGGTTTTAGAATTAAGCGAATCAACCGGTATATTGAAATAATCGCAAACAATTTTTTGTATAAAATCAATAGATATTTCTTTTGCCGTATTTTTCACAAACTTATCAATCATCTGTTTAGCCAATTCAAGCGTAATGGCTTTTTTATTTAAGGACGATTGCGCCATAAGTGAAATAAGCGCTCCTTCAAGTTCGCGTATGTTAGTTGTGATGCTATAAGCCAGATACTCCAATATTTCATACGGAATTTCTATGCCGTCTTTATATAATCTTTTCTTTAAGATGGCAATGCGGGTTTCCAAATCGGGAACTTGTAAATCAGCAGCCAATCCCCATTTGAAACGAGAAAGCAATCGCGGTTCTAAACCTTTGAGTTCTACGGGTGGTTTATCGCTTGTAATAATAATTTGCTTTCCTTTTTGGTGAAGGTGATTAAAGATATGGAAGAAGATGTCCTGCGTTTTTTCTTTACCTGACAAGAAATGTATATCATCCACAATCAAAACGTCAATCATTTGATAAAAATGAATAAAATCGTTTTGGTTGTTGCTGCGCACCGCATCTATAAACTGTTGCATAAACTGTTCCATGCGTACGTATAGTACGGTTTTTTCGGGGAAAAGCTGTTTTACTTGCAAGCCAATGGCTTGCGCAAGGTGTGTTTTCCCTAATCCCACAGGACTATATATAAACAATGGGTTAAAAGCCGTTTTTCCCGGATTGCAGGCAACGGCATACCCTGCAGAACGCGCAAGGCGGTTACAATCTCCTTCCACAAAATTGTCGAAGGAGTAGGTGTCGTTTAATTGTGATTGAACCTGAATTTTTTTCAATCCCGGAATTATAAAGGGATTGGGAATCTCTTTCGAGTTACCTTCATTCAAATTAATGGGCATTTGAAGAGAAGGGTTGGCGGTGTCTTTTTTGTTGGAAGTGGGTATTTTAACGGTAAGAGGTTCAGATGAGTGAGCGCCGTCCATCACAATGCTGTATTCCAAACGACCGTTTGGTCCTAACTCATTGCGTATCGTTTTCTTTAATAGGGTAATGTAGTGTTCTTCAAGCCATTCGTAAAAAAACTGGCTGGGAACTTGAATAGTTAAAACACTATTTTCCAACTTAACAGGTAGAATGGGTAAGAACCAAGTCTTGAAACTTTGCGCGTTTAAATTATCCTTGATAACTTTTAAACAGTTTTCCCATACTTTATCCTTCATGTCGAACGCGTCGTCAATGTCTTTTCCTATCATTTGCTTAGTTAGTTGTTAATAGTATAAATATGAGTAAATAAAAAATAAATTTTTCTTGAATTATAGTAATTTTATTATGAGCTACTTAGCAATAAGCGTACATGGTGCAGCTTAATACGCCAAAATTGAAGCTAACAAAGTTTAAAAAAAAATTTTTTAACTATTTTTTTTTACAAAAGTTTTTTGTATATACGCAACACGAGAAAAATATTTGTGAAAAACAAGGGTTATTTTTTAAATAATTGTTAAGTATTTATAAATCAAATGTTTTATGTTAGAAAACTTGTCCAATACATTGTTTATATCTAATTTTCTTATGGATGTTTTTATTACACAATCCATACCAAAGTCGGTGTTAATAACTTCTAAATTAAAATCTTTAACAATTTTCATCACATCGTTCATTTGCTCATACTGAAAGTGTATTTCATAAACCTCTCTTACTACTTTTGTTATAATATTTGCCTTATCTAAGGCTTCTTTCGTGGCTGTTTTATAGGCATTTATTAAGCCGGGTACGCCCAGTTTTGTGCCGCCATAATATCTTACTACTACTACAAGTATATTGGTTAAGTCATACGATAATAATTGACCGTTTATGGGTCTTCCGGCTGTGCCTGATGGTTCACCGTCATCATTTACACGTGTTGCCGACTTATCAAATCCTAAAATATAACTGTAGCAATGATGTGTAGCATCATAATATTTCTTTTTCAATATATCCAAATGTTCTTTCACCTCACTTTCAGTTTCCACAGGAATGGCAAAGGAAAGAAACTTGCTTCCTTTATCCTTGAATGTGCCTTCGCTCATGGCTGAAATAGTCTTATACTCGTCAGTGAAAAGCATTGTCAATAGTGATGTTTATCAATTGCAAAGGTACATCATTTATTTGGTGTAAAAAGTTTTTTGTAAATTTTGCAACTATATGCTTGAAAATAATACTTTTGCTAACTTTTTTTAATAATAGAATGGCAAATTATTATGGCGAGTGGGTTGCTTTGGCAACTGCATTTTTCTGGACTTTTACGGCGTTACTGATGGAAACTGCCAGTAAGCGCATTGGTTCTTTACATGTCAATTTATTCAGGCTGGGTTTAGCCAGCTTGTTTTTAGGCGTGTTCACTCTTTTTACAAGAGGCTTATTCTTGCCCGTAGATGCTGATATACATAATTTGGCATGGCTGTCGCTTTCCGGTATAATAGGTTTTGTAATAGGTGATTATTGCCTTTTTAAAGCCTATTCAATAAACGGGGCGCGTATTACCATGCTTTTTACCACGCTGGCACCTGTTTTTGCAGCAATTGCAGCTTGGATACTACTGGGCGAAGTATTAAGTTGGAGTAACTTATTGGCTATGTTGGTAACATTGATGGGTATTGCTTTAGTTGTGCTCAATCGTGCGCCAAAAGAGCAGGGCAAAAGACAGAAAGTAAAGATTGGTTACGCGCTGAATGGAATTTTGTTTGCCATAGGGGCAGCAGCCGGTCAAGGTGTAGGATTGGTATTAAGTAAGTATGGAATGAGGGAGTATAACCCTTTTGCCGCCGCGCATATACGCGTTATGGCCGGTTTTTTAGGTTTTGTATTAATATTTACGGTATTGCGAAAATGGAAATATGTGCCTGAATCCGTAAAAGATCATACATCCATGCGCAATGTTGCCTTGGGCACTATTACGGGACCCGTGATAGGGGTGGGGCTTTCATTACTTGCCGTTCAGCATGCACATGTGGGTATCGCGCAAACATTAATGTCTCTTACTCCCGTGCTTATTATCCCCTTTGCGGTTATATTCCATCACGAAAGACCTAAAGTACGAGAAATCATAGGTGCCATTGTTGCGGTGGGTGGTGTTGCCATATTTTTTCTATAGATTTTTAAAGGTAGAAGGGTAGAAGGGGGATGAATGATGAATGATGAATGATGAATGATGAATGATGAATGATAAGTGATAAGTGATAAGTGATAAGTGATAAGTGATAAGTGATGCAACTCCCTGTCTGCCGACAGGCAGGCGACAGGCAGGCGTGCCCCAAGCTCCACGCTCCCTGCTACGGGCTGAAAGCCCAGCTTATATTAACCTGAGGCAACGCCTCGGGGATAGGATAGCAGGGGAGGATAAGCGGGCTGAAAGCCCAACTTAATTGAAGGGTGGAAGGTTAGAAGGTTGAAAGGTAGGAATGTAGGAAGTGATAAGCGATGAGTGATGCCAACAGGCAGGCATTATCGCATTATCGCATTATCGCATTATCACATTATCACATTATCACATTATCACAACTCCCTGCTCCCTGTCTGCCCTGTCTGCCCTGTCTGCCGACAGGCAGGCGACAGGCAGGCGTGCCCCAAGCTCCACGCTCTTTGCTACGGGCTGAAAGCCCAGCTTATATTAACCTGAGGCAACGCCTCGGGGATAGGATAGCAGGGGAGGATAAGCGGGCTGAAAGCCCAACTTAATTGAAGGGTGGAAGGTTAGAAGGTTGAAAGGTAGGAATGTAGGAAGTGATAAGCGATGAGTGATGCCAACAGGCAGGCATTATCGCATTATCGCATTATCGCATTATCACATTATCACATTATCACATTATCACAACTCCCTGCTCCCTGTCTGCCCTGTCTGCCCTGTCTGCCGACAGGCAGGCGACAGGCAGTCGTGCTCCCTGCTCCGTGCTCCGTGCTCCGTGCCTCAAGCATTACCGTCCCACCATATTTTTTGGAGCATTATAAAAGAAGTTATGCGGTCATGTATTTTTCGGCTAACTTTATCATTTGAACGGTTTCTTTCACATCATGTACACGCAAAATATCAGCACCGTTTATAATGGATATAAAAGTAAGCGTGGCTGTTCCTGTTAAGGTTTCTTGTGGGCTTACTTCCAATACTTTATATATCATTGATTTGCGCGAGAGTGCAGAAAGTATGGGGTAATTTCCTGTTTTTAAGGAATACAGGTTTTTCAAAAGTTGATAGTTGTGGGTGATGGTTTTTCCGAAGCCGAATCCGGGGTCGAGGATTATATTTTCTATTCCGGTATTTTTCAGTATCTCTGTTTTTTCTGAAAAAAATTTTTTAACCTCTTCCACTACATCTGTATATACAGGATTTTGTTGCATGGTTTGTGGCGAATTACCTTGCATGTGCATTAATATGTAGGGTATTTTTAATTGTGCAACAGTTTTTAATAGGTTATTATCCATGCGTCCTGCCGAAATATCGTTAATTATCCCTACTCCGTTGTCTGCCGCAATTTGTGCAACATTAGCCCTGTATGTATCGATAGAAAAAACTGTTTGCGGATGTTTTTTTACCGCCGTTTTTAAGATGGGCATAACACGTGCAATTTCTTCTCTTTCGTCAGGCGCTGTTGAACCCGGGCGGGTAGAAACTGCTCCTATATCAATAATATCAGCGCCTTCAGCTATCATATTTTCTATATGAATGAGCGCGCTTTCGGTTTGATTATACATTCCTCCATCCGAAAAAGAATCCGGTGTAGCGTTCAATATTCCCATTACCAACGGCTTGTTAAATGTTAGCAGGTTGTTGCCACATTGCATGGAACTTATTGGGGAATTATTTGTACTTTTACCGTTCGAAAAATAATCCATTCTTAAAATTGCTTATATAAATAATTATTCGATTTATGTCAGAAAAAACTTTTATAGAATTTGACAAAGTTATAGAAGAATGTCGTACGATATTCATTAAAAAGATGAAAGATTACGGCACGGCATGGCGTATTTTGCGCACATCATCGCTTACCGACCAGATTTATATAAAAGCAGCCCGCATTCGCAGCATACAGGAAAAAGGAGAAACAAAAGTAGGAGAGGGCATTAAACCGGAATTTATCGGCATCATCAACTACTCTATTATGGCGTTGATACAATTGGAGCTGGGAACTGCCGAAGAACCTCGTATGCCTGAAGCGGAAGTTGAAAGATTATATACAAAGTATTACCATGGGGCACGCAGTTTAATGTCGGATAAAAATCATGATTATGATGAAGCTTGGCGTAATATGCGGGTGAGCTCAATTACCGATATTATACTTATGAAACTGTTGCGCATAAAACAAATAGAAAATAATGACGGGAAAACAATAATATCAGAAGGCTTGGATGCCAATTATTTTGATATTGTCAATTATTCTTTATTCGCAATTATATTATTAAATGAAAGGGGAAATTAGTGATGAGTAAAAAGATTGTTATAAATATACTCAGGATTTTAACGGGACTTGTTTTTATATTTTCAAGTGTGGTAAAAGGGGTTGATCCTTTAGGAACAGCTTATAAAATTGAGGATTATCTTATTGCCTATCATATATCAGGTTTAACTCCTGCGGCATTGTTGTTTTCTGTATTGCTGTGCACCCTGGAGTTTACCGTGGGCATCATGTTGTTGCTAAAATTGCGGATGCGTTTTACAGCGTGGGTGTTAGCCGGCATAATGGCTTTTTTTACACTGGTTACGTTATATGACGCGCTTTATAGTCCGGTTCCCGATTGTGGCTGTTTTGGCGATTTTCTGAAAATTACCAATTGGCAAACTTTTTATAAAAATATAGTTATAGATGCTTTTGTTGTCGTTATTTTTATAAACAGGAATAATTATAAGGAATATTTTTCCATAAAAACCCAGTGGATTATAGCTTGGGCGTTTGCTGTGTTATTTGCATTATTTTGTGTTAGAAATTACAGACATTTACCTGCCATAGATTTTTCGGAATATAAAACAGGAAATAAACTATATATTGATAATCCCAAACCCGTAGAATGTTATTTAACCTATCAAAATAAAGATACCAAAGAAAAGAAAGAATATCTGTCGCCTAATTATCCGTTTGATGATAGCGTGTGGATGGAAAAATGGCAGTTTGTTTCTCAACGTATTGTTGACCCAAACCAATATCCGGGCAAAAATCTCGTTATTGTTGATACTACCGGCAATAATATTACATATTCGGTTATAAGAAATAAAGACTATCAGTATATTATAAATATATACGATTTGGAAAAAGTTAATATTGAAGCTCTTAAGAAATTAGATGCGTTGGCTAAAGAGTTGGAGCAGAAAAACAATATTTCTGCCATTGTGCTGGCTGCAGGAGATGAACATAAGTTTACCGAATTTAAAGCTAAATATAATATTTCACTACCTTTTTACAGCGGCGATGACGTGATTTTGAAAATTATGGTACGTTCAAACCCGGGTGTGATGATTATAAAAGACGGCGAAGTGCTTAAAAAGTATCATTACAGAGATATTCCAAGTTACGATAAATTAAATCAATGGATGAAGAAACAGCAATAGCCCGTATGCCTTGTATGTCAATGTTATAAATCCTTCAGTTAAAAAATATGTTTAATTACATTCTAAAAAGGTTGTGGTATGGCGTTTTGGTGCTTCTGGGTGTATTAACGCTTATTTTTTTTCTGTTTAACGTGCTTCCCGGCGATCCTGCACGCATGATGCTCGGACAACGTGCCGATATTGCATCAGTTGAAGCAATAAACAAAGAGCTGGGGCGGGATAAGCCTTTGACTACGCAATACGTTACATTTTTGAACGACGTTTCTCCCATTGCTTATTTTAATACGGTAAATACATCCGGTTCTTTTTACTACGATAAAGATAAATACGGAAGCATTATAAAACTTCCCTTATTTTCAACAAAGCATGTGTTGGCATTTAAAAAACCTTATCTGCGCACATCTTACCAAACAAAAAGACCTGTAACCTCCATATTGGCAGAAGCTTTTGTACCTACTATAGTATTAGCCGTTGTTGCTATGATTTTTGCTACAATCATAGGTATTATATTGGGCATTTTCAGCGCAATTTACAAAGATGGATTATTTGATAAATTAGCCTTGATAATTAGTATATTAGGAATGTCTTTGCCTTCTTTTTTCGCGGCTATTTTAGTGGCATGGCTTTTTGCCTTTGTATGGGCTGATTATACGGGCTTGAGTATGTTCGGCAGTTTATATAGTGTTGACGATTTGGGCAGAGGAACATACATTAACCTCAAGAATCTGATACTTCCGGCTTTCACGTTGGCTATACGTCCGCTGGCTATTATAACCGAACTAACCAGAGGTTCCATGTTAGACATATTATCGCAGGATTATATCCGAACCGCGAGAGCCAAAGGATTAAGCATGTATAAGATTGTGAAAAAACATGCGTTGAAAAATGCGTTGAATCCTATTATCACGGCTGTTACGGGTTGGTTTGCCTCATTGCTGGCAGGAGCAGTGTTTATTGAATACGTGTTTGACTGGAAAGGCGTGGGTGTGGTGTTAGTGGATGGATTGGAGAAGTATGATTTTCCTGTGGTTATGGGTGCTGTGCTTTTTATTGCGGTTTTGCTTATTATTATCAATATATTTGCAGATGTTATTTACGGTATGCTCGATCCGCGTATCAGGTACGCTTAAATATTTTAAAATTAGCAAGTTAAATTATAAAAATAAATATCATGAGAAGAAACATTGTTGCCGGTAACTGGAAAATGAATAAAAATTTTCAGGACGCAGACGATTTAATTTATGAAATTTCGGAACAATTAAAAGAAAAAGGTTCCGGAGATGCAGATATTATAGTTTGTCCGCCGGCAGTTTACTTGGAGCTATGCTCAGATGTAGCCACGGAAACAGAAATTATGATTGGCGCGCAAAACATGTGTCAGTGGGAAGAAGGTGCATATACAGGCGAAATTTCAGCCATGATGTTGGAATCAATGGGTGTGACACATGTTATATTAGGACATTCCGAACGTCGTACCTATTTTGGAGAAACAGACAAAATAATAGCAGAAAAGATTAACATGGCACTTAAGCATTCGTTAGAACCTATCTACTGTTGTGGCGAAGTGTTGGCTGAACGTGAAAGCAATAAACATTTGGATGTTATAAGTAAACAAATATCCGAAGCTTTATTTCATTTGACTGCTGATGAAATACAAAATGTTATTATTGCTTATGAACCGGTTTGGGCAATAGGCACAGGCAAAACGGCTACACCTGCTCAAGCTCAGGAAATGCACGCGTTTATCAGGAATTTGCTTAAAGAAAAATATGGCGAAGCAGTAAGCAACAATATTTCCATTTTATACGGTGGCAGTTGCAATGCCAAAAATGCAAAAGAATTGTTTGCCAATGCTGATGTGGATGGTGGTTTGATAGGAGGAGCTTCACTAAAAGCAGATGATTTCTTGACAATTATCAACGCATTCTAAACATGGAATATAAATCATTAACTTGTGTGCCTACTTCCGAAGTAGGCGCACGTGATATTCTTGTGGCGCTGTTGGCTGAAATAGGTTTCGAGAGTTTTTCGGAGAAAGACGACGGAACTCTGCTGGCTTATATCGCAACTAAAAATTACACTAAAGATATTGACAATATTCTCAAAGGCAATGATTTTATCTCTTATTTACAGCATTTTAGTTGGGAAAATATAGAAGATAAAAACTGGAACGAAGTTTGGGAAAGTCAATATCAACCTGTACTGATAGATGAATGTTATATCCGTGCACCTTTTCATCAAGCAAATGTGAGTGCCGAGTATGAGGTTATTATAATGCCGAAAATGTCATTCGGAACAGCACATCACGAAACAACCAAGTTAATGATTAAGTACCTGCTTGAAACAGCAGTAAGCCACAAGTCTTTTCTGGATATGGGATGCGGAACATCGGTATTGGCAATACTGGCTGCCATGAAACATGCGAATCCTGTTGTAGCTATTGACAATGACGAATGGGCTTATAATAATTCCCTTGAAAACGTGAAAAATAACAATAAAAATATAGAAGTTTTATTAGGTGATAAAACCTTGCTTTCTGGAAGGAAATTTGATGTTATTTTTGCCAATATCAACAGGAATATTTTATTGGCAGATATGGACGCTTATGTGAATAGCCTAAATGCAGGAGGAAAACTTTTTATGAGTGGCTTTTATGTTGATGACCTGAAGATTATAAAAGATAAGGCAATTTCTTTAGGACTCACGTTTCAATCATTTAAAGAAGAAAATAAATGGGTAGCTGCACATTTTAATAAATAAAAATCGAAAAGTAAAAATGGAACAAATTATATATTTGGCTTTGGGATGCATAATTGCTTACCTTTTAGGGTCTTTTTCTTCCTCTGTGTGGTTAGGGAAATGGATATATAGTATAGACGTAAGGGAATATGGCAGCAAAAATGCAGGCGCTACCAACACCATACGTGTCTTAGGCACCAAGATAGGTGTGTTGGTACTTTTTTTAGATGCATTAAAAGCATGGGGCGCTGTAATGATAGCCTCACTCTTGGCTAAACCCTATTTAAATGATAATCAAATTATTATATATAAAATAGCAGTGGGTGTTATAGCCGTTTTGGGTCATGTTTTTCCGATTTATACTAACTTTAAAGGGGGCAAAGGCGTTGCATCTATAGTGGGAGTTATTATTGCATTGTACCATCCGCTTATTTTTCTTTTGGTATTATTGACTTTTGTAATTATTTTTATATTAAGTCGCTACGTATCATTAGGTTCTATTATATCTTCTTTTGTTTTTGCAATTCTTGCAGTATTCGTTTTTCCCGAAACAAATTTTTATTTGAAAATTTTAGCTATTTTTATAGCAGTTTTTATTCCGCTCACACACCATAAGAACATCAAGCGATTGCTTAACGGAACGGAAAACAAACTTTCGTTTAAGAAAAAAGAAATTACAACTAAAAATTAAATAATATTGTTATTTAAATAACATTTTATTCCAAAAGCTTTATATCTTTGTAATCTAAAGTAAACTATAATAAAAAACTGAAATACAAATATTTATGAAATTTATTATCAATAGTCAGAGTCTTTTGAAAAAACTCCAGATGCTTAGTGGGGTAATTAATTCAAATAATACGTTACCCATTTTGGATGATTTCCTTTTTACTTTGGAAGAGAATAAGTTGAAAATTGTGGCTACGGATTTGGAAACTACTTTGATAGTAAATGTAGAGCCTTCAATGAGTTCAGAAGACGGAAAAATTACCATTCCTGCAAAACTGTTGCTCGACTTTTTGAAGAACCTACCCGATACGCCTATTACTTTCAACATTAATGAAGAAACCTTCGCTATTGAAATTCTTTCGAGCGAAGGCAAATATAAGTTGGCGGGTCATAATGCCGATGATTATCCTGAATTACCCCAATTGGCAGATACAACCAAGTTTTCAGTTAATTCCGAAATATTAAGCTCGGGCATATCAAAAACAATTTTTGCTACAGGCAATGATGAGTTGCGTCCGGTAATGGGTGGGGTATATTTTGATATTATGCCTGAAAACATCACTTTTGTTGCCACTGATGCTCATAAATTGGTAAGATATCGCCGTAATGACGCAAACACAGGAGAATCTGCATCATTCATCATTCCGCGTAAGCCTTTAAATGTGTTAAAAAATTTATTGGCAACCGAAGATGTAAGCGTAAATGTAGAATATAATGTTACGAATGTTTCATTTGAATATGATGGAGTTAAACTATACTGTCGGCTTATAGAAGGGCGCTATCCTGCTTATGAAGCCGTTATTCCCAAAGATAACCCCAATAAGTTGGTTGTGGATAGGGGATTGCTCATGAGCGCCATTAAACGTTTGTCGCCTTTTGCCAACCAATCCACACATCAGGTTCGTTTGCGCATAGTAGGACAAGTATTGCATTTGAGTGCCGAAGATATAGACTATTCCAACGAAGGTAGCGAACGTTTGAATGTTACCTATGCCGGTGAAGATATGGAAATCGGCTTTAACTCGCGTTTCTTATTGGAAATGGTAAGTAACATGGATACGGAAGAAATTGTGTTTAACCTTTCGGGACCCACGCGCGCGGGTATTATTTTGCCTCATAATGTTGAAAGTGCAAATGAAGATATTTTAATGCTGGTGATGCCTGTTATGCTTGGTCAGAATTAAGAGATGCTGTTAGATAAACAAAAAAGGCTTATATTGTATAAGCCTTTTTTCGTTTGAGGATGGTGCATTATTTTTGATTTTCTTTGTAGCGCTTATCAGGCGTGCCGTCTTTTTTCAAATGTTTATTTTCTTTGTAACGCTTATCGGGCGTACCGTCTTTTTTTAATTTTGTACCGTTGTCGGCTTTAGAAGCTTCTGTTTTAACTTGTACATTATCTTTTTTTACCTCAACCTTGGCTTTGTTATCGGCTTTGGTGGTTGTTTTAACACTCTGGGCGTAAATACCGCTTACTGAAAATAAGGCTATCATAGCCATTACAAGAAATTTCTTCATATAAAAAACAGGTTTAAAATTTATATTACAAATATAATGCGAAGTAAGGTAGATATTATATGACTTTTATAAAATTTAACATCTGTTTTTCTATTTTTTCGCCACCTTACTTTCGTTTTAAAAGGTGTATGAGAAAACGCATGAAAATCAATAATTTATTCATTCTCTTAGATGGAAATTTTATTTACATGCTACGGTTCATAGACTCTATAATTTCGCCTAATTCAAGCCATTGCATGCTTTTCTCCTCCAGTTCATTTTCAATTTCACCAAAGCGTACGGAAAGGTTTTGCAGTTCTTCTATTGAAGTATTGCCATTGTTGAGCTTTTCCAATACGTTGCTTTTTTCTTTCTCCAATTCTTCTATTTTTGCCTCCAACGTTTCATATTCTTTAAGCTGCTTATAAGAAGGTTTAGAAGGTGTCTTTTTTTCTTTTTGCACTTGACAGGCAGCTTCTTTTTTTTCTTTTTCTTCCTGATTCTTTTTCTTTTGCTCTGCAATGCGTTGACGGTAATATGCCGTATAGTTTCCGTAAAAATCTTTTATTTTTCCGTTTTCTTCAAAAACAAATACATGGTCACATACCTTGTCCAGCAAAAACCTGTCGTGCGACACAATGACGGCACATCCTGAAAAATCTTGTAAAAAATTTTCTAAAACCTGTATCGTGTTAATGTCCAAATCATTGGTAGGCTCATCCAGCAATAACACATTGGGATTTTTAATCAATTGTAATAAAAGGTAAAGTCTTCTTTTTTCACCGCCGCTTAAGCTGCTAAAATAAGCCTGCTGCACAGGATAGGAAAAGTTAAAATGAAACAGGAATTGCGAGGCAGACATGCTGCTCTTTTCCATTTTTATTTCCTCAGCTACATCTTTTACAATATCTATCACACGTTTATCTTCTTTAAGCGTTAGACCATCCTGTGTATAATAACTTAATACAACCGTTTGACCATGCGTAATATGTCCTACATCGGGGCGAAGCGTGCCTGCTATAATATTGAGCAATGTGCTTTTTCCGGTGCCGTTAAGTCCTACTATGCCTATTTTTTCCCCTTTTTTAAAGATATAACTAAAATTGTCTATATATTTTTTATCTCCAAAATTTTTACTTATATTATTGATTTCTATTATTTTACCGCCTAATTTTTTTTCTTCTACCTTAAACTTTATTTCGTTTTCTTGTGATTTATATGCAGCTTTTTCGCTTAAGTCTTTAAAAGCATCTATCCGCGCTTTTGATTTTGTTCCGCGCGCTTTAGGCATCCGCCTGATCCATTCAAGTTCTGTTCTGTAAAGATTTCGGGCTTTATCGGTTGCCGCATTTTCTATTTGTTGCCTTTCAGCTTTTTTTTCCAAAAAGTAGCTGTAATTGCCTTTATAAGTGTACACTTTTGAATCTTCCAATTCAACAATTACGTCGCACACGTTATCTAAAAAGTACCGGTCGTGGGTAACGAGCAATAAGCTTAATGATTCTCTTGATAAATATTCTTCCAGCCATTCAATCATGGAAAAGTCGAGATGATTGGTAGGCTCATCCAAAATAAGCAAATCCGGTTTACCGAGTAAAGCTTTTGCCAGCGCAATTTTCTTTAATTGTCCTCCGGATAGGCTGCCTATGGTTTGCATTAAATCATGAATGTTAAAAAGCCCCAGAATTTCTTTCACTTTAGTTTCATAATCCCAGGCACTTGCAGCATCCATTTCAGCCATAGATTGGTTTAGGAGAGCCGTATTTTCATCACAAGGATTGGAATGTATTTGCTGTAAGGCATACTCATAATCGTGTATAATTTTACCTTCTGTAGTGTCCGTATTAAAAATTACGTCTAAAATGGTTTGCGATTCATTAAAAAGGGGATTTTGCAAAAGATAATTTACTTTTATGTCATTGCGGAACGTAATGCTTCCGCTATCGGGTGCATCTTTTCCGGCAATAATATTCATTAAAGTGCTCTTTCCTGTGCCGTTTCGGGCTATGAGCGCTACTTTTTGACCTTTGTCAATAGAGAAACTTATATTTTCAAATAAAACCTTTTCTCCGTATGATTTGGAAAGGTTTTCGACTTGTAGATAATTCAATTTTTGAGCGTTTTATATATTTTGCAAAAGTAAAGGATAAGTGTTAAAATAAAAAGGCTTCCATTGTGGAAGCCTTTTTATTTACGTTATATAACAATTTATATTATTGCATTTTAACGTTAATAGCTTTGGGACCGCGTTTGTCTTCTACAATTTCAAAGTTAACTAAATCGTTATCTTTGATTTTGTCAACGATACCGGTTACGTGAACGAATACTTCTTTGCCAGTTTCATCATCAACGATAAAACCAAAACCTTTTTGTTGGTTGAAAAATTTTACTTTTCCAGTGGACATTTTGTAATGAGTATTTAATAAATGATTGAATTAATTGCGACAAAGATATGATTAATTTTATATAAAATTCAGTTTTATGTAATTTTTTATCTTAATATTTATAATAAATAAATAAAAGCCTTGCTATAATTGCCAAACATTAAGTCATTTGTGATAAAAAAATAAGGATGAAAACAGCGTGTGAGCAAAACAAAAGGGGGTAGTTGGCGTTATATTTTCAATTATATATAATTTTTTCATCATGCGTTTACGTTCAGTTGATTCATATAATCTTTTAAAAAACGGTTTATTGTATAGTTATCCTTGTTTACGTGAGAATATAAAAACCGAAATTGTGGTTGTTGGAGGAGGCATAACAGGCGCTTTAATCTCACATGCCTTAATGGATGAGGGTTATAAAACTATTTTGATTGATAAGCGTGATATAGCACAGGGGAGTACGTCAGCTACTACTTCCATGTTGCAGTATGAAATAGATGTGGCTTTAGTTGAGCTTGCACAGCTTGTAGGAGAGGCAGAGGCGGTAGCGTGTTATAAGGCGGGCGTTTCTGCAATTAAAAAACTGGGACAATTGATAACAGACCTTTCTATTGATTGTAGTTTTGAAAATAAAAAATCACTGTATATAGCTCATAGCAGGCGTAAAACGGATTGGCTCAAAGCTGAATATGAAATTAGAAACAGATATGATTTGGGCGTGCAGTGGCTTAACGCCAAAGAAATAAGAAATATATACGGCATAAAATGTTATGGTGGCATATTATCTGACACGGCTGCCAGCGTGGATGCTTATAAATTAGCGCATGAGCTTATACATTATAATTCCAAAAGGGGAATGCAGGTATTTGATAGTACGGAGATTGATAATATTGATTATAATGTGGAAGGAATGGTGAAGATTAAATCCGATAAAGGATTTGAAATTTTATGCCGTAAAATTGTTTTTTGTACCGGTTTTGAAGCATTATCGATGATTGATGAAAAGATAGCAGACACATTCAGCACTTACGCAAGCATCAGCGAGCAAAATATAAATATTATGCCGAAGTTAAAAGACATGTTGGTGTGGAACACCGCACAACCCTATTTATACATGCGTGTTACTGACGATAATCGCTTGTTGGTGGGAGGTGAGGACTCATCCACCAATATTCCTTACTTCAGGGAAAAGATAAAGTCATACAAAAGTCGAAAATTAGAGAACAAAGTAGCGCGCCTATTGCCCAATGTGGAGTATATAGAAGATTATAATTGGGCGGGTATGTTTAGCGCTACAAAAGATGGCTTACCATATATCGGTAGTTATGAAAAATATGATAATGCTTATTTTGTATTGGGATTTGGCGGTAATGGCATCACTTTTTCCGTGCAGGGAATGGAGTTGATTATAAAAATGTTGCATGGAAAAACGGATAATTTACTCGAATATTATAAGTTCGGAAGATAAGCCATATGCTTATTCCAATCTGCTAAAAATATTTTTTGCTTCTTCTGCTGTTTTGCCGCATATTTCTTCCTCAGGCTGAAAATTTTTGCATATTTGCGGTCGTAGCAGATGATTGAAAAGTTTACATTTTAAATCTTCTGTAAGCTGTATACAGGGCATGTTTTTCGGTTTACCGTTTTCCATACCCGGTATAGATGAGCTTATAGAAGGATAGATGCAACAAGCACCACAGTTTTCACGACATTCCACTGTGTGTAAGTTAATAAAGAAACTATATTTTTTCTATTTCAATCAGCATATCGTTTTTAGCAACGGTATTTCCGATGTTTGTACTTATTTTGGTAATAACACCTTTTACAGGAGAATTGATGATGTTTTGCATTTTCATGGCTTCCAATATCAGCAAAGGTTTACCTTGCTCTATGGTTTGTCCGGGTTGTACAAAAATATCCAGTATTTTTCCGGGTACCGGTGCTTTTATTGATTCGTTTTTAGAGAATATTTTATTTGCACTCAATACTTTTTTGCGAATAAGCGAGAATGGCGTTTCTACAGCGAAAGTATAACTTACTCCATTGATAAGTATTTCATATGTGTTCTGTTTCTTTGAGATTACTTCAGCCGGATAACGTACTCCATTAGCAGAAACAATGGTAAACCCGTCAGCTTCTTTAATAACACTCAGGTCTATTTTCTTTTTATCTACGCTAAACTCGTAATTTTTCTTTACAGATACAGGATAATGCTTATCCGTCATGGTATTTACTGCAATTAGTTTTTCATTTTTAAGTTTCATGCGTCTTAATTAAGTGATATGTTCATTTATTTTTCAACGGTATCAATGCTTATTATTCTTTCTTAGGATTATATGTCTTCATATCGCCTTCCTTGAAGCAACCGCAGCAGAAAGAGATTTAGCATTGATGTAATATATTCAAACAGGAGAAAAAGCTTTTCATGCTGTTTCGCCAGTGAATTAGTTTATAAGTCTTTCATTCTTTTATTCAATACCCAGGGGTCTATATTGCTTTCATTTCCAACAACAGATTCCATTTCATGCGTGTGCGTATATAGTGCTAATAAGGCAGCAAGTAATTCTTCATCTTTTTCCTGAAATACGAGCGAAGGCATTTCCTTTTCGATGAAAGAAGTATCAAAAGTACCTTTTTGAAAAACAGAATTGTTAAGAACAGCTTTGCAAAAAGGAATAGTTGTTTTTATTCCTTTTACATGAAATTGTCGCAATGAGCTCATTGCCAAATCAATAGCTTCTTTGCGCGTAGGGGCATGCACAATAAGTTTTGCTACCATGGAATCGAACCAGGTAGTAATTTCAGATCCGCAATTTACGCCTGTATCTATGCGTATATTGTTGTTTTGAGGCAATCGCAAGTTGCGTATAACGCCAATAGAGGGTGAAAAGTCAGCTTGCACGTCTTCTGCATTAATACGGCATTCGATAGCCCATCCGTTAAGGTTTATATCCTTTTGTTTCACTGGAAGTTTTTCGCCCGATGCAATACGAATCTGCAACTCTATTAAATCCAGGTTGGTAATCATTTCCGTAACAGGGTGTTCTACTTGTATGCGGGTATTCATCTCCATGAAATAAAAATTACCACCCTTGTCAAGTAAAAACTCCACTGTACCTACGCTTTCATATTTTACGGATTTTGCCAAATTTATGGCGGCAGATGTCATCCTTTCTCTTAAGTCGGGAGTGAGGGCAGGAGAGGGAGCTTCTTCCAGCAATTTCTGATGTTTGCGTTGTACGGAACATTCTCTTTCGCCCAAATGGATAACATTTCCTTTGGAATCACCTACAATTTGTACTTCTATGTGTTTGGGATTTTGGAGATACTTTTCAATAAAAACCGATGCGTCATTAAAGGCATTTAAAGCTTCGGATGAAGCCATTTGATACATCTGGCTTATCTCGGATGCGTCATTTACAATGCGCATGCCTCTTCCTCCTCCTCCGGCTTTGGCTTTTATAATTACGGGATAGCCAATTTTATTGGCAATAGCGACAGCTTCTTTTTCGTTTTTTACACTTCCGTTACTGCCTTTTAGTAAGGGGACACCACTTTGCTCTGCTATTTCTTTGGCTATAATTTTATCTCCCATCATGCGTATTACTTCAGGAGAGGGACCAATGAAAACTATTTTATTTTTTACGCAATGTTCTGCAAAATCGGCATTTTCGGAAAGATAGCCATATCCCGGATGTATAGCATTGATTTTATGCTCCTTAGCTAATTGCACCAATGTTTCTATATCCAAAAATTCGGGAATGGAATTTTGAGTTTCAGGAAAATCAATAATCAAATCGACAGCAGAAAGATAAACAGCGTTCGGTTCTTTCTTTGTTCTGATGCCAAAAGTTTTGATGCCCATCTTTTTTGCGGTTCGCGCAATGCGTACGGCAATTTCACCTCTGTTGGCGATTAAAATAGATTTTATCATTCGTTTTTAATTTTATAAAGGGATATTTCCGTGTTTGCGGCGAGGCACATTTACGGATTTTTTTTCCAAACTTTGCAATGCTTTAATAATTTTTCCACGCGTTTGCGCCGGATCAATTACTTCGTCAATAAAACCTTTGTCATTGGCAAAATAAGGATTAGCAATTTCCTCCCGGTATTTTTTTGTAAGTTCTTTTTTGAAAGCGGCGGGATCTTCTGCTTGTGCTAGTTCGTTTCTATAAAGTATGGCAATGGCGCCTTCTGGACCCATAACCGCAATTTCACCTGTGGGCCATACAAAATTGAAATCGCCGCCTATGCCTTTACTGTTCATTACAATATAAGCGCCGCCGTACGACTTTCTGAGTATTACGGTGATTTTAGGCACCGTGGCTCTGGTATATGCATAAAGGAGTTTTGCCCCGTGGCGTATAATTCCGCTATGCTCTTGGTCGCTACCGGGCAAAAATCCGGGAACGTCTTCAAATGTAATGATAGGAATATTGAAGCTATCGCAAAAATTAATGAAACGCGCTGCCTTAACAGATGAGCTGATGTCAAGTGTTCCAGCCATTACCTTTGGCTGGTTTGCAACCACACCCACTACCTGACCGCCCATGCGTGCCAACCCGATGATGATATTAGGGGCATGATTTTCGGCAATTTCAAAGAAATTGGCATTATCCACAATCAGCTTTATGATTTCCAATACATCATAAGGCTTATCAGAGTCTTCAGGAACAATATTGCGTAGTTCGGTTTCTTCCCTATCTATTGGGTCATTGGATACAACAGCAGGAGGATTTTCGATATTGTTTGAAGGCAGGAATGAAAGCAGTTTTTTTATACCGAGAATGGTGTTTTCATCATCATTAAAAATAAAATCGGCAACACCTGATTTGGATGAGTGCACGGAGGCGCCTCCCAGTTCTTCGGGCGATATATTTTCGTTTAGCACTTGTTTTACCACATCCGGACCGGTTACAAACATATAGCTTGTAGCTTCGGTCATAAATATAAAGTCCGTTAGCGCGGGAGAGTAAACGGCTCCACCTGCGGCGGGTCCCATTATAGCCGATATTTGAGGTATAACACCTGACGACATCACATTTTGATAAAATATGTTGCCATAGCCTGCTAAGCTGGCTACGCCTTCTTGTATGCGTGCACCACCCGAATCAATGAGTCCTATGATAGGTGTTCCTGTTTTTAAAGCCATGCTTTGTACTTTTACAATTTTGGAAGCATGGATAGAACCTAAGGATCCTCCTAACACATTAAAATCCTGTGCAAACGCATATACCTGACGTCCGTTTATTTTCCCAAATCCGGTAATAACACCATCTCCATAAGAGGATTTTATGGGCTTACCAAAAGAAATGGGGGCGGAGGGCAAAAATGCATCTAATTCTTCAAAAGTTCCTTCGTCGAAAAGCAATTCTATGCGTTCACGCGCGGTAAGTTTGCCTCTGTTATGCTGCTTTTCGTAATAAGATTCGTTATATTGATCTTCAAGTTGTTTCTGTTTTTCTTTAAAAATGTCAAATGACTTACCCATAGCTTTTAATTTGTTTAAATCTTCCGCACAATCGTCTTTATAAAATTCAGGGCGCAAATGTATAGCACAAAAGTTAAAAAATGCACGCAAAAAGCCAGAAAGTTTTAAGCTTACATGAAACTATTTTTTATCTGACAATTACTTTTTACGCGAAAGCTTTGCCAATCAATTGCTTAGGGCAGGTATCCTGACTTGTACCATTTTTATCTTCCTTCCCATCTTAAAAAAAGATAGACAGTGGAGTTTTGAGTGATAAAAACTGCTTGGGTACTTTACAGTTGCGCGACAGTTCATGATTTCCACATGATTCCCTATTATTCCGGCAATATATGCCGATACCCTTAAACTATAAGAACGTGTGTTTTATAAAGCAAAGATAAGAAATTTATTTGTGGTGTGATATCCGGATAAAAAGTAAAGCTTTTTTTGATATTGATTTAACAAAGATTAATAAATATACCTTTACTTTGCTTTTTATATAAATAGTAAAATGCAGGCAAAGAAAGTAAAGATTTATACGCTTATTATACTTATAGTTATAGGTGTTTTAACATGTATTCATCCTATTTATCCCAGAGAACAATTTTTACAGCATTTAGGCACCATACTATTATTGGTAATATTGTGGCTTGATATAAAGCAAAATAGATTATCGCTTTTTTCTTTTATTTGTGTGTCTTTGTTTATTTTAATTCATGTTATAGGCGCAAGGTATATTTATTCGACAGTTCCCTATGATGCATGGATAAAAAGGATAACAGGCATAAGCATAAACGGATTTTTCGGCTTCACCCGTAATCATTATGACAGATTTGTGCATTTTAGTTTTGGGTTGCTCGCCCTTCCTTATTTAGTGGAAATAATAGGCTCAAAAAGGATTACCTCTTTTTTGTTTCGCATTTTGGTAGCATGGGCGTGTGTACAAACGATAAGTATGTTATACGAACTATTTGAGTGGTTTTTGACGCTTGTACTTACTACCGAAGCGGCTACTGACTATAACGGGCAGCAGGGTGACATGTGGGATGCACAGAAAGATATGGCATTGGCAATGTTGGGCTCAACAATTATGGCTTTATATTTTATATTAAGAAAAGATAGGTATAACAGGTTAGGATAAGATATAAATGCTTGAAAATCAAAAATATTATAAAATAAAAAAACGGCTCAAAGCCGTTTTTTGTATCATTATAAAAATGTATTACATTTCCCAATATTCACTTTTATTTTCCCCTGTTTGTTCCCAATAACCGCGGTGTACTTTTTTGCCTTCAGGGGTTCTTAAACTTTGTTCATAAACCGCGATTGTAGGATTAAAAACAATATCCGTTACTCCTAATGTAAATGTTTTAGGAGCACCTTCTGCAACAGCATCTTCGCCTACCATAACCGTAAGTCCGTTGTGTTCCAAAAGCTTTTTTAGAAACGCTACTCTTTCGGAAGTGATGCCTTTTTCTATAATGGTGCATCTCTCACCATTTATTTCTTCAACTATATGTTTTCCTTTTAATGGCATAATATTAAATTTTTAAGTTATTTATTTGATAACACCGAAAGCAAGGCTTGTAATGATTTCGTAAATCTGACTCCAGAATCCGATCACAAAAATACCTAAAGCAGCGCAAATAAGACCTACGCGTGTATATGCATCGCTTTTGAAATAGGGGATAGGGTTATCGTTTTTGTTGATAAACATGGCTTTTACCACCATTAAATAATAGTATAATGAGATGGTAGCGTTTAACACCGCTATAAATACCAACCAATAATAACCTGCCGATGCTGCTGAGGTAAAAAGGAAAAACTTACCAAAGAATCCGGCAACAGGAGGAATACCTGCAAGGGAGAACATGCTGAGCATCATTAATAGGCTAAGCAATGGGTTGGTTTTATATAATCCGTTATAATCGCTGATATTTTCTTTACCGGTTTTTGCATGAATAGCCGAAACTACACCAAAAGCGCCAAGATTAGAGAAAATATATACCAATACAAAATAAATGGTAGCTGTCATCCCTACTTCGTTTGCACCAAGTAAACCTAATAAAAGGAAACCTGCTTGTGCAATACTGGAGAATGCAAGGAAACGTTTAAGGTTTTGTTGGCGTAAAGCAAACAAGTTACCTACAACCATAGTAATGATAGATATTATATACAATACGTCTTTCCATAAATATGCAATGCTGTGGAAAACGGTGTAAAGTACAATGATAAGGATAAAAGCAGAAGCACCTTTACTGATTACCGAAAAGTAAGAAGTAACATTTACGGGAGCTCCTTCATATACATCGGCTGTCCATAGATGGAATGGCACCAATGAGATTTTGAAAGCCATACCTGAGAAGAAGAAAAGAAATGCCAATACTTGCAACGGAGCATTTCCATAAGCGGTTTGAATAGTGTCAAAATACATCGAACCACAAGTTCCGTATATCATGGATAAACCAAAAAGTAAAATACCTGATGACAAGGCGGATGACAAAATAAATTTAACGCCTGCTTCAGCCGATTTGGTTTGGTGATGTACATACGCTGCCAATGTAGCCATTGGTATTGTCGCTAATTCCAAACCTAAGTATAACATAAGGAAATCGCCTGAGGAAATCATGAAGTACATACCCGTGAGGGTTGCCCACATAATCATGAAAAATTCGCTTATTTTTTCGCGGTTTTCTTCCTTTTGCAGCCAAGCTGCAGATTGGAGTAATACAATAACCACACCTATATTCAGGATATTTTTCATTAAAACTGTCAGCGGTTCGCTATGATATGCACCTCCGAATAAAACTCCGGATTGTGCCGGCAAAAAGCCTATTATTGTGTGAATAAGGAATAGCGAAATAGCAACAGGGATCATTACCGTTTTATTTGCTTTTGAAACGCATAAATCTATAATGAGGACAAGCAATATCATACATACAAGTATGAGTTCGTGCCGCATCGTTAAGAAATCATTAAAAACCATAACTTTTAATATCTTACTTGTGTATTTTTCAGTTAGTTAAATTAAAATATTCCTGCAATAGAAGCTGTTACAGAATTGATTTTGTCTACCATAGGAGCAAGGCTGAAGCCAATCATATCCGAAAGCCAAAGCGGAGCAATACCTATGGCTGCAATAGATAAAATAAGCGTTACGGTAGATAGCCTTTCATACCATTTTGCATCTTCGAGTTCCAGAAAATGGTCATTTTTAACGGGACCTAACAATAATGCGCCTACAACCCTTAAAATGTAAACCGCTGTTACTACAATTGATGTAGTTGCCAAGATTGTCATAAATCTGTGGAAAGTATCTGTATGTTGGAAAGAACCAATAAAAATAGTCATTTCGGCAACAAAACCGCTTAATCCGGGTAAACCTAAAGAAGCCATACCGGCAATTACCCAACAAACGCCAAGGAAAGGCATAATTTTCATTAAACCACCCATTTCACTCACTATACGCGTATGTGTGCGTCCGTATATCATACCTATTAAGGCAAAGAATAATGCCGTCATCAATCCGTGAGAAATCATTTGGATAATGGCACCGTTCATAGCAGCCTGGTTTAGCATAAGTAGTGCAAATAAAACCAAACCACAGTGGCTCACAGATGAATAGGCATTAATATATTTCAAATCTTTTTGGGCAATAGCTCCAAATGCACCATAAACAACGCTGATACCTGTAAGGATAAGGAAAATCCATGCTTGTTCATGTGCAGCTTCGGGTAATAAATACAAGGCAACACGGAAAGCTCCATATCCCCCTAATTTCATCAATACGCCTGCGTGAAGCATTGATACTGCAGTAGGAGCAGATGCGTGACCATCGGGCGACCATGTGTGGAAAGGAAATAAAGCGCCTAAAATACCAAAACCAATGAAAGCAAAAGGGAATAAGAAGCGTTGCATTTCGATAGGTATTTTGTTTTTGGCAATTTCCAACAAGTTAAAGGTTAGCTGTCCGCCTGCGGGAGCAGAGTAGAAGTAGATACCTAAAATAGCTACAAACAACAATGCCGAACCTGCCATAAGCATCAAGGTCAGCTTCATGGCTGAATATTCTTTCGGACCTGATCCCCAAATACCAATAAGCAGATACATAGGTATAACCGCTATTTCGTAGAAGAGGAACATGGTGAATAAATCCAACGAAATAAAGAATCCGAATACACCTGATGCCAATACAATAAGCGAGATGAAGAATTCTTTATGTAAAGTTTCTACTGTCCATGAGGCAAATACGCCGGCGAATACAACAATGGATGTCAGGGCTATCATAGCAACAGAAATACCGTCAACACCAATAGTGTAGTGGATATTCAGCGTTTTAAACCACAGTGCATCAAAATAAAAGAGAAACTCGTCAGTGATACCGGCTTTACGCATACCTAGGTAAGAATATACCAGAATACCGGCGAGTATAAGTTGAATACCCATCCCAATTGCACTAATCAAACGGGTTTGCTTCATATCTTTTGAAAAAAGTATGGCAATTACCGTAAGTACAGGAATAACAACAAATAAGGTTAATATATTCATGTTTTTACTTTATTTTCAAATTAATATTTCTAGTCAATCAAATTAAAAAATATATATAAATAGGAGAACCAATAGTATAGCGCCTACTACAAATACATAGCCATATTGTTGTATTCTGCCTGATTGAAATCCTCTTACCGATTTGGATGTAGCATCTACGGTATTGGCAATACCGTTCATTGAAGCATCAACTACATGTCTGTCAAACCAAGCAAGGGGAGCTGATATATATCTGAAAATGATTTTTTTGGTTACAAACAAATAAACTTCATCCATATAAAATTTGTGATAAGCCCATTTGTAGAAATTTTTAAATGTTCCTGCAATTTTATCAGGTAACGAACCGGGTTTTCTGTACATCACGGTTGCAACCGCTATACCTATTAAACCAATCAAAACAGAAGGTATGGCAACAGCAAAATCAATATGGCTTTCGATAGCCATGCCGTCAGAGGTTACCATTTTGTGGAATGGTAAAAATCCGGAAACTACGGCGCCAAATGCCAATATCATCAAAGGAATAGTCATTACCAACGGAGATTCATGAGGTGTGTGATGATAATGCGTGTCTTTGTTCCAGAAAATATTGTAATACAAGCGGAACATATAAAATGCGGTTAAACCGGCAACAAGAAATTCGATAATAAATAGCACTTTATCGTGATGCCAAGCAGCTACTAAAATTTCATCTTTACTCCAAAATCCTGAGAAAGGAGGAACTCCGGCAATGGTTAAGCATGCAATAAGAAATGTAATGTGTGTGATGGGTAAATATTTTCTTAAACCACCCATATCGCCCATTTCGTTGCTATGTACAGCGTGAATAACAGCTCCGGCGCCTAAGAATAATAAGGCTTTAAACATAGCATGTGTAAACAAGTGAAAGTTTGCTGCCATAAAGCCCAGCCCATCATGACCGCCATAACCTGAAACGCCTAATGCCAACATCATATAGCCTATTTGCGACATGGTTGAATATGCCAATACTCTTTTGATATCTGTTTGTGTGCATGCTATAACGGCTGCAAATAAGGAAGAAAATCCTCCAACCCAAGCCACAACGTGCAGGGCATCGCCGCCTGTTAAAGCATATACGGGAAATAAACGGGCTACCAAATATACACCGGCAACCACCATGGTAGCAGCGTGAATAAGAGCCGAAACCGGCGTAGGACCTTCCATTGCATCGGGCAACCAAATATGTAAAGGAAACATGGCGGATTTTCCTGCACCTCCCATAAAAATAAATAGCAATGCCCATGTAATTAACGATAATCCCATAAAACCTGTACCATAATTATTTGCTATGGCAGGACCATTGGGATTGGTTAATGTTTGAAAATCGAATGTTTGCGTAAAGAATGACAGCATCAAAATACCGATTAAGAAACCCAAATCGGCAAAGCGTGTTACAATAAAAGCTTTTTTAGAGGCTGCAACAGCGGATGGTTTGGTGTAATAAAATCCAATTAACAAATAGGATGAAAGACCCACCAATTCCCAAAAAATATACATCTGGAATATGTTGGTAGCCATAACCAAGCCCAACATTGAAAATGTAAATAATGAAAGGAATGCAAAAAACCTGTGGTATCCCTTTTCTCCTTTCATATATCCAATGCTGTATATATGAACCATTAATGAAACCGTTGTGATTACAACAAGCATCATAACGGAAATAGGGTCAATTAATGAACCTAAGGATATAGTGAGGTTTTCAGTAATGTGAAGCCAGGGAATCTCAAAGGCTTTAATGGACTCCAGCTTGGTGCCGTCAACATGGTTGACGAAAAAGTAGCTTATGGCAGTAGCATAAGAGAGTATAGCACCTATTCCTAATCCTAACGTTCCGATGATGCCCGAAACAATAGGTTTATATTTATGTCCGGTTAATCCCAAAAACAAGAATACTGCCAGCGGGATTAAAGGAATCAGCAATGTATAAGCGTAATTAACCATTTCTTTTTATTATTCTATCTGATTACCAAATAATTAATATTTCATTTCATCTACGTTGTCCACATCAATAGATTTGAAGTTTCTATAAATGTTGATAATAATGGCAATGGCAACGGCAGCTTCGGCAGCGGCAACGGCTATAATTATCAACGAGAAAAACAAACCATGTAACTGTTGCGGATACAAGTATTTATTAAAAACTACGAAGTTTATGTTTACTGCATTTAAAATCAATTCAATAGACATTAACATGGTAATAAGATTACGGCGTGTTAAGAAGCCGAAAATGCCTATAAAAAACATTAATGTACTGATGATTAAAAAGAAATTTAAAGGGATACCTTGTGTCATGGTTTGTGTATTTTAAAGTTCTTTATTAGATTCTTCTTCTTTAAGTTTTTCCCTGCGGGCTACCACAATAGCACCTATCATGGCGGCTAACAGCAGCACGGAAATTACTTCAAAAGCAAGTGCAAACCCGTCACGGTTGTATGATGTGAGCGCGTTACCTATTTGTACAGCACTTGTAGGTTCAGAGGCTACGCTTTCCTGCGGGAAACCATATTTTAAAATTGTTAACAAGGTTAATACTGCACCGGCACCTGCTGCCAAGGCTGATAGTATTTGTTGCCTTACACTTGCCACGGGCGCTTTTTCGCTGAGCCGGCTTGTTAACAAAATAGAGAATATGATGAGCACCACTATACCTCCCGCATAAACCGTTAGCTGCACGGCGGCTAAAAACGTATATTCGAGAAGAAAGTAAATAGCGGCTGTAGCAATTAATACAAACAACAAATAAGTTGCTGCACGTAAAACTTTTCTGCTGGTTACGGTGAGTATAGAGAAAACTATAACCATCGCCGCCAAAAAATAAAACATAAATATATTATTCATCGCTGGTATATAAATCGTTTCAACAATTATTCTTTAACATTGGCTTCTAATTTGGAGCCCGGCTTATTGAGTACTTTGGTAAGATTTTTTCTATCAAACACGGCATGTTCAAATTTTTGTCCCATCACAATAGCATCAGATGGACAAGCTCTTACGCATAAATTACAAAGTGTACACATTCCTAAATGATAAATGTGCTTATCTAAAACACGTTTTTTCTTTCCATCTTCGGTAACAATTGTTTTTGTAATTACTTCAATAGTTCCGTTAGGACAATTGATTTCGCAAATGCCGCATCCGGTACATTTGTGTTCGTTGTTTTCATTGTGGGGCATTATAACTTCGCCGCGAAAACGGTCGAACATTTTAAGGGTATCGCGATTTTCAGGGTAGTTTTGCGTAATATATTTCCATGGAGTGAAAAGATATTTTCCTGTAACCCCCATACCTTGAAGCAAAGAGTAGAAACCTCTGAAAATTTCACTTATATAATTAAAAAATGCTTTCATGTTCTGATTTAGTTTTTTTAGGATTTACCAATGCCAGCCCAAAAGGACTACAGCTGTCATTAAAAGGATATTAAACAGGTTTATTGGTAATAGATATTTCCATTCGAGGGTAAGAATTTGGTCAACACGTAAACGCGGGAAAGTCCATTTAAACCACATGATTAACAACATGATAGCACAAACTTTCAGGAAAAACCAAATAATAGGAGGAATAACATCCATGGCTGCATTAAAACTGTTGAATTCTCCAAAATGCAAGGGCATCCATCCGCCTAAGAATATAATGGTTGCCATTGCCGATACGATAAACAAGTTCATGTATTCGGCAAGGAAAAAGAAAGCGAATTTTATACCTGAATATTCTGTATGGAAACCACCGGTTAATTCCGATTCTCCTTCAGGTAAATCGAAGGGACCTCTGTTGGTTTCGGCTGTGCTTGCTATAATAAACACTATAAATGCTATAATTGCAGGAATATGTCCTTTAAAAATAAACCATCCGTTGGCTTGTGCATTTATAATGCCTGATATCTGCATAGTACCGGACATTATCACCATAGTTATAATGGAAAGACCTATGGATAACTCATAACTGATGATTTGCGCACCGCTACGCATACCGCCGATAAGCGAGTATTTATTGTTACTTGACCATCCTGCAAGCAATATACCTATTACGCCTATTGAAGATACTGCCGTTACAAAGAAAACGCCGATGTCAAAATCAAAAGCCTGTAAACCGGGAGCAAACGGAATAAGGGATAAAATGATAAAAACTGTAATAATTACAATGTAAGGAGCTACGTTATACAAGAAACCGTCAACCCCTTTAGGATTAATAATTTCTTTCATAAGTAGCTTTACAAAGTCTGCTATGGTTTGGAAAAAACCCCAAGGTCCAACGCGGTTAGGTCCAACACGTTGTTGTATTGCAGCACACACTTTTCTTTCTGCATAAACAAGGAAAAGCCCAAATAATGCTACAAACAAGATGTATAAAACGCCAATAATAACCCATTCAACCACGGTAGTCATGGTAGGAGAGAGGCTGCTGCTCAATCCTTCATGGATGGATTTTGTAAATTCGGTAAAGTCGTATATGCTAAATGCCATTACTTTTAAAATATAAAGTTTTAACGATCAATATCTGGAATAACAAGGTCAAGGGTTGCCATAATCGCAACAAGGTCGGCAATTTTAACACCTTTAACCATTTGATTTAATGCAAAAAGATTGGAGAAACCGGGTGAACGGAATTTGAGACGATACGGATTCTTTTTCCCATCGCTCACGATAAACACGCCGAAATCGCCTTTTGAAGTTTCAACACGTTGATAAAATTCTCCTTCAGGAAGCTTTATCACGCCTTTCATTTTTACGGCATGGTCTCCTTCGGGTATATTATCTATCAACTGTTCTATAATGTTCATAGACTCCCACATCTCTTCAATGCGGAGTTTATAACGCCAAAAAGTATCACCTTCCGTAGCAAGCTTTTCTTCAAACTTAACGTAAGGGTAAGCACTGTAAGGATGCAGTTTGCGTACATCACATTCAAAGCCTGATGCACGTCCTGAAGGTCCTGTAACGCCCCATGCTATTGCATCTTCTTTCGACAATACGCCCAATCCTTTGGTACGTTCGGTGAAAATAACATTTCCGGTAAGTAATGTATCATATTCTGGAAGTTTCTTGCGGAAATATTTGATAAAATCTTTCACGCGTTTTTGGAAATTTGGATGTATATCAAACATCAATCCACCGGGGACATTATAATTGAATGTCATACGTGCCCCGCAGGTTTCTTCAAATATATCCAAAATAGGCTCTCTGTCGCGCAAACCGTAGAAAAAGGTTGTCATAGCGCCCAAATCAAGACCTGTGGCACACCACCACAATTGGTGTGATGCAATACGCGTAAGCTCGTCAAAAATGGTGCGGATATATTTTACTCTTTCCGGAACTTCTATCTGCAATGCGTTTTCAACACAGAGGCAAACGGCTTCGTTGTTGATATGCGCCGACAGGTAGTCCATACGGTCAGTAAGATGTATAACCTGATGGTAACCCAAGGATTCACACATTTTCTCAATACCGCTATGTATGTAACCAACAATTGGGTCAACAGCTTCCACAATTTCGCCCTCAAGTTTGGCAACTACGCGTAATGCTCCGTGGGTCGAAGGGTGTTGGGGACCCATATTAATAAGATAATCGTCAGTCTTTATCTTATCAGAATGAAATAATATTTCTTTATATTCTGCCATAACTATTATCTTTCTATTATTCTAACAGGGTCAACATAATCTTTTCTTAAAGGAAATCCCCATCCATCTTCGAGGAATAACCTTCTCATATCAGGATGATTGTTGAATTTTACGCCTAATAAATCATGCACTTCACGTTCATGGGCGTATGCAGTAGGCCAAATATCACCAACCGTATCTATTGCAGGGTTTTCTCTGCCTTCAGTTCTTGCTTTCAGCACTATAACATGGTGATGAACAGTAGAATCTATGTGATACACGATTTCGAAGCAATCGGGATAGTCAACACCTGTAAGGCAAACCAAATAATTGAATGCAGTTTCGTCAGTGCTTTTCAACAAATTGCACAGATGATGTAATTTGCCTGCAGGAACGGTTATTTCCAAAAATTGCGACCCATCTTTAAAAACGGCTTCGCTTTCTATTTGGCTTATGGCTTGTTTTAATCCGTCGTTATTCATATTTATTTAATAACTATCTTCTGTTTTTAAAAAAGGAGAAATTTATTCTTTCTCTTGATTTTTTTTCTTTTGGCTGTAATATCTTTCAGCTGTAATTTTTTTCTGTAGTTGTATTAAGCCGTAGAAATAAGCTTCGGGGCGTGGTGGGCATCCGGGGATGTAAACATCCACAGGAATAACATGGTCTGCGCCTCTTACTACCGCATAGGAGTTATAATAAAAAGGACCTCCGGAGGTAGCACAAGCGCCCAGCGCCATCACGTATTTAGGCTCAGGCATTTGATCGTATAAACGTTTTAATACAGGAGCCATTTTATAATTTATAGTTCCAGAGATAACGATAAGGTCAGCTTGGCGAACCGAAGCACGCGCTACTTCATTACCGAATCTGGAAAAGTCATGACGGGAAGAACCCACAGCCATAAATTCGATAGCGCAGCAACGCGTACCAAAAGTAAGAGGCCATAGAGAGTTGCGCCTTGCCCAGTCTATCATGGAGTCTAAATTGGCTAAAACGATGCTGCCCCCTTCATGTGAAGAAATAATAGGGTAGTCATTAGACTCGATTTGTTTTAGTTTCAACTTTTTTATTCCCATTTCAAAGCGTGTTTTTTCCAACCGTATAATAAACCTAATCCTAAGATAAAGAAGAAAATCAATATTTCTATTAATCCTCTCATACCGGCAGACTTCATAACGACAGCCCAAGGATAGACAAATACAGTTTCGACGTCAAAAATTAAATAAATGATAGCAAAAATGTAATAACCCACCGTATATTGCAACCAAGTACCTCCAATAGTGGGGATACCGCATTCATAAGGTTCGAATTTTGCAGGGTTATAGGACTTTGGCGGGATGTAGCTTGAGAAAAGAACGGCTCCGCCTACAAGAACGATTGCTACAATAAAAAAAAGTACCAATGCACTACTTTCCATGAGTATAGCGTTTTAATTAGTTAAATTTTCTAAAAATCAAGCGGCAAAATTATTGATTATATTATAAAACGCAATTGTTAAACTTTCAATAATACTAATTTATATGCGTTCTAAATAGAGCAGGGGTGTAAACTCTTATGTATGAATAGGTTGTTGATTAATAGGCTAAAATAAAGCTTTTTACGTGAAGGGGGATATGTAAATGAATTTATTATTTTATCTCTCCCCTATCATTGTCAGGTGGTGTATAAGTAGGATAAAAATAAACGACAAGATACACCAAAGTGTAATACAAAGGCAATAAATCATCTTTTTCCTATTTTTCTTTTACATTAAAATCGAACCTTTTATGCAAACCGGCATTATTATTATTTTAGAATGGGGTTTGCTTACTATTATAGCAGTTTAAAGCGTATTCTGAGTTTGCCCTCAGCATAGTCTGTGCTTATAATTTTAAAAATTCCTATTTCGGAAGTGTTTTTTACGTGTGCACCGATGCAGGCGCATGTATCATAATCTCCTACTTTTATAATACGTAAAGTTTCCGAAACATTATCGGGTAATTTAGACAAATCGGCTATTTCGGCGGCTTGGGCAATAGGTAAAAACGCTTCCGTTATGTTTAAATGCTGCCCTATAATTTCATTTACTTTATTTTCTATAGCGGCTATTTCTTCTGCTGATGGTTGATGTGGAATAAAATAATCACATTTGCTCTTTTTTTTCTCAATGTGGGTATTTTTTGAACGCGCGCAACCAAACATTTTTACCATCGTTTGGTTGAGTATATGTTCAGCCGTGTGCATAGGCGGATATTCCTGTTTGTTGTGTTCGTTCAGTTCCATAAGTTTTTTAAATAATTATAATTTATATATACTTACTGCCTTCTTTTATGCTGAGCGCGGAAAGCTTATTCTGTGTTATAAAATCATTAACCCACGTTTTATTTGTTTTGGAATATTGTCTTAAAGCCCATCCAATAGCTTTATTAATGAAAAACTCATTAGTATTGCTATTTAACCGAATGATTTTAGACATTGCTTGCGTGTCTGTAGCTTCTTTATATTGCAATTGAAATATAATAGAAACACGCCTTATCCAAAGGTTTTCGTCTGTGCTCCAAGTATTTACTACTTCATCTTTTACGTCGGCAAATGTAAGGGATAAATATCCTACAATCGTACTTAGCGCATCTGTGGTATCCCACCACGATTTTTGCATTATCAGTTTTTTTATCATAGCTAAATCCGAAGCATGCAAAAGGTGTTTGAGTTGAATTAAATAATCAATAGCAACATATTGATATTCACGTTCGGGTAGAGAATATGCCTTGTTTATAAAATTGTGGTTTATTTTACCTTGTTGTTTTTCTTGTTTTATAAAAGGTACACTCAAAGCACGTCTTTCGGGCGTTTTAATACCTAAAAAAGGAAATTTGTTTTTCATGTATTTTTCCATGAAAAACGCGTTTTGCTCATTTCTATGGGCGTGAAGTAAGTCGAAAATATGATCCATTTATTAAAATAATTGTTCAAAAGTAAGCATAAATCGTATGAAATTGTATATTTGTTGATATAATCCATTTATCATGCGTAATAAATTTTATTTGTTATGGTTGTTGAGTTTAGCATGTTTTTCGGCTATAGCACAGCAAAATTATAAGCCGGATAAGGAAAACCTTGCGGCGAGAGAAAAATTTCAAGATTATAAATTCGGAATATTTATCCATTGGGGTTTATATAGTATGATGGCTGATGGAGAATGGATTATGCATAACCGCAATCTCAATCATCTGGAATACCGTAAGCTTGCAGCGGGGTTTTATCCTTCCCGATTTAATGCCGATGAATGGGTAAAAGCCGTTAAAGAAGCAGGTGCAAAATATATTTGTTTTACAACCCGCCACCACGAAGGTTTTTCTATGTTTAACACCCAATATTCCGATTATAACATTGTAAAAGCTACGCCTTTTAAACGTGATGTGTTAAAAGAACTGGCTGATGCATGTAAAAAATATAATATCGACTTGCATTTATATTATTCTCATCTGGATTGGGATAGGGATGATTACTATCCTTTAGGTCGCACAGGACAAGGTACCGGACGCACAACACATGGCGAATGGAAAACGTATTATGAGTTTATGAATAACCAATTGCGCGAATTGCTTACAAAATACGGTAAAATAGGCGCTATATGGTTTGATGGCTGGTGGGATCATGATATTCATCCCAATTTTGATTGGGAACTTGACAAGCAATATGCGATGATTCACCAATTGCAACCTGCTTGCCTTATTGGTAACAACCATCATCAAAAACCTTTTGATGGTGAAGATTTTCAAATGTTTGAACGCGATTTGCCAGGGCAAAATACTGCCGGATTATCAGGTCAACAAATAAGCAAGCTACCATTGGAAACTTGCGAAACCATGAACGGCATGTGGGGCTATAAAATGCGCGATACTTCCTATAAAGAAGTTAAAGAACTTATTCATTACCTGGTAAAAGCAGCCGGCAATAATGCCAATTTATTATTAAATATTGGACCACAACCCAATGGCGAATTTCCTGATAAAGCAATGCTCAGGTTAAAACAAATAGGAGAGTGGACAAAAAAATTTGGTTCTACAATTTACGGTACAAGAGGCGGATTTATTGCTCCCCGTGATTGGGGCGTTACCACGCAAAGAGATAATATTTTATTTGTACACATACTTAATTTGAAAGATAAAGGTCTTTATTTGCCTTTGCAAGGCAGAAAAATTTTAAAATGTCAGACTTTTATTGAGAAAAAAACAATCAACTTTAGCCAGGATAAGGATGGAGCTTTTTTAATACTCCCTAATGTGGCTGATGATATTGATTATGTGTTGGAATTAGAAATAAAATAATATAGAGCGGATAACCTTCCGCTATCCGCTAAAAGTATGTGTAAGGGTTGTAAGATAGAAGCGTATTATTCATCTTCATGTTCACCTTCTCCCACAGGTTCTTCTCCTGTCGAAAGCACTCCTGTGCGGGTTTCGGTAAACCAGTTATAATAAACCGGTTTTTCATTGCGGAGCAAATCCACCACATTGCTATATAATTCTATAGGCATTGAGGTTCTAACAAAATTGTTGTTTTGTTCCAAATCGGCTTTGGAATCTTTAAGGTGTGAAAATTCCAAACGAACAATATAATGATTGTTCTTGTTTTCTTCCGAACCATACAATACAATGTGAGCAAAAGGTTCAGCATCATTATAAAGGTTCAGCGTATAATTATAAACTACAATTCTCATATATACCTCCGCTTTTAAATTGTTTGTGTAAATACAAATATAAGCAAAAAAAGTTGAAATTGCAATAAAAAAAGTGAAAATATTACGCTTTTTAAAAATAAGGAACTGCTATTTTAACAATGCGTCGTGTAAGGCATTGTTAGTTATCCAGATACGATATTTTAAATCAAGCTTGCGCGACAAAAAAACAACAAGTGGGTATGTGTGGTTATAATCAACAAACTGACTTTCGCCTGTAACAAATTCATTTTTGGGCTTAGTGTTATCAGGGCATTGCATCAAAGTAGAATATATTTCCCCGTTAGATTCAAAGATGTAATATTCGTATGGTTGCTGTTCTTCTTTTATAATCATTTTGCCGCTCAGTCCATGCTTATTGCAGTTAACAAAAGTATTTTTACCCGGAATTAGTTCTATTTTCATTGTAGTTTCCATATTCTCAGGTTGTTGTTTTAAATGTATTACTACTACTTTTTCATTATCATCCTTTGATTTAGGATATCGTGTAAGTTTTATATAACTATCGGCGCTTTTATCTGTATTTTCATAATTTGAACCACTTATAGGAGTATATAATTGCTGAGCCTCCCATATTTTATATTTAATTTCCATTCCTTTAGGTACGTAAACTACAATAGGTTGTGCTCCATTATAGCTTGCTATTATGCTTTTGCCTTTAACAAATTCGTTATTCAGTATCTCATCCAAACATCCTTTTCTGGTAGATGCAACTTCAGTACTTCCTATATACTGATAATATTTATATCCATATCCTTCAAGCGTTTTTTCTTCAAGTTTTCCTGCAAACCAGTGTTTATTACAATCAACTTTCATCGTTTTACCGGGAATAATTTCTATTTTACGAGAATTTTCATTTTTATCGGTTTTCTTACCCATCATAATTATATATCGGTCAAACCCTTCTCTCACTGGAAAGTTATTTAAATCTTTAGGCACACTTTTTTTTATTTCAGGCGTTATATTTCGATTGTCTGCTGCGTAAGATAATTTTTTGGCGTTTTTAGTAGGATTGCAAGAAGTAAGTAAAATTGCTGCTAAAAGATAAAAGAAGATAAAATGCTTTAAATTCATGATATTGATTTTAATAATTTTTTAATGTCCGGTTTATTTATAACAATAGAAGTTTCTGAATGGTTTAGTTACAAAAATAAAAACAGACGGAAGACCTCCGCCTGTTTGTTATGTATAAAGCAGCTATGTTATACTAATTTTTCATTGCTGCTATCTCGTTCACAGCTTCAATAGCCATGTCTATTTCTTTTTCGGTGGTAAACGCTCCCATGCTCATGCGTACGGTTCCGTGTTTATCTGCGGTTCCTATCACTTCATGAACTTTAGGTGCACACTGTAACCCTATGCGAACGGCAATGTTATAATCAACATCAAGCATGGTTCCTACGTTGTCGGCTTCCCAACCGTTAATGTTAAAAGACAATACAGGATTATGATTTTCGGCACTTTTGGCACAGTATAAAGTTACGCCTTTAATATCCTTGATACCATCCACAAGTTTTTGCCAAAGTTTCATTTCCTGATGGTGAATATTCATTATGCCTTGTTCGGTTATCCATTTAACGCCTGCATACAAGCCGCTAACTCCAAGAAGATTAAGCGTGCCATATTCCAAACGATAAGGGTATTCTTCCAAATGTCCCGGATAAGCTGAGCGAACACCGGTGCCGGCAGCACGCGTGTGTTTAATTTCAATACCTTCTCTTACGTATGATCCTCCAATGCCTGTTGGACCCATTAAACATTTATGTCCAGTAAATACATATACATCCACGTTTGAAGCTTGCATGTCAAAATCAACAGATCCTGCACCTTGGCTGCCATCAACTACAAATATAACGCCTTTTTCTTTACATATTTTACCTATTTCGGCAATAGGCTGTATAGTGCCTAAAACATTTGAACAATGTGTAACAACAACAAATTTGGTATTTGATTTTATAGCGTTTTTAATATCTTCGGGGTTCACATAACCGGTTTCTTTATCAAATGTAACCCGCGATACTTCAATGGTTCCTGCTTGTTCGTGCATATATAGCGGGCGCAATACCGAATTATGTTCGAGCATGGTTGTTACAACGTGTGAACCTTTCTCTACCAATCCGTTTATGATAAGATTTAATGAATCACTGGCATTGTAGCTAAAGGTGAGACGGTTATAATCGCTTCCGCCGTTGAAGAGTTGTGTAAGCATTTTACGGGTTCCGGTAACTACTTCTTCAGCTTCCATAGCAGCATCGAAGCCTGAACGTCCGGGGCTCACGCCTTTGTTCCTGTAAAAATTATTCATGAATTCATACACTGAATCCGGTTTTGGAAAGCTGGTAGCGGAGTTGTCTAAATAGATTAATTTGCTCATAATATAAAATCTTTATTATTGTTTTTTGTCAATGATTAATGCATCTGCAACAATTTCTGCAATCGTTTTTATCTGAACGCCTAATTTATAGGTATGGTTAATTTGTACTAACTGGTCAACACAGTTATGACAAGGAGTGATAACCACTTTAGCTCCGGTTTTCTTTATTTGTTCGGCTTTTATACCTCCGATTTTTAATCGTCGTTCGTTATATTCGCTCATGGCAAGTTTGCCACCGCCACCACCGCAACAGAAGTTATCATTTCCATAAGGGTTCATTTCCACTACATTTTCGGCTGCGCTGTTAATTACAAACCTCATTTCCTTTAATAGTCCTCCATTACGGATTAGATTACAAGGGTCATGAATGGTCATCAATTCCTTATTCAGCGATTTATCTAACTTTATTCTTCCTTCCCTTATATATTGCGCCATAAGCTCAACAGCCGTGATATTTTCAAATTCATATTCTTTTTTCAGGTAGTTGGGACCTTCCCATCTGTTTGCACGTGAGCCGTGTCCGCATTCGCCCAAAACCAATACATCGGCATGAAGATTTTTTACTTCATCATAAAGATTACGTGCTATTTGTGTAGCTTCGGCATTATTACCGTTAAAATAGCCATAATTGGTAACATCATAATTTTTAGATGATAATGTCCAACTTTCGCCTGCGGCGTAAAAAACTTTTGCCATAGCCGTGATGGAAAGAGGGAAAAATTTAGGTTCGCGTGGGTTTAATGTATAAAAGATATGTTTATTTTGTTCATCCAGCGGAATACGGGCATTTGCGTCTTGCATTTCGTCAACCAGTTCTTCCTCCATCCATTGAATGGTATCAACAAATTCTTCGGTAGGAATACCCATGTTGTTACCTGTATTGATAGCAGCATCTACTGTTGATTGCAGCGTTTTAGGAACCATATCCATTGCGGCAAGCATTTCGCGACCCTTCTTAACAATGTAAGAAATATCCACACCTATGGAACAATGTTTTACACAACGTCCGCACATGGTGCAACCGCCAAATAACAGATCCACCATTTCATCAGCCATTTTGTCGTCCAGGTCTTTGGCGTTAAACAGTGCCGGCATCAATTTACCCTGTGTGGTAAGATAACGGCGGTATATAGAAGTTACTAAATCTACTTTTCTGGCAGGTATAAATTTAGCATCCTTCATGGCAAGGTAATACATGCAACTTCCTGCACATAAACCACATCGAACGCAGGCATTAAGGTGGGTAAGCAACTTGCTGTCGTTGCTGTTTTTCAATATCTGCAGTGCTTTTTCTCTTTTTTCTTTATCTATTGTAACCATATTTAAACCTTATTTCTGAGGCCAAGTGCCTCTCCATCCGTAAAAATAACCTAAATGATACCGTGCTGCAAAAAAGTAGAGCACATGTTTTGTTTTTCCAAATGGTAGCCACAAAAAGAAAAGAGCCATAACAATAAAATAGAACGCTTCGTTTGAAGTGTTAAGGATAAACAATGCAGTTGCTATTTGCATAAGTGTTGTAAGTATATTTGAAATATAGTCATCCGCACCCGAAAGTGATCGCAACTCTTGTTTAAATATTCTTTTGAGCAGTATTAATATACCTGATAAAGCGCTTATCCATAAAATTATTTGGAAGATAATAGCAATAGCTACATGCATTTCTGCATGTAAAGAAATGTTTATTAAAAACCAGATAAATAACCCCAAGGATAAAAACGTACCCATGTGATATAATAAACCACCTATATAAGTAGGCAAATGTTGATATGCCGATTCTTTTGCCATGGGCGACATGGCTCCTGTGAAAGAGTATTTAATAGCAGCCGGCACGTTGCCTTGTTTACGCGACAAATCTTTGGGGTTACCGAGTTTTATAAGTTTTACCAAATCGCTCGCTAACACTATTGCGCAAATGATGAATGCAATAATTGCAATCCATTGATACCAAATCATATAAATAAAATTTATGCTGGTGGCAAATTATTAAACGCAACCGTCGGGTTTAGGTAAACCGGCAACTCTACAGGCGCCTCTTGCAGGACCTAATGGAAAAAGATCGTAAATTTCTTTCAGTTTCAACCCTGTTTCTTTGCAGATGGTTCTCACCATAGGAGCGTTACCGTTTTCTTCAAAATTTTTCCTGATAACGTTTACAATAGCCCAGTGATTATCGTTTAATAATTCGATGCCGTCAGCTTTTGCAAAAAGCTTTGCTACATCTTCATTCCAGAGTGAGGGGTCAGTAAGGAAGCCATCTCCGTCAACTTCAAAAGTTCTTCCGTCAATTTCTAATGTTGCCATAATTTCTTATTGTATTAAATAAATATGTATATAATTAGATGTGTTTTTGTGCTGCGAAAATATAAATTTTTTTAGATTTGCAGAAAACTTTTGTAATAAATATTTGTTCGACTTGTATTATGACAGATATAGAAATAGCACACAAAGTGCAAATGCAGCCTATTGGTGAAATCGCCAATAAAATAGGAATAAAGGAAGATGATTTGGAATTGTATGGCAAATACAAGGCAAAGCTTCCTTTAAAATACATAAACAACGCTAAATTCGGCAAACTCATTTTGGTTTCAGCCATTTCTCCTACACCGGCAGGTGAAGGAAAAACAACCGTATCCATAGGTTTATCTCAGGCGCTGAATCGTATAGGCAAACGTTCCATTGTAGTATTGCGTGAACCTTCCTTAGGTCCTGTCTTCGGAATAAAGGGTGGCGCTACGGGTGGCGGATATTCGCAGGTGGTGCCCATGGAAGATATTAACCTGCATTTTACGGGCGATTTTGGCGCTATCGAGAAAGCCCATAATCTTTTGTCGGCTTTGATTGATAATAACATTCAAAGTAAAAAAAATGCATTGGGGCTTGATCCGCGTACCATTTCCTGGAAACGTGTTATGGATATGAACGACAGGTCGTTACGTTCTATTGTGGCAGGTTTGGGAGGAACTACCTCGGGAGTGCCTCGCGAAACAGGCTTTGATATCACTGCTGCCTCTGAAGTGATGGCTATACTTTGTTTGGCTAATGATATTGAAGATTTAAAAAAACGTTTGGGTAATATTTTTATTGGTTACACCTACGATAAAAAGCCTGTGTATGCCCGCGATTTAAAAGCAGAGGGAGCCATGGCTGCTTTACTGAAAGATGCTATTAAGCCCAATCTTGTTCAGACACTTGAGCACACGCCTGCTATTATACATGGAGGACCCTTTGCCAATATCGCGCAAGGAACAAACTCTGTAATTGCTACTAAAACGGCTCTTTCTTTAACCGATTATACTGTTACGGAAGCTGGTTTCGGCTTTGATTTGGGAGCTGAAAAATTTTTAGATATAAAATGTCGCTATGCTAATCTTTCTCCTAATGCGGTGGTATTGGTAGCCACGGTACGTGCACTAAAATACCATGGAGGACAAGGACTTAAAGATTTAAAAATCCCCGATTTGAAAGCACTTGAAAAGGGAATGGCAAATCTGCAAAAGCACGTGGAAAATATTAATTTATTTAAACTTAATCCGGTGGTTGCTATAAACAAATTTGCAACGGATAGTGAAGAAGAATTAAATTTTGTAAAAGATTATTGCAAAAGTCATAATATTCCCGTTTCTATTGCTGATGTATGGGGACAGGGTGGGGCAGGAGCCGAAGAACTTGCGCACATGGTACTAAAAGCTTCCGAAGATTGTTGTCCCTTGTTTGAACCGCTATATCCGTTAGAGGAAAAAGTAGAAAATAAGATAGAAACCATTGCCCGTAAAATATATGGGGCTGAAGCTGTTGACTATACTTCTAAAGCTAAAAATGCATTAAAAAAGATAAATGATTTGGGATTGCAGCATTTGGCTATATGTATGGCTAAAACACAGAAATCTCTTTCTGACAATCCTGAATTGTTGGGACGCCCTAAAGATTTTGTTATTACCGTACGTGATATTGAAATTGCTGCCGGTGCAGGCTTTTTGATCCCTATTACAGGTGAAATTATGCGTATGCCCGGCTTGCCCGAAGAACCTGCTTCTGAACGCATAAATATTGACAATGAGGGAAATATAACGGGGTTGTTTTAAAATTGCTTAGCTTTATATTGTAGGAAATGCGTTGCGAGACTGTTTACTGTAATTTTAAATTGAAAATTAAGAATTAATGGTAAGTATTTAATCTTTTTGCCTTCTTTTGGTTATAAAAAAAGCTCAAAAGGATATCGAAGCGTTATGCGCCGGTGCTAATTATACACCCCTGCAACCTATTTTCCTATTTTACTATTTCCCTATTTCACTATTCCCTATTTCCCTATTTCACTATTCTCACCCTAAGGTAAAATAAGGATAACACAACAATAGCATAGTAAGTTTCCATGTTGAATATTTAAAAATTATGCATAAAAAAACTGCCCGAATTTTCGGGCAGTTTTTTTATGCAATATCCTAAATTACATTATAATTGAGGACCTGCGGCAACTAAGCGTTTACCTTCTTCAGTATCGGTATATTTTTGGAAGTTTTCTATAAATCGTCCGCCCAAATCTTTAGCTTTTTCGTCCCATTCCGTTTTGTTAGCGTATGTATCGCGGGGATCAAGCACGGCAGGATTTACATTGGGTAGTGCAGTAGGAACTGCTAAGTTAAACACAGGAATCATTTTAGTAGGCGCTTTTTCGATAGAGCCATCCAAAATAGCGTCGATAATGGCACGGGTATCTTTGATAGATATACGTTTGCCTGTACCGTTCCAACCTGTATTTACCAAATAAGCTTTAGCTCCTGATTTTTCCATACGTTTAACCAGCTCAATGGCATATTTAGTAGGGTGTAACGTTAAAAAGGCATTGCCAAAACAAGCTGAAAAAGTAGGTTGTGGTGAAGTTACACCGCGTTCGGTTCCGGCAAGCTTAGCCGTGAAACCTGAAAGAAAATGATATTTGGCTTGTTCGGGTGTTAGTATTGAAACAGGAGGCAATACACCAAAAGCATCTGCGGTAAGGAATATAACTTTGTTTGCGGCGCCACCTTTTGAAACCGGTTTTACAATATTTTCGATATGGTAAATAGGGTAGGAAACACGCGTGTTTTCAGTAACTGAGCCGTCAGCAAAATCGGGAGTTCCGTCAGGACGTATAGTTACGTTTTCCAACAACGCATCTCTGCGGATGGCATTATAAATATCAGGTTCATTTTCTTTGCTCAGGTTTATACATTTTGCATAGCATCCACCTTCAAAATTAAACACGCCATTGTCGTCCCAGCCATGTTCATCATCACCAATAAGTTGGCGCTTAGGATCGGCAGAGAGGGTTGTTTTTCCCGTACCCGACAAACCAAAGAAAACGGCAACATCGCCATCTTTACCCCTGTTAGCGGAGCAGTGCATAGAGGCAATGCCTTTTAAAGGCAGGTAATAATTCATCATGGAGAAAATACCTTTTTTCATTTCACCACCATACCATGTGCCGCCAATAAGTTGCATGCGCTCGGTAAGGTTAAAAGCAACAAAGTTTTCGGAGTTCAACCCTTGTTGTTTCCAATTCGGATTTGTTGTTTTTGAGGCGTTTAGAACTACAAAATCGGGTTTAAAAGTTTTTAACTCTTCATCAGAAGGACGAATGAACATGTTTTTTACGAAATGAGCTTGCCATGCTACTTCCATGATAAAGCGTACATTTAAACGCGTATCGGGGTTGGCGCCGCAAAAAGCATCCATTACATAAAGTTTTTTATCTGAAAGTTCTGTTTGGGCAATTTTCTTTAAATCGCTCCAAACTTCGGTTGAAATGGGGTGATTATCATTTTTTCCGATGGTTGACCACCAAACGGTATTTTCAGAAACATTATCTTTTACGATGTATTTATCCTTAGGCGAACGTCCTGTAAATATACCTGTTTGCACATTTACGGCACCCAAACTTGATAAATTCCCTTTTTCGAAACCTTCTAATGAGTTGTCTAATTCGTGTTTGTATAACTCATCGTAAGAAAGGTTATAATAAATTTCATTTACTCCTTTAATTCCATATTGTTCCAAATCAATATTGAACTCTTTTTTATTAATTGCAATAGCCATATGATTAAATATTTTTGTTAAATTATTTTTTAGTTAAAACTGACACAAACATAATGAAGTTATTTCAATTATCATTGTAATTGCGCAAAAACTTTAGAAAGTTTAGGAAATTATAAGATATAAGCAGTGGCTAAATTTCTTTCTTCAATATAATTTGTTTTCCTGTGTTTTCGGAAACAGAAAAGTCCATTTTACGGGCAAGGCTTAACGCGTGTTCGTTTAAAACATTTGTTTTTACAATAATAGTATGCATATCCATTTCTTGACGGGCAAAATCCATAAGCAATAAAAAAGCTTGCTCCATTAATCCATGCCCTTGATAGCCGGGTAAAAGAGAGCCTCCAATTTCTATTTCGCCTTTGGCTTTGTTGCAATGATGCAATTCGCAATCTCCTATAATTTCATCCGGTTTTTCTTTTAAGCGTATGGTAAAAGCAAAGTTGCACACAGACATTATGCGTTTTGTAAAATCTTCTTCTGTTTCGCTGGCATAAAAAGTTTCTTCTTCAAAATTTGCCATAAGTTTGCGCTGTTTATATATTTCGTAGAAATGTGGCGCGTTATCGAGCGTTAGTTCCTGTAATATGATAGTATCGTTGGAAAAAGTCATAATATATTTTTTACACATAACACAAAATCCACTATAAAGTTTTTGAGTCAAGAGATGTTTTATTAAAAAAGACTGCTTTTCAGCAGCCTTTTCTAACAAATAATTCAAGAAAAACGGATATAAAAAATTAATATTTTAAAGCTGAAATAGGTATTTTACTTATTTCTTTAATATTGGATAGGTCGGCGTAATTATATTGATAAATGCCATCAGCAGCCATTAGTATTAAACTTTTTTGTAAAGGAATTACATCAAAAGCTTTAACATGAGGATATGCTTTTATTAAATTTTCATCAGCGCGAAGTGGATCTGTAACATCATAAATTTTAAGTCCGGCATTTCCATCACAAATAAAGAGCGTTTTATTATCAATGCCCAATCCGTAAGGAGATGTTAGCGGATAGCTTTTTACTAATTGTGGACTATTAAGTACGTGTATATCCACTATTTGAAATACATTTTGCCAATTTCCACATCTGTTGCCCTGTCTAAGTGTAATATAAGCATATCCATTTTGCACCACTACAGGATCGCAACTTTTAAAGTGATTAAAAGTAGATATGAGTTGCGGGATAGAACCCTCTTTAATATCATAAATTAGCATGCCTGTTTGTGTTCCGATAAAAAGAACATTATTTTCAACAAATAATGTTTCTGCAATTCTTGCAAGAGGAATAGAAGAGCCTACTGAAGGTTGAGTGGAATTTTGAATATTTATTACTTGCAGGTTGTTGTTATTTACCCCATATAAATAGTTGTCTTTTATTATAAATCGGGCTAATGAGCCACCTATGCCTACTATTTGAGCTCCTGATTTAGCATCAGCATTTAATAAAAAAGTTTCCATTCCTTTATCGTAATAATAATATGGATATGTATTTGACGTTATTTTTTGTTCCACTCTTTCAACTTTCCATGAAGTTATAACCCCTTTTGATTTATCTATTTCTGAAATAGGATATTTATAATCACATGTTGGAATAGTGTAGGAAAATATATCTTTGACTCTGTAAATTTCTTTTGCCGCATTGATATTACTAATATCTAATACCACTAAGTCAATATAGCTATCAGCATATAAATAATTTCCTTTAATTGCCATATCTACATTGCCTGGAATATTATAAAAAGCTATGTTTTTAGGAGCTGTAGGATCTGTATTATCAAAAACATGAACTCCTTTGTAGATTTCATTAACAAAAAGGTAGTTGCCTTTTATATATATTTTCCCTATACTATCAATAGGCTTTGCAGCAGTTACTTTTACACTATTGCGCAATTCTGCATATGATAAATATTTTGGTACATTTGCCGTGTAGTTACGATATTGCTCATGAACATCTTTACATGCATATAGCGTTAAGAGCAAAAGAGAAATTAACAATATATTTTTTGTTTTCATATGTTTATAATTTTATTTTTTATGGTAACATGGAACTCGCACGTAAACATTCCTTTGTGTGTCGAAACTTAGTTTGTCGTGCTCATTTCATAGCTTTTGTTTTTGGTTAAAGGTTATGTGTTAATTATATATAAATCCAAAAGAAAAGGTAAAACGGTTAAATTCATCATGGTTTGTTATAGTTGCAGGATTATGTGAGTTATAGCCCGGATAATAATTGTTAATTTCTTGTACAGCTTTTGATTTTTGATACCTGTAACCTATGCCGAAAAATAGGGCATTATTTTTAGTAAAGTTGAAACGTACACCACCGCCTGCGGCAGCTAATATTCCACCTTTATATTCAAAATTTTCATTTTTTGCTTTTCTTTCCATAGGCAACGCATATCCTAAATTTCCGTATATAAAAGGAGAAATATGACTTGATAACATATGGTATCTAAAATCTATAAACATAGGGATTTGAGCATTATCAAACCACTCTACTCCTGTGCCCAGTCCTAATGATAACCTATAAGGAAGTGGGAGTGTGGTAATAAAATTAAATCCTGCATTTTCTCCAAATAGAGAAATAAGGCTATACAATTCTATTTTCTTGTTGCGATAAGATGGTGTTTGATTGTATTGCGTATTTGCTATTTCATTTTTTGGAATGACAATTTCATTGTTGCCTATTATTTTAATTTTAATATTTTGGCTTGTATCGGATATTTTTCCTCTTAAAATACTTCCATTTTTTAGATATATTATATCTTCCTTACTTACTTGCGCATTTATATATAGCGAAGAACACAAAATAAATATTGAAATAAACAATGATTTTAACATATTTGTGGATGTTTTAATATAAAGTGCATAAAAAATGTTAAAAAGTTGCAGCCTAAATAAAAAAAGCTGTCCATTGGACAGCTTTTTTTTAGTATAAGAAATTTTTATTATTTCTTTTTTGCAGTTGATTTTTTAGGAGTTGCCTTAGTTGAAGGTTTTGCCTTTGTTTTAGATGCTGCCGCTTTAGCAGGAGCATCTTTAATAGCAGCTTGTGCTGCAGCTAAACGAGCAATAGGAACGCGGAAAGGAGAACAACTTACGTAGTTCATCCCTACCGAATGACAAAATTCAACTGAAGATGGTTCGCCTCCGTGTTCGCCACAAATACCTACTTTTAAATTAGGACGTGTAGTGCGACCTTTTTCAGTACCCATTCTCACTAATTGTCCAACACCTTCTTGGTCTAATATTTGGAAAGGATCGTGTTTCAGAATGTTTTGTTTTAAATAAACAGGTAAGAATTTTCCTGCATCATCGCGAGAATAACCAAAAGTCATTTGCGTTAAATCGTTGGTGCCAAATGAGAAAAACTCGGCTGATTCGGCAATTTTATCGGCTACCAATGCAGCACGTGGAACTTCAATCATCGTGCCTACAAGATAATCGATTTTATCTTTGCGTTCTGCAAATACTTTTTCTATTGTGCTGCGTACAATGTTTTCCTGCATTTTCATTTCGGTAAGTGTTCCTGTTAAAGGAATCATGATTTCAGGAACAGCTTTTATACCTTTTTTCTTAAGGTTTAAAGCAGCTTCAATAATAGCGCGTGCCTGCATTTCTGAAATTTCAGGATATGTATTACCTAAGCGGCAACCACGATGCCCAAGCATAGGGTTAAATTCGCTTAATGATTCTACTTTTTCCTTAACTTCTTTTACTGAAATGCCCATTTCTTTAGCCATTTCCTTTTGATTTGCTTCTTCGTGAGGAACAAACTCATGCAAAGGTGGGTCAAGTAAGCGAACTGTAACGGGCAATCCTTCCATAGCTTCGAAAATACCTTCAAAATCGCTACGTTGAATGGGAAGCAGTTTTTCTAATGCTTTACGGCGTCCGGCTTCATCATCAGCCAAAATCATTTCGCGCATGGCTTTTATGCGGTCTCCTTCAAAGAACATGTGTTCTGTACGGCACAATCCAATACCTTTAGCGCCAAAATTGCGTGCAACTTTAGAATCACGTGGTGTATCGGCATTTGTACGTACAGACATGCGGGTATATTTATCTGCCAGATCCATTAATTTCCCAAAATCGCCACTTAATTCGGCTTCTTTAGTCATGATTTGACCTTCGTAAACTTCTCCTGTAGAGCCGTTGATAGAAATCCAATCGCCTTCTTTAAATTTGATTCCTGATGCTTCCATCGTTCTTGATTTATAATCAATTTTTAAAGAGCCGGCGCCTGAAACGCAGCATTTACCCATACCACGGGCAACAACGGCAGCGTGTGAAGTCATACCTCCGCGCGCCGTTAAAATACCTTCGGCAACATTCATTCCTTTAAGGTCTTCAGGAGATGTTTCAACGCGAACCAATACTATTTTCTTGCCTTTAGAAGCCCATTGTTCAGCATCATCAGCAAAGAAAACTATTTGTCCTGTGGCTGCTCCCGGAGATGCCGGTAAGCCTTGTGCCAATACTTTAGCTTTTTTCAAAGCTGCGGTATCAAATACGGGATGTAATAATTCGTCTAATTTATTAGGTTCAACACGAAGAATAGCTGTTTTTTCGTCAATAAGTTTTTCTTTTAACATATCCATGGCAACTTTCACCATGGCAGCGCCTGTGCGTTTAGCATTACGTGTTTGCAACATCCAAAGTTTGCCTTCTTGAATGGTGAACTCAATATCTTGCATATCTGTATAATGCTTTTGCAAACCTAATTGAATGTCATTAAGTTCTTTATATAGTTTAGGCATGGTTTCTTCAAGAGAAGGAAATTTGGCAGCGCGTTCTTTTTCTGAAATGCCTGCCAATTTAGCCCAACGTTTGGAGCCTTCAACGGTAATTTGTTGCGGCGTGCGAATACCGGCAACAACATCTTCACCTTGTGCATTAATTAAATATTCTCCGTTAAAAAGGTTTTCGCCTGTTCCTGCATCGCGCGAGAAAGCCACGCCCGTAGCTGATGTATCACCCATATTACCGAAAACCATAGCCTGAACGTTAACGGCTGTACCCCATTCCTCAGGAATATTATTAAGTTTACGGTATAAAATAGCGCGATCGTTCATCCAGCTATCAAAAACAGAATTAACGGCGCCCCACAGTTGTTCCCATGGATCGTTGGGGAAATCTTTTTTTGTAACTTTTTTCACAGCTTTTTTAAAGCGGTCAACCATATCTTTTAAGTCGGCAACAGTGAGTTCGTTGTCTAACGTAACACCTTTTTCTTCCTTAATTTTATCGATAATTTCTTCAAAAGGGTCATGATCTTCTTTTGATGCAGGTTTCATGCCAAGTACAACATCGCCATACATTTGCACGAAACGGCGGTATGAATCCCATACAAAACGCTCATTTCCGGTTTTTTTAACTAAACCTTTCACAGCTTCGTCATTCAAACCTAAGTTTAAAATAGTATCCATCATACCGGGCATGGAAGCGCGAGAACCCGAACGTACAGAAACCAACAGAGGATTTTTACTGTCGCCGAATTTGCTGTCCATTAACTTTTCAATATGGGCAATACCTGCTTCTACTTCGCTTTTGATAAGCTTTTTTACATTATCTCCACCTTCTTTGGTGTACAAAGTACACATTTCGGTAGTTATAGTAAATCCCGGAGGAACGGGAACTCCAATAAGGTTCATTTCTGCAAGGTTGGCGCCTTTGCCTCCCAATAAATTTCTCATGGACGCATCGCCTTCAGCTTTTTTATTGCCGAAAGTGTAAACGTTTTTGGTTTTTGCGGTTAATTTTGCCATAAAATGATATAAATTGTTAAACTGTTGTATATTATATAGTTATCCCAATTGGGCTTTTGGGGTTGCAAAAATACGAAAAAAAGCCTAAAGTTAAGTAAGACAATTTTTTAAAAAGTGATAAATAATTATAAGTGTATCCATAAACAATTGTTTTATAATATTTTATATAACGAAGGTTATAAAAAAATCTAAATTCAACTAATAAATGCAACTTTTGGAAAGATAGCGGAGAATATTT
>CALBZC010000024.1 GCA_937889945.1 uncultured Bacteroidales bacterium
AGAATCGAAAGGGAAAAACAAAAACAAACGATAAGTTTTAAAAATCAAAATTCCAATAATAAAAGTAATTCTAAAAAAGGGCTGGAATATACCGGTTAATGAATATTTGTAATCTATAATTACTTTCTAAACACCTCTACTGCCCTATTAAAAATGCCATGCACGTATGCTATTGCCATTCCGTAATTGGTGATGGGAATACCCGCATCAATGGCGGGGCGCAATCTGTTTATCAACTGTTTTCGTGTAATCATGCAACCGCCGCACTGTATAAGCATCGCATAGTCTTTTATATCGCGGGGTAGTTTATCCAAACCGGCTACCACATCATATTGCAACGCTTGGTTTGTAAATTTATTAAGCCAAGCGGGTATTTTAACCCTCCCTATATCATCACACGAAACCTGATGATTACAAGATTCTAAAATCAACACACGATCACCTTTTTTTAAATCCTTTAACTTGGGCGTTCCTTTAAGATATTCATCAAAAGCGCCTTTTTGACGAGCCAATATAATGCTGAAACTTGTAAGAGGTATTTCGGGCGGAATTACCTTGTTTGCCATTTCAAACACCTGACTATCCGTAACAACAATTGCAGGCTTAGGCTGCATCTTGCTGTAAAATTCCGCCACTTCTGTTTCTTTGCAAGTAATTACAATAGCATTATTATCCAGTACATTGCGTATGAGTTGTACTTGCGGCAAAATCATACGTCCTTCAGGCGCTGCATTATCAATAGGCGTTATCATTAACACTACATCTCCTCTTTTGATTAAATCGCCCACTAACTCGCCGGTTTTCCATGCATTATCATGCAATAACCTTTTCATTTCATCGATGATAGGGGTTGTATCCGAGTGTGTGTTAATACTAAGCGGAAATACCGATATGTTCAATGTATCTTCCGTTTGCTTTTTAAATGTATCAAGCAAAGGAGCTGCATCTATTTTGTTATGAACAATAAAACAAGGCACTTCTGCTTGCTTAAAAAGCGTAATTAATTCCTGCTCGAAAGCACCGATGCTATTATTGGTAACTACGAGCAATGCAAGGTCTATGGTTTTTATCACTTCCTTGCTTTTGGCAATGCGCTTTTCGCCCAGCATACCTTCATCGTCAATGCCGGCTGTGTCAATCAATACAACCGGACCTACCCCAAAAATCTCCATTAATTTAGAAACAGGGTCTGTTGTAGTGCCGGCTTTGTCTGAAACAATAGCAACCTCTTGTCCTGCCAACAAATTGACGAGCGAACTTTTTCCTGTATTTCGCTTACCAAAAATCCCAATATGCGGACGCGATTCTTTGGTTTTATTCATGGTTATGAGATTTGAGTTCGGAGTATGGAGTTGGGAAAAATTAGAGTTTAGAAATTAGATTATTAATTTCCTGATTTACTATTTAATACTCAAAACTCCCTACTCCGGACTCTCAACTTTTATCCTATTTTGCTTTCTACTATTTTGAGTATTTCGGCTTCCACATCCATTGCTTTCTTCTGAATTTCATTGCCTTTTTCAATAATTTCATTTGCGAAAGCTTTGTCATTCAATCCACTGGCATTGATTTTAACGTTTAAAAAAGCCCCCATAACGGCAGAGCGTGCAGCCAAAGCGCCCACACCCGCATCCGTTACGGAGTTGGGGTTACCTATTTCAGCCATTTGTTTGATAATTTCAAACGCCTCAAAAGAGCGTTGCATTACACGAAATGGCACTTCTGTAGCATATTTTGTAGCTTCCTGAATGGCAGCGGTACGTGCGGCTTTTTCCGTATCTGTTCCTTTAGGCAGCCCAAACGCATCCATAATTTTGTTAAAGGCATTGGTATCTTCATCCACCAACATCAACAATTCATCTTTTAATTTCTGCCCTTTTTCAGCCCAGTTGCTAAACTCTTCCCAACGTTCGTCCCATCCGGCTTTGTGAGATGACAGGTTTGCCACCATTGTAGCCAATGAAATACCCAATGCACCCATGGTTGCAGCAATAGAGCCTCCGCCCGGAGCAGGTGATTCAGATGCTGTTTCGTTAGCAAATCCCGTAACAGTCATATCTACAAGCTTCTTTTTGCCTGTTTCTTTGGAAGCCATTACATACTCTATAATCTTTTCTTCAGGGTTAAAGGGTTTTAAATCATCCAAACCCAAAGACTTAACTGCGATTTTTATAAGTTCGGCTTCATCAATGCCAACAGAACGTTGCTGTTTGCGTAAGAAATGCTTACCTGCATCCAACAGGGCTTTGAGTGGCACCAACCCAACCAATTCAGACCCTGTTACACGCATGCCGCGCTCCTGTGCTTTTTTGCAAGCCTCTTCAAAAGCCACGTGTACCGGAGTGATGCTAATATTGGTAAGATTAATAGATACTTGTGCTATGCCATATTCTTCAATAAACCATCCAATGGCTTTGCATTCTTTTAAAGAGCCAGGAATGTTAATTTGTTTCCCGTTTTCGTCTTTTTTGATTTTGCCCGTAACAGGATTGCCTTCACGTGCAGGACGACCTTTTTCTCTTATGTCAAAGGCAACAGCATTTGCACGACGCGTGGAGGTGGTGTTAAGGTTAACATTATAAGCTACCAAAAAATCGCGTGCTCCCACGGCAGTAGCGCCTGTTCCTGCAACTCTTTCATTAAATTCTGCCGGTCCGAAATCAGGTTTCCAGTTAGGATCCGTTAATTTTTTTACCAAACCTTCATATTCGCCAGCCCTGTTGTTTGCCAAATTTTTGCGCTCAGGCTTGAATGCTGCATTTTCATAACAATATACAGGAATTCCTAATTCTTCCCCTATTCTTTTGCCCAGCTTGCGTGCATATGCGGCTACCTCTTCAATCGTAATACCTGAAATAGGAATTAAAGGACACACATCTGTTGCGCCAAAACGCGGATGCTCTCCTTTATGATTGCGCATATTGATAACTTCACCGGCTTTTTTCACTGCCAAAAAAGCAGCTTCTATAACTGCGTCAGGTTCTCCGACAAAAGTAACGACAGTTCTGTTGGTCGCTTTTCCGGGATCAACATCCAGCAATTTAACACCTTCCACAGTTTCAATCTGGTCAGTTATCTGCTTGATAATTCCCATATCAACCCCTTCACTGAAATTAGGAACACATTCAATTAATCGTTTCATACGTCTTATATTTTGTTTTATTAATATCTTGTTTAATTTAAAAGGTATTAATGGTTAGCTTTGCTACTACTTGGTGGTGCTTCGCAGGTTAATGGTTACATGCCTGTCTTTCGACAGACAGGTAACTCCGCATGTATCTAGTCTTTCACTTGTGCAGAAAACTTGTTTTACATGCTACGTTTCATCCGTATATAGTTTTTAAATTCAAGGTTGGATGCCATTCGCATAATGAAATTTCATCCTTATTTATATTTAACGAATTATGCTCGTTTAATTATTATATCTTGAATGGATAGTTGTAATAAATTACAATATTTTACCATTTAAAATTACGGTTTCCACCTTGTTGCTGCCATAGGCATAGGGCATAAACTCATAGGTAGGAATTTGCTTGGTAATATATACATTGGCTTTTTTACCAATGGTTATAGAACCCAACTCATTACTTACGCCCATGGCATAAGCCGTGTTAAGCGTAGTGGCATTAATGGCTTCTTCCGGTGTGAGGCGGAATTGCACACAAGCCATGGAAAGAATAAGCTGCATATTACCTGATGGGGAAGACCCGGGGTTAAAATCACTTGCCATAGCTATCGGAAGTCCTGCATCTATCATTTTACGTGCAGGTGCAAGCTGCATATTCAAGAAAAACGCTGCACCGGGTAAAATGGTAGGCATTGTTTCACTTCCTTTCAGAGCCTCTATTTCGGCATCACCGGTATATTCCAAATGGTCAACGGACAGCGCTCCATATTTAACGCCTACTTGTATGCCTCCCGAATAGTCGAGCTCGTTGGCATGAATTTTAGGACGCATGCCGTATTTTATACCTGCCATTAAAATGCGTTCGGTATCTTCAACCGTAAAAAAACCTTTATCGCAAAAAACATCAATAAAATCGGCTAAGTCTTCGGCTGCCACCAACGGAATCATTTCATTTATAATCAAATCCACGTATTCTGATTGACGTCCTCTATATTCCAGGGGAATACCGTGCGCACCAAGAAAATTTGCCTTAATAGTGAGGGGCGACAGGCGTTTCAATTCTTTTATTACACGCAACATTTTCAATTCGTTTTCGGTATCCAGCCCATATCCACTTTTTATTTCAACAGCTCCCGTTCCCAACCAGGTTATTTCTTCCAAGCGTTCCAGCGCATCGGCAATTAATTGCATTTCCGAAGCTTCTTTTATCCGTTTGGCTGAGTTTAAAATGCCGCCGCCACGTTTGGCAATTTCTTCATACGATAATCCCTTGATTTTATCCACGTATTCAATTTCACGACTACCTGCATAAACCAAGTGCGTATGCGAATCGCAAAATGAAGGAAATACCATCCTGCCTGATGCATCAATTACCTTTGTGCCTTTGTGCGCCCATTCCTCCGGAATAAATAAATCCTTCATAGCTCCATACTCGGCAATCAAGCCCTTATCAATAAGCAAAAATGCGTCTTTTATGGTGTTCAGTTTGCCCATTTCCTTTCCTGCTGCAAAGGAAACATTTTCATCTTGTATGCCTATCAGTTCTTTTATATTGATTATCAGTATTTTCATACGCTTTAAATTTACGCTGCAAACCTACAAGTATTTACGAAGAAAAGCAACTTTTTACATATTTGTTGTTGGCAAGTTTTGTGTATTTTTGCAAACAATTTTTTTGGTACGATATTTGGAAACATTCTAAATAAAATGGAAATAATTCCAAAAAATTAATGTAAAACAAACTTATATGAAACTAAAACAAATATTTTTTACCCTTACCTTTTCCTTGTCTTTTATAATTTTTAATGCCGCAAAACTGCATGCACAAGCCAATTCCAATTGCGTAAGCGAGGGCAAACCCATACATCTAACCAAGGATATGTTTATTGAAAAAATTATGGATTATAATAAAAACAAAACTTGGGTTTATAAAGGAAACAAGCCTTGTGTTATCGATTTATATGCCACTTGGTGCGGACCTTGCAAGCAAATAGCACCTTATATGGAAGATATTGCAAAAAAATATGCCGGAAAAATTGACGTTTATAAAATTGATACGGATGAGGAGCGCGAGTTGGCTAAAGTTTTTGGCGTACGTTCTATTCCAATGGTAGTATATTGCCCCATGAAAGGCGACCCGCAAGTTACTCTGGGTGCCATGCCAAAGGAACAATACGAGAAAATTATCAATGAAATTCTGCTGAAGTAGGATATTAAAAACTAATACTACGCTTGATACACTATTGTCCTAGCATTTTCTAAATCATAAGAATGAAAAACGCTTTGTTTTCTACTGCTTATTTACCGCCCGTTTCGTGGATGGCTGCTTTTTTAAAGGCCGATGATGCAGTGATAGAAAAACATGAAACTTACCCTAAACAAACTTATCGCAACAGGTGTAAAATAATAACCTCGCAAGGCTTATTATCATTAAGCATACCTGTTATTAAAACAAACGGGAACCACACACAAACGGCAGATATAAAAATAGATTATTCGCAGCCTTGGCAACGCACACACTGGCACGCCATAGAAACCGCTTATAACCGAACCCCTTATTTCCTTTACTACCGCGATTATTTTGAACATTGTTATCAGCAAAAAACTCCTTTTCTTATTGATTTTAATCATAACTTATTATTGCAGGTGCTAAAATGTTGCGGATATAAAAATCATCCATTTAAATACACGAGTGAATATGTAAAGGCAACTGACATGGAAGATTTACGCACACATTTTAGCCCCAAAGCTAACACCCCACACATCCCCCGCTATATGCAGGCTTTTGAGGATACACTTGGCTTTATAGAGGATGCAAGTATTATAGATTTACTTTTTAATTCAGGAACAGATACTGTTAACTATCTTAAAAAGACAGAGTATAAGCGTACTTAAAATAAAAGCGCAACTCTGTTTATCAGCTTCATAGATTTCTTTGATTATTTATCATATGATACCCTCACGTGATGCATGCTCATCAGTTTTTTAACAAATACTTTTTTAATATTTGTAATTTCGCGCAAGGTTATGGGAGCATTACGAAATTGTTTGTTGGCAATTAATCCTTCTACTACATTTTCTACCATATTTTCTATATCTTCTTGCGTAGGCGCTTTTAAGGAGCGGGTAGCAGCTTCTACGCTGTCAGCCATCATTACAATGGATGTTTCTTTGGAAAAAGGCGAAGGTCCGGGATAGCGAAATTTTGTTTCATCTATATCTTTAGCCTCCATGCTTTCGAGTTGCTTACGATAAAAGTATAAAGTTAGATTTGTGCCATGGTGTGTACGAATAAAATCAATGATAGCAGGAGGAATTTTATTGGCTTTGGCGCGTTCAATACCTTTAGCTACATGATTTATGATAATTTTAGCGCTTTCTTCGGATGTCAAATTGTCATGTAGATTCAATCCGTATTTTTGATTTTCGATAAAAAACACGGGTGTGTCTATTTTGCCTATATCGTGATAATAAGCGCCGGTGCGTGCCAAAAGTCCATTTACTCCTATGGCGCGGGCAGCATCTTCAGCCATATTGGCTACTATCATGGAGTGTTGGTATGTTCCTGGAGCTTCAATAGCCAATTCGCGCAAAATTTTGGAATTTGAGTCTGACAGTTCTATGAGGGAAACATCTGTTACCAATCCAAAAATTTTTTCGAAAATATAAACCAAAGGATAAGAAAAAAGAGTAAGCAAAGCACTTACGGCAAACAGTCCGAAGTTAAAGCCTGTTATGGTTGCCAGCGTTCCCTCCTGCATTAATGTCATTCCGATGTGTAGCACAGAGTAAGATAAAAATATCATCAGCGAAGTGAAAAAAAACTGTGCCCTTTTATGCAAATGCACTATGCTTATAATGGTTACAATGCCTGTAATTAGTTGAGTGAACAAGAAACTAAAGCTGTTAGGAACCAAAAATGCAAGCAGAATAATGGTAATATTATGCACAAACAGAGCCAAACGCGTATCATAAAAGGTGCGGACTATAATAGGCACCAAACACACAGGCACTGCCATTAAATACAAGGGGTTTATATGCAAAACCAATCTGGTTACGGCAACCATAATAATGGTGAGCGATAGCAACAATATAACGTTTTTATTTTGCAGATAAATATCGTGGCGAAATTTATGAAGAAACAAACCAAAAACCAGCAGCGTCATAGAAATCAAAATCAACCGCCCCAGCGAAATCATTCTGTAATTATATGAATAACCCGATTTTTCCTCATACTCGCGTTTGAGTGATTCCAATACTTGATATTTTACATCTCTCACAATTTCGCCGGTAGATATAATCCTTTCCCCCTTTTGTACCATGCCCCGCGTAAGCGATATATCCGACAGCGCTTGTTGCTGTTGTCTTTGCGTTAAGTTTTCATCGTACAAAATATTGGGCTCTATAACCGACTGCAACAGAGGCAACAGAAGCTCGCTATTTGTAACTTTCTTTTTTACAAGATTTTCCGAAATAAATCTGCCAGCCTCTTTTATCGTAAAAAATTGCCCTAAATAGGCATATGCTACAACATTATCCCGTGAAACCGCAATTCTTAAGTCATCAGGTTTGTTTTGCACCTGAGGGGATGGTTGCAAAATGCCCCGCCCATAAACACTATCAATAATAGCAAAGCCAACTTGTATGAGATAAGGCTTGCCGCGCGTACTTTTAGACTTTGAAAGATTTTGTTTACTCCATTCATTCTCCAGTTTATTCAAAAAATTTTGTTTGGTTTTAGAGAGCAATAGGGTATCTTCTTTAAAAAAAAGCATATTTTCTTTCAACACAGCTTTGCGCTCTTGCTCCAACTCACTTTTAGCCTTTAAAATGGCAAAGTCAAACGGGGCAAACAAGTCATCGTGCGACCAAGGACGTCCTAATTGAAATTCATATTTAAACTTACCTTCACGTGGGAAAAGCGAAAACAAAATTCCCAACGCTAGTAAAAATAACAGTATTCTGTTAATATTTACATAATTACGCAATATAATGCGGGGAAATTTAAAATTTATCATCTGTTTTTTTGCTCGTTACAATTTGTTTAGTTTGTAAACTCTATAATTTCAGCGGCGTATTTGTCGCCATATGTTGCTTGGCTCAGTGCCATAAAACCTTGCATGTGATTGGCTCTGAAAACTACAAGTTTATTTTCCAGGCTTAAATTCCTCAATTTTTCGCTATCAATAACGGGAGTGAACATATCTTCTTTTCCTGCAAAAAGCAATGTTTTTATTTTAAGATTTTGTACATACTTTTCGTATCTCTCATATCCGTCAGGCAAGATAATATCAGTTCCTTTTATTCGTTTAAGCGTTTTTTTCATTTTCATCGGGCTTGCTATAAATCCATCCAACACAAGAAAATCTACAGGTTCTCTCTGAACTGTAAAAATACTGATAATTGTTCCCATTGCCAAACCATATATTCCCAATTTGTACTCAGCAAAATTTATCTTTGTCCATCTAATTAAAGTTTCTAAATCTAAGACAAACTCATTGTAGTATAGAAAATCCGAGTTGAGGTAATATTCATCACTTTGTCCGAAGCCTCGATAATCAAACATAACAACCGTAAAACCATTAGCAACTAAAACAGCCACTTGATTGAGCCAGTATGACATGTTTCCGGCATCGGGATATGCTAAAATTAATACGCGTTTAATGTCGTTTTCTTTTTGAGGTTTGCAAATCCATGTATTTAAACTTAATCCGTCGGGCGTTTTTACTTTTTCCTCTGTATATGAAAGATGAAACGTTTGAGGAGTTTGTACATAATTCCTGTCGGGTTTAATAGCAAAGTTTTTTAAAGAAATAAAAAATAAGGGAAAGAATAGTAGATGTTTATTTTTCATAGTGAGAAGGGTTAGTTAATAATAAAGACCATAAAATTAAAACTTTATTTTTAATGCAGCATCCTTTAGAAGAATAAATATAAGATTCTTATCTTTGTCGTTATCCGAAATATTTTTTATTCCCATGTACGCAATTTGTAATTTAGCCCAAATACCTTTAAGAAAAGAGCCTTCCCACGCCGGCGAAATGATATCGCAAGTTTTATTCGGCGAAACAGTATGTGTTGAAAAACATGAAAACGAATGGAGCTATGTGCGCCTTACACATGACGGGTACCAAGGATGGGTACTGCAAAAACAGATTGAAGCTGTAGATGAGAATTTTTTTATCACACTTAAAAATAGGACACAACATGTGGTTGCCGATACCTCCATTGCATTTTCTTTTAAAAATGAAGAAAAAATGATATTGCCGCAAGGAAGCTACCTTCCTTTATTTTTCGACAATAAATTTCGGATAGGCAACGAAATATATTTTGTACACTGCAATACCATTGAAATTCCACGTTCTTTTAAAAGAGAAAATATAATAAACTATGCCTTGTCGTTTTTAAATACCCCCTACTTATGGGGAGGCAGAAGCCTTTTAGGAATTGATTGTTCGGGATTGGTGCAGGTAGTATATAAATGGTGCGGCATGCAGTTGCCACGCGATGCTTATCAACAAGTGGAAATGGGCGAAACAATAAATTTTATATCTGAAGCCCAAGAAGGAGATTTGGCTTTTTTTGAAAACGACCAAGGAAAAATTATACATGTGGGAATAATAATGAAAGGTAATAAAATCATACACGCCTCAGGAAAGGTACGTATTGATAGTATTGACCATCATGGTATTTTCAACGAACAAATGAAGGAATATACACATAATTTAAGGACAATAAAAAGAGTATAAAAAACATATACACTATGCAAATAGAACTTGTGCTGGGCGATATAACCCAAATACCCGTCGATGCGATTGTTAACGCGGCAAACAGTTCTCTGTTGGGCGGTGGTGGCGTGGACGGAGCCATTCATCGCGGCGGTGGCGCTGCCATACTGGAAGAATGCAAAAAGATTGTAGAACATCAAGGAGCATGCCCTACCGGAGAAGCTGTTATTACCACAGCTGGTAATTTACCTGCCAAATACGTAATACACACCGTAGGACCCGTATGGCACGGTGGATTGAATAATGAGGAAGAACATTTAGCAGCATGCTATCGCAATTCTCTAAATCTTGCCGCAACATACGGGTGCAAAACCATATCATTCCCTTGCATAAGCACGGGCGTTTACAGATATCCTAAAGATAAAGCCGCAAAAGTAGCTGCAAATACCATACGGCAACTCAATACTTCAGCTATCACAATCGAAAAAATACTATTTGTTTGTTTTGATGATGAAAACTACCAATACCTTTCAAACGAACTTAACTTATAAATACCACCTCTTACAAATATTTCGGATATGGTTGTAAATATTTTTTAAGATAAAACTTTTTTATTTGTATTAATTGTATTAATTTTGCACCCCAAATTGGAAACTCAAGTATTTAAAAGATAATACGAATAGATATGTATTTAACTCCTGAAATCAAAAAAGATTTATTTAAAGAAAACGGCAAATCAGAGGTAGATACCGGTTCTGCAGAAGGTCAGATTGCACTTTTTACATTCCGCGTAAAACACTTAACCGAACATTTAAAAGAAAATAAAAAAGATCTTGCATCGCAACGTGCGTTGGTTAGATTAGTAGGTAAAAGACGTAAAATGCTTGATTATCTTAAACAAAAAGATATTGAACGCTACCGTGCTATCATTGCAAAATTAGGCATTCGTAAATAATGCTTTAAATATATTTTTCACAAAAAGGCAATTTCCTACAATTGCCTTTTTGTGTTGTTATTACCGCCCTATTAAAAAGTAAGTTTTGTGATGCTCAAAGCCATACTTGGGGCAACAGAAGCCAAGCATCAGATGTTATATAAAAAATAGATGAAAAATATGGAAGGAATTGTTAAAACCTTCGACATTGGCGATGGACGCGTAGTTTCAATCGAAACAGGTCGCCTTGCCAAACAAGCCGATGGTGCTTGTGTTGTTAGAATGGGCAACACCATGTTATTAGCAACGGTTGTTGCCAAAAAAGATGCTGCCGAAAATGTGGATTTCATGCCACTAAGTGTTGAATATCGTGAAAAATATGCCGCAGCCGGACGTTTCCCAGGCGGCTTTTTTAAACGTGAAGCCCGTCCGTCAGACCACGAAATATTAATCGCGCGTTTGGTAGATAGAGCCTTACGCCCTTTGTTCCCCGATAACTACCATGCCGAAGTACAAGTTATTGTTACTTTAATTTCTGCCGATGAAGAGATATTGCCTGATGCATTAGCTTGTTTAGCTGCATCAAGCGCATTAGCAGTTTCAGATATACCTTTTAACGGTCCCGTTAGCGAAGTGCGGGTTGCAAGAATCAACGGTCAATACATCATTAATCCTGCCAAAACAGCGCTTGAAAACGCCGACTTGGATATTATGGTAGCTGCCACAGAAGAAAACCTTATGATGGTAGAAGGCGAAATGAAAGAAGTGCAGGAGGAAGATATGCTTAAAGCCTTGCTGACAGCACACGACCACATACGCATTGCTTGCAAAGCCCAAAAAGAATTAAGCGCCATGGTGGAAAAATCATCACCTAAACGCGAATATTGCCACGAAACCAATGACGAAGACTTGCGTAAAAAAGTTACAGACTTCTGCTACAATAAAGTTTTTGCCATCGCATCGCAAGGTTCATCTAAAAAAGAACGCACCGAGGCTTTTGCAAAAGTAAAAGAAGATTTTATCGCAACCCTATCCGAAGAAGAAGTTGCAGAAAAAGCTTTTATGGTTGACCGTTACTATCACGATGTAGAGAAAAAAGCTATGCGTGATATGATTTTGAACGACAGAAAACGTTTAGACGGCAGAAAATTAGAAGAAATAAGACCTATATGGGGACAAGTGGATTATTTACCTACTCCTCACGGTTCTGCCATATTTACAAGGGGCGAAACCCAGTCATTAACCACCGTTACATTAGGCACCAAACTTGATGAACAATTGATTGACGGCGCCATGATTGAGGAAAAACTGGATTTTATACTTCATTATAATTTTCCTCCTTTCTCCACAGGCGAAGTGAAAAAAGCATTGGGTACAAGCCGACGTGAAATAGGGCACGGCAACCTTGCCTTGCGCGCATTAAAAGCCATGATGCCGGATAATGAAATTAATCCATACACTGTACGTGTAGTTAGCGATATTTTAGAATCAAACGGTTCATCATCAATGGCTACTGTATGCGCCGGAACAATGGCATTGATGGATGCAGGTGTGAAATTAAAAAAACCTGTTGCCGGCATTGCTATGGGGTTAATCACTAACGAGGATAACTCTAACTACGCCATTTTGAGCGACATACTTGGAGATGAGGATCATCTTGGCGATATGGATTTTAAGGTTACAGGAACTACGGACGGCATCACTGCCTGCCAAATGGATATTAAAGTTAATGGCTTGTCTGCCGAAATCATGCGTAAAGCATTGGAACAAGCGCGTTTGGGACGCCTGCATATTTTAGGCAAAATCGCCGAAGTTATTTCAGAACCCCGTGCCGATTATAAACCGCACGTTCCGCGCATTGTAAAAATGACTATTCCGCGCGAATTTATTGGTGCTGTAATTGGTCCCGGTGGTAAAATTATACAGGAAATGCAACGCGAAACCAATTCAACCATTGTGATTGAAGAAGAAGGCGAATTTGGCATTATTGATATTGTTTCAAACAATAAAGAGTCTATTGATGCCGTTATAGCAAAAATAAAAGGTATTGTGGCGGTTCCTGAAATAGGCGAAGTGTATCATGGCACGGTTAAAACAATTACCACTTTTGGCGCTTTTGTAGAAATATTACCCGGAAAAGACGGATTGCTTCATATTTCGGAAATTGACTGGAAACGCCTCAAAGATGTTGAAAGTGTACTGAAAGTAGGCGATAAAATTGACGTTAAACTGATTGAAATCGACCCAAAAACCAATAAGCTGAAGTTGTCGCGCAAAGTATTGTTGCCCAAACCGGAAAATATGCAACAGGAAAATAAGCCTAAAGACAAACCTCAAGATGGTAACCCTCAACAAGAGGCTCTATAAGCTTATTTTTATTTAATAAAGTAATTTTAGTTATTTAACGGACACATAAAATTTATTTCGAATAAACAATGAGGCAACTCAAAATTACCAAACAAGTAACAAACCGCGAAACGGCTTCGTTAGACAAATACCTGCAGGAAATTGGCAAAGTGGAATTGATAACAGCCGAAGAAGAAGTTCAACTGGCACAACGCATAAAACAAGGCGATAGAGCCGCGTTGGAAAAACTTACCAAAGCCAATTTACGTTTCGTGGTTTCTGTTTCTAAACAATACCAAAATCAAGGGCTTAGCCTTCCCGACCTTATCAATGAAGGCAACTTAGGACTGATAAAAGCAGCGCAACGTTTTGATGAAACCAGAGGTTTTAAGTTTATTTCTTATGCCGTATGGTGGATTCGACAATCTATTTTGCAGGCTTTGGCTGAACAATCACGTATTGTGCGCTTGCCTTTAAATAAAATCGGAGCTATTAACAAAATTAACAAGGCTTATGCCAAGTTAGAACAAGAGTATGAAAGAGAACCGGGAAGCGACGAAATTGCCGGTTTATTGGAAATTAGCGAAAACGAAGTGCGCGATTCCATGCGCAACAGCGGGCGCCATGTATCCATGGATGCACCTTTAATTCAGGACGAAGACAACACCATGTATGATGTGCTTCGCAGCGATGAAGGCATCACGCCCGAAACAGGATTGCTCTATGAATCCTTACGTACCGAAATTGATCGTGCCATTGCCACGCTCACGCCACGCGAAGCTGACGTTATAAGGCTTTATTTCGGACTTGGAGGCACACATCCCTATACATTGGAGGAAATAGGCGAGAAATTTGATTTAACACGCGAACGTGTACGCCAAATCAAAGAAAAAGCTATTCGCCGACTTAAGCATACAAGCCGGAGTAAAATACTTCAAACATATTTAGGGTAAATATAAAGCAAGGAATAATCCTTGCTTTATGTTTTTTCTATTTAACAATAGTAAAAATTCTTTCCTTACCCGAATAATTATCCCACATAATTATACCATTATACCATATTTTATTAACTCTTACAGGCTCCCTGTTATGCCTAATAATTTCACTAACCAATGTATCTGTAATTTGATTGTTTAACTCTATTATAATACTATCCGCTTCTATATAAAAAAATAAAAGATTATCTCCTGTAGAATTATATTTATATATACTATAGCCTGAGTTAGTATTACTTTCATTAAAATGAGGGATTAATTTTCGCTTGCCATTTTTCAATAAGTACAAACTAATTTTATTCACATCAAAATTATTAGGCGTTTGGATATTAAATAAGTCTCGTCCCAGTTTATCTTTATAAAATATTTTAACATCAATCATAAATAAAAGGGGTTCCTTTGGAAAACTGCAAGAAATTACAAATGCAAAAATTCCAATTAGAATAGCAATAAAATATTTTTTTTTCATTATTTTACTCCGTTATGGATGAATATCAAATATCATATCTTGAAAATAGTTGTAACTTATTATTGAATGATAGTCCCAATTATTAAAAGCTACCCACGATTGCGTATTACCGCCTTGTCCCCAATTCATGTGAAAATATAAATATTCAGAATCTGTAAATACCGTTTTACTATAACCATCACATACCCATAAGTGCCCTTTTCCTGCAGCCCATTTTACAAATAATATTTTCTTATAATCACTATAAGCTCCTAATATTACTGGTTGATTATTATTTAAATTAGAAATAACCTTTTGAAAATCGTATCCCCCATTTTCATTAATCCCATTTACATAACCAGCCAGTGAAGCAGATTTATATCCAACTTTTAAAAAAGCATGCCTTAAGTTATAATCGTTTTTACAAGATGAACCATTTTTATCATAACTATCTATAATTATAGGAAACAAATCTCCTATTAATCGAGCGGCTTCATCACTTCCTTGTATATTTGATATTCTATCCCAATGATATGTTGATGGATATTTCCAATATGCCATTACTTGCGCAACTGCTATTGTACCACAACCAGCATAAGCATGTTGACAATCCCCCTCTGTCATTGATGGGCAATAAGTATTAAACCCACATCCTTGGTGCCATTGCGTTTTTAATAAAGGCTCCATAGAATAATAATATGAGTAATCATTTTCAGGATTGTTGGGGTCTGTTGGTTTAATATATGTTTTACCTATATCCCATAGTTTTTTAACTTTATCTGATTGATTTAAACTTAGATCCCTATTTTTTTTAATTTGGTTGGCAGTTAATTCTAAACAATAACGTAAACCATCCGGCAAAGAGTCAATATCTAAACAACCTGTTTCACTAAATGTAATTATAGGAAGCAATCTGTTATCTGCTGGCACAATAACATATCCTCCTTTTTCATAATTAAATATATATAAGTATGGATTATTTTTACATGATAGCGTTATAACTTCTTTTACTTTTCTATGACTTCTTCTTATGTTAAAATTTCTTAATAAATTACCTCTCATAATAGTTTCAAAATTGAAATTCGTAGCAACTTGCTTAGCATCCATAACAGACACAAACGAATCTCTGTTAACTTTTATGAAACATTCTTCTTTTTTACATCCATGGACTATTATAGTTATGGTTAATAAAATTAAAATTTTATTATTTAGTAAGTGTCTAAAATGAACCATAAAGCTTTTATTTAGTAATAAAACAGACAATATCCATAACAACAATCAAATTATTTTACTTACGAAAACAAATTTATAAATAAATTTAATAACTTTATTTATGTTTTGAAAAAATAGTGTTCTGAATCAAATCAAAGAAAAAGCTATTCGCCGACTTAAGCATACAAGCCGGAGTAAAATACTTCAAACATATTTAGGGTAAATATAAATGAAAAGAGAGGGGTCATCCTCTCTTTTTTTATTAGCTTTGCAAAAAATACAGTGCTATGGCTATTATTTCCCCTTCCTTGTTATCTGCCAATTTATTAAAGCTCGGCGAAGAAATAGAAATGCTTAACCGCTCAACAGCAGCGTGGATACATGTAGATGTGATGGATGGCGTTTTTGTACCTAATATCTCGTATGGCATTCCTGTGGTAAAAGCCGTAAGAAAAACCGCTCAAAAATTACTCGACGTACACTTGATGATTGTGCAACCCGAGCGGTATATACAAGCATTTAAAGACGCAGGAGCAGATATTTTAACCATACATTACGAAGCTTCTACCCACCTGCATCGTTCTATAGCACAAATAAAAGAAACAGGCATGAAAGCGGGAGTAGTTCTCAATCCTCATACGCCCGTGAACCTATTATCCGATATACTTCCCGACCTTGATTTGGTGCTGCTCATGTCTGTTAATCCCGGATTCGGCGGACAAAAATTTATTGAAAATACATATAAAAAAATTTCCCAACTTAAAAGTATGATTGCTGCTACCGGGAAAAATATTTTAATTGAAGTAGATGGTGGCGTTACATTGGAAAATGCACCAAAACTTTACCAAGCCGGTGCTGATGTGCTGGTTGCCGGCAACACCGTGTTTTCATCTTCCAATCCGGAAGAAACAATTGCAAAGTTGTTGGTTGCAAAATAATCATTACTTTTGTCTTGATGAAAAAGAAAAGCTTAATTCTGTTTTTTTTATTGCTTGCCAATATAGTAATGTTGGTACACTCCGTGGTGCCGCATCATCATCACGAAAGTCATATTTGTATAGATTTTTCTTTATTTCATCCCGAAGATAGTTCTCACCACCACCAAAAACATCCATGCAAGGGTTGTTGCGATTTAAACAACACCCAAGTTGTACCCTGCGAAACACAGAAAAAAGATTTTACGCTTCAAAAAACACAACACGACTTTTCATTGCTCCATGCTTATATTGCATGTAGCAAGTGGATGATAAAAAAAATAGAGCAACCCTCCTACCCGCTTGATTATGCAGATAAAATACCCCTCTGCTGCATTTATGTAAACCAACTCCTCGGTTTGCGGGCGCCTCCTGCTATTGCGTAAACTACAATGCTTGTAGTTCATTTCATGTAACATGTTGCAAAAATCGCAACATGAAATAGTCATTTATATTCATTTTTTTTAATCCTTATGAAATAGCCATAAGTAAAAATTTAAGATGCCAACAGCAAATGCTTATTTATGGCGTATGGCTTGCCTATCAACAGCCTGTATATTGTAGGCAGGACAGATATATGACCTATGTAATAAAATTTTAAAAATAAACAGATGAAAAAATACGCATATTTTCTGCTCATGTGCCTAACATGCCTGGGATGCAAACATAAACACCCCGAGGATGCACACCAGCACGCGCATGAGCCTTCCCTTTTTGCCGCATACAACACAACATACGAATTATATGGCGAATATAGCCCTTTAATTGTAGGGAAAACCGCTACTATATTGGCTCATTTTACACGTTTAGCCGATTTTAAACCCATTGACTCTGCACACATTACCCTCACATTAAAAGTGGGCAACGCTGAGGTAAAGAAAAAGCTGAACAGCACCGAAAAAAAAGGCATTTATACCTTTGAGATACAACCTAATTCAGCAGGAGAAGGTGCATTGGTATTTGACATATCAACCGCTAATGGTAACAGCAAAATAGAAATTCCGGAAATTGTTGTTTTTGCCACGCATGACGATATGCACCAACAGGCTCATATGCATGAAAGCAAAGAAACACACATGCATGCCGAAGTAACCCATGAACATGCGCACAGCCCTACATATGCCGGAGATCATCATGATGACGAAACAATGGTGTACAGATATGACGAACATGATTTTCCGCCTACCGGCATTTCTTTTACCAAAGAGCAATCATGGAAAGTGGATTTTGCAACAGGGTTTCCACAAACAGAACCTATCGGCGAAGTGATTAAAACCACAGCCGTTGTGCAATCGGCTATGGGCGATGAGGTTATCATAGCTGCCAAAACCGACGGCATGGTAAATATGAAAAACAATATAGTGGAAGGAAACACCGCTAAAACAGGGCAACTGCTTTTTTCCATTTCGGGCAGCGGCTTAGCATCTAATAACTCGGCGGTGCGCTATGCGGAAGCTCAAGCAAATTACAACACCGCCAAAGCCAACTATGAGCGCAAACAAGAGCTGGCAAAAGATAAAATTGTATCGGATAAGGATGTGGTTGAAGCCAAAAACGCTTACGAAACCGCAAAAGCTATTTATAATAATGCCCGAACCATGGGCGCATCAGGACAATCGGGTACAAGCCCCATAAGCGGTTTTATCAAACAAGTGTATGCAAAAAACGGAAGTTTTGTGAGTATGGGACAGCCTGTGATAGCCGTAGCAAAAAACCATAACCTGGTGCTGCATGCCGAGGTTTCGCAAAAATATGCTTCCGCTTTACAATCCGTAAAAAGCGCCAACATCCGAAAATCTAATGATGATAAGGTTTACAATTTAACCGAGCTTGACGGAAAAATTTTGCCTCTTGCAAGCAGTATGGAAGCAGAAAACTATCTTATTCCCGTGAATATTCAGGTAAGTAACAAAGCCAATTTTATATCGGGCAGCTTTGTAGAACTTTATCTCAAAACTATTGAAAAAAACACGGCACTCACCATACCCAATAAGGCTATTGTTGAAGAACAAGGCTTATTTTTTGTTTTTGTGCAGGTTACACCTGAACTTTTCGAAAAAAGAGAAGTAAAAACAGGGATTACCGACGGCATAAAAACAGAAATCCTCTCGGGGTTGAGCACGCATGAACGTATAGTTACCAAAGGTGCCTTTTTAGTAAAATTGGCGCAATCGTCAGGCGCTCTAGACCCACACGCGGGGCATGTGCATTAGGAGTAGTAAAATAGTTAATTAGGAAAAGAGAAAATAAAAATGAAAAATGAGGGAATGAAGGAGTTGTTGGCAATAACTATTTATAAAAATGCTTATTCAGCTCTATCCTATTTCACTTATAAACGATAATCCTATTTTTTGATTCATTATTTTACTCCAACCTCTAATCCCACTAATCCACTATTTCACTAATTAACTATTTCACTCTCTACTCCCCACTACTAACTCATTAACTCATAAAACTATGCTAAATAAAATCATAAAATTTTCACTTGATAATAAGCTCTTTATATTGGTGTGCGCCATTATCCTGATGGTGGCAGGAAGCATCACTACTAAAAATATGGATGTGGACGTATTCCCCGACCTTACCGCGCCAACCGTGGTAGTACTTACGGATGCTCACGGCATGGCAGCGGAAGAGGTTGAAAAGCTTGTTACATTTCCCATAGAAACCGCCATCAACGGAGCTACAGGCGTGCGCCGCGTGCGCTCCACATCCGCACAAGGCTATTCGTTTGTGTGGGCTGAATTTGATTGGGGGATGGATGTTTTTAAAGCGCGACAGATTGTAAGCGAGAAACTCATTTCCGTGAATGCCCAAATGCCTTTAGGTGTGGGACAACCCACCCTTGCGCCCCAATCCAGCGTAATGGGCGAAATATTTTTTCTGGGCTTACAGGCTGACAGTACCAACTTACGCGATTTGCGCACCATTGCCGAATGGAACATAAAACCTTTGCTGCTGGCAACAACAGGTGTATCGCAGGTTACGGTTATTGGCGGTGAAAACAAGGAATACCAAGTGCTTGCCGATCCCGAACGCATGAAATTTTTGGGCGTATCCATGAAAGAATTAGCAGATGCCTGCAAAAACGTGAGCCAAAATTCAAACGGAGGCATACTCCGTCAATATGGAAATGAATACGTTATAAGAGGCATTGCCCGCACTAATAACGTAGATGAACTGGGGAATATATTTGTAAAAACCGCCTCGGGAAAAGCAATCCGACTCCACCAAGTGGCGGATGTGAGTATAGGCAATGGTGTTAAAACAGGTACCGCTTCTATCAACGCAAAGCCTGCCGTTATCATCTCCATACTCAAACAGCCAAAAGCAAACACCTCTGAACTTACCCAACGTATTGAAAATAATCTGCAAAACCTGCAAAAAACATTACCCAAAGATGTAAGCATTAATACAAATATTTTTAAACAAGCCGATTTTATCAATACTTCCATTACAAACGTGCAACGCGCACTGATAGAAGGTTCTGTTTTTGTTATCATTATACTCATTTTGTTTCTGGGAAGTTTCAGAACCACCCTCATCTCTTTAATTGCCATTCCCCTCTCCCTATTAGGCGCTGTTTTGGTATTAAAATGGCTTAACCTTAATATAAACACCATGAGTTTGGGAGGCATGGCAATTGCTATAGGCGTGCTGGTTGACGATGCCATTATTGATGTGGAAAACGTGTATAAACGACTGCGGCAAAACCGACTATTGCCTCCCGAAAAAAGACGCTCGGCACAGGATGTTGTTTTTAATGCTTCCAAGGAAATCAGGGCGTCTATTATTAACGCTACACTCATCATTATTACTGCCTTTATTCCGCTGTTTTTTCTCTCCGGTATGGAGGGGCGCATGTTAAAGCCGCTCGGCATATCTTTTATCGTGTCGCTTTTTGTTTCCATGATTGTAGCCATGACCCTCACCCCCCTGCTTTGCAAACTTCTGCTTACCAATGACAACTACCTGAGCCGCAACCAAAAAGATAAATGGATAATCCGTAAGTTAAGTGAATTATACACTCACACCCTCACATGGAGTTTACAACACAAAAAAGCCATATTAGGTGCTTTGATAGGGCTATTCATTCTTTCATCCGTTTTATTTTTTCAAATGGGACACAGTTTTTTACCCGAATTTAACGAGGGTTCGCTAACGCTTGCCGTAGTAACCAAACCCGGCACATCAGTTGAAGAGTCAGACCACTTAGGCACTATTGTCGAAAAGGAATTATTGTCTATTTCTGAGATCCAAAGCACCGCAAGGCGCACCGGTCGCGGTGAACTTGACGAGCATTCCCAATCGTCCAACGGCGCTGAAATTGACGTTAATTTTAAACTTAAAGAACGTAGTCGTGAAGCCTTTTTAAAGGACGTGAGAACCAAACTGGCAAACATTCCCGGGGTGGTGGCAAGCGTAGGACAACCTTTGGGGCACCGTATCGATCATATTCTGTCAGGTACGCGCGCCAACATTGCCGTTAAATTATTCGGCAACAACCTCAATACCATGTTCAGGTTTGGAAACGACATAAAAGCGGCAATCACAGGCATTGAAGGACTGGTAGATGTTTCCGTTGAGCAACAAACCGAAACGCCTCAAATTCAGATAAAAGCAAATAGAGATATGATGAACGCCTATAATGTTTCTATGTCCACATTTAACGAATTTGTCACTACCGCTTTCAATGGTGAAAAAATGGCTGATATTTATGAAGGACAACGAAACTTTAATCTGGTATTGAAACTTAATAAAAATTATACCGAATCTATCGATGACCTCAAAAAGTCGTTACTTGACACAGAAGATGGTAAAAAAGTCCCCTTGGAACAAATAGCCGAAGTAGTTTCTGTTGCAGGCCCCGGCTCCATTAGCAGGGAAAACGTGCAGCGCAAACTGGTAATTTCAGCCAACGTGGCAGGCAGAGATTTACGTAGCGTGGTAAATGATATTAAAAAGAACATAAACGAAAAAGTAAAATTACCCGAAGGATATCGCGTGGAATACGGAGGACAGTTTGAAAGCGAAGCGCGCGCCTCACAAACGCTTATGCTTACTTCTATAGGCGCGATACTCTTAATTTTCTTACTTCTTTATCAAGAGTTTAAAAATACCAAACTCGCCGGCATTGTTTTGTTAAATCTTCCCCTTGCTTTAATCGGTGGAGTTTTCGCTATCTTCATCACGTCAAATATTTTAAGCATTCCGGCTATCATTGGTTTTATAACCCTTTTCGGTATTGCCACGCGCAACGGCATTTTACTTATTTCGCACTATCAACAGCTCCAACAGGAAGGACACAATTTGCAGGATACGGTTATAAAAGGTTCTATGGATAGGCTGGCGCCTATTTTAATGACCGCCTTAACCGCAGCTTTGGCGCTTATACCTCTGGCGCTACGTGGCAATCTGTCAGGCAATGAAATTCAAAGTCCGATGGCTAAAGTTATACTCGGCGGACTAATGACTTCAACGCTGTTGAACATGTATGTTATACCTATTGTTTACACGTTATATAAAAAGAAACAAGAATAATGTATTAAAAACAAATGCAGATAAAACAAGAATAATAATTTTACAAACCATACAGATATGATAAAAAGAATAATTATATACGTGGTAGGGGCTATTTTGCCGTGGACGGTATGGGCGCAATCCACCACCGAAAGCGTTCTGCAAGAAATAGAAAAAAACAACAGCACATTGCAAGCTTTACGCTACCAAGCAGAAGCGCAAAAAATAAATAATAAAACAGGCATTTTTCTTACAAATCCACAGGTGGGATTCAACTACCTGTGGGGCTCCCCTACCGAAGTAGGCAACAAGATAGCGCTGAGTGCCACCCAATCTTTCGATTTCCCTTCCGCCTATAAGTTAAGAAATCAGGTGGCTAACCTTAAAAACAACGTGGTGGAATGGGAATATCAAAAGCAACGTATAGAATTGCTTTTTGAAGCCCGCAAAAAATTGGTTGAACTGGCGTATTATAATGCACGTGCAGAAGAGCTGCAAAAACGGTTGAAACATGCACAAGATTTAGCTGCTGCCTACAAAAAAATGTTGGATGCCGGCGAAACAAACATCTTGGAATACAATAAAACCCAAAACAGCCTGCTGATGCTCCAACAAGATTACCAAGCCAACCATATAGCGCAAACCACGGCAAACGCCGAGCTCACCCGCCTAAATGAAGGAAAAGAAATACATTTTATGGAAACACACTTAGTCGATGCCTTTATTAGTAGGGACTTTGAACAGTGGTATAAAAGCTTGGAAGAAAAAAATCCGGTATTGGGTTGGGCAAAGGAGCAAGTTCTACTTTCACAAAAGGAAATACAATTGAGCAAAACCCTGACTTTGCCCAAATTTTCGGTAGGCTATACCGGAGAAATAGTGCCTAAAGAGAAATTTCACGGCGTGGCATTGGGATTATCCATTCCCTTGTGGGAAACGCGCAATATGGTAAAAGCCGCGGAAGCTAACCGCCTGACATACCAGCAACTGGAACAAGATAACAAAAGGCAATTTTACCAAAAGCTGAAAAATTTGCATGCACAAGCCATCCAACTGCAAGATGCCACCACCAAATACAAGCAGCAATTAGAACGCTCCAACAATGAGTTTTTATTGCAAAAAGCTTTGGACAAAGGAGAAATAAACCTGCTTACCTACCTGATGGAACTTTCACTATACTATGCCGGCGTTGACAAACTCTTGGAAGCCGAAAAAAGCATGAACGAAACATTGGCGGAGTTATATCGGTATGGGATATGATTTTTTCGGTTCTATGTTGTTTTTAGTGGGTAAATATAAAAAGAATAAATTTGGGCATGCAAAATTCGACAGAAATATTTTCCATAGCATTAGGCTTACAAGAGCCTTGGTATATCAAAGAAGTTAACTTTGACAAGGAAAACCAATTAGACATTCATTTGTCCTTTAAACGGGGCTATAAATTCAAGGGGAAGATGGAATAGAATACACTGCCCATGATACAATTCAAAGGAGGTGGCAGCACCTGAATTTTTTTCAGCACAAATGCTATTTACATGCTAAAGTGCCAAGGGTAAAGCAATCGGATGGAACCATTAAAACCCAGCCAGTACCCTGGGCAAGAAAAGGCAGCGGTTTTACCCTGCTGTTTGAAGCGTTTTCCATGCTGTTAATTGAGAATGAAATGCCCGTGAACAAAGCAGCACATATATTACAAGTATATCCCAATCGGCTTTGGAATGTGTTCAGCTACTGGATTGGCATTGCCCATAGTGAAGATACCATAGAAAACCTGACTAAGGTTGGGTTCGATGAAACTTCCCTGAGAAAAGGGCATAATTATATTACCACCATGGTTGATTTGCAGCAGCGAAGGGTATTGTTTGCCACTCCCGGAAAAGATGCCGGGTGCATAGAAAAGAGTGTGGATTATTTGAAGAAAAAGGATGTTGATATTCCATCCATAGAACAGGTATGTATAGACATGTCCCCTTCTTTTATATCGGGATGTATTAACCACTTGCCCGATGCAGCAATCACCTTTGATAAATTCCATGTGGTAAAAGAGATCAACAAAGCAATGGATGAGCTTCGCAAAAGGGAACAAACTTCTTAAAGGACATAAATACACCTTTTTGAAAAGGAAGCTGATGCCTGAAATCCGGCAGCAAAGAGACTTGCTTATAGAAATGTACCCCAAGCTGGGAGAAGGCTATCGGTTAAAAGAACTATTCAATGACTTTTGGGATATTGAACAGCCCGAAGAGGCTGCCGGCTAGCTTTCTGGTGCGAGTTGGCAGAAGAAAGCGGTATATTCCCATTCAAAGATGTGGCAAAAACAATCAAAGCACAGTGGAGCCACATTCTAAACTATATTCAAAGCAAAGTGAACAACGGAATTTTAGAGGGGCTCAACGCCAAAATCCAACTTGCCAAAAAAAGAGCAAGAGGATATGCCAACTTAAATAATTTTACCAATATGATTTACTTTACTTGTAGTAAGCTCAAATTTAATTACCCACTGTTTTTAACATAGAGCTAAAAGTTTATAAGGGGAACAAAGAAACTGAATGCATCTTTTAAAATTTACCAACTTGACAATTCTTCTATTCCTTATGAGATGAATAAAACTATAAGGTTAAAGTAGCTTATCTTAAAAGTAAAAAACATAAACTACAAAGGAAAAATAAGCAAAACACAAAGAAAACAAAGCCTTTTAATACTCAATAAAATACACTTTGCCTATTTCAAATTATCCTTTACATAGCTTTGTGGGTGAAATACTTTTCTAATATTTTTAATTTGACTGCAAGTATAAAAATGGAAGAATGATAAGTCCATTAACAAAAGAGTATAAAAACAAAAAACCCTTACCGTTACCAGTAAGGGTTTAGAAAAGATCGGCAGCGACATACTCTCCCAGTTTTACCTAGTACCATCTGCGCGGACGGGCTTAACTTCTCTGTTCGGAATGGGAAGAGGTGGGCCCCGTCGCTATAGCCACCAAAAGATCTTAAATATCTTAAAGTTCAAAAAAATCGACATTTGCAGAAAGAAAACACATAATATTTCACAATGATAAACTTAACGTCAGCAGAAAATTTACGGGTAATTAGTATTGCTCGGCTGTGACATTACTGCCTTTATACCTGCAACCTATCAACGTCGTAGTCTACAACGACCCTTAAAGGAAATCTCATCTTGAGCTGAGTTTCGCGCTTAGATGCTTTCAGCGCTTATCTCAACCATACGTAGCTACCCTGCTGTACAGCTGGCGCCATAACAGGTACACTAGCGGTATGTCCGACTCGGTCCTCTCGTACTAGAGTCAGGTGCCCTCAAATTTCCAACGCCCACAACAGATAGAGACCGAACTGTCTCGCGACGTTCTGAACCCAGCTCACGTGCCACTTTAATCGGCGAACAGCCGAACCCTTGGGACCTTCTCCAGCCCCAGGATGTGACGAGCCGACATCGAGGTGCCAAACCACTCCGTCGATGTGAGCTCTTGGGAGTGATCAGCCTGTTATCCCCGGAGTACCTTTTATCCTTTGAGCGATGGCCCTTCCATGCGGAACCACCGGATCACTATGCTCTAGTTTCCTACCTGATCGACTTGTCGGTCTCACAGTCAAGCACCCTTATGCCATTGCACTCTACGCACGGTTACCAAGCGTGCTGAGGGTACCTTTGAAAGCCTCCGTTACGCTTTTGGAGGCGACCACCCCAGTCAAACTACCCACCAAACACTGTCTCCCGCTTGTGCGGGATTAGGCACCGAATAAACAAAGGGTGGTATTTCAAGGATGACTCCACGACTCCTGGCGAAGCCGCTTCACAGTCTCCCACCTATCCTACACATCGTTTATTCAATGTCAATGTTAAGCTATAGTGAAGGTGCACGGGGTCTTTCCGTCCCGTTGCGGGTATCCGGCATCTTCACCGGAACTACAATTTCACCGAGCTCATGGCTGAGACAGTGCCCAGATCGTTACACCATTCGTGCAGGTCGGAACTTACCCGACAAGGAATTTCGCTACCTTAGGACCGTTATAGTTACGGCCGCCGTTTACTGGGGCTTCAATTCAAAGCTTCGCCTTGCGACTAACCTCTCCTCTTAACCTTCCAGCACCGGGCAGGTGTCAGGCCTTATACGTCATCTTTCGATTTAGCAAAGCCATGTGTTTTTGATAAACAGTCGCCTGGGCCATTTCTCTGCGCCCTCATATTAATAAGGGGTCCTTTATTCCGAAGTTACAGGACTAATTTGCCTAGTTCCTTAACCATGAATCACTCGAGCGCCTTTGGATACTCTCCTCGACCACCTGTGTCGGTTTCCGGTACGGGCGGCTTCAATCTGAAGCTTAGGGGTTTTTCTTGTGAGTCTGATTAGGTTCATTATCCGCTTGCCCGAGGGCTTGCGGTACTATCAGGTTCGACATTCCAAACGTGTTTTACTATTCAGAATATATCTACACCCTTCAACGTACTATTCCGTCAGTACGCAGAACTTTCACTCCTCCGCCACCCCATCGCAATTGAGCCGGTACATGAATATTAACATGTTGTCCATCGACTACCCCGTTCGGGTTTGTCTTAGGTCCCGACTAACCCTGATCCGATTAGCGTTGATCAGGAAACCTTGGTCTT
>CALBZC010000025.1 GCA_937889945.1 uncultured Bacteroidales bacterium
AGTGATAAGTGATAAGTGATAAGTGATAAGTGATAAGTGATAAGTGATAAGTGATGAAGTTATATTAGCATATGAGCAAATTATCACATTAACACATTTTCTAACTCCACGCTCCAAGCTCCGAACTCCATGCCCCATGCCCCATGCTCCATGCTCCATGCTCTCACTCATACTTCAGCCATTTTATAACTTTTACTTTTGTGGCGGCACGTGCTTTTATCGAAACCACGGCAAAAGTTAGTGCCAACAGCAATATAAAGCTTAACATATAAGGCAACCACGGCATATCAATGCGATAGGCAAAGCCTGAAAGCCATTTGTTCATAAAATAGTAAGCAAACGGAATGGATATAATAAAGCCAAGGATTGTTAACAAGAGATAATTACGCACTAACTTTGAAACCAACTTATTAGTTTCGGCACCCAATACTTTGCGAATGGATATTTCGCGTAAACGCTGTTGAATAAGGAACGTGGAAAGAGCAAACAAGCCCAATAGCGCAACACTTAATACGGCAAGCATTAGTATAAAAAATACGTTTCGTTGTTTTTTTACTTTATCAAAAGTCTGAGCAAAATCCTTATCAATAAATGAATAATCAAATCTATCGTTAGGTTCTATTTTTGAACTCCATATTTTACCTAATTCTTTGATAGTAGCCTCTATGTCGTTTGTATTTAATTTTATAAGCACATCATGCAAATAGTGTTTTACTTTTTCTTGCCCCATGTAATGTTTAAAAAACACCGGATATATTTTAGTAGCTAAATCCCAAAAGTTATAATCTTTTACAATACCTATTACCGTATACTTTTTACCATCCGCTCCTAATGTCAATTGTTTGGAAAGGGCTTGTTCATTTGTCCAGCCTAACGATTTAGCAGCTGTTTCATTAAGCATGCAAGCGCTAATTGTATCAGAAGCAAAATCGGCAGAAAAACTTCTGCCTTTTACAACAGAAATATTTAAAAGTTTAAGAAAGTTGTAATCCATAAATCCGTAGCCCATATCTACCGACTTATTTAGATAATCTACATTGCATGAGCTAAAGTTCCATGCCGGAGGTGCTAAACTGCTAAAACTTACATCCTCTACTCCCTTAACTTTAGACAATAATTCTTTTGAAAGATTATAAACAACCTTATTATCTTCATGTTTTGCAGACAGATTAACACGAATTACTTGACTGGCATTGAATCCTAAGTCTTTATGCAACATAAAATCTACTTGTTTATATATCACCAAGCCACTAATAATAAAAAATGCTGATACTGCCATTTGTAAACATAATATAGTATTACGAAGCCAAGTACCTTTTTTACTTCTTGAAAAGTTTCCTTTTAATACATCTACGGCTTTAAAATTAGAAATGTAAAATGCAGGAAATGAACCTGTTATAAAAACTATTAAAATAATGGCAATAAAAAAATAGGCATAAACAATAGGTTGTGCAAAGGCAATTGAAGTTGAAAATATAGCAGTTTTAAATATCGGAAATAAGCTATATGCGACTAAAAAAGAAAGGAAAGCGGATACCATGCAAATTATAAAAGCTTCCAACATAAACTGTAAAGCCAGTTTGAATTTAGTTCCACCCAAAGATTTACGAATACCTACTTCTTTAGCTCGTTTTACAGCATGTGCGGTTTTTAAATTAATAAAGTTTATACTAGAAATAATAATGATTAGTAGAGATAAAATAAATAAGCTTTTAATCGTTTTTGTATCTGCCGTATCTGATACCATAGCACTTGCTTCACTCTTCATTCTTAAATTAGCCAAAGATGTAAGCTTCATTTTGAGAGGACCGTTTTGCTTTTGATATTCGGCAGGAGAAATGCCCAACCTTTTAGCCCCAGTTACAATTCTGTTAGGATACATAATATCTTTCATTAGTTTGTCCGCAACAATATCAGGATTTGTTCCCTTTTTTAGTTTCAACATTCCCCTAAATCTATAAGCACCCCAATATTCTTTAACATCGTTAATAAGAGCTGTCGGTGTTCTGCGAATGTAAAGAGGTCTAAATAATTCGGGAGTTTCCGGCAAATTATATACGGCTGTAATATTGTAGTTTTTATCATTTATTTGAAGTTCTTTGCCTATACACTCAATCGTGTTAAAAAATTTTATTGCAGTTTCTTTTTCTAATGCAATACAGTAGTCATCCTTTAGCGCTGTATTTTTAGAACCTTTTAATATGGTAAAAGGGAAAATTTCAAAGAAATTTTCAGAGGTAACAAAATTGCCCTTTTGATAAAAGTTCTTTTGATTAATCACAATTTTTTCTGTTCCATTCCAATCTGACACGTAAAAGATATCTTCTATCTCGGGGATTTTTTCTTTAGCATGTGTAAGTATAGCGTATGAAGTATTATTTGAGTACCCATCTGGATCTTTATGGTACATGTAATATACATCATTTTTATTAGGATTCCATTGTTCAAAAGATTTTTCATGGTTCCACCAAAGCAAAACCAGTAGCAATCCTGTAAAACCAAGGCATAATCCTATAATATTTATCACTGTAGAGAGCGCTTCTTTTTTATAATTTGCAAATGCAACTTTTAACCAATTTTGTAACATACGTTTTTTTGTTTAATGTTATGGAGTTATTAAGTGATGAGTGATGGAGTATAGCTTAGGGTAATGGAGCTAATGGTTTTTGTTTCATTCAGATACCTCATCTTCCTCATTGTATGCTTTGTCTTTTTTCCTCTTTTCAATGATTTTTATTTTTTTACCATTCTGCTTATAAGTGATGGAAGCTAAAGAATAAGCGTTGGCTTCTATTTTTCTGGTTTCGCCCAATGTTATTTTTGCACAGCTTGAAGATTTAGCGCTCACATTATCGGATATGGTATTGTAGCCCTCAAAATTAGAAGCGCTTGCTGCATTAACGCTTAGCGTTTCTATTTTGCCTGAAACTGTTGCAAAACCGGCAGATGAAATACCAAAAATGGCTTCTTCTGCATGTATTTCACCTTCGTATTTACCTGCACTGCTTATAGTTATATTCACTTGCTTTGCATCAATATTTCCGCTAACGCTGCCGGCAGATGCGCATTTTATTTCTATATTATTTTCTTTTAAAACGCCATCCCATTCAACATTTCCGGCTGAGATAGTTTTAATATGGGTTAGATGAGGTGTGTGTACGGTAATATTCATTTGCCTGTCTTCATATTCACGATTTCTCCTGCTGCCGTATTCACTTTCGTAATAGATATGAAGCCTGCCGTTATTGCTTTCAACTTTCAAACGTTCCATCAATTCATCATTACCTTCGGCATAAGCAACATCGCTATTGTTGTCTATAATAACTTTTACCTGAATGCCTGTTTGTACACTAATGGAAGTAAAATTTTCGATTTTGAAACTTTTTTTTACTATTTCACCTTTAGATGTATAACTTAGCATTATAATAAGTGTAAAAAAGCACACGTTTTTTAACATTGATTTATTTTTCATACCACTTAATATCGATTTATTAATGTATTGCTTTATTTAAAAGTGTTAATGCTTGCTTTGATATTTAATCCGTAGATACGGAAATGCTATCTAACACATACTGTCTTATTCTATAGGTTTTTCTGCTTTTTCAAATACGTCCACTTTGCGTATATTTTCTTTTTGCGTAAATATTTCCCCGTCTTTCATTTGCACGATGCGGCTGCTAAAACCGGCGTCGTAGGAAGAGTGTGTAACCATAACTATGGTAGAGCCTTGGCGGTGTAGATTGGTTAATAATTCCATTACTTCATCGCCATTATGGCTATCTAAGTTACCTGTAGGTTCATCGGCAAGTATAAGTTTAGGTTCTGTAACAAGGGCGCGGGCTACGGCAACACGCTGTTGTTGACCGCCTGAGAGTTGTTGCGGATAATGACGGTGGCGGTGTGCAATGCCTATGCTTTCCATGATGGCGTTCACCCTTGGTTTGCGCTCGCTCGATTTGATGCCGTTATAAATAAGCGGAAGCTCTATGTTTTCAAATACGGTTAACTCATCGAGTAAATTGAAATTTTGAAATACAAATCCTATATTGGCTTTGCGCAACTTAGATTTTCCTTTTTCGTTTAGTGTAGTGGTTTCGACGCCCTCAAATGTATAGGAACCTGAATCTGTATCATCTAAAAGTCCTAATACATTAAGTAAGGTAGATTTACCACATCCGGAAGGTCCCATAATGGCTAAGAATTCTCCTTTTTTTATTTCTAAACAAACATTATTCAGGGCTGTCGTTGCCACTTCGTCCGTACGATAAATTTTGGTTATTTTGTCAAGTGTAATCATGATTTTATGTTTTTTGATGTTTTTTTATTTTGAAATAGTTAGTTCTTGTACGTTTTTATAGTCTGAATAATCTGATACAATTACCTTTTCTCCTGGTTTAATACCTGATATTACTTCATAATACAGCGGGTTTTCCCTGCCTAATTCGATAGCGCGTTTTGTGGCTTTGTTTTCCGAGCTCATTACAAAAATCCATTTTCCGCCGGTATCCTTAAAGAAGTTGCCTTTAGGAATCATAATACTTTGCGTGGGTTCCGAGAGTGTAAGCTTTATAGAAAAATTCATTCCTATTTTAAGATTTTCGGGCGCTTTATTTTTAAAATGAACTTCTATGGAAAATTGTCCGTTTTTCACTTCCGGCAATATTTTTGAAACTACTACAGCATAAGATAGCTGATTCACTTCTACGGCTCCTTCTAAACCTACCGAAAGTTTATTGATATAAAACTCGTCAACTTGTGCGGTTAGCTTGTACCCATCCATTAAATCTACTTTTCCTACGGCTTGTCCGCTGTTGAGATTTTGCCCTATCTGCACATCAAAAGATGTTAGCCTGCCCGATGCCGGCGCGCTGATGAGAAAATTCTTTTTATTGGCGCGCATCACTCCCAAAATGCTTTCCAGCTGTTTTATGGTACTTTGTACATTAGAGGTTTGTAATTCGCGATCTTTTGTTTCATGTAACATGCTGTTATTCACTACTTCCATTCTTTTCTTTTGGTAGTTGTATATTTCCTGCGCGCGCTCCAAATCCGCTTTTTTCCCTATTTCGGCTTCATATAATCGTTTCTGCCTCATATATTCTTGTTCTGATAGGTTATAATCGTTTTGTGCCTGTATCTTTTCTTTTTCAAGCGAAAAACCTTGTCCTTTAATTTGCACTTGTGTGCTGCGCAACTGGTTAATTTGTTGTATAATGCCTGTTTCCTGACTTAAATAATTAACATTGGTATTCGGATTATAAACTAAAACAAGAGGTTCTCCCTTTGTAACCATTTGCCCGTCTTCCTTATAAATCTCCTGCACAGCACCTCCTTCAATTACATTGAGCAGGGAAGTATGCAGTGATTCTATCTTGCCGTTTACAATTAAAATATCCTCAAACTTTCCTTGGGTGGCTTCCCGAATACTTATTTCATCGCGCTTCACATTCAGTGTTTTCTTTTGGGTGAAAGTAAAAACCGCAAATAAAACCAAAAGCAAAACAGGAACCCCCATAATAAGTATCTTTTTTAGTTTTTTGTGCTTTTTTGTTATAATTGTATCCATGATAAATTCTTTTGATTTTAGTTGTGCCAAAGTTGTGCCGATAATTTTTGGAAAATGTAAGTATTTAATTTTCAATATATTGATAAAGTGATTTTTTTATAGAAAGTGTTCGTTATCGGACACTTGTGTGTTCGTTAACGTGCAGAAAATGAATGATATAGTTTTTAAAAATAATGTATATTTGTATGCCCGAATTTAGTAAAAAATGCTTTAGCATTGAATTTTTACGGATAGAGGTACATTTAAGCTGCCCTTTCAGGGCGGCGGCGGTGGTTTACATGTTTTTAATACAGAGGCGTTGCCTCTGATTGTTATAAGTTGCCGCTCCGCGGCGAAGATATAATGAAAAAGTTGAATTTAATAAATGTTTTACAAAGCTAATATACAGGAAGACAATGCATTGGATAGCGTATGAAGGGTGAATTTTTGTTAATGACCGGTGTTGAATGTGCGTAATAAATAACATAATGCCTTATGAATAAGTTAAATGGATGATAATTCGGGCTGGAAGCCCAATATAAAATA
>CALBZC010000026.1 GCA_937889945.1 uncultured Bacteroidales bacterium
GATCCGCCGACCACTGGGTGAAAGCATTTCTTACAAGAAACACATCCGCCGACCATCCGTTGGAAGATTTCTTCATAAGAAACAGGACAATCTGGTATCTGGCGAATAAATTTCTCATAAGAAAGCACACTTTTTATTTATTTATCCATAGGCGATACACTACATGTTATCTTTGATATTCCGACTTTGGGCTTATAACCAATTTTATTAACGGGCATATTTCATCCATACCTCTAAAACAATGTGATAATGTGATAATGTGATAATGTGACAATGCGATAATGCGGCAATATGACAATGCGGCAATATGATGATGTGGCAATGTGGTAATGCCTACCCTCACTTCCGCAAGCAAGTTGACGTCAATCTGGTGATAATGAAACATATCTCCTTTCCACCTTTCCATCTTTCCATCTTTCCATCTTTCTACCTTTCTACCATCTTACCATCCCACCATCCCACCATCCAACCTTTCCACCCTCCAACCTTTTCCCGATAAAAACCAATATTTCACCGACATGCCGATATCTTTTATCTACAATGCTATAAATTTTATGCCGCTACTATTTCTTACTTCAACACAAATTTCTACTTTTGATAAAAATATAATATACTTCCTTGCCTCATTTTAACAAGGATGAGCCACAAAAACCAAGCTTTCAGCCAAACGAATAAATTGCTATAATAAAACAAGCGGCGCGCCTACACAAATAAAGAAATGAACACGGAATTAATAAAACCAAATTTAAGACGTATGAAATATTCACGAATTTCACTTTTATTCTTATTAACATGCTTTGCTACAAGTAGCTTGTGGAGCCAGAATGGTAGCAAACAAATTACTTTTGACGATTTTTTTAAAAATTATACGTTTCGCGCCAAAGGCATACCTAATTTCCAATCGCTGAAGGATGGAAAAACCTATCTTTCCTCGGATAACAACGGCAACTTGATTGCAAAAAACTTTGCCGACGGGAAAACCGCACGCACACTACTCAACTTGAATAAAATAAGCAATTGCCCAATAAAAAATTATGACGATATTGCTTTTAGTGACGACGAAAAGAAAATATTGTTACAAACACAAACGGAAGAAGTTTACCGTCGTTCTTTTACCGCCACTTATTATATCTACGATACCGAAAAAAACACAATAACTCCGCTTTCGCCAAAGCCTAAACAACAACTTGCCACGTTTTCCCCTGATGGCAACAAAGTGGCTTTTGTGCGCGAAAACAACCTTTTTTATGTGGATTTAAATAACGGCAAAGAAACGCAAATTACTACCGACGGTAAATTTAACGAGATAATAAACGGATTGCCCGACTGGGTATATGAAGAAGAATTTGAATTTAACAAAGCTTTTGCATGGTCTGCCGACAGTAGAAACCTTGCTTGGATACGTTTTGACGAAAGCAAGGTGCCACAATTCAGCATGAATATGTTCCAAGGTATGGCTCCCTCCATTGAAGCAAATAAACTATATCCGGGAGTTTCGACTTTTAAATACCCCAAAGCCGGCGAACCTAACAGTATTGTTAATGTGTATAACTATAATATAACTACCAACAAAAAAACAACTTTCGACATAGGCTCAGAAACGGATATCTACATACCACGTATCTTTTATACTCCTGATGCTAATAAACTTGCCATTTTCAGGCTCAACCGCCATCAAAATCATTTTGAAATTCTGATAGGTAATCCGGAAACAGGGGCTACTGCAACACTCTATGACGAAACTAATAAATATTATATCGATGAAAAAAACTTCGACAATATCAAATTCCTGAATGATAAAAAACATTTTGTAATCCTTAGCGAAAAGGACGGCTATTCGCACATATATCTCTATAATATGGATGGGAAGCTTGTAAACCAGATTACAAAAGGAGAATATGATGTATTGGATATAAACGGCTACAACGAGGCGGATAAAATAATCTATTATACTTCGGCACAGCCCACACCTTACCAAAAAGAAGTATATGCCATAGGCTTCGACGGGAAAAACAAAAACAAACTATCGCTGACAAACGGCACCAACGGAATACTTTTCAGCAGCGATTATTCCTACTACATTCTTTCGCACTCCGACAGTAAAACCCCTGCATCCTATACCCTTTTTGATAAGAATAATAAAAAAATAAGAGTATTGGAAGATAATTCAACTTTAATCAATAAACTCAAAGATTATAATTTCAGTTACCGCGAGTTTATCAACTTTACCACCGCATCAGGGGTAAACTTGTATGGCTGGATGCTGAAACCCGCTAATTTCGATCCTAATAAAAAATATCCTGTATTTATGACACAATATAGCGGACCTAACTCGCAGAGTGCGCTTGACCGTTGGGAGTTTGGATGGGAAAACTATCTGGCGCAATTAGGCTATATTGTTGTTTGTGTTGATGGTCGCGGAACAGGTTCACGAGGCGAAGCTTTCCGCAAAGTTACTTATATGCAGCTGGGCAAATACGAAACCATAGACCAGATAGAAACCGCCAAATATTTATCCACCCTCCCCTATGTTGACGGCGGACGAATAGGAATATGGGGCTGGAGTTTTGGTGGATATATTTCATCATCGTGCATGGTTAAAGGGAATGGTATGTTTAAGATGGCTATAGCAGTGGCTCCCGTAACTAACTGGCGTTATTACGACAATATATACACCGAACGCTTTATGCGCACACCACAAGAAAATGCTGAAGGGTATGACCAAAACTCACCTTTAAATTTTGCAAAAGATTTTAATGGTAAGCTCTTGCTTTGCCACGGCACAGCAGACGATAACGTGCATGTGCAAAACACCTACGAGTTTGCCGAACGCTTGGTACAAGCTAATAAACAATTCGAAATGCAAATTTATACCAATCGCAACCATAGCATATACGGAGGAAATACCCGCTATCATTTATATACAAGATTTCTGGATTTTATTAAAAAGAATTTGTAAAAAAGGATGGAATAACAACCACAAAGAAAGCGGTAAAAATAGAAAATTTATTCCGCCAGTTAGTTTTCTAAACCATTATTAATTACTAATTGTCCATAAACATGTTACTAAAAATAAAAAAACAGCTATTCCTTTATAGTTTTATTATATTGGGCCTGCTTCAATCCTGTTCGGTTGACAGCACATTAACATACCACAAAGACAAAACCATTAGTATGCTCACAAATATTGACATGAAAGAGTTGATGGATTTTGCTAACGGCATGGAAAACGACAGCACAAGCGCTAATAAAATAAAGATGGGAAAATATCACAAAGATTGGAAAAGCGTGTATGACATTCAAATGGAAGAGCGCCAAAAAAGTATAGACTCTATACATGCAATGCCAAATGATAGTGCTGTTATAGCTGTTATGAAAAAAACTTTTGTAAAAAGTATTGTGGATGATAGCAGTAAATTTACCGGTATTTCTATGAAATTTGACCGTTTATCGCCCGCAGAAATTGAAATACTTGGAAAAAAAGAAAATGCATCCGGACAAAACAAACTGGATAGTTATAATTTTAATATGTTAAAAAATTGGGATGGAAAAACGCTTGTTATAGAATCCGCGGAATTGGAAAATTTTTTTAGTGGCGGAAAATCGGCTAAAGAAACTACATCCGGGCATCAAAAAACACAAAAGAAAACAAAAGAGGCTGATAAAATACAGGGCGATATGACAAGTATACTAAAATTAATTAATATGAATTTTGTAACCACCTGTAAATTTGAAAATAAAATAAAATCGATAGAAGGAAAACATGACTGCATAAAGCAGACAGACCCATACAGCATTCAAATAACGATTTCCTCACAACAACTTGTAGATGAAAATCAAAAATTCCAACATAACGACAAAAAAATAATTATTGTTACGGAATAAATAAAATAGCCGCTAAAAACCCTTTTACCAAATGGTAAAAGGGTTTTTGCTTAATTGAGAATTATAATATTTCCGCATTCCCGTTACTTCATCGCCCAGCCAAGGGGGATAAGAGAATTTTTCTTCTGTTGATTCAAGTTCAACCTCTGCCGTTACCAGTCCCTGGTTATCACCCTTAAACTCATCTACTTCAAATTTGTGCCCTTCAAAAGGTACAATGTATCTTATTTTTTCAATGCGCCCTGGCTCACATAATTTCAATAAATCCAACGCATCGGCATAGGGAATTTCTTTCTCCCACTCATAGCGCGAAATGCTATGTTCTTTTTGAATACCTTTAACCGTAATAAAAGCCTTATCGCCCCAAATTCTAACCCTTACAATACGCTCAGGCACAGACGATAAGTAAGCCTGCACTACCCCTATTTCGCGAATAGAGAAGGCTTTAAAATCATTATTTTTTACTAAAAATTTGCGTTCTATTTCCTGTGGCATATTGTATTATTTATCGTCATAATCTTCATAATACCGCAACAATCTCTTCATATATCTGATAAGTAAGGCGGTGTTTACTTGATATTCTTTAAATACATCTTATTTGGAAGTAGTAAGCACAAAATAGTTTACTTTAGTTTTATTTTAACCCCACATAAATACAAGGCTTTTATTTATCAGGTGTGATTATTATTATATAGCTTTGAAACTGTGCTTCCAAGCCTACCGCTAATGTTTTCTATTTTATTATCTTAATCCTGTACATTAATTACACACTTAACTAAATCTTATCTATTTATTTATGTAGTTTAAAAAAATAATATAAGTTAATTATTCTTCAGTACTTACTTAATTTTAATTTTTTTAAAATAAATTTTTTGGTATTTTACCTACTTCTTATATTCCCATTTTAAGCCGAACATTTGCAAATACTCTTCTATAGGAGGCAAATCCATCTTCTTTCGCCGTTTATTTACATTAGACGGATCTACTAACGTTTTATAATCAAATTCTCCTTTGGCATCAGTTATCACTTGACTTCCGTATATTTGTTTCTTCCCTTCAAAAATTCTGATTCTATCTGTCAACAATGCCAAATCACTTTTATCGGCTTCCTGTTGTTTAACTGCCTTTTCAATAAATGGAAAATATTTTTTCTGAACCGGCAACTCCTGATGCTGAATAACTAAAAATGCCCCTACTGAAGCGCTCCTACCTACTTCTGATTTTTTAGGCCAGCCCCTATGTGACACAATAGAATCTAATACTTTTAAATTAATTTTATTTAAAGAATCTTTTATTGCCCATATCTTTTCTTTATCTACATTCTCTGTATCTACATAAGAATAGTAGGCTTGATCCCTCATTTTTGTATCCCACAATACATATGCAGTTTCTTTGTTCTTTATTTTCCCGTTTATACGTTCATATTTCTCCACTTGTTTATCTCTCAATACATTCCATCTCGCATCATTACGTATATAATAAAAATCTCCGTATGACAAAAACTTTATATCATTGTGTGTATGAAGAGCTCTTTGCAGATAGTCATACGCCAATTCCTTTTCACCTGAAAGCGAATATAGTAATGCTATTTCAAAAATATTATCTCTATAAGTCGAATCTTGCTTGTAGATTTTTAAACGCTCATCTGTAGCTTGGCTGAAAAGGCGTACTATCTTCAAACTGTCAGCTTTTTTCTCTATTTCAGAAAATTTTTCCTTTTGCGCATACGAGGGAATTTTTATCAGGGAAAAAATAAAACAAACAACTATCTGTATAAATAAACTTTTTTTCATGTACGTATGATATTTAAACTATGTGTTGTATGTAAAATGACTGAAACGGTTACTTTTATATTGTAAAAATATCAAATTATTTCATTAACTTTGGATATATTTTAATAAAGAAACCATTAAAGCAAAATATTTTTTTATTTTTTATTTCATTATTCAGTTTTTAATCACAGGCTATAGTGAGTAAAAAAAAAGTTCTGTTGCAATTAGCAGCATCAAAGAATGAAATGAGGTTCTTGCAAAAAAATAAAAATACAGTTTAACAGGATATCCCCATACTGAAAATATTAACGATTTGAATAATCTTACCTATTGTTGGGCAAAATCAAATACCATTATTACAATCATAAAAATTTGCTCATCACGAATATAGAAGGAACTCTGCCCAATAATGCTGCCAGTTTAGATTATAAAAACTTAGAATGGAAATGGTTTTTAGGAGCTTTTACTTTATCCCGAACTCCACCCCAACCAACAACATCTTTCTAACTTTTAACCTTCAGAAAAAACATTTCGAAGAAATTGTAAATTGTAGAAATTATATTAGATGGAAATTTCGGCTTTGATTATACTTCTTTCGATAATATTAAATTACAGCCTTTACCTCAAATCTGGATAAATTGTATCATCAACCTCTCATAAAAGTAGTTATTAGAATGACTTATGTCCCTCTTATGTTTTTTATGTATATTTTTAAGGTTTTCAAGGAAAAATATATATCTACAATGCAGAAACGAGAAAATAAGTGAAAGAATAAAAAAGCCGGTAATTAATTCCGGCTTTTTTATGTCGTATCTGTCAATACTATTTGGCATATTTAAAATCTTTTCCCCAATAAGTAGCTGTGGGTCCTAAGATTTCTTCGATACGCAACAATTGGTTATATTTTGCAATACGGTCTGTACGACTTGCCGAACCCGTTTTAATTAAACCTGTGTTTAACGCAACAGCCAAGTCGGCAATGGTTGTATCTTCGGTTTCACCCGAGCGGTGGCTCATGATGGCTGTGTATGAATTACGATATGCCATATTAACCGCATTAATGGTTTCCGTTAAGGTTCCAATTTGATTTACTTTAATCAAGATGGAGTTAGCCACACCTTTTTCTATTCCCATTTTTAAACGCTCTGTATTGGTTACAAACAAATCGTCGCCCACCAGCTGAACTTTGTTGCCAATGGTATCGGTTAACAATTTCCAACCATCCCAATCATCTTCAGCCATACCATCTTCAATAGAAATAATAGGATATTTATTAACCCATTGTTTCCAATAATCTACCATTTCTTTTGACGTTAGTTTGTCGCCTGTAGATTTATGTAAATGATATACTTTTTCTTTCTCCAAGTAATATTCGCTTGATGCGGGATCCAAAGCAATGTAAATATCCTGTCCGGGTTTATAACCGGCTTTTTCTATTGCTTTTAAAATTACTTGTATCGCTTCTTCATTTGATTTCAAATTAGGAGCAAAACCACCTTCATCGCCCACGTTGGTAGAATAGCCTCCTTTTTTCAAAACATCTTTCAGGTTATGAAACACTTCAGCGCCCATGCGCAGAGCTTGGCTAAAAGTTTCGGCACCTACAGGCATAATCATGAATTCCTGAAAATCAATGCTGTTATCAGCATGCGATCCGCCATTTAAAATATTCATCATGGGTATGGGTAAAGTATTCGCATTCACTCCTCCCACGTAACGAAACAAGTAGCTCCCCGATTCCTGAGCGGCAGCATTGGCAACAGCCAACGAAACGCCTAAAATAGCGTTAGCGCCTAAATTAGCTTTGTTAGGAGTGCCGTCAAGCTCAATCATACGTTGGTCTATTTCATTTTGGTCAGATACAAAATAGCCTTTCAATTCCTCGGCAAGCACTTTATTCACGTTTTGAACGGCTTTTAACACGCCTTTGCCCATGTACACTTTTTTATCTCCATCTCTAAGTTCAACAGCTTCGTGTACTCCGGTAGATGCACCTGAGGGAACGGCTGCACGTCCCATTATTCCGTTAGATGTAAATACATCTACTTCTACAGTAGGATTGCCACGAGAATCTAAAATCTGGCGTCCTGTAATGCTCACAATTTGACTCATAAAAATGTCTTTTTATAATTAATAATTTAAAAATAGTTTTCTATTTTTATTTAAGCAATAATTGATTGCTTTTTTTGTTCACATTAAAAAAGGATAAAGTAAAAAAACCTTATCCTTATTATTATAAACATTTAAAAAACTCTTTAGTTTATTCTTCTTTTTTATCTTTTGCAGTAGTTTTTTTAGGTGCTTTTTCCTTAGCTTCAGTTTCATCTTTTTTAGGAGCTGCTTTTTTTGCTTTAGGAGCTTCCTTTTCTTCAGTAACTTGATCCGAAACTTCAGGTTTTGAAGCAGATTCAGTAGTCTTTTTTGCACCACCACTGCGGCCACGACGTGTAGTTTTCTTTGCAGTTTCTTTCTTAGGAGCAGCATCCGCGTTAACGCCATAGTCAACTAACTCTACCATGCACATATCTGCATTATCTCCCAATCGATACCCTGTTTTTAAAATCCGCAGGTAACCACCGGGTCTGTCGGCAACTTTTACCGATATTTCGCGGAACAATTCAGTAACAGCTTCTTTATCTTGCAAAACACTGAAAGCCATACGTCTTGCATGAGTTGAATCGTTTTTTGCGCCTGTAATTATAGGTTCAACAAAGGAGCGCAAAGCTTTTGCTTTGGCTACGGTAGTATTGATGCGTTTGTATTTTATCAAAGAGCTGGCCATATTTGAAAGCATAGCTTTACGATGACTGCTGGTACGTCCTAAATGATTTATTGCTTTTTGGTGTCTCATTTCGCTTATTCCTTATCTAATTTGTACTTGGCTACATTCATCCCGAATTCCAGACCTTTATTTTTCACAAGGTCTTCCAATTCGGTTAACGATTTTTTTCCGAAATTTCTAAATTTCAACAAATCGTTTTTATTAAAGGCTACTAATTCGCCTAATGTTTCTACATCTGCAGTTTTCAAGCAATTCAACGCGCGAACGGAAAGATCCATATCTACCAGTTTGCCTTTCAACAACTGTCTGATGTGCAAGGTGTTTTCATCAAACTCTTCTGCCACTGCTTTTTCTTCAATATCAAGGGTTATTTTTTCATCACTAAATAACATAAAGTGGTGAATTAATATGCGGGCAGCTTCTTTTAAAGCATCTTTAGGATGAATGGATCCATCGGTTTTGATATCGAAAACTAATTTTTCATAGTCTGTTTTTTGCTCAACCCTGTAATTTTCAATGCTGTATTTTACATTTTTAATTGGGGTATGAATGGAGTCAATAGCTATTGTTCCTAAAGGAGCGTTAGACACTTTGTTTTCTTCAGCCGGAACATATCCCCTACCTTTATTGATGGTAAGTTCAACAGTTAACTTAACTGAAGATTCCATGTGGCAAAGAACCACTTCAGGGTTTAACACCTGAAATATAGAAAGGTTTTTAGCAATATCGCCTGCCGTAAAAGTATCTTTACCGGTAAAGGTAAAGTTTATCTTCTCGCTGTCTTCCGATTCTATTTGTTTACGGAAGCGAACTTTCTTCAGGTTAAGGATGATATCGGTAACATCTTCAACCACTCCTTTGATAGACGAAAATTCGTGTTCTACACCTTCTATACGAACGGAGGTAATTGCATAACCTTCCAATGATGACAACAATATCCTACGTAATGCATTACCTATAGTGATACCAAAACCAGGCTCTAACGGACGAAATTCGAAACTACCTTCGAATTCATCTGCCTGAATCATGATAACCTTATCGGGTTTTTGAAAAGCTAAAATAGCCATATATTTTCCTTTAATTTAAACAGTGCAAGATAATAAAAATTTCATTATTATTTAGAGTACAACTCTACAATAAGCTGTTCCTTAATTGTTTCCGGAATTTCAGCTCTTTCAGGATAATTAACAAATTTTCCTGTTAAAGAAGCGCCATCCCATTCCAACCATGAGAACCTGTTTACGCGTCCTGCCAATGAATTTTGAATTACTTCCAACGATTTTGAACGTTCGCGAACTGATATTACATCACCTTTTGTCAATTCAAACGAAGGAATATTAACCACTTTTCCGTTAACCATAATATGGCAGTGGCTAACCAACTGGCGGGCTGCATCTCTTGTAGGAGCAATGCCCAAGCGATAAACAACATTATCAAGGCGCGCTTCTATTAATTGCAGCAATACTTCACCTGTAACACCACCTTTACGCGATGCTTTGTCAAAAATATTTCTGAATTGTTTTTCCAAAATACCGTATGTATATTTAGCTTTTTGTTTCTCCTGAAGCTGCACACCGTATTCGGATTGTTTTTTTCTGCGATTGTTCAGACCATGTTGTCCCGGAGGATAGTTCTTTTTTTCGTACGAACTGTCCGGTCCATAGATAGGTTCCCTGAATTTTCTGGCTATCCTTGTTTTTGGTCCAATGTATCTTGCCATAAAGCCTGTATATTTTTATTATGTATTGTTAAAACTTATTTTTTTACTATCGCCAAAAGCAGATGCAAAAATTATACTCTTCTACGTTTGGGAGGTCTGCAACCATTGTGTGGCAATGGTGTAATGTCCTGTATTTCGGTAACTTCAATACCTGCGGTATGAATGGTACGTATTGCAGATTCTCTTCCCGAACCCGGACCTTTAACAAAAACCTTTACTTTGCGTAAGCCAAGGTCAAAAGCTGTTTTTGAGCATTCTTGCGCAGCCATTTGGGCAGCATACGGAGTGTTCTTTTTAGAACCCCTGAAGCCCATTTTACCGGCTGATGCCCACGAGATAACCTGTCCGGCATTGTTTGTTAACGATATAATGATATTGTTAAAAGTAGCCGAAACATAAGCTCTTCCAATAGGTTCAACCTTAACGACTCTTTTCTTCGATACTTTGGTAGTCTTTGCCATAGTATAATATTATTTACTTTTATGCTTTCTTATTTAGTTGCTTTTTTCTTATTTGCAACAGTTTTCTTTCTACCCTTACGTGTGCGGGCATTGTTTTTTGTACTTTGTCCGCGCAAAGGAAGACCTAAACGGTGACGAACTCCACGATAGCAGCCAATATCCATTAAACGTTTAATGTTTAGCTGTACTTCGGAACGAAGCGCACCCTCTACTTTAAAACTGTCGTTGATGATTGCACGAATCTGATTTTGTTCGTCATCATTCCAGTCTTGTACTTTTTTATTACGATCAATACCTGCTTGATCAAGAATATTTTGTGCAGAGGAACGACCAATGCCGTAAATGTAGGTTAATCCTATTTCTCCTCTTTTGTTTTTGGGTAAATCAATACCAGCAATACGTGCCATATATTATCTTATAGCTTTATTAGTTACACAATTATTAACCTTGTCTTTGTTTGTACTTAGGATTCTTTTTGTTGATAACATAAATTCTACCTTTTCTGCGTACAATTTTGCAATCAGGTGTTCTTTTTTTAACAGAAGCTCTAACTTTCATCGCTTTATATTATTTCTTTTAACTAAGTATTCGTTATTTCTTATTTGTAACGGAAGTTTATTCTTCCTTTTGTTAAATCGTACGGCGAAATTTCAACTTTTACCTTATCTCCTACAAGAATTTTAATGTAGTGCATCCGCATTTTCCCCGAAATATGGGCAATAATAATATGCCCGTTTTCCAGTTCAACGCGAAACATCGCATTTCCCAAGGATTCTTTCACTATTCCGTCTTGTTCTATTACAAGTTGTTTTGCCATTTATTTTTTTATTATGATTAAACCAGGATTATTAACCTGTTCAATGCTTTCAAAACTTGATAAAATTTCAGCGCCTTCGGGTCGGATAACAATAGCATGTTCAAAATGCGCTGAAGGCTTCCCGTCAATCGTCCTTATTGTCCACCCATCATTATCTTGCGTTATCTGACGTTTTCCCAAGTTAACCATCGGTTCTATGCAAATAACCATTCCTACTTCCAACTTAGCACCAAATCCTTTTTTACCATAATTTGGCACTTCCGGTTTCTCGTGCATATTGGTTCCCAATCCATGTCCTACCAATTCACGCACTACAGAGTAACCAAAATCTTCAACATAAGTTTGAACGGCATTTCCTATATCTCCTACACGTTTTCCCGGTTTCACAGCCGCTATACCTTTGTATAAGGAGGCGTGTGTTCTCTCCATCAATAATCTCACATCTTCAGCCATAGGGGCAATTCCGAAAGAAAAAGCCGAATCGCCATAATATCCGTCAATAATAGTGCCGCAATCAATAGAAACCAAATCTCCTTCTCTTAGCTCTTTTTTATTCGGGATACCATGCACAATCACATCATTAACCGAAATGCACAATGTGTTAGGAAAACCATTGTAGCCTTTAAAACCAGGGAGTGCGCCGTTATCACGTATAAACTCCTCTGCTATTTTATCAAGAGCCAAAGTTGTAACACCCGGTTTTATATGCTGGGCAACTTCTGCTATTGTTTTTCCAACAAGTAAAGAACTTGAACGTATTTTATCTATTTCTGTTTCTGTTTTAATAAGAGCCATTACTATATTATTAATATGCTCCCATTGCTTGGCGACCTTTTATACGTCCTGATTTAGTTAAACCTTCGTAATGACGCATTAAAAGATGGCTTTCTATTTGTTGCAATGTATCAAGCACAACTCCTACCAAAATTAATAATGATGTACCTCCATAAAATTGTGCAAATTGAGAACTTACACCCATTAACCTTACCAAAGCCGGCATAACTGCAACCAATGCTAAGAATAGGGAACCCGGTAAAGTAATTTTAGACATCACACTATCAATAAAATCGGAAGTCTTTTTACCCGGTTTTACTCCAGGAATAAAACCATTGTTTTTCTTCATATCTTCAGCCATTTGGTTAGGGTTAACCGTGATGGCAGTATAAAAATATGTGAATACAATAATTAATATTGCATATACCAAGTTATACCAGAATCCATTGATATTAGTAAAAGTAGCAGCAAATCCGCGTAGGTTTTCACTTTCGGTAAAACCTGCCAATGTTAAAGGTAAAAACATAATAGCTTGTGCAAAAATAATGGGCATTACACCTGCAGCATTCACTTTTAAAGGAATATACTGACGCACACCGCCATATTGTTTATTACCAACCACACGTTTTGCATATTGTACAGGTATTCTTCTTGTGCCTTGTACCAATAATATACATAACACAACTACTGCAACTAATACAACTATTTCTACCATTAAAAGAACCAATCCGCCTCCTTTTTGCTCCATGCGGGCGATAAATTCGCTGAACAAAGCAAAAGGCAAACGAGCAATGATTCCAACCATGATGATTAACGAAATACCGTTTCCAAGTCCTTTATCGGTAATTTTTTCACCTAACCACATTACAAACATGGTTCCTGCTACCAATAATATTACGGATGATACCAAGAAAAAGAACGGTGGGGTACTTACGTTAGGATCAAAAGGAACTATTGCCGTATTGGGAAGTTTGTGAATAACATTAGCCAAATAACCGGGAGCTTGAGCGGCAGTAATAACTACTGTTAGCCAGCGGGTAATTTGGTTAATTTTTTTACGACCACTTTCTCCTTCTTTCTGCAATTTCTGGAAATATGGAATAGCCATTCCCAGCAATTGTATAACGATAGAAGCAGAAATATAAGGCATAATACCTAATGCAAAGATTGAAGCGTTGCTAAATGCTCCACCTGAGAACATGTTTAACAAACCCAGCAGTCCCGATTTTCCTTGCTCTTGCAAAGCTATCAGTTGTTGAGGATCGATACCGGGAAGAGTTACGTGCGAGCCGAACCTATATATTAAGACAATGCCTAAGGTATAGAGAATTCTTTTGCGTAGCTCCTCTATCTTCCAGATGTTTTGTATTGTTTGAATAAAACGCTTCATCAAAATTAAATTTTAGAAACAGAACCACCTAAAGCTTCAATAGATTGTATAGCTTTTGCCGAGAAAGCATGGGCGCTAACCGTTAGCTTAGCTTTTAATTCGCCACGACCCAATATTTTCAAAAGGCTGTTTTTAGCTAATAAACCATTTTCACGAAGAACTTCCGGAGAAATAGTATTAATCCCTTTAGCATCAGCCAATTTTTGCAGCACATCTAAATTCAATCCGCTATATTCAACTCTGTTAATATTTTTGAACCCCGATTTAGGAACACGACGGTATAAAGGCATTTGACCTCCTTCGTGTCCAACTTTTCTGCTATAACCTGAGCGTGATTTAGCTCCTTTATGTCCGCGGGTAGATGTGCCTCCACGACCGGAACCTTGTCCACGACCAACTCTTTTGGATGTTTTTACGGAGCCTTCAGCAGGTTTTAAATTAGTTAAGTCCATTTTTATATATCTTTCTAAAAGGGTTTTACAATTAAATTTCTTCCACTTTTAATAAATGGCTGATAGCTTTTATCATGCCTTCTATTTGTGGGGTTACTTGGTGCTCAACGGGACGATTCATTTTTGTAATGCCCAACGCACGAAGTGTTCTTTTTTGTACCGCGGGTTGTTTAATACCACTTTTTATTTGTGTAATTCTAACGTTTTTCATTGCGTTCTTTATTTTATAGTGGTTTAACCATTAAAAACTTTATCTACACTAATACCACGCAGTTGTGATATGCTGTATGCATCTTTCATCTGCATAAGACCATCAATAGTAGCTTTTACCACACTGTGGGGGTTTGATGAACCTTTTGATTTTGCCAATACGTCTTTTACTCCAACACTTTCCAATACCGCACGCATAGCACCGCCGGCAATAACTCCGGTACCTGTGGCAGCCGGTTTCATAAACACCAATGCTCCGCCATATTTACCATATTGTTCGTGAGGGATTGTTCCTTTTAACACCGGAACTCTTACAAGATTTTTCTTAGCATCTTCTATTCCTTTGGAAATAGCAGCTTGTACTTCTTTTGCTTTACCAAGACCGTGACCTACAACTCCATTTTCATTCCCAACCACTACTATGGCAGCGAAAGTAAAAGTACGTCCACCTTTGGTAACTTTTGTAACGCGTTGAATTGAAACAAGTCTGTCTTTTAATTCAATATCGCTTGATTTTACTCTATTTAAATTTGTCCTTGCCATAGTTGTGATTAAAATTTAATGCCACCTTCTCTGGCTGCATCAGCCAAAGCTTTGATTCTACCATGATATAAGTACCCGTTTCTGTCAAAAACAACAGCTTCAATACCTGCTGATTTTGCTCTTTCGGCAATTAGTTTTCCAACCATTTTTGCTTTTTCTATTTTGGTACCTTTTTGTTCGTTGATATCTTTTACACGTGATGAAGCTGATAATACAGTTACACCTGCTTTGTCATCTATCAACTGCACGTATATATCTTTATTGCTACGGAAAACTGTCATACGTGGACGCTCGGCACTGCCTGAAACAGCTCGGCGAACTCTTTGTTTTATTTTTAGTCTCCTGTATTCTTTATCTATTTTAAAAGACATTGCTTTAATGTATTATACTGTTCTTAGATTATTTATCCGATGCTGACTTACCAGCTTTACGTTTGAGAACTTCATCCACAAACTTGATACCTTTACCTTTATATGGTTCCGGTTTACGTAGCGATCTGATTTTAGCAGCTACCTGACCCAACAATTGTTTATCATGTGAAACCATTGTAACAATTGGGTTTTTACCTCTTTCGGTTACCGCACTTACTTTTATTTCTTGTGGCAATTCGATCACAACATTGTGTGAATATCCCAAGGAAAGCTCAAGTAATTGTCCGGTTGCAGTTGCTTTATAACCAACCCCAACTAACTCCTGGTTAACAGTAAAGCCTTCACTTACACCTTTCACCATGTTATTGAGAAGTGCGCGGTACAACCCGTGCATTGACCTATGTCTTTTTTGGTCGGTAGGGCGTTGCACTGTCAACTCGTTATTTTCAACTTTCAAGGTAATATCAGGATCAACTTGTTGTTTTAATTCACCTTTAGGACCTTTAACAGTAACAAGATTTTTGTCTGACACTTTAATTTCAACGCCTGAAGGTATTGCTATCGGTAATTTTCCTATTCTCGACATACTATTTTCCTCCTATTTTAACTAACGTAACAAATAACTTCACCACCTACACCTTGTCTGCGAGCTTCTTTTTCGGTCATAAGCCCTTTAGATGTAGAAACAATAGCTATACCAAGACCGTTTAAAACTCTTGGCAATTCATCAGCGCCTACATAACGACGCAAGCCGGGTTTACTAATTCTTTCAATATTAGTAATAGCCGGTTGTTTGGTTACAGGGTGATATTTTAATGCAATCTTAATGTTTCCGGGCTTTGTTTCATCCTCAAATTTATAGTTAAGGATAAACCCTTGATCGAAAAGGATTTTGGTTATTTCCTTCTTGAGATTAGATGCAGGAATTTCTACAACCCTGTGGTTGGCCATCACGGCATTCCTTATTCTTGTTAAATAATCTGCAATCGGATCTGTGTACATTTTATTATATTGTTTATTTATTTTTCTTGTTTTATCTGTTTACCAGCTTGCTTTTTTAACACCCGGTATTAAACCTTCCAATGCCATGAAACGGAAGTTGATACGCGAAATACCAAATTGTCTCATATAACCTTTGGGGCGGCCTGTTATTTTGCAACGGTTGTGAAGACGTACGGGAGATGCGTTTTTAGGTAATTTTTGTAACCCTACATAATCGCCCGCAGCTTTTAACTCTGCACGTTTAGCTGCATATTTGGCAACTAATTTTTGTCTTTTAACCTCTCTTGCTTTAATGGATTCTTTTGCCATATTAATATTTATTTCTTAAATGGAATACCAAATTCTTTTAACAAAGCCATACATTCTTTATCTGTTTTGGCTGTGGTTACAAAGGTAATATCTAATCCGTTAATTTTAGCAACTTTGTCGATAACTATCTCGGGAAATATAATTTGCTCCGTGATACCCATTGTAAAGTTACCTCTACCGTCAAAACCTTTGGGATTAATACCTCTAAAGTCACGAATACGGGGAATAGCAACAGCAATAAGCCTGTCTAAAAACTCGTACATATGTTCGCCGCGAAGGGTAACGCGTACACCTACAGGCATTCCTTTACGTAACTTGAAGTTTGAAATATCTTTTTTAGATTTTGTAGATACGGCTTTTTGTCCGGCAATGGCAGTCATTTCGGTAATTCCGGTATCTATAATTTTTTTATCAGATATGGCTGTTCCTAAACCTTGGTTAATACAAATTTTAACCAATTTGGGAACTTGCATTGCATTTTTATACTGAAACTGTTCTTTTAATGCAGGCACTACTTCATCGTAGTATCTGTTTCTAACGCGTGCTTGATATTCCATTATTTAGTTTCCTCCCCTGTTTTTTTAGCAGTTTTAACTGTTTTTTTAGCGGTGGTTGTTTTGGTTGTTTTCGCAGCTTTCTTTTCACCTGTAGCATCTGATTTTGCTGATTTTTTATCAGCTAATTTCAGGTTAGATACGTGAATTGACATTTCTTGCTTTATAATACCACCTTTAGGGTTTTTAGCGTTGGGTTTGGAGTGTTTGGTAGCAAGGTTAACGCCTTCAACAACAGCTCTGTTGTCGCTAACAATAACTTCCAATACTTTACCGGTTTTTCCTTTAGAATCGCCGGCAATCACTAACACGTTATCCCCTTTTTTAATATGAACTTTACTTGCCATAATGTTTTCTATCTGTTAAAGCACTTCGGGTGCAAGTGAAACAATTTTCATATATTGTTTTTCTCTTAACTCTCTTGAAACAGGACCAAAGATACGAGTTCCTATCATTTCACCACCATTGTTAAGTAAAACAACCGCATTATCATCAAACCTGATGTATGAACCATCAGCACGACGGATTTCTTTTTTAGTACGTACAACAACTGCTTTTGACACAGCTCCTTTTTTGATGTTGCCAGAGGGTAAAGCTTTCTTCACAGAAACGATTACTCTATCGCCAACAGAAGCATATTGTTTACGTGTGCCTCCAAGTACCCTAATGCAAAGTACTTCTTTTGCGCCACTATTATCGGCTACTGTAAGTCTTGATTCTTGTTGTATCATAATTATTTAGCTCTTTCAATAATTTCAACTAATCTCCAACATTTAGTTTTGCTCAATGGACGAGTTTCTGCAATGCGTACAGTATCACCAATGCCACATTCATTTTTTTCATCGTGAGCAGCAAACGTTGAGGTCTTCTTAACAAATTTGTGGTATTTAGGGTGTTTTACACGTCTTTCTACCTGAACAACAATGGATTTCTCCATTTTATTGCTAACAACAAGACCGATTTTTTCTTTTCTAAGATTTCTTTCTTCCATTGCTGTAATTATTTTTTATTTGCCTTTTGTGCGTCAACCGTACCGTTAATTTCACGTTTACGTAACTCTGTGCTCAATCTGGCTACTGTTTTACGATATGCTTTTATCTTGTTAGGGTTTTCTAACGGTGAAACAGCATGGTTCATTTTCAATTTACTAAGCTGTATACGTTCCTCAACGAGTCTTTCTTTCAGCTCTTGAGTAGTTAGTTCAGTAATAACTTCTTGTTTCATTTTGCTTCTATATAAAGTTGGCGACTTTTTTTAGTTGTAGTAGATTAAGCTAATTCAGCATCATAATCTTTACGTACCACATATTTTACTGCTATGGGCAGTTTTTGGGCGCCTAAACGGCAAGCTTCCTGTGCTATTTCGGGAGATACACCCTCCAATTCAAACAACAAACGCCCGGGGGTAATACGTGCAACAAAATATTCCGGTGCTCCTTTTCCTTTACCCATACGCACTTCGGCAGGCTTTTTAGTTACCGGTTTATCAGGGAATACTCTAATCCACAATTGTCCTTCACGTTTCATATAACGGGTAATTGCTTGACGAGCAGCTTCTATCTGACGACCTGTAAGCCAAACTTCTTCCAAAGCTTTAATTCCGAATGAACCGAATGCTAATTCATAACCTCTTTTAGCATTTCCTTTCATTTTGCCTTTTTGTTGCTTTCTGTATTTTGTTCTCTTAGGTTGTAACATCGCTATAATATATGATGATGAATACTTCTCTTAATTATTATTTTTTGTTTCTTGGACGACGGTCGCCTCTTTGCTCACGATCTCCACGTCCTTTTCCCTGTGGTCTGTTTTGTCCATGGCTTTTTTGGTCTTTTGCCATATTTTCAGCACCGGGAACCAAATCTACCTTACCATAAATTTCGCCTTTGCAGATCCATGTTTTGATACCCAAGCGTCCGTATGTAGTGTGCGCTTCGCCTACTGCATAATCAATATCGGCACGCAAAGTATGCAAAGGAATACGTCCATCTTTAAATTGCTCTCTACGAGCCATTTCAGCACCTCCCAAACGACCGGATATCTGAACTTTTATCCCTTCGGCTCCAACGCGCATTGCTGAAGCAATTGCCGTTTTTATGGCTCTACGGTAAGAAACACGACCTTCTAACTGACGTGCAATTGTATTTGCAACAATTACTGCATCCATTTCGGGACGTTTAATTTCAGAAATATTAATCTGTACTTCTTTATTGGTAAGTTTCTTTAATTCTTCTTTTAATTTATCAACTTCTTGTCCGCCTTTACCGATAATAATTCCGGGGCGAGCTGTATTAATAGTTACAGTAACAAGTTTTAAGGTACGTTCGATTATAATGTGTGAAATACCAGCTTTTGCAAGACGCGCATTAAGGTATTTACGGATTTGGTCATCTTCGACAATTTTATTTTCGAATTTTTTACCACCGTACCAATTAGAATCCCATCCTTTGATGATACCTAATCTATTGCCGATTGGATGTGTCTTTTGTCCCATTAGGCTATTACTTATTTAGTTACTATTTCTTTTTCTTTTTTACTTGCTGCTTTCACGGCTTTGGTTTCAGTTTTTTCAGCTTTATCAACGTTTTCAATTGGTTGAGCAACTCTACTGTCAATTATAAGAGTAACGTGATTAGAGCGTTTTCTGATGCGGTGAGCGCGTCCTTGTGGCGATGGCTGAATTCTCTTCAATGTGCGTCCTTCATCCACTTTTACTTCTTTCACATACAAACTGCTGTCTTCCATGCGAACGCCTTCATTCTTCAGCTGCCAATTTGCTAAAGCTGATTTCACAAGCTTATACATTTTTTCAGCGGCATAATTAGGCGTATGCTGTAAAATATGCATTGCAGTTTCTACATTTTTACCTCTAACCAAGTTGGCAACAAGCCTCATTTTTCTTGGCGATGAGGGGCAGTCATTTAATTTGGCAAAAGCAACTTTTTGATTTGCCTCTTTTCTCTGCTCTGACGAATTATGTTTTCTTGATCCCATTTTAGCTTGTTATTTTACTTCTTACCTTTATTACCTGCGTGACCTCTAAAGATACGTGTAGGACTAAACTCTCCTAATTTATGTCCAACCATATTTTCAGTTACATACACAGGAATAAATTTGTTTCCATTATGTACAGCTATTGTTTGGCCTACAAAGTCAGGCGTAATAGTTGACGCTCTTGACCAAGTTTTAATTACAACTTTCTTTTTGCTTTCAGCAGCATCCAAAACTTTTTTTTCAAGTTTGTAGTCAATGAAAGGGCCTTTTTTTAGCGAACGGCTCATATCTTTATTTTATTTGTAATTATTTCTTTCTACTTTCAATAATATACTTATTCGAAGCTTTTGTTTTCGAACGAGTTTTGTATCCCTTAGCCGGCATACCCTTACGTGAACGAGGATGACCTCCTGAAGCCCTACCTTCACCACCACCCATTGGGTGATCAACAGGGTTCATTACAACGCCACGAACTCTTGGTCTGCGACCCATCCAGCGTGAGCGACCTGCTTTTCCCGATTTTTCAAGGCTATGGTCGGCATTTGACACTGTTCCTACGGTTGCTTTACAAGTTTGGAGGATTAAGCGTGTTTCGCCTGAGGGCATTTTTACAACAGCAAATTTACCATCGCGAGACATTAATTGAGCACCAGCTCCGGCACTACGTACCATTTTTGCACCTTGTCCCGGACGTAATTCAATGTTATGAATCATCGTACCAAAGGGAATTTCGCTCAGGAATAAAGTGTTTCCTACTTCAGGAGCAGCACCGGCACCCGAAACTACTTCTTGTCCTACTTGTAAACCTTGAGGTGCAAGAATATATCTTTTTTCTCCATCAGCATAAAAAAGCAAAGCTATGCGACCCGTACGATTAGGATCGTACTCAATAGTTTTTACTACTGCGGGAATATTATCTTTATCTCTTTTAAAGTCAATAATGCGGTAATGTTGCTTACTTCCACCTCCCATGTAACGCATGGTCATTTTACCGCTTGAGTTGCGTCCACCGGTTTTGTGTTGTGATTCCAACAAACTTTTTTCTGGTTTCGATGTAGTAATTTCATCGAAAGCGCTTATCACTTTGAAACGCTGACCGGGTGTGGTTGGTTTTAATTTCTTTAGAGCCATTACTTATATATTAAATATTGCTGTAAAAATCAATTGATTCACCTTTCGCTAACGTTACGATAGCTTTTTTATATGAATTTGTTCTTCCGGATAAAATTCCGCTTTTTGTATAACGAGATTTAAACTTGCCGGAATAATTCATCGTGTTTACTTCTTCCACTTCTACGCCGTATAGTTCTTTCACGGCATTTTTAATTTGCAGCTTATTGGCACGTTTGTCCACAATAAAGCCATATCTTCCCAACTTATCGCCCAAAACTGTCATCTTTTCAGTTATGATTGGCTTAATAATAATTCCCATCGCTTTGCTATATTAAAGTGTTAGTATTATTAATTTTCAAATGATTTCTCGATTTCCTTTAAAGAACTTTCAAGAACAATCAAATTATTTGCATTTAAAATATCATACGTGCTCAAATCTTGCGCTCTCATAACCTTGGATTTAGGCAAATTCCTTGAAGATAAAATTATATTTTCATTTATTTCAGGTAATACCATCAAGGTTCTTTTGTTATTCAATTTAAGTGCTGCAAGCATGGCATTGAACTCTTTGGTTTTTGGAGCTTCCATGTTGAAATCTTCAACAACCATGATATTATTTTCTTTTACTTTATAAGCTATTGCCGAAATACGGGCTAGCTTTTTAAGTTTTTTGTTCAATTTAAAACTGTAGTCACGCGGTTGAGGTCCAAATACCCTAGCTCCTCCCCTAAACAAAGGAGATTTTCTGCTACCTGCACGAGCACCACCGGTACCTTTTTGTTTCTTTAATTTTTTAGTACTTCCATTTACCATTGATTTTTCTAATGATGCATGTGTTCCTTGGCGTTGATTTGCCAAGTATTGTTTTGCATCTAAATAGATTGCATGGTCATTTGGAGTAATTCCAAAAATTTCCTCGTTAAGGGTAACTTTTTTAGAAGTTTTTTCGCCCTTGATATTATATACTACTAGCTCCATCTTTCTACAATTACGTATGATCCATTAGCTCCTGGAACGGAACCTTTAATTACTAATAGGTTTTTTTCGGGAACAATCTTCAATATCTGAAGGTTAACCATTTTCACTCTTTCTTGTCCTTGGTGACCTGCCATGCGCATACCTTTAAACACTCTACTTGGGTATGATGATGCACCAACAGAACCAGGAGCACGTAAACGGTTGTGCTGACCGTGGGTAACTCCACCTACACCACTAAACCCGTGACGACGAACAACACCTTGAAAACCTTTACCTTTACTTGTTCCAACAACATCTACAAATTCGCCTTCTTCAAAAACATCTACTTTTAAAATCTCTCCGTATTGTTTTCTGTGACCTTGTTCAAAACGGGTAAACTCTGCAACAAAACGTTTTGGGCTTGTACCTGCTTTTTTAAAGTGTCCTATTTCAGCTTGATTTGAGTGTTTTTCTTTCTTATCTTCATAAGCAAGTTGAATAGCCTCGTAACCGTCATTCTCTATCGTCTTAACTTGTGTTACTACGCAAGGACCGGCTTCAATAACCGTACAAGCAACGTTTTTGCCGTTCGCATCGTACATACTGGTCATTCCTATTTTTTTACCAATTATTCCTGACATTATATCGAGATATTAATGTTTCTTACTTTTTTACTTTTTAATAACCTGAAAAATATTTTATCAGATTTTGATTTCTACTTCAACACCACTGGGAAGTTCGAGTTTCATCAGAGCATCGATAGTTTTTGCGGTAGAACTATAGATATCTAACAACCTTTTGTAAGAGCTTAACTCGAATTGTTCGCGAGACTTTTTGTTTACGAAAGTAGAACGCAAAACGGTGTATATTTTCTTATCGGTTGGAAGAGGAATTGGTCCGTTTACTACGGCTCCGGTTAATTTTACCGTCTTCACAATCTTTTCTGCTGATTTGTCAACCAGGTTATGATCGTACGATTTCAACTTTATTCTAATCCTCTGATTCACTTTATTTATATTTTTATGTTAATTTATAAAAATTATTATCCTTTTAATTTTTCAATTACTTCTTCAGTAACGTTTTTCGGAGCTTCTTGGTAGTGCGAGAACTCCATTGTTGAGGTAGCGCGTCCGGAAGATATGGTTCTCAAACTTGTTACGTAGCCAAACATGGATGACAATGGAACTTTAGCTTTAACAATCTGGTATTTTACTTTTGCATCAATACCTTCAAGCATAGCACGGCGTTTGTTAAGGTCGCCTGTTACATCACCTACATAATCATCAGGAGAAACAACTTCAACTTTCATAATAGGCTCAAGTAAAACACTTCCTGCTTTGCGTGCAGCTTCTTTAAAGCCTATTTTGGCGCATAATTCAAATGATAAGGCGTCACTATCAACTGCGTGGAAAGAACCGTCGATCAATCTCACTTTCATACTTTCCAAAGCAAAACCGGCTAACACTCCATTTTGCATAGCAGCAGTAAAACCTTTTTCTATAGGAGCTATAAACTCTTTAGGTATATTACCGCCTTTTACTTCATTTACAAATTGTAGTCCAACAACTCCTTCATCGGCAGGTGATAATTCAAAAATAATATCTGCAAATTTACCTTTACCTCCGGTTTGTTTTTTGTAAACTTCTCTGTGTTGTACAGATTTAGTTATAGCTTCACGGTAAGCAACCTGAGGAGCTCCTTGGTTAACTTCTATTTTAAATTCTCTTTTTAAGCGATCAAGTAAGATATCCAAATGTAACTCGCCCATTCCAGCAATTACCGTTTGTCCTGTTTCCTGATCTGTTGCAACGTTGAATGTAGGATCTTCTTCTGCAAGCTTTGCTAAAGCTACATCTAACTTGTCAACGTCATCTTTGGTACGAGGTTCTATCGCAATTCTGATAACAGGTTCGGGGAAACTCATAGACTCTAACACGATAGGGCGTTTTTCGTCGCATAATGTATCTCCGGTACGAATTGTTTTAAACCCTACGGCAGCACCTATATCTCCGGCTTCAATCATTTCAATGGGTATCTGCTTGTTAGCATGCATTTGCATGATACGGGATATACGTTCTTTTTTTCCTGTATTCGCATTAAGGATATAGCTACCTGCTTCTAATTTACCTGAATAAACACGGAAGAAAGCGATACGACCAACAAATGGGTCTGTTGCAATCTTGAATGCAAGCGCAGCAAAAGGCTCATTAGAATCAACTTTACGTGTTTCTTGCGCGTTAGTTTCGGGATTTATTCCGTCAATTGCAGGTACATCATAAGGATTAGGCAAGTATGCTGCAACAGCATCCAAAAGGTTTTGCACACCTTTGTTTTTAAATGCCGAACCACAAAGAACAGGGGTTATTTTCATTGAAACGGTTGCCTTACGAATGATATTATTCATTTCGTCTTCGGTAATGGAATTGTGATCGTTAAAGTATTTTTCCATTAACGCATCATCTTCCTCTGCACAACCTTCAACTAATTCAGTACGATATTTTTCAACAGTTTCTACCAAATCTTCCGGCATTGGAATCTCATTGTATTTTATACCTTGAGTAGAATCATCCCAAACAAAAGCTTTGTTGGTAATCAAATCAACAACGCCTCTAAAAGTATCTTCGGCGCCTATTGGAATTTGCAATGGAACAGCATTAGCTCCTAATTTTTCTTTAATTTCATCTAAAACATTAAAGAAGTCGGCACCTGCCCTATCCATTTTATTTACAAAAGCGATGCGGGGAACACCATATTTGTCGGCTTGTTTCCAAACGGTTTCGCTTTGCGGCTCAACGCCTCCTACAGCACAGAAGAGAGCTACAGCACCATCCAATATCCTGAGCGAGCGTTCTACCTCAACGGTAAAATCAACGTGGCCCGGAGTATCAATAATATTATAGCGATAATCATTCCCTTTGTAATTCCAATTAACTGTTGTAGCGGCTGAAGTAATGGTGATACCTCTTTCTTGCTCTTGCACCATCCAGTCCATGGTAGCGGTACCCTCATGTGTTTCGCCTAACTTATAGTTACGTCCGGTAAAAAACAATATACGCTCTGTCGTCGTCGTTTTGCCGGCGTCGATATGGGCCATGATGCCTATATTTCGTGTATATTTTAATTTATCGGATGACATATTCTTTTTGTTTTCTATTATTTTTCACTAACTAAATTTATTCTCTCTTCCCTAATAAAACTATGCTCTGAAGTGGGCGAAAGCTTTGTTTGCTTCTGCCATTCTGTGCGTATCTTCTTTTCTTTTAAATGCCGAGCCTTCTTCTTTGTATGCAGCCATAATTTCGCCGGCTAATTTATTTGCCATTGATTTTTCGTGGCGTTTACGAGCAAAAAGAATCAGGTTTTTCATCCCTATCGATTGTTTACGACCGGGTCTGATTTCGGTAGGAATTTGAAAAGTAGCGCCTCCGATACGACGGCTGCGAACCTCAACATTAGGAGTAACATTGGTTAATGCTTTCTTCCAAACTTCCAAACCGTCTTCTTTTGTTTTATCGGCAACGATATCTATTGCTTCATAAAAGATATCGTAAGCGCAGTTTTTCTTGCCGCGCTCCATCAGATTATTTACAAATTTGGTTACCATTTCCTCATTAAACTTAGGATCTGGTAATATTTGACGTTTTTTTGGTGTTGATTTTCTCATGTTGAAAAATCCTTATATCTTATTTATTATAGATAATCAATTTTTTATTTTTTACCTTTTGCAGCGGGAGCAGCGCCTTTTTTAGGACGTTTGGTACCATATTTTGACCTGCGTTGGTTACGTCCGTCAACTCCTGATGTGTCAAGCGCTCCACGGATAATGTGGTAACGAACACCCGGCAAATCTTTAACACGACCTCCGCGAATCATCACGATAGAGTGCTCTTGAAGGTTATGACCTTCACCCGGGATATATGCATTAACTTCTTTTCCGTTGGTTAAACGTACCCTTGCTACTTTGCGCATCGCCGAGTTTGGTTTTTTAGGGGTAGTTGTATATACCCTTGTACAAACACCGCGACGTTGTGGACATGAATCCAACGCCGGCGACTTGCTTTTATCTGTCAGTTTCTGACGACCTTTACGAACCAATTGTGCTATTGTAGGCATATTAAATCTATTGATTTTTCTATTATTCTTTTATTTTTCTTTTAAAAAAGGCTGCAAAATTATTAATAATTATTTAATACTCAACATCCTTTAGGTTGTTTTTTTATTTTATTTTTAAAACGGGGCGAAAAACAAAAACCCTTTCTCGTTTTCGACAAAGGGTTTTTGTTTTATTTTTAAATACGGGATACACTATTTTTCGTAAGACTTTTAACACCAGAGGCTTGACTCGCAAGCAACCGATTTGCTCGGCATTCGTGTTATGAAACCTATAGTGTCTTACTTTGTCAGGTTTCCCGGACTATTATATAAATTAGCCCTTCGTTGTTAAATAGTTGTTTTACAACAAACTATTATTTTTTGAGTGTGCAAAGATACAATTAATATTTTAATTAACAAGCTTTTGTTCAATTATTTTTTAAAAACTTATTGAAAAGTTTTTTTTATTGTAGCACGGATTGCAAATCCGCGCTACAATGGCGGGTAACATCGCAAAGGGTTCTTCTTTTACGGTAAAAGACATACAGTTTAAGTTACTAAAATACCACGAAAATTTTTTCCTGCCATAGATGCAAGTTGGTCGGAAATTTTTCTATACATTTGTCAACCTACGTTAAACCAAAAATTATGAAAAAATTTCTACTAATTCTTTTTTTATACTTATTTTCTATTCGCAGTTTTGCTCAGATTAAAGAGTTTTATGAAAGTCTTGGACTGAATATTCCGTTCAATGAGTTATCAAATTACGAAGGTGAAGTCAAGGTAACCCATGATATTTTCAAAAGTATTAAAATCAACAAAAATCAAGGAGAAATAATTAGCATCTTCCTAAATTTCAAAAGCGTAAACGCTTTAAAAAAGTCGGAAAAAATCCTCGTTGATCAACTTTCCAAATATTTTGGCAAGGTTGAGTGTTTTATAAACTTACAAAGTGGAAAAAGTTATAGTGGGGAAAAGGGAGTTGAGTCAGTACGTTTCGATGCCTATATTAAAAATGATATGTTTAGTATAAGTGCAATTAGGTTATACTATTATAAGCCTTATATTACTTCAGAGATAGACGAATTCACAAACGTTAAGTTGTATCATATAAATGGGGGCGATTTGGGGATTCAAAGCCCCAATGGCACATATTATCACTTTGATTTCATTGTGACAGAACAAGACAAAAATTTATTCCTTTTCATGCTTATTTCCACAAAAAATGAAGATTGGAAATTTATAAGTAAAATTTTAGTTAAGACTGACAACGAAACTTTGGAATATGATGCCGAGTCTAAGAGAGAATTGATATCATATAAGAAATTAGAAGAAAAAGTTATTGTTTATCTCTCACCGCATGACGTCAAGGCTATAATAACCTCAAAAGACGTTAAGATTAGAATTTCAGGTAGGTCTAATGAAGATATGTTAGTAACTGAGAATATCATTCATGGATTAAGAGAACTGACAAAATACACAAGTTACGTTCAATAAGTTTTCTAAGCCCCTCCAGGGGCTTTTTTCTTGTGCAAAATCCAATTTTGAAAAAGATGATCAATATTGTAATTTTACAATATGGCAATGAAAGGATGTGATATAAACCTTATTTTACAGCGCAATAAAAGGCACACGCTGGAGCGCGTTTAGCTTCGCTGCTCTCCTTTCGGGCATTAACATAAAAACATTAAGAAGCGCTGCATTGAGCTTGCCGAAATGTTAAGCGAATTAAGAAATTAAAAATCATTAATGGCACTCATTAAATATATCATGCGTAGTAGAAAAAAATACGAGATATATACTAATTTAACAATGCCTGTCTTTAATTTATTCCTTCCGGCTCTCCTCGTGTCGCTAAAAGGAAGTTAAAAAATCGTTTAACAGCATTTGTTTAATGCCGTTGTAATTTATTTTTACAGGCACTTCATCCATTGTAACAACGTATTTAGGATAATGGTCGGATATTTTATTCAAATTGCCAAATTCGCGTTCTTCTGTTTTGGCATCTGATAAAAGATAAGCTACCTGTATATACATTTTTTCCTCGTTTCTTTGAGCTACAAAGTCTATTTCATGCGTACCCCACTGACCGATAAAAACACTATATCCCTGCCTTATAAGATGCATATAAACAACATTTTCAAGCAATTTATTCATATCGTTTCTCATATCGTGTTGTCGGATAGAATTGCGGATACCTAAATCTTCAAAATAATATTTTTCGCCAATTTCAAAAATCTTCAAACCTCCTATTTCGCATCGTTGCACCTTATGAATCAAAAACGAATCTGTTAACATTTTGAGATAATTCATAACCGTTTGCGCACTAATTGTCAGCCGTTGCGATTTTAAATACTTGCTTATATTATTTGCCGAAACAATATTACCTACATTATCCGCCAAATAAGCAATCAAATTCTCTACAAACGACACATTTCTAATATTATAGCGAGCAATAACATCTTTCAACACAATTGTGGAATAAATATTTTTCAAATACTCATTCACTATTTCAATACCTATACCTGTATGAATAAGGAAAGGCATTCCGCCTACGGCAAGATAGCGCAATAGCGTTTCTTTAGAATCTGAGAGCTTATGAAAATCCATAAATTCCGAATAACTCAAGGCATAGATAGGAATTTCGACATATCTGCCGGCAATAGTAGTAGCCAACTCTCCGGAAAGCATAGCGGCATTGCTGCCGGTGCAGTATATATCACATTTGTTGGCGGCCAAAAGCGAGCGCAAACACAGCTCGAACGAAGATATTTCCTGAATTTCGTCAACTAATAAAAAGTTTGGAACATTGGATTGCAATTTGCTTTCCACATATCGGTCTAAATCTGTGTGATTTTTTATAAAATCAAACTCGGAAAGTTCTATATTAATGTAAATTATATTAGAATGCGGATAAAGAAGCTTTATTTCATCTATCAATTGATACAGAATATAGCTTTTACCTACCCTGCGTTGTCCGGTAAGCACTTTAATAACAGGCTTAGCGATAAAAGGCTTTATTTTTTGTATATAAGATGCTCTTTTTATTATTTTCGAATCATTCATTTTATTTAATTTTTACATTAAACTACATGCAAAAATAATAAAAGTTTTAATTATACTTTAATCTTTTTTATAAATAATATTTTTCTTAAAGTATAATTTAATTTATTCAACAGTATTATTTCCTATTTTTTCTCACTTGCATTTTCAGAAAAGCTAAGGCGAGTAGATTATCTTACTTTTTATTTTAATTTATCCGATACTCTCCCCCTGATTTCAGTCAAAGGGAGAGCGGAATGTTGTTTATTTTGAGGCAACTACTTCACATCTTTCAATAGCTCTTGCACTGCTTTTTCCAATTGTTGGTCGCGACCTTTACTTATAATTAAAGGTTCGTTTTTTATTTTAAACATAGGTTCCTGTTGCACATTCTCCAACCATTGCCCTTTATTATTTTTAGCGCTTACGGGCACCATACCCCACATTACGCCGTCTGCTAACCTTTCCCAGCCTGCAAAGCTACATGTTCCGGGTGTGGGCATTCCTACACTTTTTCCTATCATTAAATCCGTATAACCTCCGGCAAAGCATGAGCCATCGCTATAATTGGCTTCATTGAACATGGCTATGGTGGGCTTAGTCCAACGAGCAGTAGGCTCGGTGCCTAACGAACGCAACTCATTTCTGTAATCTAAAAAACCTTTACCTGTAAAAAACATAGCCAAATCTGCTACTAAATCACCTCCTCCATTGAAACGTGTATCTATAATCACACCTTTTACATTATAATATTTACCCATTATTTCGCCATACATATTGCGATAAGGAGCATCGCTCATACCCGGAATATGTACATAGCCCAACTGTCCGTTGCTTAAGCGCTTTACATCTTCCTCGTTTTTTTTCACCCAACGCTCATACAACAAACTGCTCTCTTGTTGCAGGGTAATGGGTTTCACGGTTATTTGCTGATGCTGTTTGGTTGTAGGGTCCACAATATCAAGCAATGTGAACTTGTCAGCCTTACGACTTAAATATGCAGCAATATCGAGTTCTTGTTTTACCTGTTCTCCATCAATTTGTTCTATAACAAAACCTTCGGCTATTTTTATATTGGCTTTATCTAACGGACCTCCTTTTATGATTTCGGCAATTTTAATCCCATCCCCTTTATAGGTATAGTCAATGAAAATACCTAAAGATGCCGTATTATCGCCATTGCTGTTTTGAGAGGAATATCGTGCTCCCGAATGCGAGCTGTTAAGCTCTCCCAGCATTTCGGATAACATTTCCGCAAAATCATATCCATTATCTATACCGGGCAAATATTTCTGATGGTCTTTTTTCATTTGATCCCAATCTATGCCGTGAAACCCTTTTGAGTAGAACCCTTTTTTGGTGCGATTCCATACATGTTCAAATTCCACTTCTTTCTCTGCAAGGATATCAAACTTCATTTCACCACCAACCGCAATGCTTTCCGATTTGCTGTTTTCTACATTTAATTTTCTTACTTTTCCCGCGGATAATAGATATAAATTCTTCATTTCCTTATCCCACTTTAAACTACCGCCTTTCGCATCCAAATCTATTGCCTTTTTAACTTCTTTTTTGCGCAAATCAACACACCAAAGGTCATGATTATCCTCTACTTTTGCCAAATAGTACAATTTTTCTCCGTCTTTAGATAAAACGGCATCGCTTATATTTGACGAACCTTGTGTTAAACGAACTACGCGGTCTTCAACACGCTCCAAATCTAATTTGAGCGTACTGTCTTTTTTCACCTCTTTCTTATCTTTGTCTTTATCGTCTTTCTTTTTGTCGTCTTTATCCTTATCGGATTTGTCGTCTTTTTTCTTATCTTTTTCTTTCTGCTTTTCTTCAATTGCTTTAAGTAAGGCATAGTCCTCTTTGCTTAAATTAAACTTATCCCAAGCATCTTGTGTGAAAAACATAGTATAAATATCATTTTGTTTTGAACCTGAAGTGGCATAACTGCGCAAGCCATCACGATTAGTAAACCAAAGCAATTGCTTGCCTCCGTTAACCCATTTTGCTTCGCTATCATCATACCCATTCTTAGTGAGGTTTATTAACTTTCCTTTTCCATCTGCCGAGATCAGCGCGACTTCACCATTAGCCATTTCCGGGTTATATTGCACCACAAACCACTTACCGTCAGGGCTCCATTCAAAATACTGATCGCCATCCTGCATATAATATAATTCGTTTGGAGATAATATTTTACGAAACTGTTTATCGGCAGTATTGTAAACCATTAACGATGTGCGGTTTTCAATAAATGCAACCTCTTTGCCATCAGGCGAGAACTTAGGTTCGTAACTATCCTTGTCGCTGCTAAACAATGCTTCTTCTTTTAATAATGTTGAAGCATAAAAAAATGGTTCTTCCTTTCGTATTTTTTTTGTTTGGAATATTTGCCATTTACCTCCACGCTCGCTTGCATACATGATTGATTCTCCATCAGGAGAAAAGCTCACGAAACGTTCTTGTTCGGGTGTGTTGGTAATGCGCTTGGTTACACCTCCCTCCAGTGAAGACACAAACACCTCGCCCCTGCTGATAAATACCATTTCTTTACCGTTTGATGATAAATCAAACTCGGATATGTTGGAAACAGGAATAAATGAATCGTTGTTACGTTTTTCATCCGCACGAATTGCAATTGACACTTTCTCGGGACGACCGTTTGGTTTCATCGTAAACAGTTGCCCGTCATAACTAAAACATAAAACACCTGTGTTGCTTATGCTTAAATAACGTATAGGGAATTTATTGAAATGCGTAATTTGTTTACTTTCTTTCGGATTATCTAAACTGAGTTTATGAATATTGAAGCTACCGCCCTTTTCGCTGAGATAATATATACTTTTATCATTATCTGCAAACACAGGATTCCTGTCTTCTCCCTCAAATGTGGTAATCATCTTTTGTTCTCCTGTTTTGGCATTATATATCCAGATATCACGCGTAATTGCCGATACATGATGCTTACGAAACTCGTTTTCGCCTCCTTTTTTATCCTGATATACCATAAAAGTACCATTTTTGCTCACCTGAACGGCTTCGGCAGGATATGTCCAAACCATATCTACACGTCCGCCCATAACAGGCACACTGTATAGCTCAGGCTGTGATCCCGTGGGATATTGGCGATGTGTAACCAAATCCTGACGCGTGCTGCCAAATATTACAGATTTATCATCAGATGAAAAGCTATATGGATATTCATTTGCAGAGTGGTATGTGAGTCGTTTGGCTTCACCTCCTTCAGCCGGCATAGTAAAAATGTCAAAATTCCCATACCGATCGGATGCAAAGGCTATGGTTTTGCCGTCATGGCTCCAAACAGGCATGTAATCATAGGCTGTATGTGTTGTAAGAGGCGTAGCAACCCCTCCTGATGCCGCAACTTTGTACAAGTCGCCTTTGTATGTAAATATTATTGTTTGCCCGTCGGGCGAAATAGCCGAAGAGCGAAGCCATGTGGGGGTTTGGGCAGAAAGCAGGGAAACTATCCCAGCCAAGAACAAGAGTAGTAAAGATAAACGCTTCATTTTTATTTATTTGTTAATATTAATACTCGGGTATTTAGCATAATAGAAAAATACATATTTGTTATTGTCCTATTTATTTTATAATATAATTCTCTGAAAATACTTTGGGCTTATCCCCACCAAAATGCAGTGGCAATAATAATATAAAGCCCTATGAGCGCTACGCCTTCAACCCATATAGATTCACCATCAAAAACAATAAAAGCACTCACCAAAACTGATAATGCCAATGCCGCCAGCAAAAGCGGACTCAGTACAAATGAAAGAATAGCGCCTCCTATAATAAAAGAAAGTAACACCAATAGCGGATAAATAATAAGCGCTATTTGCAAAGAGCTATTAAGGATAACACTCACCGCATAATCCGCCTTATTTTTTATGGCTAATTGAATGCCTACAATATTCTCAATTGCATTTCCGGCAATAGCAACAACAATAAGTCCTGCAAATACTTCATTTATGCCAAGCATATGCATAGCCGGTTCTAACGACTTTACAAACCAATCGGACACAAAAGCTGCCCCCACTCCGGCGAATGCCAATATAACAAGGGTGAGAGTCAACGACCACGGCATATCTTCTTTTTTATCTACATTTTTTTCCTGTATCAACACGGTTTTATCTCCGCGGATGGAATAATGAAGACTTGCCGAAAAAACCAGTATAAGCACAATAGCAACAATAACATCCAGCGTATTAATATGAGTTTCAGCCGGAGTGTGCAGATAATAAGTGAGCGTGGGTATAGTCATTGCAGCAAATGCCAGCAACATAAGCGTTACAATCATACGCGGCTGCTCGGAATGGAATTTTTGCGTACCGTTTTTTAATCCGCCAAACAATAATGCCAATCCAAAAACCAATACTGAGTTCCCTAATATAGAACCAATCAACGCAGCCTTAACCACTGTGTCAAGTCCTGCTTTCAAGGCAAAAATACAGACAAAAATTTCCGGCAAATTCCCTAATGCCGATTGCAGCACGCCTGTTGCCGAAGGTCCCATGCGGCTGCCTAACTGATCCGTTGCTTTGCCCACAACCATCGCCACCAACACCAATGCAACAGCAGATATAAAAAAAAGTATAATATCGTTAATGTTAAAATAAAAAGCTACACCCGTTAATCCTGTAACAAGTGCAGCTATCAGTAAAATTCTTTTATCTTTTTTCTGCATGGTTTTATAAAATCGAAGTAGCAAAATTACATAAAAACATTATGCGCAATTTTTTACATGCCCTCCGGTAGTATTTTTTTTATAAAAAAGCCACAGCATAAAAATGCTATGGCTAAAATTAATTTCATAAAATCAAAACTGTATTAATCCTTCTCATTTTTATTTTCAGATACAGAAGAAGGCATATCTTGTAATTTGTGATCAAATTTTTCTACCATATATGCGCACAAATAATATGCAGTAATTATTGTTAAAGGCGCGGTAAGAAACCATAAAATATTAATCGTGTACATTTTTTTCTGTTTTTAAATATTAATATACATGCGTTTCGTTTTCCATCTCTTCTTTGGTAATGGGCTTATTGTTGATTGATTTCCAAACCTTGTATATGTAAGCTATTACAAAAGGAACAAATAGCGAAACATAACTCATTGCTACCAAAGTGTATTTACTTGATGAGCTGTTTTCTATGGTTAAAGAATGTTGAAGGTTAAAAGTGGATGGATAATAAGCCGTATGGTTAAATCCGGCAATCAAAAACAGTGAAAATACGGTTAATACTGTGCCGATACCTCCAAACCAAATTGCTTTGCGACTGGCTTGAAACCAGCCTTTATATATGCTTAGTAATACAAGCACCACTCCTGCAAGAAACAAAACAAGCACAATCGGCATAGCCAAAAAGTTATGTAAATATTTATAAGGTTCCATAAAAACCTTACCGGTTTCATCATAGGCAAAGCCATCCTTTATTAACAAATAAGCAACAAACGCGAGGAAAAACACCAAAAAAGGTATAGTGTTTATTTTTACTTGTTTCACGCATCTTTCACGGAGTGTAGCATCGTCAATGTTATTCAGGAAATATAGTGATGCTAAAATGCGTGCAAGAAAAAACACAGCCAACCCTAATGCTACATTATGCCAATTAAGTACAGCCTCCAAGCCATGCCAAGGGGTTTCCCAGCTGGAAATAGCATTATTACCCATATTGGTCAGGTTTGTTTTGTTTACGGAAAAAAGACTACCGTTAAAAAAAGTACCTACAGCCGTTCCTATTAATATTGTTCCTAAAAGACCATTAGCAAACAAAAACCCTTCATAAGTCTTCTTGCCCAAAAAATTCTCAGGTTTAGTCCTGTATTCGTATGAAACAGCTTGCACTATAAATGCAAACAAAATAGCCATCCATACCCAGTAGGCACCGCCGAAACTGGTAGAATAAAACAAGGGAAATGAAGCAAAAAAAGCGCCTCCAAAAGTTACCAGCGTAGTAAATGTCAAATCCCATTTTCTACCGGTAGAATTAAGGATCATGGTGCGTTCCATATCTGTTTTCCCTATCCTGTACAATAACGTTTGTCCGCCTTGTACAAACATAAGGAATACCAATATACTTGCAAGTAGGGATACGATTATCCACCAATATTGCTGCAATGTTAAAAGTGATAATGATTCAAACATACTATTGTCCTCCTTAGTGTTTAGGTCCTATTTTAATTTGCTTACACATAATTTTGAGTTCTGCTATTAACAATGTTGTAAATATTAAAGCGAACAAAATAAAGGTAACTATAACGGCATTTGTATCTAACCTTGATACTGCTGCCAAGGTTGGCATCAAATCTTGTATTACCCAAGGTTGGCGCCCCATTTCGGCAGTAACCCAGCCTGCTTGTGAAGCAATATATGCCAATGGTATATTAACCAACGCCAAATAGAATACCCATCTATATTTTAAGAGTTTTTCCTTATATACCAAAAGCAACATCAAAATAAAGAAAGCAATGAAATAAAATCCCAGCCCCACCATAATGTGAAAACTATAAAAAGTAATGCCAATATTGGGGACTAAAAGATTTTTATGCTGCTGAAAATAACCATATCCAAAGTACTTGAAATTGGCATCAAGTTGTTCCTTAGCTTTTGCCTGCGCAATGGTATCATTTGCTTGTTGTGCGTTTTTATAAGCTGCTAAAGCTTCTATGGCTATTTTACCTCTGGCTATCTTTTCATCTACCGGCAAAATGTTTTGTTCCGCATTTCCCTCCATCAAATCTTTTATACCGGGCACATATGAATTTGCATCGCCGTTAGCTAAAATAGAGAGCATTTTAGGAAGCTGTATTTTCATGGCAAAGTCTTTTTTATACGGCGCTGTTGTATCTTTGGCATCTTTTAATATGCCAAAGGCAACCAAAGGTGCACCTGTTTTTCCTTCGTACAAACCTTCAAAAGATGCAAATTTCATAGGTTGGTGCTCGGCTATCACTTTAGCGCTGAAATCACCCGTGATAGCAGTCATTATGGATGCCAGTAATCCAAAAACAGCAGCTATCAATACACTTTTCTTTACAAAAGCATATTCCCTCTTTTTTAATAAAAACCAACATGCAATACCTATAACAACCAATGCAGAAAGTGTATAAGCAGAAGTTATTGTATGCAAAAATTTACTCACTGCCATAGGTGAAAGCAGTACATCCCAAAAGTTTTGCATTTCGTTACGTGCTGTAGCAGGGTTAAATTTCATCCCTTCGGGCAACTGCATCCAAGCGTTGGCAACCAAAATCCACAAAGCCGATATATTAGCACCTATAGCTACGAGCCATGTGCTTAACAGGTGGAATTTTTTACTTACCTTATTCCATCCAAAAAACATTACGGCAATAAAGGTAGCTTCAAGGAAAAATGCCAAAATACCTTCAATGGCAAGTGGAGCGCCGAAAATATCCCCTACAAACCAGGAATAGTTAGACCAGTTGGTTCCGAATTCAAATTCCAGAATGATACCTGTTGCCACACCAATCGCAAAATTGATACCGAACAAGGTCATCCAAAACTTTGTAATCCGTTTCCATTCAGGGTTGCCCGTACGCACATAAAGGGATTCCATGATGGCTACAATGAAACCCAAGCCCAATGTTAGTGGAACAAATATCCAGTGATACATGGCTGTTAATGCAAATTGCGCACGCGACCAATCAATTAATGAAAAGTCAAATTGTGTCATAGTTTATTATTTTTATTACGGTTTAGTTGTCAATTGTTCAATTACATGATTGCTTCTTTCCTTTTCTGTTTTAAAATTAGTCTTGAGGTAGTTAGGAAAGAAAAAAACTTTGAGTATGGCAAACATGATAAATAATTTCACTAATATTATAATCCACAAAGATTTACCCCATGAAGCCATGGTTTTAAATCCTGTAAAATAAAAATTAAAGATACGAAAAAAAATATTTTTTTGCATGATTAATTTTGTGTTTTTTATTTAAGCTAATAAATACTTTATTACCACTTTGGAGTGTAAAAATACATAATATTTTAAAAATATAACTCTTCTAAGAATATAATGTTGTAATTTAAAATGTGTATAAATAAAAACAGGTTGCTTTTATGCAACCTGTTTTTATAATAAGAAATAAATTAAAAACAAATACTGTTATTTTCCGCCTGCCCACCAAACTTTGGTTGCATGAGTATCCTCTCCCATTCTTGCAACCGCAGCATTAACATTTGTTTTATTCAAAGTAAATTCACTATTGGGATATTTCATTCTTTGAATAATATCGTTTCCTGATTCACTGCCACCCACAGGGGTAAATTGCAAATTTGCTCCCCCGAAATTAATTGTAACTTCTCCTGGCTTTACAATAGTTTTAGGGTATCCTGTTCTGCGATATTCAGCCCATGCTTCCTGAGGCTGATCAAACAAATTAATGTACTTTTGAGTAATACACATTTCTTTCTTTTGCTCAGCAGTTGCAGCCACAAATTTAGCCATTACGGCAGCAACATAAGTATCATCCGAAACTTGTAATCTTTCTAAAGAAGCCTTAACTCCTTTTTCAAACCAACTTGCATCCCAACCTTTAAGTTCACATACCATAAAACATACCGTAGGATAATCTAAAAAGGTAGAAGGATAATTGGCTCTAACCACAGGAACATTTAATCCGGTAAAACTAATCCTCTTAGTAGCTCCCCACCATGCTTTGGTATCTGCATCTTGCATACCATAAGGCATACCCACTCTAGCATAAGTTTCATCCGTAGTTATATAAACATATCTAGGGTCTTTTATTCCTTTGAATGGGTTAGCAAAAACAGTCTTACCCTCAATAACAACATCATTCCCTTTTAACATTTCTATAAATCTATGGGTATAAGTAAAGTCATTTCTTTTAGCTTCAAATGTTCCCGCATACCAAGGAGACTGATTAGGAGCTCCTGTAGTGCTAAATCTACAAGCTGCATTTTCACTATTAGACTCAAGCAACTCTGACGACTTATTAGCCAAATCTTGCGCTAATGTCATATATATTGCATCTCTCCCAGATGCCCTTAACGCCACCCTTAAGCGTAAGGAATTGCCAAATTTTATCCAACTTGTTAAATCTCCTTTATAAAAAAGGTCTCCCGAGGCAAATCCCTTAGAGCCTTCAGGTAAGCCTTTAAGCGTAGAGACTGCATTGCCTAATGACGCAAGTAATCCATCATATACTTCTTTTTGAGAATCATACTTTGGTTGTGGATATTTATCAATATTTAATGCTTGTGAGTAAGGAATATCACCGAAATTATCGGTTAATAATTGAAAAGCCCATGCTTTCATAATTTCTGCAATAGCTATTTGCATTCCATTATCTCCATATAATACCTGATAATTGCCTTTAACCGCAGGATCGGTATTAAACTGAATTATTTTTTGCAAATTATTAATATAAAAGAAATTATTCCTGAAAAAACCATCTGTAGTTCCGCTCCGGAAAGAATATCTGTCCTCTGAAGTATAATTTCTCTGCGAGGTAATTTGTGCACATACATTTGCCTGACGACCACCATACCATACATCATAATCCCAATAGCCAAAGTCTCTTATTGTTTGGCTCAAAAGAGCGGGGATTGAGGCATCTTTTTCAGACGCATTCGGGTTGGTATTGATTTTATCGAAATCTTTTTCACAACTCGTCAATAAAAATAACGACAAGCACGTGAATATTAAAATGATTTTATTATATTTTTTCATATGCTTATATTTTTAAAAGTTAAAGTTTAAACCAAAACCGAAAGTTCTTGTGCTTGGTAGATAACCACCCTCCAAACCTTGTGCATTACTTCCTGAGGCTTGAATATATTCAGGATCAAAATGCTTGCTAGCTCTTTGTAAAATCGCTAAATTTCTTCCAAATGCCGAAACCTTAACATTTTTAATAGGACCTGTCCATTTCGCAGGTAGTGTATATCCTAAGCGTACTTCACGCAATTTGATAAAGTCTGTACTGAAAATGTTTTGCCTATCTGGTCCATCGTAATGAGCTTCAGACCAAGCTTGTCCGTCTATACGGGTTTTGTTTTTTACAGGTGTTGCAGATACATTTCCATTGGCATCAAGATAAGTTATTTTACCCGTTACGGCATCATATTTTCCATAAACACCATCTAGCAAAACTCCTCCACCGTCAGCAATATCATCGCGGATATTTTTCCCATTTTCGTTTAATTTAGCCGTTTCCTCTAGAATACCTGAATACATACCCCACATGTGAGATAAGTAGAACATGTTACCACCTCTTTGCATATCTATTAATACACTTAAATCAAGTCCTTTATAATTAAAGCTATTAGTTAAACCAGCCGTAAAATCAGGGGTTACATTCGCCAAAGGTTTAATTTCACTTGGAATATAGTTTCCTTCATTGCTGATAATAGTATTCCCTTGCGCATCTTTAACAAAATCAGTACCATAGATAATAGGATATGACTGTCCTTTAAATGCACCACTCTGCGCTTTGAAAGGAGCATTACCTAAAGTAATATAATCTAAACCTTCAGCAATTTCAACAACCTTATTTTTTAACGTAGCAACATTTAAAGCCATATCCCACGTAAATCCACCTACTTTAACGGGCGTGGCTTTTAAGGCAAGTTCAAAACCTTGGTTGGTCATTTTTCCAGCATTAATGTTTTTAAATCCAAATCCTGTACTACCTGACACTCTGACAGATACAATTTGGTCTTTTGTTTCTTTGTAAAAATAAGAAGCATCAAAACCTAATCTGTTGTTAAAAAACATCAACTCTGTACCTACTTCCCATGAAGATGTCATCTCAGGCTTTAAATCAGGATTAGAAAGAGTAGTGGGGAAAACCATACGCGGATTTTGCGCCAATGATGCATCCATAAATGTAGGAGTTATGATAACGTAATTTAACAAGTCATATGGACTCGTATCATTACCTACTTTAGCTACACCACCTCTAATTTTAGCAAAACTCAAAATATTCTGATTTTTCAATGCATCCAATTCAGTTAAAATTAAACTTAAGGTAACTGATGGATAGAAATAAGACCGATTTCCTGCCGGCAAGGTTGAAGCCCAGTCATTACGTCCTGTTAACTCTAAATAAGCAAAACGATCATAGTCAAAACTCAAGTTTGCATATAAACTATTGATACGTTTCCATGTTTTATAATCGCGTACAATAGACGGATTTAAAGAGTTTGAAAGATTATACAATCCTGGTTGGATTAACCCCCCAACTGTGTAACCGCCATCTCTCCAATTCCTCCTATCCATACGAGTAGCACCCACAAGAGCAACCAAACCCATTTTGTCGTCTAAAAATCTTTTATTAATGGTAAAAAAGGCTTCCGTATTTACTTCCATATTACTCCTGATATCTTGGTCATATTCAGATTGAGATTGAGAGCCTACAGCTATTCTTGTTTCATTAACTAATTTATAAAAATCAACACCCATGCGACCGGTTAATTTAATCCAAGGTGCAAATGTAATATTCAAACCATAATTGCCATACACGCGGTCACGACGGTCGTTTTGATAATTTTCCCAACGTGTCCAATAGGGATTATCCGTGTATGCAATAGAAGGATCGTTCCAATCGTTTCTATTCCAAGAACGTTGTGATCCATCCGGATTCTTATAAGTTTCCATTTCTTTATAATCTATACTTGTATGAATCCACTGCCACATTTTTTGCACAGGGTTTCTATCACCATATCCTGTTTCAGGACGCCCGGTAGCCGTATTTAATACATAATTTGCATTAATCCAACCATCTAAGTATTGGCTGATTTTAGAACTTGCACTCATGTTAATTGTATTTCTTTCCATTTTACTATTAGGATAAATACCTGTAACATTCATATTGGTATATGAAATTCTTAATGCATTATCTTTATTACTTACAGATACAGCAACATTATTGGTAAGATTAACCCCTGTTTTGAAGAAATAAGTATAATCGTTAGCGGGATACTGCCATGGTTTTTCAACTAAATAGTTTTCTTTATCCCATTGATCATAAGCGTTCCAATATAAAACTTTAACATTAGGATCATATTTCGGACCCCAACTTTCATCTGTAGAATAATCGGGGTAATTGTATGTTTTACCGTTTAGCGTAAATTTACCAAAAGGACCTGCTCCCCCTCCATACAGTTTTTGGTATTTAGGATAATATGCAGCTTGGTCAAAAGTTACACTTGAATTAACAGAAACTCCAATAAGTTTACTCGATGCTGTTGAACCTTTTTTAGTTGTAATCATCACAACACCATTTGCTGCACGAGATCCATACAATGCTGATGCACTTGCTCCCTTTAATACGGAAACATCTTGAATATCGTCCGGATTAATATCTTGTGCAAGGTTACCTAAGTCGTAACCACCTCCTCCTGTTGCACCTGTTGAGTAGTCCGTATTATCCAAAGGAACTCCATCTACAACAAATAAAGGTTGATTGTTTTTGGTTAAAGAAGTATTACCACGGATATTCATCTTAGCGCCTCCTCCCATTTGTGAGGAGGAAGTAATTTGCACCCCCGCAACACGACCAGACAAAGAACTTACAACGTTAGAAGAACGTACTTGAGTTAGTTCATCCCCTTTTACTGATTGTGCTGCATATCCTAAAGATTTCTTATCTCTTTGGACTCCCAAAGCAGTTACAACTACTCCTTCCAACTGAGAAGCTTCACTTGATAGCGTAACATCTATAACATTAGATGTACCAATAGATATATCTTGTTGCTTCATACCCACAAAAGAAAAACGGAGAAATTTTCCGTTTGCAGGCACTTTAATACTATACTTACCATCAATGTCAGTTTGAGCGGCTTGTTTAGTGTCTCCATTTAAAAGTACAGTAACCGAAGGGAGCGTTTTCCCATCATCTCCTAAAACTGTACCCGTGATTGTACGTTGTGCCAGTAGTTGTGCTGCCGTAAACAGAAACAATACTAACAAAAGACTTAGTTTTCTCATAGGTTGATTAATTTGGTTAATTAATTATTGTGACTTTAAAATTTTGTCCCATATAAAAGAACGGCAGTAAAAATACAAACAATAATTTCTGATTTCAAAATTTTTGTTAATTTTTTTTGCTTTTTCTTAACAATTTGTTGATAAAACTTACTTTTGACCATAAAAATGATTTTAGCAGGACGATACAATACTTTAGGTATAATACGCCAAACCTCCAATGGGTTTTACCTGAACGGTGAAAATTTAGGTGAAATTCTCATTCCCAACAAATATATTCCCGAAAACAAAAATATTGGCGACGAAATAGAGGTTTTTGTTTATTATGATGCTGAAGGTAGGCTGGTAGCCACAACCGAAGATCCATTTTGCGAAGTTGGGGATTTTGCCATGCTTCAGATTGTGGACGTAAATGCCACAGGCGCTTTTGCCAACTGGGGTGTTTTAAAACAATTGCTAATTCCTTTCAGCGAACAAAAAGTAAAAATGCAAACCGGCAGTTGGCACATTGTTCATGTTTATATTGATGAGAAAAGCAAAAGAATAGTGGGTAGCGCCAAAGTAGATAAATTTCTAAATAAAACACCTGCTAATTATAATTCTAACGAGGAGGTTGGTTTAATTGTCTATTCGCATACACCGTTAGGCTATAAGGTAATTATCAATAATGCGCACTGGGGCATGCTTTATGAAAATGAAGTGTTCCAACCTTTAAATAAAGGTGAATATATTACAGGCTATATTTCACAAGTACGTGAAGATGGTAAAATAGATGTAAGCTTATACCCCCTCGGGCATAATAAAACGGATGTTTCAGCCAATTTAATAATGGAATATCTACAGGCGCATGACGGCATTATGCTTATTACCGACAAAAGCGATGCAAACTTAATTTATGAAACTTTCGGCATCAGCAAAAAGAATTTTAAAATGGCAATTGGTAAATTGTATAAAAACAAGCAAATTTCCATTGATGATAAGCAGATTAAAATAATATGATCATACATTATCTGGTTTATATCCAATAGCTAACCAAATAAATAGTTCCTCCACCTCTCAGCCGAAAGTCCAATTACTATTATGTAATATTTTTTGCTGTTAATAAAAAAGATTGTAGGAATTTTCTTATAAAAATTACCTTTGCATTTTAAAAATTCATCTTTTGAGTAGAAATATCCTTGAGCAGTTAAATGAATCGCAGCGCGTGGCAGTTGCAGCCACCGAGGGTCCTGTAATGGTAATTGCCGGCGCAGGATCAGGTAAAACGCGCGTGCTTACCTATCGCGTAGCACACCTCATAGAAAAAGGCGTAGATGCTTTTAATATTTTGTGTCTTACCTTTACCAATAAAGCGGCACGTGAAATGAAAGAGCGTATCGTAAGTTTGGTTGGTAACGAGGCAAAAAATGTATGGATGGGGACTTTTCACTCTGTATTTGCCCGCATTTTAAGGTCAGATGGGCAACACCTCGGCTATCCGCAAAATTTTACCATTTATGACACGGACGACAGTAAAAGCCTAATCCGCACCATCGTCAAGGAGTTAGAACTCGATCCTAAAGAATACGCTCCCAACCAGGTGCTCTCTCGTATATCGGCAGCCAAATCAAACCTGATTTCGGCAGAAGATTACAACAAAAACGCGGATATCATGGAGCAAGACCGTATGGCACGCAAACCCATGATTGGAAAAATTTATGTTTACTATCAGGCGCGTTTATTTAAATCGGGCGCCATGGATTTTGACGATTTATTGTTTAACACCAATATTCTGCTGCGCGATTTCCCCGAAATTTTATACAAATATCAGGATAAATTCAGGTATATATTAGTAGATGAGTATCAGGATACAAATTTCTCGCAATATATTATTGTGAAAAAGCTCGCTGCGCGTTTCGAAAATCTTTGCGTGGTAGGTGATGACGCCCAAAGTATTTATTCGTTCCGCGGCGCCAACATACAAAATATTCTTAATTTCAAAAGCGATTATCCCAATTGCCAAATATTTAAGCTGGAACAAAACTACCGTTCAACAAAAACCATCGTAAAAGCCGCCAACAGCCTGATAGCTTGCAACAAAGACCAAATACAGAAAGAGGTTTGGACTGAAAATGAAGAGGGCTTATTAATAAAGGTATTAAAATCCAAGAGCGACTCGGAAGAAGGCACCCTCGTTGCCAATACTATTTTTGAGATCAAAATGAACCAGCAATTGCACAATGATGCTTTTGCCGTGCTATACCGAACCAATGCGCAATCCAGGGCGATAGAAGAAGCATTGCGCAGGTTGAATATACCTTATAAAATATATGGAGGCTTATCTTTTTATAGCCGTAAAGAGATAAAAGACTTACTGGCTTATTTCCGCCTTACGGTAAACCCCAACGATGAAGAGTCGTTGCGCCGTATTATAAATTATCCGGCACGCGGCATTGGCGAAACAAGTATGCAAAAAATAACAATTGCGGCTACCAATAATGGCATATCGCTGTGGGATGCGCTTACACAAAGGCAAAAATATCGGGTGGACTTGGGGAGCAAAACAGCCAATGCCATTGATAACTTTATTACCATGCTTCAGTCATTCAGGGCTCAATTGGAGAAAACCGACGCTTTTAAACTTGCTGAGCATATAGCAAAGGCTTCGGGCATTTTACGGGATTTGGATGAAGACAAAACCGTGGAAGGACAAGCCCGTATAGAAAATATTGAAGCCTTGTTGAATGCGGTACAGGGATTTGCTGACAGAGCAATTGATCCTGCCACGGGGGAAGAAAGTAAAACACCCACGTTGGGCGAATTTTTGCAGGAGGTTTCATTGCTTACCGATCAGGATGCAGACGATAAAACGGATACGGATAAAGTTTCGTTGATGACCATACACCAATCCAAAGGGTTGGAATTTCCGTATGTATTTGTTACCGGCATGGAGGAAAATTTATTTCCTTCGTTTATGTCAATTAACTCGCGTGCCGATTTGGAAGAAGAGCGTCGTTTGTTTTATGTGGCTATAACAAGGGCAGAAAAAAGAGCTTTTCTGTCGCATGCGGAAACACGCTACAAATGGGGACAGTTAACCGTTTGCGAGATAAGTCGTTTTGTGAATGAAATTGACGAACGGTTTGTGGAAAACAACACACGCACATCGTGGAACCGATTGGCTGACAGTGGCGTTAAGTCGTCAACACCGGCAAAACAGGTAAAAACATACACCAAACCCGCTACTCCCTCCACTCCTCCCAATGGATTTAAGAAAGTGGGCACGTATGCAAAAGATGATGCACAACAAGCAGCTACACACGTACCTAATGACGATTATGGCAACATAGAGCCCGGTATGAGGGTTACGCATGCCTCATTTGGAATGGGCAGCGTGGTAAGCGTGGAAGGAACGGGACCGAACAAAAAAGCAACCGTAATATTTGACAGTGTAGGCGAAAAAAAGCTGTTGTTACGGTTTGCCAAATTGAGCTTTTAATGTTATTTTTGAAGTTGAGACAGATTAACTGCCCTGTATAAAATTTTATTTTACTTTTGCAGAAAATCTGTTTACTTTTATATGTAATTTCGAAAAGATTTTTTTGCCCAAATGGTAGTATTATCCGCGCAAGGGATAGTAGCGGAAAGCCCGCAGTGTAGCGCAGCGAAACGAGGACTTGCAGCGGATAGCCCGACCCCGGAGGGGATGCGCCCAATATAACTTATCGCACATTATTGTTTCTAAACATAAATAAATGGAATATAACACAACACGTGAAAAACTGATGATTTCGGAATATGGCCGTAATATTCAGAAAATGGTAAAATACATTACTACTCTGCCTGATAAAACGCAGCGCACAAACATGGCAAATGCCTTGGTAAACGTGTTGTTGGCAATGAATCCCGAAACAAAGGACAATCAGGATGTGAAGCAGAAGTTATTCGACCATTTGCATATCATGTCTGATTTTACATTGGATATAGACTCTGAATTTCCTGTTCCCGCTCGTCCGGAAGATGCGCCCAAGCCTGAACGCGTACCTTACACGCAAGAAAATATAAAACTGCGCCCCTATGGCAAATATATGCAACGCATCATAGAAAAAGCGGTTGAATATGAGGAAGGGCAAGAGAAAGAGGAGCTGGTGAAAACGATCGCCAACAACCTCAAGAAAATGTACCTGAACTGGAACCGTGACTCCGTGAATGATGAACTTATTCACGAACATTTGGGCTTGCTTTCTGACGATAAGTTGAAATTGCGCGAAGATGATAAGTTGAACTCGACCAACGAAATTTTGAAAGCTAACAAACAAGGGAAAAACAACGCACGCAAACGGCAGGATTTCAAGAAAAAACATAATAACCGCAAAAACGATAACGGGCATAGGAAAAATTTTAGTAAATAAGTTTAATTTGACAAAAGGGGAAAGCTTATAGTTAGGCAATTGATGTATTGATACTAAACGCTACCGTGCTTGCACATAAGTATTTTCACCTTACATCCTGATTTGCTATTTTACTCCTACCTCCCAACTAATTCACTCAAGTCATGAATGCTTTTGAAATTAAAGGTGGCGAAGTTTTAAACGGAACTATTATTCCACAAGGCGCCAAAAACGAAGCGTTACAGATATTGTGCGCTGTTTTGCTAACACCCGAAGAGGTTACGGTGCATAATGTGCCTGATATTCTGGATATTAACAAGCTTATAGAGTTGCTTGCCGCTATAGGAGTGGTAGTAAAAAAAACGGGAGAAGAATCGTATAGTTTCAAAGCGGAAAAAATAAATATTGATTACCTGGAAACGCCCGAATTTACAAAACAAGCTGCCGCTTTACGCGGTTCGGTAATGATTTTAGGTCCCTTGTTGGCGCGTTTCGGCAAAGGAGCCATTCCTAAACCGGGCGGTGATAAAATAGGCAGGCGTAGGTTAGATACACATTTTATCGGGTTACAAAAGCTGGGAGCTCATTTTGCGTTTGATTCAGTGGAGCGTTTTACCAGAGTATCCGCTCCAAAGTTAACGGGAACCTACATGTTACTTGATGAAGCTTCAGTAACAGGAACCGCCAATATTGTAATGGCAGCCGTGATGGCGCAAGGCACTACCACTATTTTCAACGCTGCTTGCGAACCTTATTTGGTGCAGCTTTGCAATATGCTTGTGCGTATGGGTGCAAAAATACAGGGTATTGGATCCAACCTGCTCACCATTGAAGGGGTTACAAGCTTAAAGGGAACTACTCATACGCTTTTGCCCGACATGATAGAGATAGGGAGTTTTATAGGTATGGCAGCCATGTGCCAAAGCGATATTACCATTGCCAATGTTAATTTTTCCGCGCTGGGCATTATCCCTGACGTTTTTAAACGCTTAGGCATACAAATGGAGTTGAAAGATGATAATCTGCATATTCCTGCACAAGCCCATTATGAGGTGGAAACCTTTATGGATGGCGGCATCATGACTATTGCTGACGCCCCGTGGCCCGGCTTCACGCCTGACCTCATAAGCGTGGCATTGGTTACAGCCATACAAGCCAAAGGCAGTGTGCTTATACACCAAAAAATGTTTGAAAGCCGTTTGTTTTTCGTAGATAAATTGATTGACATGGGCGCACAGATTATTCTTTGCGACCCACACAGGGCAACGGTTATAGGGCTAAACCGTGAACATCGTTTGCGCGGCATACGTATGTCATCTCCCGATATACGTGCAGGCGTTTCGTTGCTTATAGCAGCCATGTCGGCAAAAGGCACCAGCGTGATAGAAAACATAGACCAGATTGACCGTGGCTATCAGAATATTGATACACGCCTGAACGCGCTGGGGGCAAAAATTAAACGGATATAATATTCATCATCTCTCTCTAAATTTTATTTGCAAGTTTGTAAATCTCATTGCAATTTACTTATCTTTGTGTGCATCAATTCATGTTTTTTATGATGGGGTTTTATATTATATCCTCTCTTTATCATAATAATGGGAAACGCCTGTTCTCCTGTTGGATTTGTTAGTATCTGTTTTTTCATTACATCCGTCATTCATCTCTTCTAAGGAAAGTGGCATATACTGCTCTTTAATTTGTATATCAATTTATGATGGTGTATGCACAATTTAGCAGCACCCATGTAAGCGGATGATGATTTATAAAGTAATAAAAATAAGATCAATAACCATATAAAAAACCACATAATTATGTTTAGTCAGGAAATTTACACTGAACGTCGCAATAAGCTAAAATCACAATTTAAAACAGGTAAACTTTTTTTTATAGGCAACGAAGAATGCGGCATGAACTATGCCGATAACACATACCATTTTAGGCAAGACAGCACTTTTCTTTATTATTTCGGGATCAATAAGCCCGGATTATTTGCCCTTATTGACATAGACGAAGACAAAGATTATGTTTTCGGAGATGATGCCACTATCGATTTAATTATTTGGACAGGCAGCCAACCAACCATACAAGAGTTAGCTGAACGTTGTGGCATAAAGCACACGGGAAGCTTATCGCAAATGCGCTCAAAGCTCTCTGCAAATACAACATCCTCCGTTCGTTTTTTGCCCCCATACAGACCTGAGCATATTTTAAAACTTGAAGATTATCTAGGTATTTCACGCAAGGATACAGAGAAACATCATATAGATTTTATTATGGCTGTAGGCGAACAACGCAACATAAAATCACAAGAAGAAATAGCAGAAATAGATAAGGCTGTGAGCATAACCGCCGAAATGCACCAAACAGCCATGCGGTACGCCCGCGAAGGAATGACCGAAGCCATGGTTGCCGCCAAAGTTCATGAAACCGCCCTCGCGGCAGGCGGAAACTTATCATTCCCCATTATTGCCACCATCAACGGTCAATTTTTACATAACCATTATCACGGCAATACCATCAAAAACGGCCAATTATTCCTGCTGGATGCCGGCTATGAAACGCCCATGGGATATGCAGGAGATATGAGCAGCACATTTCCTGTGGCTGAAAAATTCACCGAAAGGCAAAAAGAAATTTACCGCATCACGCTTGCCGCGCACAATGGAGCTATTGCCATGCTTCGTCCGGGCATCAACTTTAAAGAAGTACACATGCAAGTAGCAAGGATTTTATTTAACGGCTTAAAAGAACTCGGTTTAACCAAAGGGAACACAGAAGATGCAATAGCTAAAGGAGCGCATGCTTTGTTCTTCCCTTGTGGAACGGGGCATTTAATGGGGTTGGATGTGCATGATATGGAAAACTTAGGCGAGCAATATGTAGGGTACAATAACCAACCTAAAAGCACGCAGTTCGGACTTAAATCTTTACGCTTAGGCAGGGAACTAAAAACCGGCTATGTATTGACAATAGAACCCGGTATTTATTTTGCACCCGAACTGATTGATCACTGGCGACAAAACAATATAAATACCGATTTTATAAATTTTGAAGAAGTAGAACGTTATAAAAACTTCAGCGGCATACGCAACGAGGAAGATATACTTATTACCGAAAACGGACACCGCATTTTAGGAAAACCATTGGCAAAAAGCATTGAAGATGTAGAAGCTGAAAGAGCCAACGCTTTTTGTTAAGTTTTTTTATACAAATCTCACAACTTTACCACGTGCATTTTTTATCTAATTTAATATCAAAAAAATCTAACGAATGAAAAAATTCATAATCCCTTTTATCATAAGCTTTTTATGCTTAGGTTTTATCTCTTTGCCTCCTAAACCCGAAACACCTGAAGATGTATTAAAACAAATACCTATTGTGGACAGCTTTAAGCTGATAAAAAACGATTCTCTTTTCACTTCTACTTACGAAGTATGGTTCAGAATGCCCGTTGACCACAACAATCCGGAAAGTCCTATGTTTCCTTTGCGGGTTTATTACTCTCACAAAGATTTTAAAAATCCCGTGTTAGCCATTTTAGACGGATACACGATGTACACTTCGCGCTCACACGAACTCTCACACATCCTAAACTCAAATCAAATTACCATTGAACACCGCTTTTTCTATAAAAGTCGCCCAAAAGATTCTATTCCCTGGAAATACCTGAATGTAGAACAAGCCGCTGCAGATGAACATGCCATTATACAAGCTTTTAAACGCTTTTATCCCGGCAAATGGGTATCTACAGGCATAAGCAAAAGCGGGCAAACTACCATTTACCACCGCTCCCTTTATCCTCATGATGTAGATGTAAGCATTCCTTATGTTGCACCGCTTAATTTTTCCAATCAAGACCCCCGTGTATATACTTTCCTGAAAAATGTAGGCACAGAAGAATGTCGTAAAAAAATATATTCTTATCAAACCTCTTTGTTTGAACACAAAAAAGAGATTTTCCCGATGTTCGAGAAACTTGCCAAAGAAAAGAATTGGATTTTTAAGATGGGGCTAGACCGCGCTTATGATTTGAGCGTGCTGGAATATCCTTTTGCTTTCTGGCAATGGGGAATAGATTGTGATGCTATACCTTATGCAAGCGCTTCAGTAAAAACACTGTTTGCACATTGGGCAAATGTTGAACCTTTTACTTTTTTTGAGGAATCAAGCATTGAAAACACCCGACCTTTCTTTTTCCAAGCCATGACGGAAACCGGAATGTATGGATACGAGGTTAAGCCTTTTCAAAAGTATTTGAAAGACACAACTAACATAACTTTTGATTTCACGATGCCTAAAGGATATAAAGCAGTTTTTAATCCCAACACCATGCGAAATGTGCAAAAATGGATAGAAACATCAGGAAATAACATGCTGTATATTTACGGGCAAAACGATGCATGGTCATCTACTGCTGTCGAACCCGGGAAACATACCAATGCGGTAAAAATGGTGAAACCCGGCGGTAGCCACAGCACGCGCATCAAAAACTTTCCTCCCCAAATGCAGGATAGTATTTATACTGTGCTCGAAAAATGGTTAGATATAAACTTATCCGCGCAGAAACATACATGCAAAACAACTGCTAAATAATATCAAATACTGAACAATAATTATATTATTTCTTAAAACCACATAGATACATATATTACACTTAACGAAACCGAAAATAACTATTTACGGGATAAGATAATAAGCAGAAAACATCAGGAATAATTTTTGAAACTTTATTTCAAAGCTATATGAAACTAATCAACCCTGATAAATAAAAACCTATTTTACTTACCCGCAGAGTCTTCTTAAAGAGAGGCTCTGCAGAGAAAAAATCTATTTCACTATGTGGTTAAAATAAAAAATAAACTCAAATACTTTTTGCTTGCTACTTACTTAGATAACAAATTATTAAAAAACAAAGCCATGAATATTTTTAGAGTATTAATATTGGGTATCACCTTTGCACTTTACTCAGGAATAAACGCATTTAGTTGCACAGTGATAGCCGTGGGCAAAAAAGCTTCTGCCGATGGTTCGGTAATGATCTCACATACCGACGCGGGCGAAGATTCGCGTATTTTTTATGTTCCGGGACAAACTTTTAAAGCCGGAGCCAAAGCTGCCATATACTGGGGCATACAAGATGCCTCGCTTCCGCTACTAAACGATGGTAAAATATTAGGGTATATACCACAAGTTTCAAAAACCTACGGATATTTTCATTCGGCATATTCACACATTAACGACCATCAGCTTGCCATAGCCGAAAGTACCACCTCGCAACGCACAGAATTAATATGCAGCCTCGAAAACGGGAAACAAGTCATGACCATTGAACAAGCCATGATTTTTGCCTTACAACGCTTTACCAAAGCTAAAGATGCCGTAAAGTTTATAGGTGATTTAATGGTAAAATATGGCTTTCTGCCTTCAAGCGGCGACGGTTCCGAATCTTTGGTAATAGCCGACACCGAAGAAGCTTGGGTTTTTGAAGTTTTTGGCGTAGGCGCAGGATGGACACCCGAAAGTAACAAACCCGGTGCTATATGGGCTGCACAACGCATCCCCGATAACCAAGCCATGATTATTCCTAACTGGAGCGTGATTAAAGAAATTGACGCCAATGATACAAATAATTTCCTGGTTTCGGATAACTATAAACAAGCCGCTATCGACCGCGGCTGGTATAATCCTTCATCACGCAAACCTTTTATATGGCAAGATGCCTACACTCCTTATCCTGAGGAATTTGCCACAGGACGTTTCTGGTTATTTTTCCAAACTTTTATGCCGCACCTCAAGCAATGGCCCGATCGCTTTCTTGATCCAAAAGATCCGCTAAAAGGCATGTCTCCTTATTACCAAACGGTAGAACCCTTGTCTATCTATCCTTTTGCAGCCACTCCTGAGAACAAAATATCCGTGAGAGATATTATGAACTTTCAGCGTTCCACCTTTGAAGGCACCATTTACGATATGACCTCTTATCCTGAATGGATGGTTCCGGATGGCAAAGGAAATTATGTTAAAAGCCCTTTGGCAACTCCTTTCCCCGGAAGCGAGATGCGCAAACTCATCAAACAAACCTACCGCCGTCCTGTAGCCCGCCACCGTGGACATTATGGAATGATATGCCAGCTACGTGGATGGCTTCCAAACGAAATTGGTGGCGTATATTGGGTTTTTCTTGACAATCCTTATTTCAGCCCTTATGTACCTATATATGCAGGTAATATTTCAGTAGATGATAGCTATAATACATATGACCCTAATAAATATAGCGAAAACTCCGCGCGTTGGTCGATTGATTTTGTGGATAATCTTGCCAATTTAAGGTTTCAGGATATTGCCAATGATGTAAAAAAAGAACGTCAACCTTTTGAAGACAAGCTATTTAACGACCAGAAAAGTATTGAAGAAAAAGCTTTATCACTCTACAAAACAAATCCTGAAAAAGCACGGCAGTTCCTTACCGACTACTCCAACGGTAAAATGAAAGAAGTAAACCAAATGTTTATAGGATTACGTAATAAAATCATTACGAAATACACTAACAACCACGAGTAAATCTTAATAAAATCGGCACAGAGGCATAAAGCGCACAAAGAAAAATAATACATAAAAATGCTGTGTGGCTTTACAAACACACAGTAACAAATATGTATCTCATTTCAAATATATCGGTGTTCTGTATGCCTCTGTGATAAAAAGTGTAAAGATATTCTCAGATTCTCTCATTTTTATTTCCACAATTACAATTTTTTATTTACCTTTGTTCCTATCTAAATAATTATTTTTATGCTTCTGTTTGGGCATATCATATCTTCTCTATACCACAACAACGGAAAAGGTTTATTTTCCTGTTGGATGTGTTAGTTTTCTGATTTTTTTCATCCACATACGTTATGTTATTTTATCTTTTCGCGTAAAGAAAAAATAATTGTGTTTATGTTTAATTTATTTTTAATTTAAAACAGTTATGTTTGAAGATCTTAAAACTAAAAACCAAGTACCTGAACGTCAAGCTTTTCACGAAGGTAATTTTTATACATCCTGCACCGACAGACCGGGCATGAACGAACGCATCAAATCGTTGCGTGAAGAAAGTATTAATACACCCGCCAGCATTTCCATCGAGCGCGCACTTATAGAAACCCAATTCTACAAAGAAAATTACGGAAAGTATTCATTGCCCGTATTACGTGCGTTGAATTTTATGGAAATATGCCGAAAAAAAGAAATTTACATTGGCGAAAATGAACTTATTGTAGGAGAACGTGGCGCCAAACCAAAAGCTATTTATACTTTTCCTGAATTAAACTGTCATTCCGAGGAAGATTTACAAGTACTTAATACACGCGAGCAGCAACGCTATACCATAAGCGAAGAAGATATCGCCGTTTACAAAAAAGAAGTTATTCCCTACTGGAAAGGGCGTACACAACGCGACCGCATTTTTGACCGTGTGCCGGAAGAATGGAAATTGGCATATGAAGCAGGATTGTTTACCGAATTTATGGAGCAACGTGCTCCCGGGCATACTTGCTTAGACGGGAAAATCTATAAAAAAGGAATGCTCGACTTTAAAAAAGAGATAGCATACGAAATTTCAAATCTTGATTTTCTTAACGACCCTGAGGCTACAGACAAAGAAGAAGAGCTAAAAGCAATGGCAATATCGTGCGATGCACTTATTTTACTTGCTGAAAGACATGCGGAAAAAGCGGAAGAATTAATGAAATCCGAAAAAAATCCGCAACGCGTAAAAGAATTGAAAAAAATAGCCGAAGTGTGTAGAAACGTTCCGGCACATGCACCCCAAAACTTTTGGGAAGCCATACAAATGTATTGGTTTGTACATTTAGGCGTAATCACAGAGTTAAACGGATGGGACGCATTTAATCCCGGACATTTCGATCAACATCTTATCCCTTTTTATACACAAGATATACAAAATAAATCTTTAACCAAAGAACAAGCCAAAGAGCTACTGTCTTGCTTTTGGATAAAAGTGAACAACCACCCCGCACCACCCAAGGTGGGGATAACGGCAAGTGAAAGTGGTACCTACAACGACTTTACAAATATAAATATAGGAGGCGTAAAGCCAGATGGTACGGATGCCGTAAACGAACTTTCTTACATGATGTTGGAAATAGTGGAGGAATTACACATTTTACAGCCCGGCAGCTCTGTGCACATTTCAAGTGTTACCCCCAACAAGTTTCTTCATGCAGCCATCAAAGTAATACGGCAAGGACACGGTTATCCTTCTGTTTTCAACCCTGACGTGTATATACAGGAAATGTTGCGCTCAGGCAAATCACTAACTGATGCGCGCGAAGGCGGTTGCAGCGGATGTATAGAAGTGGGAGCCTTTGGCAAGGAAGCATACCTGCTTACAGGATACTTAAATGTGCCCAAAATTCTTGAAATTACCCTGTTTAATGGAGTTGACCCCGTAACAGGAAAGAAAATAGGCATTGAAACAGGAAAAGCAACAGATTTTAAAAATTATGAAGATTTATATCACGCTTTTCATGCACAACTTACCTATGTTATAGATTTAAAAATACGCCTTAATAATTATATTGACAGGATGTATGCCAAATATGCACCTGCCACTTTCCTGTCGGTAATTACGGATGATTGCATTAAAAAAGGCAGAGATTACTACAATGGCGGACCTCGTTATAATACTACATATATTCAATGCACGGGTTTAGGAACAGTAACTGACTCCCTCTCTTCATTAAAAAAACATGTTTTTGAAGAAAAAACAGTAAGCATGAAAGAAATGGTGGATGCTATCTTCCAAAACTTTGAAGGGAAAGAAGTTCTTCGTCAACGAATTGTGAACAATACCCCATTTTTCGGTAATGATGATGATTATGCAGATAGTATTGCGGTAAAAGTGTATAACGATTTGTTTGATTTGATTGATAACCGGCCCAATGGTAAAACCGGGGGCAAATATCATATGAATATGCTGTCCACCACATGCCATAACTACTTTGGTAATGTAATGGGCGCCATGCCTAATGGACGCCTGGCAGGAAAATCAATATCTGACGGAACATCGCCCTCGCACGGCTGCGATATTCACGGACCATCGGCAGTAATTCGTTCGCTTGGCAAGCTCGACCAAATAAAATCAGGTGGTACATTGCTTAATTTACGTTTTCTACCCAGTTTATTAAAGCGCGATGAAGATGTGGCAAAATTGGGAAGCCTCATCCGAAGCTATTTCGGACAAGGAGGACATCATGTACAATTTAATATCGTAGATACTGCCACGTTAAAAGAAGCACGTAATAATCCTGAAGAATATAAGGATTTGCTTGTTCGCATGGCTGGGTATAGCGACTATTTTAACGATATGAATGAAAATCTTAAACAAGAAGTGATCGAACGTACCGAAAATGAAAGCTTCTAAAAAACCTGACACCGCTTTTCTCTTTGATATCAAACGCTATTCCATTAACGATGGTCCGGGCGTTAGGGTCACCGTGTTTTTTAAAGGCTGTCCTCTGTCGTGCAAATGGTGCCATAATCCCGAAAGTCAAGCGTTTAAGGTAGAAAAGCTATATAACAAAAGCAAATGCATTGGCTGCCAAAGCTGTGTGGCGAAATGCCCTTCAAACGCACTTTCTTTTTCTCCCAAGGATGGCGTAGTCACTGATTTTTCAAAATGCGCTTCATGTGGAGCCTGCGTAATAATATGCCCCACCAAGGCAATTGAAATGAGTGGACGTAATTATACCTACGAAGAAATAATGAAAACCATTGAAAAGGAGTCGGGCATTATCGATTCTTCAGGCGGAGGTGTCACCTTTTCGGGTGGCGAGCCTTTGATGTATCCCGAAGTGCTAAAGGAATTGTTACAACAATGTGGCAACGATGGTATACATCGTGCAGTGGACACCTCAGGATATGTTAAACCATCTGTTATAGAAGACATTATACCTTATACGGATTTGTTCCTGTATGATTTAAAACATATGGACTCTGAAATTCATAAACAATGGACCGGAGTAACCAATGAATTTATTTTATCTAATTTAAAGTTAGTCGCAGACCATGACAAGGCGTATCATATCCGCATTCCTCTCGTTAAGGGTGTGAATGCGGATGATACCAACCTTACCGCAACAGCAGATTTTTTAAATTCCTTAAAACGTAAGCCCGAAGTAATAGGACTGCTTCCCTACCACGCTATTGCCGCCAAGAAATACGAAAAATTAGGAAAAGTATATAATGAAGATGGCATGAGCGAACCCACAAAGGAAGAATTGGAACATATGATATCTTTGTTCAAGTCAAAAGGACTACATGCCCAAATTGGAGGGTAATAATATTTTTCACCGCTCGTTATTTTTTACTACTTTTGTCGCAAATGGTAGCATTTAATCCGTTTATTTAGGGTTAAAGCTTTAAAATGGGAATCCGGTGCAACGCCGGAGCTGTGCCCGCAGCCGTATGTCCTGCAAAAGTTTTTATTCAAATTTGCCACTGTTCCTAACCACACGGAATGGGAAGGCTCTTAAAAACAGGACAAGCCGGAAGACCTGCCACCTGTTTTTTTAATTTTTAAACTTCGGGAACAAAGTTTTAGAGATTTTACGCAAAGTTTCTATTGGTTTCCCTTAAAAAGTTGTACATGAAAGCTTTTGTTTCGTGGAGCGGAGGAAAAGACTGCACCTTGGCGCTTTACAGGTTTGTGAAAAACATACCTGGGGCTGAAATCATTTTGCTGAATATGATTCGGCAAAAAGAAGGAAACGCGCATGGCTTGGACTCTTCTTTTGTACAAGCCCAAGCAAAAGCCATGCAGGTGAGCCTACTCCAACCTCTTGTTACCGGCTCATACGAACAAAATTTTAAAGAGGTACTGCACAATTTTAAACAACAAGGTATAGAAACAGGCATTTTTGGAGATATTTACCTGCAGGAACATCGCGCGTGGATTGAGCGGGCATGCTCCGCATGCGGAATAAAAGCCGAATTTCCGCTATGGAATGAGGATACAACCGTGCTCATGCAAGAATTTGTAAATGCAGGATTTAAAACAATTGTAATTGCTGTCCACAAAGAAAAACTTGAAGCTTCTTTTTTAGGAAAAGAAATAAATCCATCCTTTGTCGATAAAATCAAAATTATACCTAATGTTGATGTTTGTGGTGAAAATGGCGAATATCATACGTTTGTTTTTGACGGTCCTCTATTTAAATATCCTGTATCTTTTATAAAAGAAAACGTAATTGAAAGAGGCAATCATTATTTCCTTAATTTAAAACAGATGTAACCTATGCGGAGTTTTTTACAAAAAATATTACTTTTCACCGTTGTAAGCATCTATGTGCCTTGCGTTACCGCGCAAACATATCAGCGCATTGTTTCCTTGGCGCCATCGCTTACGCAAAATCTTTACTATCTGAATGCCGGGAATAAAATTGTAGGATGCACCAGCTATTGCGAAGTTGCCAAAAATGACAAAAAAACGGTGGTGGCATCAGCCATAAAAATAAATGTAGAAAAAATAGTGAGCTTAAAACCGGATCTGGTGCTGGCTTCAGGACTTACCAATGCCGACGATATCGAATCTTTAAAAAAATTCAATATTAAAGTATTGGTTTTTCACTCACCTAAGTCTTTTGCCGAAATATGTTCACAATTTAACATGTTGGGCGATTTGGTAGGCAAAAGGGATGAAGCAAATACCATAATAGCCGATTGCAACGCTAAGGTACTGGCTATAGAAAAGCAAAGCCGGCAAAGAAAATCTTCAAAAATTTTCTTCCAGATAGGCGCCAATCCGCTATTTGCCGTTATTTCTAACAATTTTATGCACAACTATATGGATTACCTAAATGCGGTGAATATTACTTCCGATTTAAAACAAGGAAGCATAAGCAGGGAAACCGTCTTAAGTCGTAATCCCGACTGCATATTTATTGCAACCATGGGGATTGTAGGAGAAGAAGAAAAAAATATTTGGTCGAAATATAAAAGTTTAAATGCCGCACGGTATAAAAGAATTTATATTATTGATTCGGAATTGGCTTGCCAACCCACTCCTATCACTTTTGTCAAAACATTAGAAATTATGGGTAATTTATTAAATAAACGGTAAAATGCACGAAACGGGATTGATACACGTTTACACAGGAGACGGCAAAGGCAAAACAACGGCTGCCGTAGGACTTGCAACACGCGCTTTAGGGAGCGGGCTAAGAGTGTGTTATACCTCGTTTCATAAAAATCCCGATAAATATGGTTATTCGGAAATTAAAAGCTTGGAAAAGCTTGGCGCAAAGATAATTGTGTTTGCTAAAGGTCATCCGCATTTGGACAAAACAGTAAACGAAGATGACATAAAGACACAAACCGCCGAAGCTTTTGACACTTTATATAAACTATTGCAGGAACACTCTTTTGACGTGCTTATAATGGATGAAATTCTTATTTCTGTGAGAGATAAATATATTGAAGAGGAAAAACTCCTTGATTTTATAGAAGCTAAGCCTGCAACATTAGAATTGGTGCTAACGGGAAGAAGTGCGACGGATAAAGTTATGGAATTAGCTGATTATGTGAGCTTTGTTAAAAAAATAAAACATCCCTACGATAAAAAAATAACCAGCCGCAAAGGAATTGAATATTAAAAACAAAAAAACAGGTATGAAACGTAGCATGGAAAGCAAGCATTCACACAAGGCAATGACAGTGTTTATGCGACCTGAACGAAGTGAAAGCGCGAACACATAAAAAAACAAACAAGTATGTGAGCAACTCCATACGACCCTTAAAAATAAACAATGACGTATGAAACCTAATAAACCCATGCGTTGGATATTAACTATTGCCATACTATCAATAATATTGATGGTTTCAATAGCCGTGTCGCTTTGTGTGGGCGAAGTATCTATTCCGTTTAAAGGGCTTGCATCCATACTTTCCGATACTTCAAGCATGGAGTACGGCGTGTTGGCTTATATCCGCATTCCGCGCACAGTGTTAGCTTTTTCCATCGGCGGCAGCTTAAGCATTTCAGGCGCCATATTGCAAGGCATATACCGCAATCCTTTGGTAGAGCCTTATACATTAGGCATATCGGGAGGTGCTTCGTTAGGTATCACCTTTATCATTATATCGGGGCTTTATCTAACCCATATTCTTTTTATGCCGCTCGCCGGTTTTATTGGCGCATTAGCTACCATATTGCTGGTTTATACGTTAAGTATGCGCAAAGGCGGGTTAAACACTAACCGTATGTTGCTTATAGGCGTAATGATAAGCTTTATAGCTTCGTCCTTGATTATGTTCCTTATGTCCGTAACCACTGCCGAAAACATACACAGCATTGTTTTTTGGACTATGGGGTCGCTAAACGAATCAAACCCTTTGCTGATAAGGTTTATGCTTATTGCGTCCTTGGCAGGACTTGCCATAACTTATTTGTTTGCAATGCCGCTTAATGCCCTGCGATTAGGTGAGGAAAAAGCCAAATATTTAGGCATAAACACAACTATGGTAATAAAAATATTATTCGTGCTCACATCGCTACTCACAGGCATCAGTATATCAGTTGCAGGAATTATTGGTTTTGTAGGGCTTATTATCCCCCATTTTGTAAGACTGATAATAGGTAACGACTACCGCATTATGCTTATTTCCTCATTTCTTTGTGGAAGTATATTTTTAATTGTATGTGATATTATTGCACGCACCATTATAGCACCTAATGAACTGCCTATTGGCGTAATAACAGGAATTGTAGGAGGTATCACTTTTATTTTTATGCTCAGCCGCAGTAAAATACAATCTAAATTTATGTAACATGGACGAATATTTATCTATACAGGACATAAGTTGCGGCTATAAAAGCGGGTTTCAACTGAATAACATACGTTTTTCCGTAAAAAAAGGTTCATTTACAGGCATTATAGGACCCAATGGTTCAGGAAAAACCACACTTTTCAAAGGTATATCGGGCGAACTTGCTTTAAAAAAAGGAAATATCCTGCTCAACGGGCAAATGCTAAACAAAATGAACATGCGGCAAAAAGCCCGCCATATTGCCATTGTAAGTCAGTTTACGAACATCGAAAGCATACGTGTAGAGGATTATATATTGATGGGAAGGATGCCCTATCACAAGCAATTTCAATTGTTTGAAACAAAAGAAGACAAAGAAATTGCCGCTAAATACATGGAAATGACCGGCATTGCACATCTGCGCGACAAAAATCGCGAAGAATTGAGCGGTGGCGAGCAACAAATGGTGAATATAGCCTGTGCGCTTACACAAGAGCCCGATATTTTGTTGCTTGATGAACCTACCACGCACTTGGATATTACACATCAGGTGCAATTTATGAACCTTGTACAACGCTTAAACGAGCAATTGAAGCTAACGGTTATCATGATTATACACGATTTGAACCTTGCAAGTGAATATTGCGATTATTTGCTGATGATGAAAGACGGGCATATATACAAACAAGGCAAACCCGAAGATATTATCACTTTTGAGAATATAGAAGAGGTATATAAAACGGTAGTGGTGGCAAAGATAAACCCCGTATCGCAAAAACCCGTTATTTTCCCTGTCTCGGAAAAAAGACTTAAAAATATAAATATAAACAACTTATCATCATGAAGATTTTTATCGTTCGGCATGGTGAAACCATAGAAAACCAAAAACGCATTTGTCAAGGGCAAATGCACGGCTCTTTATCGGAAAAAGGTATATTACAAGCACGGCAAACAGGGGAATATCTAAAAAATGAGCGCTTTGGTCATTGCTACTGTAGCGACTTGCAACGCGCAAAAGATTTTTGCAGCTATATTACGGCGTTTCATAAAAACCTGATTACTACTTACGATAAAAGGTTGCGGGAACGCTATTTCGGCAGTTTTCAGGGAATGCCTTTCCCTGCGGATATGAAATGTTTTCAACCTCCCTCTGATACTGAGCTTATTGAGGATTTCTACAATAGGGCGTATCATTTTTACCATGATATTACAAATTGTGGTAATGAAAACCTGCTTGTCATAAGCCACGGGGTAACGATACGCGCGTTGATAGCCATTGCCCAACAAAAAACGGCTGGCGCTATTGATAGTGTGGATGAGATAAAGAACGGCGCGCTCACCGTTATCGAAACATATCAGGGTATTACGCCAACAATCATTTTACTTAACTCCACAAAACATCTGCAATGAAGCATATCACATTTATAACAGGCGGACAACGCTCAGGCAAAAGCAGATTTGCCCAGGAGTTGGCGGAAAAAGCCTCTCCACACCCTATTTACTTGGCAACCGCACGCCGATGGGATGATGACTTTGAACAACGCATCCATAAACACCAAGCCGGCAGGGGTAAACAATGGAAAACCATAGAGGAAGAAATTACTTTAAGCCGCCACAACTTATCCGGACAAACCATATTGCTTGACTGCATCACGCTTTGGCTTACCAATATTTTTCATGAAAATAACTACAACGCAGACAATGCCTTGCAAGACGCAAAAAAAGAATGGAAAACATTTGTAAATCAAAATTTTAACCTTATCGTGGTAAGTAACGAATTGGGCATGGGCATTCATGCCTCTGACGAAACATCGCGTAAATTTGCCGACATCCACGGTTGGCTTAATCAATATATTGCAAAGCAAGCAGATACGGTTTACCTTATGGTTTCAGGCATTCCCGTAAAAATTAAATAAAAAACAGGATGTACTAAGCAGTTGAGAGAATTTATAAAAAAGTAGAAGTTTATACACGCATAAAAAAATTAAAAAACTAAATGGAACAACAATTAAAGCATAAAATAGACACAAAAACCAAACCATTAGGTTCATTAGGCAAACTGGAAGATATTGCTTTGAAAATAGGTAAAATACAACACACGCTTACGCCCAAACTCACAAACCCTACAATTTTAGTGTTTGCAGCCGACCACGGTATTGCAGATGAAGGCGTGAGCTTGTTTCCAAAGGAAGTTACGTACCAAATGGTAATGAATTTTTTGAATGGTGGCGCTGCCATCAACGTTTTTTGCCGACAAAACAACATAAACCTTAAAGTAGTGGATGCCGGCGTAGATTTTGATTTTCCGGCTGATGCAAATCTCATCCATGCCAAAATAGCACGTGGCACCCAAAATATGAGGCTGGCGCCTGCTATGTCCATTGAAATATGCAAAAACGCGATAAAAAAAGGTCGGGAAATTGTGGCTGCCGAACATGAAAACGGTTGCAACGTGATTGGCTTTGGCGAAATGGGCATTGCCAATACGTCTGCTGCCTCCCTGCTTATGCATAAATATTTTAATATCCCTTTGGAGGAATCCGTAGGAAGAGGAACCGGCCATGATGAAGCAGGCGTATTGCGTAAATATGCCATTCTCAAAGAAGTATCAGGGAAACACCCTGCCCACACACCGCTCGAAATATTGGCTACTTTCGGCGGCATAGAAATAGCCATGATGTGTGGGGCAATTATGGAAGCAAAACAAAGAGGAATGGTTATTCTGGCTGATGGTTTTATTGCAACCTCCGCGTTTATTGCTGCCTACAAAATGCAACCCGATGTGTTGGACAATACCCTGTTTTGTCATTCGTCAAACGAAAAAGGCCATAAACTGATGTTGGAACATTTGCATGCCGACCCAGTTCTTCATCTCAACTTACGTTTAGGAGAAGGTACCGGAGCCGCATTGGCATACCCCATCATTCAGTCGGCAGTAAATTTCCTGAATGAAATGGCAAGCTTTGAGCAAGCCGGCGTAAGTGATAAATAGAAACTGTTTTTATTACCGCTTTTATATTATTTTTATAGCATCAAAATATAAATATTATGAAAGAATCGGAACATATACCAAGTTTTAGCAAGTTAAATATATTTTATATGAGAAAAATTTATCTGTTTGTATTTGAATTTTTTGAATATACCTGAGCAATATCAATACTAGGTTGCCCCATTGCTTAAATTACGAATGCTGTTTTTATATGCTAAAAAACGAAATACAAATATTTTACCATGCCTTGATGTTTTACTCAAGAATTCCTACACCTGCCAAGGTGCAGTTTTCGGAAGAAAACATGACAAAGTCGCTACGCTATTTTCCACTGGTAGGAATCATTGTGAGCCTTATAGGAGCAATATTTTTTATCGGCATACGCTATATTTTACCTGTTCCTCTTGCTATTGTGGGCGCAATCACGAGTATTATACTGGTTACAGGCGCATTCCATGAAGATGGTTTTGCCGATTTTTTTGACGGATTTGGAGGCGGAACATCTAAAGAAAAAATATTGGCAATTATGAAAGACAGCCGTAGCGGAGTATATGGAGTAGTGAGCATTGTATTGCTTTTATTGACGAAGTTTTTGCTCTTATCGGCAATGGATATATCGCAAATACCGCTGGTTCTTGTTATGGCACATGCTTTGAGCCGTGTTACCCCTATATGGCTCACGGCAACATCGCAATATGCGCGCACTGACGGCAGCAGTAAATCACAATCTATCGGGCATAAGCCTTCAAAAGCTACTTTTTTCACCGGCATGGTAATAGGCTTGCTACCCTTGGCATTTATACACAATTACCTTTTTGTTCCGTTTCTATTGCTGGGAATGTTTGTTATATTTGCCTGTTACAGGCATTACATTCACAAAAAATTAGGCGGATATACGGGTGATGTATTAGGCGCATTGCAACAATTTTCCGAAATAGGATTTTATATTATTTACCTTGTAGCTTGTAAATTTATATGATGCTTTGGTTTGTACGACATACTAAAACGGTTTCGCCCGAGGGTGTATGCTATGGCTATAGCGATGTATTGCCCGATCCATCTTTTGAAAATGAGAAAAAGCGTATCATTAAAGAGATTGAAGAAATATCATTTGCCCAAACATTTTCTAGTCCGCTTACGCGTTGCACCATGCTTGCAACCTCCATTAGTACCGATGTAATCATTGATGAAAGACTGAAAGAAATGGATTTTGGCGCATGGGAGGGCAAAACATGGGAATATATTTATCAAACCTCTGAAGGAAAAGCTTGGTTTGCCGATTACAAAAACGTACCATGCCCCAATGGCGAATCATTTAATGATTTGCAAATGCGGGTAAAAAATTTTTTAAAAGATTTAAAAAAATATCCCGCCCATACCGATATACTTATCGTAACCCATGCAGGCGTAATACGTGCATTTCTCACGATTATTCATAATATAAGCGTCTACAAAGCATTTGATATAAAAATAGCCTATGGAGAAATTGTTAAAATACCCTACCCTGTATGCTGAAAAACTTTAGGGATAAAAACAACTAAAAATGAAAAAGCTTCGCCCTGTCATGTTTGTAGGAACCGGTTCGGATGTAGGAAAATCGGTGGTGAATACCGGATTTTGCCGTCTATTCTTACAGGACGGCTATACCCCTGCTCCATTTAAGGCGCAAAACATGTCGTTAAACAGCTACGTAACGCCTGACGGGCTGGAGATAGGAATTGCACAAGCCGCACAAGCGGAAGCTTGCGGCATTGCATGCACCGTAGAAATGAATCCTATTTTGCTGAAACCTACAAGTCATTCCAAATCGCAATTGGTACTAAACGGCAAGCCTCAAGGGAATGCAACCGCCGCAGAATACTTTAACCATACCGATCGCGATATGCTTTTTGCAAACGCCATGAATGCCTTTGCCACGCTGCAAAGTAAATATAACCCTATTGTGATAGAAGGCGCGGGAAGCATTTCGGAAATGAACCTGTGGAATAAAGATATTGTTAACATGCGCGTGGCTGCACACGTGCAAGCTGCCACATATTTGGTTGCCGATATAGACAAAGGAGGCGTGTTTGCCAGTGTTTACGGTTCTGTTAAACTGCTTCCCCCTCATCATCAGGATTTAATAAAGGGTATTATCATCAACAAATTCAGGGGCGATTTGTCTCTTTTTGAAGAAGGTAAAACCATTATAAAAAACATAACGGGGAAACCCGTGGTAGGCGTTATTCCTTACTATGACAATATCTACATAGAGCCGGAAGATTCCGTATGCCTGAAAGAGAAAAATAAACGCATGGAAACAGGAAAAGTGAATATAGCGGTAGTGCGGCTGCCACACATGTCTAATTTTTCCGATTTCGATATGCTGGAACAAATGGCAGACATCAACCTTTTTTATACGGAAAATGCCGATGAGCTCAACGCTGCCGATATTGTTATTATTCCGGGCACCAAAAACACACTGTCCGATTTGGCATTCATACAACAAAAAGGGATAGCCACTGCTTTGCAAGCACGACACAGGGAAAATAAACCCATATACGGCATTTGCGGAGGCTATCAGATGATGGGCGAACAAATATCCGACCCGCAAAGCGTGGAAGGCAACATTCAAAAACTTGACGGACTGGGCATATTGCCTGTAAAAACAACGATCTTAACCGACAAACAAACCCGCCAATGCGAATTTACTTTCCTTGACGAAAAAGACATCTGCAAAGGCTATGAAATACACATGGGGCAAACCACTTCACTTTATGCACGCCCTGTATGCACACTTGCAAATGGGGAAAACGACGGCTATTTCGTCAATAGAAACACGTGGGGAAGCTATATACACGGCATTTTTAACAACCACAGTGTTATTAAGTCCATTTTACAACAAATGCGCACGCAACCTCAACCCTATCTCAACCACCAAGCCCGCAAAGAAGAAAGTTATAACAAGTTGGCCGACTTGATACGCTCAAGCGTGGACGTGGACTATATTTACAAAAGCATGCAATTATGATAGAAGGACACGGAAACGACATATATAAATATCAAGGAAAAATAGCCGGCGATTTTAGCTCCAATATTGTGTATTGCGGAATGCACAAGGATTTGGAAGCTTTTTTGTCTAAACAAGTAAAACGTGCCGGCAATTACCCCGACCCTCATGCTTTGGAGCTGAAAGAAAAAATTGCAGCATTCCACCACATAAAAAGCACACAGGTTTTGGTTACAAATGGTTCGGCAGAAGCATTTTACCTGATAGCACACTCCATGCAAGGAAAAAAATCCGCCATTGCCATTCCCTCATTTGCCGAATATGAAGATGCATGCAAGTTATATAAACACGACATTACCTATCAATCCATACATACAATAGATACAAACATATCCGTTGACACAGATGCGTTTTGGTTGGGTATTCCAAATAATCCTGACGGGAAAATCACAGATACAAACACCTTAAACCATCTTCTCGCCACCTATGCACAAACACGCTTTGTTGTAGATACAGCATACGAAGCCCTCTGCCCAGCCTGCAAGCCGCTTACTTCATTGCATGAAAAATATTTTAATCTTATTTCCGTTCATTCCCTTACCAAAACCTTTGCTATTCCCGGTTTACGTATAGGCTATATAGTGGCGGCTCCCGATATTATTGAAAACATACAACACTTATGCATTCCCTGGAGTGTGAACACCCTTGCCATTGCCGCCGGATGTTATATCCTCGATAATTATGCCCGCCTGCAACCCGATGTAGAAAAGATACATGCCGAAAGCAGCGCTTTCCAAAAACAAATAAGCGCTATAAAAGGATTGAAGGTTTATCCTTCCGATTGCAATTATTTTTTGGTACAAATTATCAACGGGGCAACTGCTTCAGTCCTCAAACAATACCTTATAGAAAAACACGGTTTATTAATACGCGATGCTTCTAATTTCAGGGGATTAGACAATACCTATTTCAGGCTTGCGCTGCAAAACAAAGAACTCAACCATCAACTTATCACCGCCCTTAATAAATGGGCAACTACCATACATGGATAGATTTTATATTTATATTATTCCTTTGCTTATAGGTTTCGTGCTTGATAGCTTACTGGGCGACCCACACCGCTTGCCGCATCCTATCCGTTTTTTTGGCAACTGTATATCTTTTGCCGATAGGCGCTTTAATAAGGGTGAGCATAAAAAGCTAAAAGGCTTGCTCAGCGCGGCAATACTCATCGTGCTCACATGGCTGACGTTGTGGGGCGCCACCTACGCTCTGCTTCAAAAAAGCATGACGCTCTACTACGTTTTTGCTTCCGTTATGTTTTTTTATGGCATAAGCAATCGCAGCCTTATTTCCGAAGCCTTGAAAGTTGAAAAGTCGCTACTGGCTGATGATATAGAAAAAGCACGTCTAAATCTCAGCTATATTGTGGGGCGCGACACAGCACAACTCTCAGCACAAAAAATACGGGTAGCTACTTTGGAAACACTTGCCGAAAATTTGAGCGACGGCATTATAGCGCCTGTATTTTATTATGCCATTGGGGGCATTCCGCTTATGTTTGCCTACAAAATGGCGAACACGCTGGATTCCATGATAGGCTACAAAAACGAGAAATATAAAGATTTCGGCTGGTTTGCCGCCCGCTTTGATGATGTGGCAAATTTTATCCCTGCACGCATTACGGCAATGCTGATGGTGCTAGCAAGTTGCAGCGCGAGAGGATTGTTTTTTATATTCCGCTACGGGCACAAGCACGCCAGCCCCAACGCGGGCTACCCTGAGGCTGCACTCGCGGGCATTTTGGATTGCCGCTTTGGCGGACCCAATCTATACCATGGCATACTTGTAGAAAAACCTTACATCGGCAGCAATAACAGAGCCGTTACCCATACCGATTTTATAAAAAGTTGCCGGATAAATATCCTGAGCGTGCTGCTGATGCTTGCAGGAACAACACTTTTGTTGTGCTTAATATAAGTGTGCGGACAATATAATAGCTTTCATTCCCTCCGTGCTACATATCCTCCATGTTAAAGATTTCAATAATAAATTCTACGATAGTGCGATTAAAAGGATGAAGCTGTTAAGTTGTATGAAAAAATGAATAAAGTGGAATAGCAGTATAATTATAGCCCGTCATCTGATTGTATGAAGTCGAAAAATGCAGCGCGGATGATAAGGAATATTAAACCTAAAAGCGGAATAAAAGAGGCATATTTTATAATCCATAAAATGATATGAAAAAAAGTAATATTGTGTAAGAAATAATCTAAAGTCCATGCAACTATACTGATTACGATAGCATAAAAGAGAGGATCTGTATATTTTTTAATATTTCTCATGTTACAAAGATAATACAAAAATTATGCAAATATATAATTTTATAAAAATAAACTATGGCAAATGTGAGTAGTGCGCTGGCGTTAGCCTTGATAGTTTCGGCAAACACCAATAATGCGCGCGCGGAAATGGGTAGTTTCGGGCATTTTATTGTGGGTAAAATGAAGCAAATGCGTGATGCGGGAGCAAAGATGCAGGTTACAGGTAAAAATATGCGCCAAAGCGGGTTGGATGATGTGAAGCAGGGATTGGCTGCTATTGCGCCTGTGGCGTTTGCGGCAAAAAAAGCGATGAGTTTTGAAGATGCCAGAGCTGATTGGGCTAAAGTGGCTAATGTGGATAGAAGTAGTGTTGAATTTAAAAAAATGAATGGAGAGGCGTTAAAGCTTGGTCGTTATTTGGCTAAAGATGGGGAGGAAGCTTATTCTTTGTTTAGTTCGCTAACAGCGAGTGGTATTAAAGATAGTGATTTAAAATATGTCTCTAAAATAGCCGGAGAGGCGTCTGTGGCGTTTGATATGATAGCAGATGAAGCCGGTACTGTCTATACTGGAATAAAAAAGGCAATAGGGCTTCAAAATTTCAATTCTAAAATAGTACAATTAAAAGCTTTGAAAGAACTTTCGTATAAGTTATCATCTTAAAATTTCAATTCCAATATGGTGCAATTAAAAGTACAACTAAGTCTTTTGAGGGCGCCCATGTTTGGTTATTTCAATTCCAATACGGTGCAATTAAAAGAAAAAAATAAAGACATGAACTTACAAGAATTAACGTTTCAATTCCAATATGGTGCAATTAAAAGATAAATACTATACGTCCTACCGTATAGCAAAAAACCTTTCAATTCCAATATGGTACAATTAAAAGTCCCGGATACATCCTGCATGTTTTTAGCGAGATTTTCAGTTTCAATTCCAATATGGTACAATTAAAAGTACTTGCTATATATGTGCAGGAGATGTTGTTTATACGTTTCAATTCCAATATGGTACAATTAAAAGTGAGCAAACAAACGCGGCATTACAAGCCCTCGCGCAGTTTCAATTCCAATATGGTACAATTAAAAGTACAATTGCTTCGTATTTTTATTAATATCAAAAAGAGTTTCAATTCCAATATGGTACAATTAAAAGTCAGAGGGCGAAACGGGTTTTGTAGGACTACTGTTTGGTTTCAATTCCAATATGGTACAATTAAAAGACCCTTGTGTTCTTTGTCTGATTCTATAAGTATAGTGTTTCAATTCCAATATGGTACAATTAAAAGGGAGTGCAGAATTTAATCCTTCTACAGAAATAAAGAGTTTCAATTCCAATATGGTACAATTAAAAGTGTTGGTTATCATATTAATAGTTTGTATAGTCCTTAGTTTCAATTCCAATATGGTACAATTAAAAGATTCAAATGCAGAGGCTATGCAAATATTTAAAAAAGCGTTTCAATTCCAATATGGTACAATTAAAAGGAAACTAATATTTCGTATGGGGATTTATTTAAAATGTTTCAATTCCAATATGGTACAATTAAAAGCAGAAAAGTATTTTATATGAGATGTATGCCTACGGGGTTTCAATTCCAATATGGTACAATTAAAAGATATCTCCTTACACGTGAACTTGCCAAACTAACTGTGTTTCAATTCCAATATGGTACAATTAAAAGTACGATTACATGTCTCCCGCTGCGCACCAAGTGCGTGTTTCAATTCCAATATGGTACAATTAAAAGGATGCTCGAGACCGTAAAAGCTCAAATGGCTGTTTTGTTTCAATTCCAATATGGTACAATTAAAAGAATTTATATTCTACCCGAGATAATTCCGTATCATGTTTCAATTCCAATATGGTACAATTAAAAGATAATAACACATGTCAAGTTCAATTGAGGCGTAATGGGTTTCAATTCCAATATGGTACAATTAAAAGCCAAACAATTCAACGATTGCTCCGGCATAATTACGTTTCAATTCCAATATGGTACAATTAAAAGTCAGTGTCGGCGGCGCATGGCAGTATTCCTACTAACGTTTCAATTCCAATATGGTACAATTAAAAGTACAATCTGTATATCACGAAAATCGCCGAAATCCAGCAGTTTCAATTCCAATATGGTACAATTAAAAGTAAGGAGTTTGAAAATTTACACTTGTCGTTAAATCTGTTTCAATTCCAATATGGTACAATTAAAAGACAATTCGTTTTTACCCCCTTAAACCATAAAAAAAAGTTTCAATTCCAATATGGTACAATTAAAAGTAGTAACCGAAGACGGCAAGGTATATGCCATAGATGGTTTCAATTCCAATATGGTACAATTAAAAGGGTGTAATGATAGAATAAAAGAGTTATTAACACAGTTTCAATTCCAATATGGTACAATTAAAAGTTAAAACCGCCCTTGCAAACGACACGACAGTGCAAGGGTTTCAATTCCAATATGGTACAATTAAAAGAATTAACACATACCCTTTAACAGAAGCTATATTACAGTTTCAATTCCAATATGGTACAATTAAAAGTTTGTTTTTTTCTATGACCTTCATAAAAGCATTATGTTTCAATTCCAATATGGTACAATTAAAAGCAAGAGTAGGTAGCATGGGAACATCAGCCATGCGTAAGTTTCAATTCCAATATGGTACAATTAAAAGAATACTTGGCCGTCTTCGCCAAATGGGTCTGTATTTGTTTCAATTCCAATATGGTACAATTAAAAGACGGACAAGAAGGTTGGGAGTCTACTAAAAAAGCGCGTTTCAATTCCAATATGGTACAATTAAAAGGGAACAGGTCAAGCCGCTGCAGCAACGGCTTCACCAGGGTTTCAATTCCAATATGGTACAATTAAAAGGCTAAAGGCTTTGAGGCTCAAAAGGGCTGTAAACAAAGTTTCAATTCCAATATGGTACAATTAAAAGCGCTTTCACTTTATCTAAATCAGTTGAAACATTTTGTTTCAATTCCAATATGGTACAATTAAAAGTTCGATGACAACGATAAGCTTATTGCTTTTTCACGGTTTCAATTCCAATATGGTACAATTAAAAGTCGTTATTTTTAAAAATACAACAGCCTAGTTTTATTGGGATTCAGCCCGTTTTTTCTTCCGCAAAAATAACAAAAAGTTGTCGATGTGCCATGCTATAAAAATACCCGCTCAGCGACAACTTTATATATCTATCTTATTTTCAGCATATCAAAGAGCTTTTTTGTATATTTTTTACTTTATCCTAACACAATTTACATCATTTTTCAAATTGATCGACAACTTAAAGACTTAGATAATTGTATAAAGCAAAGTATATCAATAATTTATACAATCATTCTTTTTAGGGATAAAAATAACGAAAATATTATTCTTTTGCCTGCAAACTTCTAATAAAATATTCTCTTTTCAAAAAATTTAAATAAAAATGCGATGCATCATATACATTGAGCTATATAGTACTGATACGCTATACGTGCCAATGTAGGTAGTACGGATTATATATCAAGCACTCCTGTTAACTATATTATTTGTTGTCGAAAGAAATTTCTTTTAATGTATAATTTGTGCTTCTTCCGCCACTTAGCTGTTTTTCCAGCATATTTTTTCGTATTAAATCCTGAATATCGCGAAGAGCGGTATCTTGTGAACATTTATTAATTTTCCCCCACTTGGTAGTGGTTAACGTTCCTTCAAATCCATCAAGCAATTTATTAATTGTTTTGCGTTGTCTGTTATTGAGCATGGTGCTAGCGTGGTGTTTCCAAAATTCAGCCTTATACAAAACGTTGGACAGCGTTTTGGCTGTAGAATCAATGGCATTTATCAGGCATTGCAAAAACCATATAATCCATTCCGTTATATCTGTATCCCCTTTCTGCGCTTGCTCCAATTGCTCATAATATCGTTTTCTTTCAAGTCTAATTTGTGCAGACATACTATAGAAGCGCCGGGGGCTTTTGTCCGACCGTGCCAGCATCATATCGGTGATAGCTCTCGTTATCCGCCCGTTTCCGTCATCAAAAGGATGAATGGTAACAAACCATAAATGCGCAATAGCAGCTTTAAGAACAAAGTCTGTTTCACGCTCGTTTTCAAACCAATCAAGAAATTTTTTCATTTCGCCCTCTATTCTTTGGGAGTTTGGCGCTTGAAAATGAACTTTTTCCTTTCCCATTGCGCCGGACACCACCTGCATAGGTCCGCTTGTGTCTTTTCGCCATTCCCCAACGGTTATTTTATAAAGATTGCTCCACCCTGTGGGAAATAATGCAGCATGCCAACCAAATAGTCTCTCTTTTGTTAAAGGCAAATCGAAGTGTTGTGTGGCATCAAGCATCATTTCAACAATGCCGTCAACATGGCGTTCTGCCTCCACCGCGCCCGCAATGTCTAGTCCGAGTCGGCGTGCAATCGAAGAGCGTACTTGTGCTATTTCTAAATATTCCCCTTCGATTTCAGCGGATTTCGTAATATCTAAAGTCAGCGTATTTAACAAGGCTTCGTTTTGTAAATCAAAGCCTAAAGACTCCATTCTACCCAAAAGCCTTCCTTGCACATTTCTTGCTTCCGCAAGTTTTATAAGAACTTTTTTATCATCCCAGGTAAAATTTGTCCAATTTTCTTTTTCGTGTATATAAATTTTCATTCTCCGCAAATTAAGCAACAAATATACAACTTATTCTCCGCAAATACTATTTTCTCCGCAAAAAATGCATGGATTACATAAACTAATCTCCGCATAGTCCATTCTCCTTTCTTAAATATAATAAACGCAATAAATAAATGCGCATTTTTGTTTTTATTTAACCGATTTTCAACGACTTATAGTTCATTTTTGAAATTTTACCGCTAAATATATAATGCGTTTATTATATAAAGAGAACAGGATTGCTTGTGGGGCTGGGAGTGGGGAGCAGAGAAGTATTATATGTTTCAATTCTACGATAGTGCAATTAAAAGCCTGATATGTTTTATCTCTTGAAGAATTTTTGTTGGAGTTTCAATTCTACGATAGTGCAATTAAAAGTTTGCCATTTGCTCCTCGCGAGTAAGCAGAAAATTAGTTTCAATTCTACGATAGTGCAATTAAAAGCCGTTATTTTTAAAAATACAACAGCCTAGTTTTATTGGGATTCAGCGCGTTTTTTCTTCCACAAAAAGAACAAAAAGTTGTCGATGTGCCATGCTATAAAAATACCCGCTTATCGACAACTTTAATACATTTCTTTTATTTTCAGTATACCAATGAACTTTGCTTTTTATATTGTATGTAGGCAAAAAAACAAAATAGTTTTTACTTCTGCGACAAGTTTAAAAATAAATAGAACCATAAAAAAATGCAGCTTGTAAATACCCTTACAAAAATATAAGTCTTGACTGTACAAATTTACAAAAATAAAAAGCTACTCTGCCACTTTGACTTTATTTTATACGTGGCAGGCTATTTGTTATGTATAAACCGTAATTTTGAATTTTCCTGCTGATAAGATAATTTATTATCAGCGTATTCATAATTCATTAATTTAAAACTAGTTAACACTTATGTTTAAAAACATGAAACATAAAAAAGAAAACGAAAACTTCTCGGGTGCATCTCAGGAGAATGAAAAAACTGACAATATAGCAGAAAATGAATGCGGTGGCGAGGAAAATTGCGACAGCGAAACATATACGGGAGAAACCGAAAATCAAAATATAGAGGAAACGCAACACAATTCCATAACCGAAGAAACGACTTTTAAAGAAAAAGAAGCGGATTATCAAAAAAAGATAGCCGAGAGTAATGATAAATACCTCCGTTTATATTCCGAGTTCGATAATTTTCGCAAACGAAGCTTGCGCGAACGTATAGAGCTAAGCAAAACCGCGTCGGAAGATATTATCAAGGATCTTTTGCCCATATTGGACGATTTTGACAGAGCGGCGGCTACCAAAAACGAAAATGGTGAAAATATAGTAGATGAGGGTATCTTACTGATTATATCAAAGTTAAAGAAAACCCTTGCCAATAAAGGCTTAAAGGAAATGACTTCGATAGGTGAGGATTTTAATACCGATTTCCACGAAGCTATTACTACCATTCCGGCTCCTACGGAAGAACAAAAAAATAAGATTATCGACGAAATAGAAAAAGGTTATTCGCTCAACGATAAGGTTATTCGCTTTGCAAAAGTTGTGATTGGCGCATAAAAAACAGAAATTGAAAAATCAAAAGCGAATATGATGAAAAGGATGAAAAATAAATATTATATATTAAATATTTTATAGTTTCATTCACTATATTTACTCTACTACTAACAAAAAAAGTTGACAGTGGCAACAAAACGCGATTATTACGAAATATTAGAAGTTTCAAAAGATGTAAACGATGCGGACTTGAAAAAAGCGTATCGCAAAATGGCTTTAAAGTATCATCCCGACAGAAATCCCGACAACAAAGAGGCTGAAGCAAAATTTAAGGAGGCTGCCGAGGCTTATGAAGTCCTCAGCGACCCCGAAAAACGTAAACGATACGACTCTTTCGGTCATGACGGACTCAAAGGAGGCGCCGGCGGTTTTAGCGGTGGTGGCATGAATATGGAAGATATATTCAGCCATTTTGGCGACATCTTCGGCGGTGCTTTTGGCGGTGCCTTTAGTGGTTTTGGCGGCAGCGGAAGAGCCCAATCGCGTGGTGGTAGGCGCGTAGCGCGCGGAAGCAACCTGCGCATTAAAGTGAGGCTGACGCTGGAGGAAATAAACGCCGGTGTAGAGAAAAAATTAAAAGTAAATAAATATGTAAGTTGTTCACACTGCAAGGGAAGTGGCGCGGAAAGCGGTTCAGGAGTAGCAACCTGTCCCACCTGTAACGGAACAGGGCATGTAACAAGAGTTACCAACACCTTTTTGGGACAAATGCAAACATCATCCGTATGCCCTGAATGTGGAGGCGAAGGACAAATTATAAAAAATAAATGCAAGCAATGTGGTGGTAACGGCATTGTAAAAGGTGAAGAGGTAATAAGCGTGAACATTCCCGCGGGCGTATCGGAAGGCATGCAGCTTTCCGTGAGCGGCAAAGGAAATGCTGCGCCACGAGGAGGTATTCCGGGCGATTTAATCGTGCAAATTGAAGAAATACCACATGAAACCTTGCACAGGGAAGGGAATAATCTTTTCTACGATTTGTATGTGAGCATGCCCGATGCTGCATTAGGCGCATCAGTAGATATTCCTACCCTTGACGGGAAAGCACGTATTAAAGTAGAAGCCGGAACCCAAGCAGGACGCGTATTGCGATTAAAAGGGAAAGGCTTACCTCCAATCAATTCATACGGAAGTGGATACGGCAAAGGCGATTTATTGGTAACCGTGAACGTATGGACACCCAGAAATCTTTCAAAACAAGAAAAAGAAATGCTTGAAAACTTACGCAATTCCGAAAGCTTTAAACCTAAGCCGGACAGCAAGGACAAAAGTTTTTTCGACCGCGTGAAAGAGTATTTCGAATAAATTAACGAAAAGCAACTATAAAGGTTGCTTTTTTTATTTTTGCCACATTCCATGTTTATAAGATTTGTATTTTTACACACATATATACACATAATACGCTTATTACTTTATGATATTACAAGCAGAGTCGGTTACTAAACAATATGGAGACTACACCGCCCTTGACCACCTGGATTTAAACATCCCGGAAAACAGCATCTTCGGCTTATTAGGACCCAACGGAGCAGGAAAAACTACCTTTATCCGCATTGTCAACCAAATTACGGCGCCCGACCAGGGGCGGGTTATATTCAAAGGAGAACAACTCAATCCCAACCACATATCCCAAATAGGCTATTTGCCCGAAGAGCGCGGATTATACAAGAAAATGAAAGTGGGCGAGCAGGCTTTGTATTTGGCGCAGCTTAAAGGGCTTAGCATGCACGAAGCCAAAATACGCCTAAAAAAATGGTTCGAGAAATTTGAAATTCAATCGTGGTGGGACAAAAAGGTAGAAGAATTATCTAAAGGCATGCAGCAAAAAATACAATTTGTGGTTACGGTTGTGCATGAGCCCAAGCTACTTATCTTTGACGAGCCTTTCAGTGGTTTTGACCCTATTAACGTGAATTTGCTGCGGGACGAAATCCTGGAACTGCGCAAAAACGGAGCTACCATCATTTTTTCTACACATAATATGGCATCGGTAGAAGAACTCTGCGACAGCATAGCCCTTATCAATAAGTCGAAAAAAATACTGGACGGACAAGTAAAAGAAATACGCCGCAAATATTTTACCCATAGCTACAATATTGAATATACCGAAAAAGAAGGCAATGCATTCTCTTTAGAATCGTTAGGTTATGAAGTATTAACTTCAAAGTCGCAAGCCGAGAGCAAAACAGCTACCATCAGGATTCCTGAAAACATGCCTGCAAACAATTTGTTGGGCGAACTTTTACCACACGTGAATGTTACTGCCTTCAGCGAGCTTATTCCCTCAATGAATGATGTGTTTATATCTGCCGTAAAGTCCGTAAATGCCAATCATATTTTAGAATCCTAAAAGCCTGAAAAATACTATGGATAAAATACTTTTAATCATAAAACGCGAATATTTAACAAGAGTAAAAAAACGCTCATTTGTGGTAATGACATTTTTGGGTCCCATCCTCATGGCGGCATTGTTTATTGTGCCTGCATACATTGCCATGCGCGATAAGGAAAAAGAAAATGTTACCATCGTGGACGAAACGGGGATATTTGCTTCTAAATTTAAAAACACGGAGAATTACACCTTTTTTGTATCGAACGAAAAATTTGCCGACGCCAAAGCCAAATTAAGCAAAACAAAGGATTATGTGCTGTTGTACATACCTTCTACTAAACTGAATGTGCCTAATGATGCTTTGCTATATTCTGATAAGCAGCCCTCTCTATCGCTCAAAGAGCATGTAGAACGCATTATGAATAAAGAGGTTGAGCAATTGAAACTGGCTGCCGAGATACGCAAAGAGCTTATACGTTTTTCGCCCAACTATGCCAAAACCGGAGATACCACCGCACAGGATTATGCCAGCGAGCGTATTCTTAAAAATATAAATTCCGACATAAAAATTACTTCTTTTAAGATAGATGAAGACGGTAACGAAAAAAAAAGCATGACAGAGCTAAATATGATTATCGGCTATATTGCAAGCTTAACGATATATATGTTTATTTTTATGTTTGGCGCGCAAGTAATGCGAGGAGTAATTGAAGAAAAAACAAACCGTATTGTGGAAGTTATTATTTCCTCGGTAAAACCTTTTCAGCTTATGGCGGGAAAAATAATAGGCATCGCGTTGGTAGGACTTACACAATTTGTGCTTTGGATTGTTTTTACGTTTGTTATCGTAACGGCAGTAACATCAGCCTTTCCGGAAACCTTTGGCAAACCTGCAACTACACAACAAATGGTAATGCAAAACAATACCAACAACCCTATCAGCACTGCCAATACACAAACTGCGGAAAACAACGTGTTGCACGAAGCTTTATCAAGCCTAAGTTCAATTAATTTACCCGTTATGCTTATCAGCTTTCTTATCTATTTTCTGTTCGGTTATCTACTATATGGAGCATTGTTTGCTGCCATCGGGGGGGCGGTGGACAACGAAACAGACTCGCAACAGTTTATGATGCCTATCACCATTCCACTTATTTTAGCTATTGTAATGGCACAAACCGTTATTCAAAACCCCAACAGCAGCTTATCATGGTGGCTGTCCATGATTCCTTTTACCTCTCCTGTTATTATGATGGTGCGCATCCCTTTTGGCGTGCCCGTTTCACAAATTATACTTTCGGTAATTTTACTTATCGGCGGCTTTATATTCACAACATGGATTGCAGCTAAAATATTCAGGGTAGGAATTTTGATGTACGGTAAAAAAGTAAATTATCGCGAATTGTGGAAATGGATACGATATAAAGGATAGTGCCGTACCTTTGCATTCTTATTTTTGATTTAATTTAGTAAAACATGACAAAAATATTAATTATAGATGATGAAAAAACCATAAGGGATGCCCTGCGCGAAATACTGGAGTATGAGAAATACCAAGTAGAAGAAGCTCCTGATGGCATAAAAGGTTTGGAAATTATAGAAAAAGAAATTTTTGACGTTATTCTTTGCGATATAAAAATGCCGCAAATGGATGGTATTGAAGTATTGGAAAAAGCGCAGAAAATAACTGATACGCCCGTTGTAATGATATCTGGACACGGGACCATAGAAACAGCCGTGGAAGCCATCCGCAAAGGCGCCTATGATTATATTGCCAAACCACTTGATTTAAACCGCTTGCTGATTACCTTACGCAATGCCATTGAAAAAGCCAATCTGGTTACCGAAACCAAAGTGCTGAAACGTAAGGTAAGCAAACAATACGAAATGATTGGCGATGCACCTGCCATTATGCATATTAAAGAAATGATAGACAAAGTGGCGGCTACCGATGCCCGTGTGCTTATCACGGGCGAAAACGGAACAGGTAAAGAACTGGTTGCACGCTGGCTACACGAAAAAAGCAATCGAGCCAATGGTCCTTTTGTAGAAGTAAACTGTGCCGCCATACCATCGGAATTGATAGAAAGCGTATTGTTCGGGCACGAAAAAGGTTCGTTTACCTCCGCCATAAAACAGCGCAAGGGCGATTTTGAACAAGCCATGAACGGCACTATCTTTTTGGACGAGATTGGCGACATGAGTCTTTCCGCGCAAGCTAAAGTGCTGAGGGCTTTACAGGAAAACAAAATTATGCGCGTGGGCGGCGAAAAGGAAATTCCTATCGACGTACGCATAGTAGCAGCCACAAACAAAAACTTACAAGAAGAAATTAAAAATAAAAATTTCAGGGAAGATTTATACCACAGGCTAAGCGTTATATTAATTGAAGTGCCCACCTTGGTAGAACGTAAGGAAGATATACCGCAACTTGCCGATCATTTTATGCAGCAAGTATCCGAAAATAACGGAAAGGCGCCTATAACTTTTACAAAAGAAGCCTACGAAGAGTTAAAGAAATTGCCTTGGACAGGAAATATACGTGAATTACGCAACGTGGTGGAACGTTTAGTGATTTTATGCGATAAACAAATAACACAGGATGATGTAAAGCGCTATGCGCATCATTCCTATAAAAATTAACATGATGAAATTTAAACCGGGAGATAAAGTTCGCTTTTTGAATGCGACAGGAGGAGGTATTGTAGTTTCCGAAATTAACAGTTTAATGGTTTCTGTAGCCATTGAAGATGGATTCGAAATTCCTACTTTGATAAGCGATTTGGTGCTTATTGAAGAAAAAGGAGCTTCGGGAAATCTGTTTATGGACAAAAAAGACACCAACCCATATCCGCAACCCACTAAAAATAAAAACGAGGAAACACCTCTAAAAAAAGAAGCGGAGAAAAAAGAATATGCTTGGGAACCTGAAAGTCAGGTGAAAATAAAGGCAGATGCGGAAAATAAAAATATTTCGGGAAAGGGAATTTATCTTGCATGGGCTCCCGTTGACCAATCGCAGGTTTTAACATCCTTACTTAATATTTATCTTGTCAACTATACTTCCTATGACATCCTTTTCAATTTGTTTCTCCGCAACGATAGCGGGTCGTATGAAGGACAAGATTTCGGGTCTATTGCGCCCCACACCAAAATTATTATCGACACCATACATCGCGAAGATATTTTGCGGTGGACTGAGGGAAACATGCAGCTGATGTTTCACGAAAACACCATGCAATCCGTTATTCCTCCGGCAGATGTGCACTTCAAAGTTAAAGGCTCTCTTTTCTACTCCGAGAATGCTTTTAAAGAAACTGACATTTTAACGGGTAATAAGTCCATTGTTTATACCATTTGGCAAAAAGACCAACTCACAAAAATAGCGGCAAAAGACTACGACGAAAAACACGACAATGAACCTTTAACACTCACCGCTAAACGCTTTGCTCCTGAAGAAGGTATTAAAAAACACCAGACCAAACCTTATGAAGCCGAGGTAGATTTGCATATTTCAGCCTTGCGCGAAGTTTATCAATACCTTAAACCTCACGAAATATTTACTATACAAATACGCTATTTTGAGCGCATGCTGGAAAGCGCTATCGCGTTTAAATTTCAGCGTGTTGTTTTTATTCATGGCATTGGCAACGGCATTTTACGCGAAGCCATTATCCAAAAAGTAAAGGAATACGAATCCATAGAACTGCGCAATGCTTCTTTTGCCCAATACGGAAACGGAGCGTTAGAATTGATATTAAATGAAAAGTAGTGTTTAGTGAAGAGTTATGAGTTAAAAGTTTATAGCTGTATTATTTTGATTAATAAATGTTTACAAAAAATTTAAACACGCCATTTTAGCGTTAACTTAACACTATATTATGCTCTATAAATTATATAATTATGGAATTTTCAGAAAAAGACAATCCAACTTTTGATCCGGATGCTCCTAAAATAAAGAACTTTCATCTTTTTGATTTCAATTTTAAATATAATATTGTTCAGTCTGAGGATGCAGTTAAACTATATTCAAGACAAGCCATATTAGCTTTTTCTATTCTTTTCTCTGTTTTGGCAGGTGGAATACTCACAGCTATCAATGCAAAAAAAATGGGAAGTAAAAAAGGCGCGTGGATTTCTGTTCTATATTCCATCTTATATATCTTTGTTTTTTTACTTATACTTTCACCGTTTAAGACAAACACAGGCATTACGTTTTTTGTTAATGGAATAGGAGGTTTATGCTTATCTAATATTATATGGGGAAAATACATTGGGAAGGAAACCCAATATAAGCCAAAAGCAATATGGATACCTTTAATCGTGTGCCTTTTTATGGTTATAATTATGGTATGGGCAATTTTGGCTTCAGGCGAAATGGCTAATATGTAAGTTATTCCTGATAATTTAAAGTTTTAATAAACAAAAACAGCTTTTTTAATCATCCTTTTTTTCGTATCTTTGCAGCGGTAACAGCCTGTTCTATCGCGTTTTAATAAAACGAGGAAAGTCGGGACAACATAGGGCGCCATACTTCCTAACGGGAAGGGTTTGCGGCTGAACACCGTGAATACAGCCAGTGCCACAGAAAATATACCGCCTTGCCCCAAAGCAAGGTAAGGGTGAAAACGTGAGGTAAGAGCTTACGCCACAGGATAGCAATATGCTGCGAGGGTAAACCTTATGGGTTGAAAGTCCAAATATACCGGGAGTGCCGTGCTTATGCACGGCGAAAGGGCTGCCCGCCCGATGCCCGGGGGGTAGGACGATAGAGGTTGCCGGCGACGGCAATCCTAGATAAATGATAGAAAGCAAAGAGCCGGCAACAGGCTCCGAAGCACAGAATCCCGCTTACAGGGCTGTTACCTAAAGTGTTGCATTATACAAGCACCCTCAGATGAACAAACATCTAAACTCAAACGTTCACTTCTTATCATAACTTTTTATTGCTATGGAACGTGTCATACAATTACAAACAGGTGCAAATAACAACGGAAGATTTTTTATTGAAGAAAATAACAAACGTATTGCCGAACTCGACTTTGAGATGGACGGTGATATAATTAATGCTTACCATACCGGTGTGAGACACGAATTTGAAGGGCAAGGCATCGCCGCACAACTGGTGGATAAGTTGGTTGACTTTGCAAGAGAAAAACATTTGCAGGTTATACCCACTTGCTCCTATATTTTTGCAAAGTTCTCTCACAGTCCCTCAAAATATAAAGATGTGTGGCATAGGCATGCGGATGAACCCACGGGAAACAGTTGCGGCTTAAAAAGAAAATCCGACTGAGATGCCAATACAATGAAATGATAAATCTAAGTCTTTTAAAAAATTATCTTCTTTCGGATTAGTATATTCCCCTTTTTCCTTATGATAGAAGTAAAATAACGGAGCAATGGGTGTAAAACCCGCTCTGAAGTAAAAATTGTTTCCCGGCTTTTGAAATTTGTATCCTATCCTTATATTGGAAAGCATTCTCATCTCTTCGAAGTCAGCCACCTCATTATTATATGTTTTTTTAGATATTTGATGATTTAATCCAAATCCCACACCAAATTCCATGTGATGACTCTTCATTTTATCCGTTGTATAATTTATCCCAAATGGAATATTAAACCCATTTATATCATATCCTAAATATCTTCCATAACCTATGGATACATCCAAATATGAATCTTTAAATTCCTTTACTATGTAATTAGCATTAATAGAAAATACTGTTGCCGAATTTCCAAGTATTTCAAAATAAACCGCAGCTCCTCTTCCTAAAATCTTTGTAGTGTCCTGTGCATAGGATACGTTTAAAATAAATAAAAAAATTAAACATATTGCAATTTTTCTCATCTAAAAATTTATTAATTACCTCTGTTTAAGCACTAAACTAAACAATAACACAAATATAATAAATAGTTAGATTTTAAAAAATAATTTCTCACATTTTGATTATTTTTAAGATTCTTTTCATTACTCATCTACTTTTGTCTTGATTTATTCACGCATGGTTTGTTTAAAATGTGTTCATGAAAACGCTACGCTATGTTTCTTTGTTCCCTTTCTTGCATCAACCAAACTACACGAAGTGTAATGAGCTTGCTGACCACCTTTAAAATAATGAAGCAACCAAGAAAAGATGTGGGGTTTGGGGCAAAGCCCCATTAGGTAAATAGAATGAATAAAGAAAAAGAACATTTTTATGCCATACATGACATGAAACTTGGTACTTATTTTTTAAACTTTACTAAGCTTAATATAAAAACCCATGCTAAAAATTTAACATGGGTTTAAAAAACTAACTAACCAATCACTAATCTATAATGATATCTTTAATCCTACAAACAAGGTGCGTGGCAATGAAGGTCCATACACGTACTTAGAATCACGTTTTTCGCCTTTGTCAAAATCTTTCTGATAGCTGTTGAACATGTTTTTAATACCTCCGTTCAATTCAAGTTTCATTTGGTTGAGGATATTAAACTCATATCCTATTTTAGCATTTAAATCGAAGAATGGATCGGTTTCTTTCTCAACACTCTTTGGAATGTATGCTTCAGGTCCGCCTGTATGTTGCACAAGCATACTTCCCGTGTAAGTTCCCGAAAGTGAAATATCAAATGTTTTAAACGGATTATAGTCGATGGTAATAAAACCATAATTATTAGGAGAACGGAACATGGTGCGCTGAGGTTGTAAATCCGCATCTTCACTCCATTTTTCAGGCTTAGCATATTTACTTGTTTGGAAAGTCATTCCCATTTGCACCTGAAAATCTCTTCCATGTGCTACTTTTGCTTCTATGTTGATACCTTTTACTACAGCACCTGATGCATTCCTACGTTCAAGCTTTAGATTACCGTCAGCATCTTTACCTATTTCTTCAAGTTTAAATACTTTATCCAAATCGGTGTAAAACCCTTCAATCAAAAGATTGGTAGAGATATGACCGAAGTTTTTATTAAAATCAACCGAACCGCTGACACTTTGCGATTTTTCGGGCTCTAAATCCGAGGCGTTAGAGATAAGAGACACCTCTCCTCCTACGGCTGCCACGTGTAAATCTTCATCAAATGTTTGGGGAGCCCTGAAACCCGTAGAATAGCTAGCCCTGAAAGCTACAAGCTCGTTGAGAGAATAACGTAAATTAACACGCGGACTAAAAATCATATCTTTAATCATATCATGCTTATCTAAACGAAAGCCCAATAAAACACTAATGTCTTTTCTTTTCCATTCATTCTGCAAAAAGAAACTGCCTATATTTATTTCTTGGTCTATACTTCTGTGGTAACCCGGCATTTCATCCTTAAGGTGATTGTAGCTGTATTCTATGCCGGCAGTAAGATCGGCAGGTAAAAACAAAAGTTTGTCCATGCTGTAGTTATATTGTGTTCCTGCAACAAAGGTTTTATCTTTTGTAGTTCCATAGGCAGCGGTGTCTCTGCCTGCCCCGTAATAACTTTTGCGGTCAATAAACTGGGTAGAGCCAAAAATGCTAAGTCTGTGTTTATTGTCTTTGCTGAAGAAATCATACTTTAAACCACCCGTGTTCACGTCATGCTCCGTTTGCTCTGCAATATCGGCTTGGTGCGGAGGCAAGTCCAACTTGTTGCCACCCCGACGAAACTCGTACAAATTGTGATATTCTACTGAAATTTTACTGTAATCGTTTAACCTGTAATATCCTCTGAAACCTACATTTTTAAGGTTCACTTTTCCTATTTCCGAAAATCCGTCATCATCATAATCAAAAGCCGCACGCTGACGCGTAGAACCAAAAAGGACAACGCCAACCCTGTAATCCTGGCTCACGATGGAAGCATTTATATTTGTATTTACATCAGGGGTTTTGCCGTTGATAAAATTTGTTGAGTTTGCAATGCTCACTGCATTAGCGTTAGGTTCTTTGGTAATAATGTTAATGGTTCCGCCAATGGCGTTTGAACCGAAAATTGCGGAGCCTCCTCCTCTTACAACTTCAACACGTTCAATCATGTTCACCGGAATTTGCTCTATTCCATACACACCTGCCAACGCGCTGAAAATAGGACGGCTGTCAATCAATATTTGTGAATAAGTACCTTCCAAACCGTTCATGCGCACTTGCTGAAAGCCGCAGTTCTGGCAGTTGGTTTCTATTCTTAATCCCGGCTGATAACTTAATCCTTGAGCCAGACAAACCGAACTTGTGCGGTCAAACAGTTTGGGAGTAAGAACATTCACAATAGTGGGAGCTTCCTTACGTTTGGTTTCATTCCGGTTTGCCGAAACCACAACGCCTTCCAAGTCTAAAGAAGCTTCTTCAATTAAAAAGTTAAGCTCTATGGTTTTCCCCGGTTCAAGCACAACTTCTTTTTCATCGCTTTTGTATCCTACTCCCGAAACCATAAGAGTGAGCTTACCTTTGGGAAGATTTTTAATGAAGTAGTGCCCTGAAGCATCAGTATAAACGGCGTTGGTAGTGCCTTTTACCGAAACTGTGATAAAAGGCAAATGCTCCTGAGTTTTTGCATTAATAACGTGCCCGTTTACATTCGCATCCGTTTTTGTTTTCTGCGAAAATGCCATTACTGAGCACAACAGCATCAGCATTAAAAAAACATTTAATTTTTTCATACGTAATTATTTAATAATATTAATAAAATTTGCATTAGAAGTAATACCGCGTATTTCCACATGAAGGCTTTTGCCTTATCTTTGATACTAAGCCTTGTAAGGTGGCGGACGTTGCAAACTGATAAGGATAGACCCATCAGATAGTTGTTTGGTTTGTACGCGGCAAAATAGGGAGTGTATAAATTCCGGTAGGTTTTTAAATGCAAATAAAAATGATATGCTCAAAGAAAAAATCAAATGCGCCAGCACCTGTATGGCAACATATGCGCCATCGCTATGGTGGTGGGCTGATTGCTTGTTGAAAGGATGTGAATGTGTGATGGTTACCCCATCAATGGTGTGTGTATGATTAAAAAATAACGTGCTGCCGCAATAGCCTGCAAAAAGCAGCAACAACGACAATGATAATATGACATGTAATTTTTTTTTCACGTTATTTTTATGTGTTAAATGGCGCTATAATAAAAATGAAAAGAAAAAAAGCCGGAAATCTGAATTCCATCTCTTTTATGTAAAAATAAATTTGACTTCTATTCATTTTCCGGCAATCTTTACAAAACCAATTAACTATTAACCAATTATTTTTATATACTCAATTTAATTCCTGCAAAATAGGTGCGAGGCAAAGCGGGACCATAGATATAGGTCGCGTCACGTTTCACACCTTTGTCGAAATCATTTTGGTAACTGTTGAATATGTTTTTAATACCCGCATCAAACTTTAATCTTATCTGGTCGAACACGTTTATTTCATAACCCAGTTTAAAACCTAAATCAAAGAAGGGATCCGTTTCTTTTTCCTCACTCTTGGCTATATACGAATCTTTTCCTCCCTTGTGAGGCACTATCATGCTGCCCGTATAAGTTCCCGACAAAGAAATATCAAATTTCTTGATGGGAGAATAATCTACGGTTAGATACCCATATTGGTTAGGTGTTCTCAAAAAGCGCAAACGAGGCGCTATATCATCATCCCATTTTTCGGGAAGTTCTTTATATTCGCTTTTTTGAAGTGTTAATCCCATTTGCACTTGCAAATTATTACCATGCGCCAATTTAGCTTCAAGGTTCACACCTTTTACCTCAGCACCCGAACCGTTTGTTCTTTCAAGTATGTAATTACCATGTGCGTCCTCGCCTTTGGGATTATTTACGAACACATCGCGCAAATCAGTATAAAAACCTTCAATAAGTAAGTTGGTTGAGATGTGATCGAATGTTTTGTATAAATCTACTGAAGCGCTATAACTGTATGACTTTTCGGGTTTAAGATTAGGATCTTGTATAATATATCTCACTTTACCGTCTAATTGCTCAATATGTAAATCCTCGTCAAATACCTGTGGCGCCCTGAAACCGCTTGAAAAGCTTCCGCGAAGGGTCATAAATTCAAGTGGCGCATAGCGTAAGTTAACACGCGGACTGAACACCACTTTGTCCATTAAATTATGCTTATCCAACCTGAAGCCCAACAACAAACTCAATTCTTTATTTTTCCATTCGTTTTGTAAAAATCCGGAGAAAATATGCACATCCTGATTTACGTGCTTGCCATAACCCTCCATGTGATCTTCAAGTTCATCATAGTTATATTCCAATCCGGTAGTTAACTCGGCAGGCATAAACAAGAGCTTGTTCATGTTATATGAATACTGCCCGCCACCATCAAATGTTTTACCTATGGAATTGCCGTAAGCATTAGGGTCTTTTTCAGCGCCGTAATAGCTTTTGCGGTTTATTTTTTGCGCCGATGTAAATAATGAAAATCTATGCACGTTATCTTTGGAGAAAAAGTCATATTTTAATCCTCCCGAATTGATATCATGTTCGATTTGTTCTGCAATATTGGCTTGATGCGCAGGAAGGTCGAGGCTGTCACCCCCGCGACGAAACTCATGAATGGTATGATACTCAATTGAGAGTTTACTATAGTCGCTGGTTCTGTAATATGCCCTGAAACCCACGTTTTTCATGTTTATCTTGCTAATTTCGCTATAGCCGTCGCCATCGTGGTCATAAGCATCGCGCTGGCGTGCCGCACCAAACAGTACCAAGCCTGCTTTATAGTCGGATGACACGATTGAGGTATTGAAAGATGTATTAAAATCAGTAGTTTCGCCACCCATTAAACTTGTGGTATGCGATACTTCGCCTGAATTTGAATTAGGTTCTTTGGTGATAATATTAACCGTTCCGGCAATAGCATTTGAGCCGAATATGGCAGAACCGCCTCCGCGCAACACTTCTACACGTTCAATCATGTTCACGGGAATTTGCTCCAAGCCATACACTCCTGCCAAAGCGCTGAAAATAGGACGACTGTCAATTAATATTTGTGAATATGTTCCGGCTAAACCGTTCATACGCAACTGTTGTGTGCCGCAGTTTTGGCAGTTGGTTTCAACCCGTAAACCCGGCTGAAAATTTAAACCCTGTCCTAAGCACACACTGCTGGTTTTTTCAAGCACTTTGGGCGTTAACACGTTAATAATTGCCGGCGCTTCTTTGCGTTTAGTCTCGTTCCTGTTTGCCGAAATTACCACACCTTCCAAATCCAGCATCGTTTGCTCGGTTTCAAAATTCACCTCTATGGTTTTATCTTTTTCCATCACCACTTCTTTTTCCACTGATTTATATCCCACGCCGGATACCATAAGGGTAACTTTCCCTAACGGAAGATTTTTCATAAAATAGTGCCCTGACGCATCAGTTGCAACCGCATTGGTGGTACCTTTTATTGAAATAGTCATAAAAGGTAAATGTTCTTTTGTTTTTGTATCAACAACGTGCCCCTGCACATTGGCATCTGTTTTTACTCTTTGCGAAAATCCTTGTAAAGAGCAAAACAATACCGCTATAAGTATATATATTTTCTTCATGTATTTTTAATTTTGTAAATATTTGAGGTATAAATTGTTACATGCGTATTGAAGTATATTTGATTATTTTTATCATAACCTATGAATTACGATAAAAGCCAAACTACAACAGCAACGTATAAATCAGTAACGCTTACCTTGATTTAATAAATATGAAATTGGGGAATTTCCCTCACATTATAAGGGCTTTCATAAAAATTTAGATGCTGCGCCATGCTACAGGGGGAGCACGCAACAAATAAATAAACCTCCTGTATGACGTCAAACGGGTAGTTTCCCATTTGATGCTGAGAAAATTTACAAACGGATGTAAGAAAAGAAAAGTTGCAAATAATGCGGTAAACGTTAGCGCCAAGGTGTTGAAAAACTGTATCGCTACGTAAGCATCTTCGCTATGGTTGTGGTTTGAGGTCTTAAAAGGATGCGAATGCACAACCGTGGTGCCGTTAACCACATGGGTATGATAAAAAAAGCTAACACTACCGTAGTACCCGATAAACAGGAACAACAAATAAAAACGTAATGTTTTTTGTAGTTTAGCGTTTAATTTCAAGATGTTTAGTTTTAAATTTTTTGCAAAGGTATTTCTATTTATAATAATTCCAAATAAATAAGTAAAAAAAGTACAGTTTTTCTTAATCTAATTTTTTGATATCATATCATCTTTACAAAAAGTCATTTGATATTAATGAATAGGAAAATAGTATTCGCCGGTTTCTTAAAATATACTAAAAGCCGACTTTTGTAAAGTTTTCAAATAATAAGTGTTAATAAATAAACGTTAATTTGTATAATAAAAGCACTTTATAAGTATATTTTTACAGGTTTATTATAATTCATCATAAAAATGAGTAAATTTTTTCGTTTCATTTTATTTTCTTTCACGCTGCTTTGCCTAAACACTTATGGTTTAAGGGCACAGCAAACCGTGAACCCTTACCAGGAACGCCAACTTTATGAAAAGGCTTACGATTTATATACAAAAGCAAAGTATGCTTCTGCCATTCCTATATTTGAACAAGCTGCCAAGTCCACAGATATACAACTGAAAGCAGATGCGGAGTACTACGCAGCGCTTTGTGCCTTACAGCTCAATCATCCCTCAGCTGAGCAAAAGTTTGTGCGGTTTTTAGCCAAATATCCTCAGCATATCCAAAAAAATAATGTGCATATAGAGCTTGTTAAATACCAGATAGCACATAATAACCACAAAGAAGCACTTAAAAATCTTGAAAAAATAGACAAAAGCAGCCTCAACGAAGCCCAGCTAAACGAATACTATTTCAATCTGGGTTATGCAAATTTTTTGGATAATTATTACGAAACTGCAAAAGACAGTTTTGAACACCTTATTAATAAACCGAACAAATATAAAATTCCGGCAACTTACTATTATGCATATATTGCTTATCGCGAAGGCAGATACAACGAGGCTGTTACCTACTTCAAACAGGTTGAAAAAGACGATGCCTACGGCAAATACGTGAAATATTACCTGGCTCAGGTATATTCGCAACAACATCGGTATGATGAAGTGTTGGAAATTACCCTTCCCCTTTTGGAAAAAGAACAATCAGAACAACGTACAGAATTATTGCGCCTTACTGCCGATGCTTATTTTCAGAAAGGGCAATATCAGGAAGCGCTGAGCTACCACGAGAAATATCTGGCAGCACTTCCGCAAAACATATCCCCTGTTGACCATTACGAAATTGGTTTTGAAAATTATTACCTCAAAAATTATGACGAAGCCGTAAAACATCTGCAAATGGCAACCGAAGCTACCGATACGGTGGCACAATATGCCTACTTTCACTTAGGCGACACCTATTTGAAAACCAAGCAAAACCGTTTCGCTCTCAACGCATTCAACTCCGCGTATAAACTTAAAAGCAACCCGCAGGTTACGGAAGAAGCCTTGTTTAACGTAGCAAAGCTATCTGCCGAATTTCCCGACAACGCTTATAACAATGCCACCAAAGCCTTGGTGCAGTATATTGAAGAGTATCCCGAATCACCTCGTATAGACGAAGCCTATGGCTACCTTGCCGATATTTATGCACTTACCAAAAACTACAAAAGCGCGCTGGCAAGTTTTGAAAAGATAAAGAAACGTAACAGCGCATTGGATGCTTCTTATCAGCGCATTGCATTTTTCAGGGCGTTGGAGTTGTTTAATGAAAAAAACTACGACGAATCACTGCGATTGTTGCAGGAAGCTCAAGGCATTTCAAGCAATCCTTCACTTAAAGCCCTTTCATCTTATTGGATTGGCGAAATATACTACCGCAAAGGCGAATGGAATAAAGCGTTAGAAGCATATAAAAAATTCAGCACAAGTGCAGCAGCGCGAAGCACGGATGTTTTTTACGAAACATATTATAACATGGGTTATGCATATTTTAAACTTAAAGATTACACCAGCGCTACCAGCACATTCCTCAAGTTTGTGGCATCACCCGGCACCGACCAGAAACAACTTTCAGATGCTTTCCTCCGCCTAGGCGATTGCAGCTTTATGAATAAGAAGTATGATAACGCAATTGCATACTATCAAAAAGGCGTTGATCTCGAAAGCAAAGATAATTCATACGGACTGTACCAGATTGCCATGTGCCATGGGGCGTTGGGCAATTTGGAAAAGAAAATAGTATTCCTGCAAAAAATTATTCAAGGTAAGGAAAAAGTAAGCTATGGCGATGACGCATTGTACGAAATGGCGCTTACATACAGCCTGCTAAACAGGGATAACATGGCTTTAACCTACTATCAAAAATTGCAAAAGGAATATCCTACCAGCATACACCTCAAAAAAGCATTGTTGAAATCAGGATTGATTTACTACAATCAGAATAAAGATGACGAAGCGTTGGAGGCGTTGAAAAAAGCAGCCGAACAATACCCCGGCACAAGCGAATCTAATGATGCCTTGGCAAGCATAAAAAATATTTATGTGGAAAAAAACAAAGTGGACGACTATGTTGACTTTGCAAAGAAAATAGGAAAAAACAACATGGCGGATGTTGAGGCTGACTCGCTCACTTATATTGCTGCTGAAAATATTTATATGAATAACGATTGTGAAAAAGCAATTGCTTCATTTAATAAGTACCTTACTAAATATCCGGGTGGGGCTTTTGCTTTGCAGGCTGCATACTACAAAGCCGATTGCGAATATCGTGCAGGCAATGTGGATGATGCTTTAAAAAGTTATGAAATAATACTGTCTCAGCCCAATTCGCGCTATACCGCTACTTCAGCTCAGCGCGCGGCAGCCATATATCAAAACAAAAACAATTGCGAAAAAGCGCTTACTTATTATACCTTAATGAGCGATTTGGCAGAAGAAAATGTATTTAAAGTAGAAGCGCTGACAGGCAGCATGCGATGCAACTACAACATGCAGCGTTATGGCATAGCGGTTCAAAAAGCCCAACAACTTCTTGCTCTTGGCGATATTCCCAGCACCCTCACACAAGAAACCCATCTGATTATGGGAAAATCGGCATACGAGCTAAAAAATAAAGAGCTAGCGCAAAAAGAGTTTAACCAAACCATTAAAATAGCCCAAAACGAAAAAGCTGCCGAAGCAAAATATATGCTTTCGCAAATTTTATATGATAACAATAAATTCGATGAAACAGAAAAGTCGCTACTGGCGCTTTCGGATAAATATTCATCATACGACTATTGGGTAGCTAAAGGATTTATATTGCTTAGCGATGTGTACGTGAAAAAGGGAAATGTTTTTCAGGCAAAAGAAACCCTTAAAAGTATTATAGATAACTATGAAGGCAATGATGAACTTGTGGTTACAGCTCGCGAAAAGCTTTCAAGGTTATCATCTAAATAATTTTTAACACGATTGAAGTTATGAAATTTAAAAAATATATTACCGTAAAAGTTGCTTTATTTGCCGCGTTCACACTGTACTTATCCTATCATGCAGGAGCACAAAACAAAAGGACATACAACGAGGAAGTAACCATTATTGCTCCTTACGAACCTACTATTTCCGACGCGTTTAAAATAAACCATGCGCCCAATGTAAGAGATACCATGAAAGTGCTGCCTAAAATGCGCTATGACATTACGCCTAAACTCACGCCCATGTTCCCCCCTTCGGTACCTTTCGCGGCGCTTAACTTTGTGCCTGACGGAATACAGAACTCCAAAAGGTTCTATGTACGCGGAGGAGCCGGAAACTACGGTACCTTATATGGAGAACTTTTCGCGGGCTCATTACCATCTACCCGTTATGCCGCCTCATTAAGGGTTAAACACCTTTCTTCATCAGGAAAAATAAAAGACTTTGCCAATCCACAAAATAGCCTTAACGAAATTGAAGGTTACGCTTCACGCTTTTTTGAAGAACATGTTTTAAAAGGAAATGCGCACTACCGACGGTCTGCCTTGCATTGGTACGGCATTCCAAGCACAATAGAAATCAATGAAAGTCGCATAAAACAACTATTTAACGACTACGGAGGCGAAATTTGCCTTGCCACCCAAAACAAAGATAAAGATATGCTTAACTATTCACTGGGCATAGCCGCCAATGGATTAAACGACAATTATAAAACCAGTGAATTAAATATAAATGTAAAAGCAGGTGCAGATAAAAATCTTTATTTGTTTGGCGAAGGGCAAGCGCAAAATGTAGGACTGTGCATGAATATTGGACATTGGACACAAAAAGACTCAATAAAAACTCATAACAGTACCATTGTAAATCTACAGCCTTTCCTTAAAATGAAACTACATCATATAGAGTTATTGTTAGGGCTAAACGCTACATATGCCAAAGATACTTCATCTACTATGTATTTCTATCCAAAAGCAGAAGCGCGTATAGAGCTTATTCCCGAAAATCTCGTGGTATTCGGTGGTTTTGAAGCCGGCAATATCCGCCAAGTTTCATTGCTCAACCTTTACAAAGAAAACCCTTTTATTTCTCCTGTTCTATCCACCGGATTTGTAAAAGAAAAATATAATTTGCAAGGTGGCATATTGACTAAAATAACCAAAAGCGTAAATGTAAATGTGTATGCAAACAACATACAAGTTGAAAATTATCCCTTTTTTATGGATAACCTCAACGATTATCGCCACACATTTGATTTAACTTATGATAAAGTGAATGTTTCAAAAATAAAAGCACAAATTGAAATTGTTCCTGTAGATAATTTTCAATTAGCTATGAGCGGAATCTATAATTATTATAAGCTGGATAAACAACCTTACGCGTGGTACAAACCTTCGGTGCAAGCAGAATTTAACGCTCGCTACGCATTCAGGAAATCGCTTATTGTAAACCTGCAAGCTATATATAACGACAAGGTATGGGCGCCTGCATTGATAAAAGACCCTGTGAACATCGCCAACCCTCCGCAACTGAAGCCTACACAACTCGATGCTTGGCTAGATTTAAGCATAGGTGGAGAGTTCCGTTATTCAAAAAATCTCTCTTTCTGGCTTAACCTCAATAATTTAACATCCACCCAATATTTCCATTGGTATAATTATCCAAGCTATAAGTTAAACCTGTTAGGTGGAGTAAGTTATTCCTTTTAGATATACGATTAGCTGTTATATTCATAAAAACCCACCGGCTACACCGGTGGGTTTTTACTATGTATGGATAAATTTTTAATGTTTACAGCCATTTATTTTTTTAACAGCCTTTTCGTATTTATGCTTATAATTTATATCTTTGAATAAAATTAACGCATCCACATAAAACATATCGTATATGGAAAACATCAACAATAACAACGAAAACACGCCCACCGTTCTTGACCCTAAAAAAAAGAAAGGCTCGATGGCAAAAAGCTTTCGTAGGTTTATGCGCCTTCTTTCTTTTTTAGTGCTGCTTATATTGGCGGGTTTTATTTACTGGCGTTTCTTTTTTGATTACAGTTATGGCAACCGTGCCGGTTTATTGCAAAAATTTTCAAAAAAAGGCACTATTTTTAAAACATACGAGGGTGAAATGATTTTAAGCAGTGTGCAAAGCAATACCAATGTAGCCATAGCATCCGAAAAGTTTATTTTTTCGGTTACATCTGAAGATGTTGCCAAACAACTTAATGCCCTGCAAGGCAAAAATGTAATCGTGGAATATAAAGAAAAAAACGGCACCCTGCCTTGGCGTGGCGACTCACGCTATATTGTCACGTCAGCTAAAGCTGAGCAGTAATACGTGTTGCACGACTCTGCTTTGTTATTGTCTTGTTATCGGCATGAGAGATATGAACAATTGCCGGTTTTTTGCCTTTTTCAAAAGAACCGAATCTTTGGTTTATCCCCAAAAATTCTGCGCCATTTAATGTTGCCCATCTGATAACTTCTTGCAACGGAATAGCCGGAAAATGCGAGTGTATAGCTTTTATTTCCTCTAAAATACTTATTTGATGATTGGATGCTAAACTATCCGTTCCCAGAGTCAACGGTATTCCGCTTTTCCAAAGCATATCAACTTGTGGTAACCTGTTTTCTATATAAAGGTTGGCATGAGGGCATAAACAAAAAACGGCTTGTGGTAAATGTGTTTTTATAAAATCTACATCTTGCAAAGAAGTAAACGTATTATGCACCAATAAAATTTTTGATGCAAACCTCAAATATCTCCACACATGCTCTATGGGTCGCTTCCCATTGCCTTTAAAATCGGGCAAATCGGGTGTAAATATTTTTCGCCTTTGTGCAATGGAGCCGCTTCCATCCATAAAAAAAAGATTCTCGTCTTGCGTTTCTTGGTGATGAATACTTAATATACTCTTATTTTCTTGATTGTATGCAGAAATTTTCTCAAAAAGCCTATCTGATAGCGAATACGTTGCATGTGGCGTAATCGATGAAGGTGAAAACGCCTCTTTCATTTCTAACGCACGACGAAATATTTCATCGGCTCTATCGGGATGGGAACCGAAAATTTCAATAAACGTGTGAAAATAATGTGAACTGTTGCTTTTTAAGTCGCGTGTTTTTAAACCGTTTGAAATATCGGCAGTAGCCACAATACCATTATGTTCCATTGCTGCAAAAGTACTATTTACGGCTTCTTGCAAAATTTCAGGATTAATACTGTTTCGCACCTCTTCCAATCGCGAAATAAAATAATGCAACCCTCTGTTTTCCTCTATCAATCCTTCAGCCCACGAGAGTTCCAAATGATTATGCGTATTCACAAACCCCGGACATAATATGCCATTATAAAAGCGAATATTACTTTTTTCTATACCGCTATTTTCAATTGGCATTAAACTTTCTACCGTTCCCTGGTTATCCATAACAAGTACGGCATTTTGTAGCGGCTCCGCATGCACGGGAAAAATCCAATCGGCAGAGAAATACTGCATATAAACTTATTTTTTTACAAATCTACTAAAAACATTGAGGGGGCAAAAGTTAAGATTATCAAATTTTACACGTATAATTATTTTTTTATTTAAATACTTCTTAATTTTACATATTATTTAAAATAACATGAGGATGAAATCGGGAAAAGTAATATCCACTGTAATAGGAGCCGCACTGCTCTCCATTGTAGCATATAATAAGCGCAACGCGCATAAGAAAACGGCAGCAAAGGAAATAAAAGATGAAACTACAGATTTATTGCTGTTTGGAAGAGAAGCCATAACGCCTTTCTATGTTAAAAAACAGGGCAATTATAAAACGCTGGCAAAAGCTACCGAAGAATTTTGCGAAAAATTTATAAAACCTGTACATCCTCAAAATTGGAACTGGAGCAAACGCGATTTTAACAAACAGGAAAATTATCCTACTGTTGAAGAGGCTAGTGTAATAAGAGATATAATACTTCTCAACATGGAAAAAGGTAAAATCGGTCAGATTGATTTGTCCAAAATCATAAATAAATCTTCCATTCGGTCTTTCCTGCAACCATCCGCTAAGTATGAAAAATTTAACATGGAAGAATTTGCAGATGCACTAAAAATGGAACTACAGGCAAACTACCTTAAAGATGCCAATGCAACCAGCAACCACCCCCTACTTATAGGAATTGCCGTACTCGGGCATATGCGTGAAAGCACATCCTTTTACAGCCGTTTAAGAATACTCAATTGGGAAGCTCAATTGTATGAATTGGAAAAAAAATACACGCATGATACGGAAAATGTTGAATATAAAGAATCTATGAAAACGCTGAAAAAAAGAATTACAAAAGCTAAATCCGATTTTAAAAAATTTCTTGAAGTTAATAGTGAACCTCCTGTTAATAAATCAATTGCAAAAGATAAATAATATCTTTTCTATTATTATTTATTCTTAAATATTTATAATATTTTTTTATAAAACACAAAATTAGAGTATTTTCGCACCAAAATTCTATTACAAATACATTTATCTATTATGAATCAATTTATTGAGGGAAATATAGTTGATATAATTGCAGAAGAAATTTACCCTGCCCAAATAGAGATTTGTGAAGGACATATCAAATCTATAAAAAAAAGTGCCGAAAAGTTTGATACATATATTTTACCTGGGTTAATTGATTCACACGTACACATAGAGAGCTCAATGCTCACCCCTGTGGAATTTGCACGCTTAGCCGTGGTGCATGGAAGCGTAGGCGCTGTTTGCGACCCACACGAAATTGCCAATGTGCTGGGAGAAAAAGGAATTGATTTTATGTTGGATAATGCATCCCTCAGCCCGTTTCATTTTTATTTCGGCGCCCCTTCATGTGTGCCTGCTACAAGTTTCGAAACCTCGGGAGCAACATTGAATGCTGATGATGTAGGAAATTTGCTCAAGCGTGATGATATATATTTTCTTTCGGAAATGATGAACTTTCCGGGTGTACTGAATAACGATAAAGAAGTAATTAAAAAACTTGCTTTTGCCCATAAATACAACAAGCCGGTTGATGGACATGCGCCCGGGCTTACGGCAGAAAATATAAAAAAATATGCCCAAGCAGGTATTTCTACAGACCATGAATGTATTGACATTCCTGAGGCTGAAGCTAAAATAAATGCAGGAATGCATATTTTGATAAGAGAAGGAAGCGCGGCACGCAATTTTGATGCATTAATCCCGTTAATTGAAAAATATCCGGAAAAAATAATGTTTTGCAGCGATGATAAACATCCGGATGAACTTGCCGAAGGGCACATTAATCGGTTAGTGAAAAGAGCGATAAGCAAAGGGTATAATGTGATGGATGTTATAAAAGCTGCTACATTAAATCCCGTGAGGCATTATAAGCTTAACTGCGGACTATTGCAGCAAGCTGATCCGGCAGATTTTATTGTGGTTGACAACCTGAAAGACTTTAATGTTTTAAAAACTTTTATCCACGGGAAATGTGTAGCTGAAAAAGGAGCAACTCTATTGCCCTCCGAAAGCAGCAGCCCTCTAAATAATTTTTGCGCACAGCCTATCAGCCTGACAGACATACAAGTGCCTGCAAAGAAAAAAACAGTGAATGTTATACAGGCGCTGGAACATAGCTTATATACACCTCTCTTAAAAGATACCCCCGCCGTTGAAAACGGAAATTATATAGCAGATTTGAACAAAGATTTGTTAAAAATTGTTATACTAAATAGGTATATTCAAAAACCTGCCGTGGTAGGATTTATACAGGGTTTTGGGCTGAAAAATGCAGCACTTGCATCAACCGTTGCACATGACAGCCATAACATTATTTGTGTAGGAAGCAGTGATGACACAATAGTTAATGCAATAAATGCGTTAATAGAAAAGAAAGGTGGAATCGTTATCAGTGAAAATGATAGAATTGACTCTTTGGAATTACCTATAGCTGGTTTGTTATCAAACAAAGAGGGTTATGAAGTTGCCGAAGAATATAAACGGTTAAATGAAAAAGCTAAAATGTTATGCAACAATAAATTAAGTGCGCCTTTTATGACCTTGTCTTTTATGGCTTTATTAGTAATACCTGAAATTAAAATCGGAGATAAGGGACTATTTGATGTAAATTTATTTAATTTTATTGATGTGTATGCATAAAAAAAGCATTGACACTCTTTAAAAAAACCATTAAATTGTATTTGTATTTGTTTTATTTATAAATTTGTAAAAAAAGAAAAAAATGACAGAAAAATTAAAATTGGATATCGTTAAGTTAGAAGCTGCTGCAAGCAAGCTCAGAGCAATGGCTCATCCTATGCGTATTGCCATCATTAACTTATTAAACGATAAAAAGAAACTTAACGTTACTGACATCTACAAAGCGTTAAAAATTGAACAAGCTGCGGCTTCGCATCACTTGAACATCTTAAAAAGCAAAGGCATTCTGATTTCCAGAAGAGACGGAAAACAAATTTATTATGCTTTGCCTAACGATGCTTTACAAAATCTTATTACTTGCATAGATAAATGTAACGAAAACGCTCCTTACTAGTCGTTTTCCAAATCCCAATCTTCCACAAGTTCCCAATTTGCCCTTACATCAAATATTTTGGGCATTATAATAACTTTTTCGGGTTGGGTTTTATGCAACAGATTTCCTGTATCCCATTTGTTGTTATGATTTCTATCAATAACAGCTTTCAGGCGATATTTATTGGGCGCCAATAAATCAAAAGTAACCGATTTGTTGGCGTCGATGCTTTCCTGCCTTAGCACAATACCTTTTTCATTAATAAGTTGTATAAGTATAGGATAATCAGAAGCTTTGGCTTTCACATTTGTTTTTAACGTTCCATATTGCTCCCGCGCAAGCATACTAAAACCAATGGTTACCGAATCGTTTTTAGCGCCATACATATCTGTAAAAGTAGAACGCGGTATCTTTATTTTATACTCTGCATCAGGTTGCCAGGCATACTTCACAAGCAAATTACGCTTAATACTATCTGTAAAGTTTATTTTAGCTTCCACATCGCGCTTTGCTTTCACATCGTTAATCTTAATGTTTTCTATGGTTTCAGCAGAAATAGGGTTACTAAAAGTAAATATTAAATCTTTCTCAAATCCTAATTTACCATTATAAAGCGTTGCATAAAAAGGTAGATTATAAAGGTCTTTTTCATTTGTTTTACGATTGCCTGACGGAAGCTTTTTTACGGAAATAAAGTTTAAGGTGTCTTTCTTTAAATCTACATCCTGCACTGTCAAACTAAAATTATTCGATTTTTCCTTTAGCCATATATTTAACGAATCTCTGGTAGCATTCCATTCCTGCAAGCCCCACTTGTCGGCTAATTGGGTAACCAATGGTTTTATGGTTACGCTTTTTGTAGGATACTTAAATGCCAGAAAAAGTTTCTCGGGCGATGGCATTTCGTATTTAACAACCCGCTGAACGGAATCTTGCGAAGCAAATAATCTAAGCATATACGAGGCGCTGTCTTTGGCGCGCGATTTAATATGCACGTTATCTGATATGAACCCCACATACTCGTTAGGGTCATACATAAAATTACCATTTTTATCTATAACGGCAATCATTTTATATTCTCCTTGTGCAAGACTACGCAAGGTAAATAAACCTTTATCGTTGCTACGTGTAACATATACGGGAATTTCTTTCATGGGGATGCTATCGGCAAACTTATTATAAAGCATCACGGTGGCATCTTTTACAGTATCAGTAGTAAAAGCGTCTATCACCCTGCCCGATACCGACAATGTATCAATAACATTGCCTGTAGAAAAGCTAAAAGCATAATTTTTAAAAGGATTATTCTCATTATTATCTACGATGGCATCTCCAAAAAACATGTTATAAGTGGTATTGGGGCGTAAGCCTTCATCAAATTTCACAACTACCGATTTCCCTTTCACTTTTATGTCAGGTCTGTTTTTCAACGGTGGAGAAATAATAAATGACTTTTCGATATCTTTCAACGTAATATATTCGTCAAAACTTAATACTATTTTATTGCCTTTAAAGTTAGTAGTGCCTGACTTAGGGTCTGATTTTAATAATTTAGGGGGCTTTTCATCTTTAGGACCTCCGGTAGGTGAAACAATAGTAGCACAAGCGGCAGCACAACAAATAAAAAGCACAACAGAAACGGCAAATATAAAGAAACGGTATTTTTTACTTTTCAAAAACATACACTTTAATTTTATTACAAAGATGAGAATTTTCCGTCACATATTTTTGGTAATAATTTCAAAAATCATACAAGGGCAGCAAGCTTATTAAAGCAATAAATTTATACTTTTACGCTTTAAAATTAACTGAGATGGAAAAACAATATTTCGCACACGAAACAGCTATTATCGACGAGGGTTGCTCAATAGGAAAAGGAACAAAAATCTGGCATTTTTCACATATTATGGCAAATTGTACCATAGGTGAGAATTGTAATATCGGGCAAAACGTGGTTGTATCTCCTGACGTGATTTTAGGGAATAACGTGAAAGTGCAGAATAATGTATCTATTTACACAGGGGTGATTTGCGAGAATGATGTTTTCCTGGGACCCTCGATGGTATTTACAAATGTTATAAACCCACGCAGTGCGGTGAACCGCAAAAACGAATATATGAAAACGGTAGTACACAAAGGCGCTTCTATTGGCGCTAATGCTACTATTGTTTGCGGTCACGATATAGGTAAATATGCTTTTATTGGCGCCGGTGCCGTCATCACCAAAACGGTACCCAATTATGCGCTAATGGTGGGCAATCCTGCCCGCCAAACCGGATGGATGAGCGAATATGGGCACAAGCTTAATTTTGATCAGAGAGGAAAAGCCGTTTGTCCGGAAAGTAAAGAAATTTACGAATTAAAAAACGGAATCGTAATTAAATTATAACTCATTTTTATGGAAATATTAGGAATAGGCTCAAGAATTAATCATGCTGATTTAGGCAAAGGCGTAGTTACCAACGTGGATTCGAAAAAATACTGGGTAACTTTTATAGATAAGGGGTTGGAAACTATTGACATTTTAGATGAAAAAATTGAAGTAATTGAAGCTGAGCAAACCGACCTGGATACTGTAAGCCTTTTTGAAGTAGAAAAAGTGCTCAGAAATGTGTTGCAAAGATACAGTGATATTTCCGAGAATGTAGCCATTGCCGACAAATGGAAAGGTGGCTCGTTGATATTGCAACCCGGCAACAATACGCAAGAAAAAGAAGTGCCTATCGATACGTTTTTTCATAAAATCACTATGGTTCGCGACCGGTTACGCGTAATGGAACAAAAAATTAATGCCAGTAAACTGGAAGAAGATGAAAAAATTGAACTTCAACAATATATCACAAAAATTTATGGTAGCTTAACTACTTTTAATGTGCTCTTTAAATATCAGGATGATTATTTTGTAGGAGAAAAAACAAAATAACTGTTAAAAATCTTCACCAAAATCAATGGAAAGTTGAAGTGGAATGTTGGAATGTAGTAACGCATCACCATCATTTGTTTTAAGCGTTAACCCTATCAACCTTATTTTTCGCGTTTCTATATCGGGAATAAGAGATAGCAATTCTTTTCCTATCGTCAAAATTTGGTCATAGCCTTTGATGTTTTCACGCATAGTTTTGCTGCGCGAAACAATGGTGAAATCGGCATATTTAACTTTTAATACCAAGGTTTTGGCTGCAAATAAGCGTTTTTCGGCACGTGCTGCCACCTCATGCGCAATTTCTTCCAACTCATGCCATAAATCAGTATCTATATGCAAATCATTGCTAAAAGTTTGCTCTGCCCCAAGAGACTTGCGAATCCTATCATTCACAACCTCTCGGTTATCTATACCCCGTGCAAACAGATAATAATCGCTACCAGCTTTCCCAAAAGCACGCCTAAGGTCTTTTTCATCCCATTTAACAAGGTCGGCTCCTGTGTGAATACCTAACTCGTGCATTTTGCGTGCTGTTACTTTTCCTACGCCAAAAAATTTTTCAATATGAAGCTGGGCAATAAAATCTGCCGCCTTATCCGGCGTTATCACATATAAACCATCCGGTTTATTATAATCGGAAGCTATTTTGGCAAGAAATTTACAATTAGACACACCGGCAGATGCCGTTAAACCTGTTTGCTCAAAAATCTTTTGTTTTATATCCTGTGCAATAAAGGTGGCTGAGGACATATTTTTATGATTTTCTGTTACATCCAAAAAAGCTTCATCTAACGAAAGAGGCTCCACTTTATCGGTATATTCCAAAAATATTTGTCTTATCTGGGCTGAAACTGACTTGTACACTTCAAAGCGAGGCATCACAAAAATAATATGCGGACATTTGCGCTTAGCCGTTACAGAAGGCATTGCCGAATGCACACCGTATTTACGTGCTTCGTAACTCGCGGTTGCCACCACACCTCTTTTACCGCCATACCCTACCGCTATAGCTTTCCCACGGTATGCAGGATTATCCCGCTGCTCTACAGAAGCATAAAAGGCATCCATGTCAATATGCAGTATTTTACGTAGCATATTGTAAAAGTAAGAAATAGCCCTAAATAAACTGACAACTAGTGTTTAAACAACTTCCAAATATCATTGCCATTAGCAAAAATAAGCAAGGCAAAGAGTATAATCATGCCCACTACCTGCGCTCGTTCCATAAATTTATCGCTAGGTTTGCGCCCCGATATTACTTCGTATAACAGAAACATGATATGCCCCCCGTCAAGTGCAGGAATAGGCAAAATATTCATAATAGCCAACACAATGGATAAAAATGCGGTAAGCGACCAAAAAGCTTCCCAATTCCACATGGAAGGGAATATTTTACCTATGGCTATAAATCCGCCTACAGATTTATAAGCCTCCGTTTTAGGCGAAACCAAAAGTTTAAGTTGCTTCCAGTAGCTGCTGATACCCTTAAATGTTTTTTTAAAACCTGCCGGAATAGCTTCCAACACATTATAGTGATGTGTTTTAGTGGTGAGAGATAAATACGGATTTGAATAAATACCTAACTTAGCCGTGCTATCAAGTTGTACGGGAATAGATACCGTATCTTTGCCCCTGAGCACACCCACTTCCACCTTCTCGTTCTTGTGCTTGCTTAGCTCGGCGCTAAACATATCAAAATAAGGCACCGGTATTTGATTAATACTTACCAATACATCGCCTTGCCTTATACCGCCTTTTTCGCCAAGCGAACCTTTAGAAAACTGTGCTGCCACAAAAGGCGAACGCGGCATAATAAAATCAGCTTTTTCACTTTTTATAAGCTTGCCTACAAACCCATCAGGTATGTTTACTTGAGTAATCACGCCATTGCGTTCAACCTGTATGGTTTTAGGGTTGTCCAAAATAATTTTTGCGGGAATTTTATTGAAATCTTCTACCGGTTTATTATCCAGTGATATTATTTTATCCCCGTTTTGCAACCCTATGCTTTGCGCAAGCGAATCTACGGTAATTCCGTATTTTACTTCATTGTTGGGCAAATACTGTTCGCCCCAAACTGCCAACATCACAATATAAATAGCTATAGCCAGCACCACATTCATAAACACGCCTCCTACCATAATAATAAGGCGTTGCCATGCCGGTTTTGAACGAAACTCCCACGGTTGTGGCGGTTGTTTCATTTGTTCTTTATCCATAGACTCGTCTATCATGCCCGATATTTTCACATATCCGCCAAGAGGCAACCAACCGATACCATATTCGGTTTCTCCCTTTTTAAATTTGAAAAGCGAAAACCAAGGATCAAAAAACAAATAAAATTTTTCTACCCTTGTTTTAAATATTTTGGCTGCAATAAAATGACCGAATTCATGAATTAATACAAGTATGGATAAGCTAAGCAGAAGTTGGGCAACTTTGATGAGAATTGTCATATAACAAACGTAATTTTTAGTGTATTACTATTTTAGGGTGCAAAAGTACATTTTTTTTATTTACTTTTTTATATACTCTTCAGCTCTTATTCTTGTTTCGGTATTAAGATGTTCATAATCGGCAAGTGAAGGGGTTTGGATAAATTGCATTTTCTCCATACAATGTTCAACTACCTGCGGAATCTGCAAAAAGGATATGTTATGTTGCAAAAAAGCTTTCACGGCTACCTCATCTGCGGCATTCATTACACATGGCATGGAACCTCCCTTTTTCATGGCTTGATAAGCTAATGCCAAACAGCGAAACGTATCTATATCAGGTCGCTCAAAAGTGAGTTGGAAAGGATTGTCAAAATTAAATTTCGGAAAATCGGACGACAGCCTAAAGGGATATGTTAATGCATATTGTATGGGCAACCGCATGTCTGGCAAACCTAATTGCGCTTTTATGGAACCATCGTTAAACTGAACCATAGAGTGAACTATGCTTTGCGGATGCACAGCCACTTCTATATTTTCAATAGCTATGCCAAAGAGCCATTTTGCTTCTATTATCTCCAAGCCCTTATTCATTAAAGTAGCTGAATCTACCGTAACTTTACTGCCCATTTGCCAGTTGGGATGTTTAAGCGTTTGTTCGGGTGTAACAGATGCGAGTTTTTCGGCAGAGTAGCCCCTGAAAGGTCCGCCCGAAGCAGTAAGTATAAGTTTATCAACCGATTTTTCCGATTCCCCTGCCAAACATTGAAATATAGCAGAGTGTTCAGAATCTACCGGATAAATAAGAATATTTTTCTCCTTAGCCAGCTTGTCAACCAGCTCCCCTGCTACCACCAGCGTTTCCTTGTTGGCAAGCGCTATTTGTTTACCGGCTTTTATGGCATTCAGCGTTGGCTTTAAACCGCTCCACCCCACCAATGCTACCAATACCATATCTATTGTGTTCATTTCCACAATTTGTTCTAAGGCTTCGGATCCCGCATACACTTTAATATCATGAGGATCAAGGGCGTCAAAAACCTCTTTATACAAATTTTCATTGGCAATCACTACCGCATTGGGCAAAAACTCCTTTGCCTGTCGTATAAGTAAAGGTGCATTGGAATGAGCGGTAAGCACTTCCACATCCAACTGCTCTCTATGAGCGGCTATCACTTCCAGCGCTTGCACGCCGATAGATCCCGTAGAACCTAAAATAGCTATCTTGCGTTTTCCCATACATTTTTAAAAGAAAGTGTAAAATTAAAAAAATTAATTCTGTGCGCTGTGCTTTTTCTACATAGTATAAAATCCATATCTTTTTTTACCTGGTTGCATTTTAAAATGTAATATAATCCTTAGGATTAACAGGCGAACCATTTATCCATAACTCCATGTGCATATGAGGTCCTGAGGTAAGCTCGCCACTGTTGCCTACAACAGCGATAGACTCTCCGGCTTTCACCACATTCCCTTCGCGCTTGAGCAACACCGAATTATGTTTATATACAGAGATGATATTACCCGCGTGTTGTATAGCTATCACATTCCCTGTTTTCACTGTCCAGTCGGCAAATATAACCGTTCCGTTTTGTATGGATTTTATAACTTCGTTCTTATTCGCCACTACATCCACTCCATAGTGTTTTTTTTGCGCGTTAAACTCGTTTGTAACAATGCCTTTTAAAGGCGAAAAAAAAGTAAGCCTTTGTGCGGGAGAAGAAGCATTACCGGTGGTTTTATATGATGTAAAAAGATTATATTTGGTAGTGTTTTCATAATCTAAACGCATCAATGAATCATCTTTGGAACGCACATCTTTGATATTCTGGTATTTTTTTATTTGCTTTTCATCCAAGGCTGCCGGACGTGGCTCATTTTTAGGAATATCGCCATTTAAAACCATTTTTAAATCTTTATAATATTTTTCATAAGCGTGTAAAGCTTTAGAAATAGAATCGGAACGCAACTGCAACTCGTAAACTTTTTTTTGGTATGCAGCATCGGTATATCCCGGAATATATTGTTTTAAAGGGGTGAAAGCAATAATATAGGATGTAAATAAAACGCTCAAAATGGAAAGCCCTCCTAAAATGAAAAAAATAGTAAGCAACGACAAACGAAAAGAAAATTCTTCATCCAACGTATCTTCGTTAAAAACAATGAATTTGAATTTGTTACGGAGCTGCTTGGATACAAATTTCCATAATTTATTATTATCTTTAGCGTAAGGTTTCATGAGTATAAGGTGTTAAAGAGCATAGCATGTGAAAAATTCTAAGAAACAATTTGGTAAAAAGATTACAAACCTACACAAAACAAGCAAAGATAATAATATATATTTTGATAAAATTATTAAAAATACGTTTCGGCACAATTAATTATTGATTATCAAAGCATAATAATTTTAGTTGGATGAAGATGAAAGTTATTCGTGAAAAAACTATATTTTTGTAACCCTGAACATTTTAATATTGCACAAAATTTTGCCTAAAATATCTTTATATAAACACTTAAACATAGGCTTAGCCACAGCAATAGCCCTGTTTTTACTCTATTCTTGTTCCATCAATCAAAATACCAATATTTTTAAGCGTGGCTATGAGAATTTAACCACACACTACAATATTTATTGGAACGGTAAAGAAAGCCTGAATGAAGCAGAAAGCATGTTGAAAAAAAATGCGTATGATAATTATGGGTTCATACTTCCTATATATAATTATGGAACTGCAGATAACGTTGCTCAAGTTCAATCGCAGCTCAACAGGGCTATTGAAAAAGCAACCCTTGCCATTCCGCGGCACACCTTGTATTTCGACGGACGAGAATATAACCGCTGGATAGATGATTGTTACCTGGTGTTGGGGAAAGCCTATTTTTTTAAACAGGACTACAGCAACGCGCAACTTACCATGCGCGACATTATTAACGAGTTTTCCGGTACTGCGTCGGCAGAAGAAGCTTATGTATGGCTTATCCGCTCTCTTATCCAACAAAAAAAGTTTAAAGATGCCCTAAGCGAAATAAATAATTTTGAGAAAAGAATAGCCATAAAAAAACCGGCAAAACAAATACAAGCGCAATTACCGCTTTTTTATGCCGATTACTTTTTGGCTCAAAAAGAATATGCAAAAGCTTCGAAATATTTACAAGATGCGCTGCCATTGAGTATTTCTAATAATACACGCCATAGGATTATATATATATTGGGGCAATTGGCTTATAATGAAAACCGGTATGCCGATGCGGCAAGCCATTTCAGAAAAGTAGCACACAGTAATGTTTCTTTCGAAATGGAGTTTAATGCCCACCTCAATATGATTATTTCCAATGGCTTGGCGGAGAAAAATATACCCCAAGCCAAGCGAAATATATTGCAAATGCTTGAAGATAAAAAATATGCAGAATATAAAGACCGCATATATTATGGCTTATATGCGCTTGCTTCGGCAGAAAACAAAACCGAAGAAGCCAACAGGTATTTATTGTATTCAGCCATATATGCCACCGGAAATGCTTCGCAAAAAGTAACCGCTTTCCGCAAATTAAGCGATTGGTATTTCGAAAAACAACAATATGATTTATCGTATGCTTACGCTGACTCGGTATTGCAAATATTACCCGAATCATACCCTGAATATGATATGGTTAAAAACATGTTACAAGTAAAAAAAGAGTTGGCTCAAAATCACAATACCATTAAGGTTGAAGATAGTTTGCAATACATGGCAAAACTTACCGATGCAGAAGTTAACCAAAAGATAAAAATACATATTGAACAAATAAAAGCTAACGAACAAGAAATAGCGGCAGCCCTAAAAAAACCGGCTACCTCAGATACACATCGCACAAACCGCCCATATATCATGACTCCTCAACAAATGGGTATGCAAAACACCGATTGGTATTTTGATAATCCTTATATCATAACCATAGGGGCTGAAGAATTCGCCAGGCGGTGGGGAAAACGCGAACTACAAGACAATTGGAGGCTCTCGTCAAAGCTTAAGTCCTCATTAGCAGTAATAAAACCCGTTAATAAACCAGAGACAGACTCGCTGAATATGGAAGAAAATGATTTGGCTTTAGCCATGAAAAACTTCGACCGCAAAAATCCCGAATCATATCTCAAAGCCATTCCCCGCACACAGCAAGAAATAGCCGCTTCTAATCATAAAATAGCCAAAGCCTTAATAAACCTGGGGTATATTTACAAGGATGATGTAAATGATAATGATAACGCCATTATCTATTTTGAGGAATATATAAAACGTTTTTCTACAACCGAAGAGGATTACCTGCCCGTTTATTTCCAATTATATGTGTTGGGATTGCAAACACAAAACACGCCTTTAGCGGAGAAATACAAACAGATTATTTTAAATGATTATCCTGCATCCGATTTTGCCCAGGTTGTGTTAGACCCCTCATACATGAAAGTATTGTATGATAAAAAATTCAGAGCATCATCCTTGTATGAAGAAACATATATGGCATACACACGCGGGCAATACCGCTTGGTGCTGCTATATGCCGAAAGTGCATTGTCGGAATACAAGCAAGATAAAGAACTAACGCCGCGCTTCGAATACCTCAAAGCTATAGCGCTGGGCAAATCTCAAGGAACAGAAGTAATGGTTACCAACCTGATAAATTTTATAAAAAAATATCCTAATCACTTACTTGCCCCATTGGCACAAGAAGTTTTAGGACAATATAACAAAAAAGAAGCTTTTGATTTTAAAGGTTTAGATAAAAAGGAAGATACGAACAACCCTTTAAACAATACTGTGCTCACTAACCAACAGGAAAATACCGACACAGCAAAAGATACCAAAGAAATTGAAACACAAGCAAAAGAATCATATACATACGCGCCTTCAAAAACTTATTACTACTTGTTTGTATATGATATGACCGCTGTAAATCCGCAGGAAATAAGAAAAGTAATTGCCGAAAAAGTAGATGAAAGTTTTCACGATTTAGGATTAACGATAAATATAATACAATGGAGCGAAAAATTACAAATTTTGGCTATCAGCAAATTTACCGATGAAAAAGCCGGAATGGATTTTTATAGAAAAATACATGCTGAAATTTCAACTGCTGAGCAACTTAAAAATTTGGATTATAAGCACTTCATCATAAGCTCGGAAAACTATCCCATATTCTTCCGCGATAAAAACACCGGTTTATATCAGGAATTCTTTGAAAAAAATTACAATAAGTAACTACAACAAAACGTTTTTATTAAAATATTGTAAATCGCATTGCTTTTCGGACTTAAAAAGTTACTTTTGTGCTATGCGTTTGATTATGGTGAATGACATAAAAATCAACATATAAAAAATATTGTGGTAATGAAACAGGACAAATCAAACTACGCTGACCCTCGCCCTATGAACCTTATAGGCCTTAACACTGAACTTATCGGAGATTTAAAAACCACAGGAGATATACGTCTTGAAGGCTATATCAAAGGAACCGTTACTATTGGCGGACGTTTGGTAATAGGGGAATCAGGAAAAATAGAAGGCGATGTATTCAGCCAGGATGCGGAAATATTCGGGCAGGTATTGGGAAGCATCAAAATTACGGAACTGCTCACTCTACGTGCAAATGCAGTGGTAAAAGGCGAAATATCAACCAATAAACTTGCTATTGAGCCGGGGGCTGTATTTACAGGCGACTGTAAAATGGGCAATGTAGAAACACCTTATGGACAAACAAAAACAACAGACGAATAAAAACGAGATAAATTCTTCATCTCCCAAAAACAAACCTTCAGGCTTAGAAAACTATGCCCGTTATACTTCTGTTGCCATACAAATGGGCGTAATTATTGCTGCCGGTGTTTATGGCGGCACCAAACTTGATGAGTGGATAAAATGGGAAGTACCTGTTTTTACGGTTGTGCTTTCGTTGCTATCCGTGGCAGTTGCAATTTATCTTGTTATAAAAGACTTAATTAAGAAAAAGTAGTTACTTTTGTGTCGTAAATTATGTGTGTGCATGAAAAAAAACTTGCAAAAAGACTTACTTTTTAACTTTATATTCTCTTTGGTAATACTGGGTGCGGCAGGTATGGTTAATTACTTGTTTCCTATGTTTATGACTCCTTATTGGTATTGGCAGGTAGTATTCTTCTTTATAATCACAGGATTAATGGTTTGGACTTCGCACAAGATTAAAACAAAAGAAACCGTAGGGTTTGCGAATGTATTTATCATAATGACAGCTGCAAAACTCATCTTAGCCATCACGCTTATCAGCATATTCACATATATAAACCCTACAAAAGCAGCGCGTTTTGCACTCACTTTCGTCGCATTCTATTTGGCATATCTTTGTTTTGAAGTTTATATGCTCCTTAAAATAAACAAAACAATCAACTCATAAAAACAAAAAACGAGTATGTTCGTTAATAAAAGCAAAGGTATAATTTACATGCAGATTACACCTCTATATAATAGATTAACTTTTTTTCATGAAAAGTGATGATTTGAAGCCCATGATGGCACAAAATAACATGGATGATTCCGAATTTGTTGCAGGCTATCGCTTGCGCAACGTATATAACGAAAAAACTATAAAAAAGCTATCGGTTCATTATAACGAAATTCTTAAACTTATAGGTGAAGATCCGCAAAGGGAAGGCTTGCTGCGCACACCTGAACGCGTTGCCAAAGCCATGCAGTTTCTCACACACGGCTACGACCTCGACCCTGAAGAAATTTTACGCTCTGCCATGTTCAAGGAAGATTATAAGCAAATGGTAATAGTGAAAGATATTGAAATATACTCTCTTTGCGAACATCATATGCTTCCCTTCTTCGGTAAAGCACACGTAGCTTATATTCCGGCAGGTTATATTGTAGGATTAAGTAAAATTCCACGTGTGGTAGATGCTTTTGCCCGTCGTTTGCAAGTACAGGAACGCCTTACTACGCAAATAAAAGAAGCTATACAACATACGTTAAAACCTTTGGGTGTTGCCGTGGTTGTTGAGGCGCAACACATGTGCATGAGTATGAGAGGCATACAAAAACAAAATTCTGTTACTACCACTTCCGATTTTAACGGAGTTTTCCTCTCAAGCGATAAAACGCGTGCCGAATTTATTAACCTGATCGGACAAAAACTTCATTAACAGTGACTGGGGAAAGTTTACAAAAACGTGAACTGTTAGGCTCAACGCAATCCGAGATAGAGCAATGGGTCTCAAATCAAGGACTTCCACGCTATATTGCACCGCAAATTATACATTGGCTCTATAAAACACCTATACGTTCATTTGATGAAATGACTAACATTTCGAAAAAAGTACGTGGTTTATTGGAACAAGATTTTATATATGGCGCTGTAGAACCTTTAAAAGTAAGTGTTTCCACCGATGGTACAAAAAAGTACTTATACAAAGCCGGCGAAAACCGGTTTATAGAAACAGCTTTTATTCCCGAAAAAACACGTAATACCTTGTGCGTTTCATCGCAAGTAGGCTGCAAAATGGGGTGTTTGTTTTGCGCTACAGGCAAACAGGGGTTCCAATCGCAGCTCTCTGCCGGACAAATAATCAACCAACTGCGCAGCCTGCCTGAACGTGATAGCATTACCAATATTGTTTTTATGGGTATGGGTGAGCCTTTTGATAACCTTGAAGAAGTGATGAAAGCACAAGAGATACTCACTGCCGAATATGGTTTTAATTTAAGCATACGCAAAGTTACCGTTTCCACCGTGGGCATTGTTCCTGCAATGGAAAGATTTTTAAAAGAGAGCAAATGCAACCTCGCCGTCAGCATGCACTCCCCTTTTGATGAGGAACGGCGCAAGCTAATGCCTGTTCAGCATGTGTATCCGATAAAAGAGGTAATAGATGTAATAAACAAGCACGATATAGGAAAATATAGAAGGGTATCATTCGAATATATTGTTTTTGGCGGTCTTAATGATACGCCGGCACACGTAAAAGAACTGGCAAGACTTTTAAACAAAACACGATGCAGGATAAATCTTATACGGTTTCATCCGGTGCCTAATGTTCCTTTGCCTGCCACAGACGATAATCGTATATTAGCTTTCCAGAAAGGACTAACCGACAAAGGCATACAAACAACCATACGCACTTCGCGCGGGTTGGATATTGAAGCCGCCTGCGGATTGCTCTCTACAAAAGAGCTTAATAAAAGAAATACCTGAAATACTTTTCTTTGTTGTGCTAACATTTTAGGATTTCTATTGTTTTAGAATAATTATCCGGATTTTATGAAAAATTTAACTGAAGGCGACAGTGGTAAACTTATTTTCGCTTTTGCAATACCTATGCTGATAGGCAATGTATTTCAGCAATTATACAGTATAATAAACAGCATTATTGTAGGGCATTTTATAGGCAAAACGGCATTAGCCGCAGTAGGAGCCTCTTTCCCCATTATTTTCATGCTTATATCTTTTGTAGTGGGGGTTACCATGGGCACCACCATCGTTATATCACAGTTTTTCGGAGCTAAGGATATGACTAAAGTAAAACGCGCCATCGACACCATGTATATCTTCCTGTTTTTTGCTTCCTTAGGACTAATGGCGCTGGGCTTATTGCTAAGCCGCCCTCTACTGGTAATGATTAACCTTCCTGATGATGTAATGCCGCAAGCATTGGAATATTTTAACACCTATATGCTGGGCATGGTATTTTTCTTCGGTTTTAACGGTATCAGCTCCGTTTTGCGAGGGCTCGGCGATTCAAAAACACCTCTGTATTTTCTTATTATCTCCACGGTAGTAAATATCATTCTCGATTTAATTTTTATTTCGGTTTTTAAATGGGGCGTGCGTGGGGCTGCGTTGGCAACCATAATTGCACAGGGTGGCGCATTCTTGTCAAGTGTAATATACCTTAACCGCACACACGATCTTATAAAATTTGCATGGCGTAAATTTATTTTCGATAAACAAATATTCAAAAGCATTTTAAACATCGGTTTACCCACCGGATTTCAACAAACCTTTGTTTCTGTAGGCATGTTGGCTATCATGTGGATCGTAAACGGATTTGGCACTGATGTAATTGCAGCCTATTCGGTTGCCGGACGCATAGACAACCTTGCAAGCCTGCCTGCCATGAACTTTGGCGCTGCCCTTTCGGCTTTTGTAGGACAAAATATAGGCGCAGGCAAAATGGAACGTGTAAAACTGGGGTTAAGAGCGACCTTGAAAATGTCAACTATCTTAGCTGTTATAACAAGCATATTTATCATCATCTTCCGCGAACCGCTGATGGCAATGTTTACGCCCGACAAAAATGTTATTGCCATTGGCGCCGAATATCTCACGGTAGTTGCATCCTTTTATGTGATATTCTCTACCATGTTTGTAATTGGCGGAGTAATGCGTGGCGCCGGCGATACGCTTATTCCTATGTTTATTACACTGTTATCGTTATGGCTTATACGCATCCCTGCCGCTTTAATCATGTCAAAACATTTTGGTGTGGACGGTATCTGGTGGTCGGTGCCTATTGCATGGTTTATAGGCATGAGCCTCTCATACCTATACTATCTCACAGGAAGGTGGAAAACAAAATCTATTGTAAAGAAAACACCTTTTTAATATCTCCTCAAAAGGATATAAATACGTAGAAAGCACGCTTTTTTCTTACATAATTATTACTTTTACCCCTGTTAAAATCAATCGCTATGAAGAATTTATTATATCTGGCTTTAGCTATAATAGCCGTTTCGTGTGGCAGAGGCGGATCATCATCAAACCATACGCCTGATTCTACTGCCAACCTTAAAAATAAAGAGACTTGCAGCTACATGGCTGTAAAATCAAATATAGAAAACATCAAAAATATAGGCATTGAAGGAATAGCAATCAGTTCAAAACAAATATCCGCCTGTATAAATGTATTTACTGAAGCTGAACGCGATTCGGTATTCACACTTTTATATAAAAATGCACACATGGCGGCAGAACGGTTTAACGATTCTTTATATGCCAAAAGCTATAAAAATATCAGCAGTAAATTGGCGCGTGATGTAAAAGATGCGGAAACAAATGCTTTTAAATTGCGGTTAGACAGTTGCGGAATAATGCTTCATCTTTCGGACGGCATGTACACTGCCGAGTTAAATCCTTCTTTTTTTCAACATCTTTTTGGAAATCATATTTCAGAACCTTTTCAATTATATATAAATCAACAGACTATTGATAAAAAACAAGGCTATATTAATAACGGAGATTTGATTATTCGTTTCGAGCAGCTTTATGAGCGCATTGTACAGTGGGAAAATTTTATGGATAAATATCCTGATTCCCCTTTTATAAACGACATCAAAAACGATTACTATGATTATCTTTCCGTATTAATGGTAGGAACAACCAATACACCTACTTTTGATTATGATTTAAACCGGCTGAAAGATGAATTGATAAAACTTTACGAAAAGATAAGCAAAAAAACTGACGGTAAAAATTCAACGCGGGCAATTTCAAAATACTATAACCTTTTAAGAGCGCGAAATTTTAAAAAACCTGACGGAGATTTGTATAAATATCTTAAAGATAATGGATTTAATCCCATGTTGGGGATGAAAAACAAGTAGGAGATGAAGAAAGATATATTGAAAAAATTAAAACCTGCAGCGCCTAAACCTTTTCTTATTGCAGCGGGCGCTTTATTATGGGGATTTGCAGCCTATCGTATTTTAAGTATGGGGCTCAGGCTTATACAAGCAGACAGCATCGAGAATCAATGGAAAGAATATGGTATCGGCATTTTAGGATTTATCCCTTTTTTCCTGCTGGTATTTAGAAAAGTGAGTAGAAAATATATAACCCGCATTAAGAATTTGCCTAATGAACGACCTTGCATTTTTGCCTTTTTCGACCGCAAGGGCTATATTATCATGACATTTATGATTACGATGGGGATTTTAATGGCACATTGGGATATTATACCTCCTGCTTACAAGGGAACTTTCTTTATTTCGTTAGGTTTGTCACTGCTGGCTTCTGCTATATTTTACGTGATAGAAGGATACAATTTTACCAAAACACGGTATTGCCAAAAATAGAGGACCGCTATTTACACTTTATAGGAATTACTGCATGTAGCATATAGCCATCATGTAAATAGCTTAATGAAAAACGCGCCGAAGATTTGTTTTTTTTACTTTGCCTCCACATGTATGCACCGGTGGCACAACCAATGGCAGAGCCTATAAACACATCGGAAGCCCAATGTTTATTATCATACATCCGCGAAACAGCAGTTCCGGCAGCTAAGGTATAGGCTAACATGGGCACCCATTCGGTTTTCCAATATTCCAATGCGTAAACTGTTGCCACGCTGAAAGCCACAGCCGAATGCCCCGATGAAAAACTTGTATATTCAGGATTCCCAAAAGGACCTTCCCATATATGAGGATCCGCCGGATTATCGTGAAGAGGTCTGTGCCTGTGCGCCAAATGCTTTATGCCAAAAGTGAGGGCGTATGATATAATAAAAGATTTTGCCGCCGTGAGTGATGTTCCCATAAGCCTGTCGTTGTTTGCCAAACTCCCTGCCAAATAAGAAGTTCCCACAAAAGCCATAGTTCCTATACCATTCCCGAAAGGTTCAAACACATACTTAGACATATTATCCATGCCTTTGGAACGATGCTCCATGAAAAAATCATGAATGGGCTTATCCTGCGTGTACAATAAAATACCACCTCCAACTACAGCCGACGCGGTTATCCATTGCCGCGTGTTCCATTGCATGGGCGACAGCAACACGCCTTTGCCATCTGTCCAATACGATTTAAAATATTCCTTGTTCAACGATGGATATTGCCGCACAAAAGTTGTTGTATCGTGCTGTGCAAACAGTTGAAACCAATTTAAAAATACAAATAATAAAAAAAATGTGGATTTACGCATTATTCCATTGATTTTGCTTTATTCCAATAGATATCCATTTCTTCCAACGTCATATCACGCATGGATTTCCCGTCTTCAGCCACTGCTTTTTCCAAATACTCAAATCGACTTTTAAATTTGCGATTGGTACGTTCCAAGGCAGTTTCAGGATTCACATCTATAAAACGGGCATAGTTTATTAAGGCAAACAACACATCGCCAAACTCATTTTCTATTTTGTCGGCATTGTTATTTTTTATTTCGTGATGTAACTCATCTACCTCCTCTTTCACTTTATCCCAAACCTGTGTGGCATTATCCCAATCAAAGCCCACGCCACGCGCCTTATCCTGCATGCGATAGGCTTTAATCATTGCAGGAAGCGAGTTTGGAACTCCCTCAAGTACGGATTTGCGACCTTCTGCAAGTTTTATTTTTTCCCAGTTATTTTTTACCTCTTCCGCATTGGTAACTTGTGTATCGCTAAAAATATGCGGATGACGACGGATAAGCTTTTCGTTTATGCCTTCTATTACTTTGGTAATATCAAAACGCGAAATTTCTTCGCCCAATTTTGCGTAAAAAACGATGTGGAGTAATAAATCGCCCAACTCTTTTGAAATTTCCATGTAGTCTTTATCCAATATGGCATCAGAGAGTTCATAAGTTTCTTCGATAGTGAGGTGGCGCAACGAGTCAAAAGTTTGCTCTTTATCCCAAGGACATTCGGCACGCAGCTTATCCATAATATCCAACAAGCGCTTAAATGCCTCTAATCTTTTATCCATATATTTATTTTTTGCAAAGATAGAGAATTATGGGTTGGGATTAGAAAAAGAGATTATATACATAATGAGTGATGAGTGATGGGCGATGAGTGATGGGCGATGGGTGATATAGTTTTTGTTATTTTTATTGGCTAAAAATAGATTTCAGAGATAATATTATCAAAAGGTATGTTTTTACCTAATAGAATATCTCTGCATTCCACAACCATTTCGGCGCTACCGCATAGATAATATTTAGCCTGGAGGGGCAAATTTTCTCTTGTTTTCAAATATTGTGTAACCCTCCCGTTAAAAACATTATCACCTGTTTCTGCCGAGCAACAACGCACATAGCTATCGCCCAACAACGCCAACAACTCATCTTGGAAATAAAAAGCCGTAGCCATCCTGCCTCCATGAATCAATTTTTTGTGCATATGCAAGCCTGAGCGTGCCATACTTAAAAAAGGTGCTACTCCCGTTCCTGTAGCAATCCAATAGGCAGGTTCCTCCGTTCCGAAATACGTTCCGAAAGGTTCCGAAATCCAAATATAATCGCCACTTTTTAAAGCAGCCATGCTGGGCGTTAATCTTCCTTCGGGTTTTATATTATAAAGAATTTGAACATCCTTGTCCTTTTCTCCCGAAGCAATGCTATACAAGCGGGCATCATCAGTTGCAGATAGCCCTATTCCCAGCACCTGACCGGCTTTAAAATCAAAATCTCGCTTAAAAGAAAGTACAAATACGTTTTCAGCTATTTCTATGTTATTAATTACCTCAACAGGTTTAAGTTTTAATAAAACTTTGTTTTTTGCCATAATAAATTCAAAAATATATAAAACGGCATAGCGCTTTTTTGGTTCAAAAATTATACGCCGCGTATGCTATTTTTTATTTCCTGCATCAGTATGTATGTATTAAAATGAGTCCATGCCATTTATCACTCAGTTCCATCCATATAAAACGGCATATTTTTTGATTATTATTTTTAATCATTTGATTAAAACATTTTTTTAAATCAAGTGTTTTATTTTAAATTTGCAAAAATTTTATACCATGACGGATTCAACAGAAGATAAAATTAAAGAGGCTGCACGTAAAGTTTTCACGCAAAAAGGCTATGCAGCCACTCGCACACGCGATATTGCCCAAGAGGCAGGAATAAACCTTGCACTGTTAAATTATTATTTCAGAAGTAAGGAAAAACTTTTTGAGCTTGTAATGAAAGAAAGAATTGATGAGCTTTTTGGAGCCGTAATTCCTGTTTTAGTGAACAAAAACGACAATTTAAGTCAAAAAATTGAGAAAATAACAGAAATATATTTCAATCTGTTATCGCAAAACCCTGATTTACCCATGTTTGTATTAAATGAAATAAAAAATAAGCCTGACAATTCTCATATCTCCAAATATCTTAAAGAACTTTTCAATCGTGCCGAGCTGCAAGAAGTATTGGACAGTGTACCCACACAAATGCAACCATTCCATTTTTTGGTGAATTTTATCGGCAGCATTGTTTTTCCTTTTGTTGCACGCCCCATACTTATTACATCCGGAAGGGTATCAAGTGAAGAATACCTGGAAATCATAAAACAACAAAAAGCTATTATTCCGCAATTGGTTCAAAATCTAATGAATATAAAAATAGAAAAGTAAACTTGTATGAACACTTTAAAAAAATACATTATCCTCTTTTGTTCTTTGGCTATTACTTGGCAGATAAATGCACAAAGTATAGGCATTGAAGAGTGTTATAAACTGGCAAAAGAAAACTATCCTTTAGCTAAACAAAAGGATTTAATTGTCAAAAGTAAAGATTATAATATGCAAAACGCACTGAAAGGCTATCTTCCACAAGTTAATCTTGTAGGACAGGCATCATACCAATCAGACGTAACCTCCGTTGACCTGCCCGCCTCCATTGCAAACATGGTGAATATTGAAAAACCTGCCAAAGACCAATATAAACTGTATGGCGAAGTTGCACAAACCTTATACGACGGCGGCATTATAAAACAGCAGGGTAAAATCTATGAAGCTAACGCAACAGCCGATTTGCAGCGTATAGAAGTAGAGCTTTACAAGCTCAATGAACGGGTTACGGATTTATACTTTGGCATATTGCTTATAAGTGAACAACTTCATCAAAACGAATTGTTTAAAAAAGATATAAAACTTGTGCTGAGCAAGGTTGAATCTTCAGTGGCTAACGGCGTTTCTCTAAAAAGCAATGCTACAGTATTACAGGCAGAAATGGTAAAAGCCGAACAACACAATATTGAACTCAGCGCCAATCGCAGAGCTTACATAAACATGCTGAGCGAATTGATCCATAAACCTTTAAATGAAGAAACAAATTTTATAAAACCTCCTGTTATCAATACCTCTGAAAATATCAACCGTCCGGAATTAAAATTATTTGAAGCACAAAACAAAATTATTGAAGCACAAACGCAAATGATAAAAGCTAAAAATTTGCCTAAACTCGGGTTGTTTTTCCAAGGAGGCGCCGGAAGACCTGCATTAAACATGCTTAGCAATAAATTTGACCCCTATTTTGCAGGAGGTTTACGACTTACCATTCCTTTAACAGGCTACTACACGCAGAAAAACGACTTGGCATTGTTATCCGTGAACCGTTTGAGTAACGAGGTGCAAAAAGAAACTTTTTTATTCAACACCCATTTTGAACTCAAAAAACAAAATGAAGAAATTGACAAGCTCAACCAATTGATTAATACAGATACCGAGTTAATAAGTCTGCGCGAAAGCGTTAAAAAATCGTCGGTTGCACAATTGGAGAATGGGGTCATTAACTCTAACGATTATTTGCGCGAACTAAATGCCGAAGATATTGCCAAGCAAAATAAAATTATGCACGAGTTGCAACTGCTTATGGCTTTGTATAAACAAAAAATAACAAGCGGCAATTAGCATATTTAGGTATGATAATTACTATTTAAAAAACTAAAAATCAATAATTTAATAAAAAAATATATGAAGAAGTTTATATGGGTTACAATAACCGTTTTTTCGCTTTTTTCGTGCAGTAATAAAAAAAATTATGATGCCACAGGCTCTTTTGAAGCTGTAGAAACCATTATCTCAGCACAAGGTATGGGTAATTTATTGCAGCTTGATATTGAAGAAGGAGAAAACCTGCAAGCCGGACAAACCATAGGGTTTATCGATAGCACGCAACTTGTTTTAAGAAAAAAACAACTGGCAGCCCAAAGCAATGCCGTTGTAAGTCGCAAACCCGATATTAACGCACAAGTTGCAGCCTACAAAGAACAATTGAAGCAAGCAGAACATGAACAACAACGTCTTGTTAAACTTGTGCAAGCTGATGCTGCTACTAAAAAACAACTCGATGATGCCAATGCGCAAATTAATATTATCAAAAAACAAATTGCCGCGCAAGAATCGGCATTGGCTACTACTTCACAAAGTTTAAGCCAAGAAACCGTGCCTATCAACATGCAGGTAGCGCAGCTTAACGACCAATTGAGCAAATACCGCATCGTGAACCCCATAACCGGAACCGTGCTCACAAAATATGCCGAAGTAAACGAATTGGTTACCACAGGAAAGCCACTCTATAAAATTGCAGATCTATCATCCATGATCCTACGGGCTTATATTACGGGCAGCCAATTGTCGCAGATTAAAATAGGACAACCCGTTAAAGTGCGTATAGATGCAGGCAAAAACAACTACAAGCAATACACGGGCACTATTGAATGGATTAGCAGCCAGGCGGAGTTTACGCCCAAAACCATTCAAACCAAAGACGAACGCCAAAATTTAGTGTATGCCATAAAAGTGCGTGTTAAAAACGATGGCTACCTGAAAATAGGTATGTACGGAGAAATTATTTTTTAAAACTCTTGTTGTGAATACAATTGAAGTAAAAGATATAAACAAAAGCTACGAAAAAGGGAAAGTTACAGCGTTGAAAAATGTGAGTTTCAATGTGGGAAAAGGAGAGCTTTTCGGGCTGATAGGTCCTGACGGTGCAGGGAAAACTACCATTTTCAGGTTGCTGACCACGTTGTTGATTCCTGATAGTGGCGAAGCTAAAGTATTAGGCTATGATATTGTGAAAGATTATAAGCAAATAAGAAATTTAGTAGGATACATGCCGGGGAAATTTTCGCTTTACGCCGATTTAACGATTGAAGAAAATCTTAATTTTTTCGCTACACTGTTCGGCACTACAATTGAAGAAAATTATCATCTTATAAAAGATATTTATGAGCAAATAGCGCCATTTAAAAAACGACGTGCAGGAAAATTATCGGGCGGGATGAAACAAAAACTGGCTTTATGCTGCGCCCTTATCCACAAACCCGAAGTGTTGTTTTTGGATGAACCTACTACAGGCATCGACCCCGTTTCGCGGGTTGAGCTTTGGGATATGCTTCAAAAACTTAAAACAGAAGGCATTACTATTTTGGCATCCACACCTTACATGGACGAAGCTGTGCGCTGCGACAGGGTTGCGCTTATACAGGAAGGGGAAATTTTGAATATTGACACCCCCGACAATATTACGGGTCAATTCAATAAAAAATTATATGCCATTAAAGCCGGTAATATGTATGCGCTGCTGAAAGCCTTGAAACAATATCCCGAAACCGATAACAGTTATGCTTTTGGCGAATATGCTCATGTGATAGTAAACGGAGATGTGGAAAATTTAAAATCTTTTTTGGAAAAACAAGGTATATCAGGTATAGAAGTAAGAAATACGCTTCCAACCATTGAGGATACATTTATTGCAGAAAGTTATAAACCATAAAGTTTTGGCGCTACGCAACAAAATAATATTAAAATAAATGAATAATAACATCGTTATACACGCGCATGATTTAACAAAAAAATTCGGAAATTTTACCGCCGTTGACCATATCTCTTTTGAAGTAGGAACAGGTGAAATATTCGGGTTTTTAGGTGCAAACGGGGCGGGCAAAACCACCGCCATGCGCATGCTTTGCGGATTATCGCATCCTACCTCCGGAGAAGCATCAGTAGCAGGCTACAATGTATATAAACAGCAGGAGCAAATTAAAAAAAACATAGGCTACATGAGTCAGAAGTTTTCGTTGTATGAAGACCTCACCATTGTAGAGAACATACAATTTTATGGCGGCATATATGGTGTGAAGCCTAAAGAAATAAAAGAGCGCACACAAATATTATTGAAAAAACTGAACATCGAAAACCAGGCAAAAAGCTTAGTAGGCTCCTTACCCTTGGGCTGGAAACAGAAACTTGCTTTTTCGGTAGCTATTTTTCATGAGCCTAAAATTGTTTTCCTGGATGAGCCTACCAGCGGCGTTGACCCCATTACAAGACGCCAGTTTTGGGAACTTATCTACGAAGCTGGCAACCAAGGTATAACGGTTTTTGTAACTACCCACTATATGGACGAAGCCGAATATTGCAACCGTATTTCGCTTATGGTTGACGGAAAAATAGCGGCAATGGATACACCTGCAAATCTTAAACAACAACATAGTGCCGACAATATGGGCGATGTATTTTATGCATTAGCCCGTGGCGCCAAACGTAGCGAATAATTTAAAAACTATGATAAAACACAAAATATACAAACAATTCACCGCATTTATACGCAAGGAGTTTTACCATGTTTTCAGAGACAGGAAAACCTTGCTTATTATGTTTGTGTTGCCTGTAGTGCAAATTTTACTTTTTGGTTTTGCATTAACAAACGAGGTGAAAAACGCCAGACTGCTCATCGTAAATCCCACAGAAAACGCAGTTTCCGGACAAATTATTTCCAAAATAAAAGCCAGCAAATACTTTACCGTTACAAATGTTGCGCATAACACCACAGACATGGAATCTTACTTTAAAAGCGGCAACATACAATGCGCGCTTATTTTCCCATCTGGGTTTAATACTACATCCTTAAAAAATAATACCATACAAATTATAACAGACGGCACAGACCCCAATTTCTCCAAAACAGTTACCAACTATCTTAATGCCATTATTGGCGAATATCTGCAAGAGCGTAGTATGCTCCAACAAGTTCCCCTGCAAATAAACAGCGAAGTGCGCATGTTGTATAATCCGGAGATGAACGGCTCCATGGTATTTATTCCGGGTGTTATAGCGCTTATTATGATGATTGTGTGTTGCACCCTCACGGCAGTAGCCATTGTAAGAGAAAAAGAATTCGGATCCATGGAAGTACTGTTGGTATCGCCATTGAAACCTATTTTGGTACTTGTTGCCAAAGCATTACCCTACTTGGTACTTTCCATCATAAATCTTATTGTCATTTTACTGATGAGCCGTTTTGCGCTTGGCGTGCCCATAAGGGGCAGCCTGTTACTCTTATTTGCCGAAAGCATATTATTCATCATCACTTGTCTGGCTTTCGGACTGGTAATTTCTAACAGCACAAATTCACAATCTGCTGCCATGCTCATTTCCATGATGGGTATGTTGCTGCCAACCCTTTTGTTTACAGGATTTTTATTCCCTTTAGAAAATATGCCCATAGGCTTTCAATGGTTTGCCAATATCGTTCCTGCCCGATGGTATTTCCTTATCGTGAACGATGTAATGATTAAAGGTCTTTCGTTCAGCGGGGTGTGGAAAGAAACGCTTGTCCTCATAGGCATGAGCGTAACCTTGTTAAGCATAAGCATGTTAAAATTTAAAACACGTTTACAATGAGAAAGTTATATTATATATTACAAAAGGAATTCAGGCAACTCAAGCGCGACAAAATGATTGTTGTAATTATGCTTGCGGTACCTATTTTGCAACTGCTCATATTGCCCTGGGCTGCCGATATGGATGTGAGACATGTGAAAATTGCGGTGGTTGATAACGACCAAAGCTCATACGCACGTCAATTAATTTCAAAAATAACTTCATCAGGAAATTTCGAGCTCGCAAGCCATACTTTCTCGTACCAACAAGCTACACAAGATATTGAAGAAGACAACGCAGATATTATACTCACCATTCCTCCTCATTTTGAAAGAAACCTGATACGCGAAAACAAACAACAAGTTTCCATTACGGCTAATGCCATCAACGGTATTAAAGCGGGCTTAGGCACTGCATATTTAAATTCCATTATACGCGACTTCAATATGCAAATACGCGTGGAATGGTTGCCCGAAGCTGTGCTGGACAAAAACCTTCCCATCCAAACTACTTCTTCCGCCCTTTTCAACCCACATGCCAATTACAGGTTTTATATGGTTCCCGCTATTTTAGTATTATTACTTACGGTAGTAGGGGCGTTTTTAACTTCATTAAATATTGTAAAAGAAAAGGAAATAGGCACAATAGAACAAATAAACGTAACACCTATAAAAAAATGGGAATTTATTCTCGGCAAGCTAATCCCCTTTTGGATTATAAGTTTGTTCGTTTTCTCGCTTGGCTTACTTATCACACGATTTGTATATGGCATCCCTATTGTAGGCAACATAGGCACATTATACCTGTTCACAAACCTTTATATTATAGGCATCCTTGGTTTTGGACTGCTCATTTCCAACTTTAGCCAAACGCAGCAACAATCTATGTTTATCAGTTTCTTTTTCGTAATGATATTTATATTGATGAGCGGATTATTCACATCCACTGCCAGCATGCCGGCATGGGCAAAAGTTATATCCAACGGCGTACCCATCACACATTATATGAAAGCCGTGAGAGCGCTGGTGCTAAAAGGAAGCTCATTTATGGATTTGTGGCAATTAGCGGTTTACCTCGTTATTTTTGCCTTAGTGCTAAACATGTTGGCTATATTGAGTTATAAGAAAACGAGTTAATTATGTATTGGAATAACCACAGGTATCTGACGTGTGGCAGCCTTAAAAGTTAATATTTTATTTAGCTTCTATAACTTGAATATATGTATTTTCTACTAAATTTTTTACTTCTTCGAAGTCATGTCCCAGATATATACAAGTCATAGGTTGAACACGTTGCGAATACCTTATTTTCAACCGGTCTTCTTTGATATATGAATTTAACAGCTTAATTACTTTTTGTGTGTATTCCTCCATGTAATTATCCGAATTTTTACAATTATCATTTTGTTCTCTTTTATCATATTTAGAATTATAGAAAATATCTTCTTCCCATGGCTTAAGCTTTAGAAACTTCTTTTTTAAAATATTATATGTCTCTATATCAATATTCATTACCCAATACAAAAAGTTTGGATTAGGGTTTTCATGCGAGCTGATAAGATATATTTGCTCCGGTGTAATTTTTATTTCATAACGTCCGTCTATGCACCATGAATTCCAAAATATCCCAACAGGATAATTCTTCTTTTTATCTTTCGAAGGATAAAACTCAATGGGCATTACCAATCCTTTCACAGAATCTGTTAGATAGTTTAACGGAATATAATTATAGGTATCTTTGCTTATAACCTCTTTTATTTTGCTTTTCCCCTGTTGCGCCCGTAACGCACAAGTTACAAAACATAACAATAATACAAATCCAATTTTTTTAATCATTTTTTTCGTTTCTAAATCTACTTAGCCTGACGCAAGTATCCGACCTCTGCCCATCTTTAAAGAAATGAAAATATTATTTATACTTTATTTATATAAATGTTCAAATAATTTATCTTTATTATATGTTTTCATGTAGTTTTTCTCACATAGGCTGGCGCAGCTATCCGATCCATGCCACTATTTTTGCCATTCAATTATAATAAATATTCAACAAAAGACCTGCGCCAACATTTTTGTACATTAATTAAACCTATACCCCGCCTTGCGCATATCGGCAGCAGATTTAAAAGGCATTGGAGGGGTCATGTATTTTTCTAAAAATTTATAAATCGTGTAGCGTATATCGGTAGCTTCTTTCATATCCAAGCGGTCGAAAGCATGCCCTCCTGATGATTTTTCAAAGATTTTGTATTCAAATTTCTTATTGTAAGCTTTCAATGAATCTATCATTTGTTTTGGTTCTTCCACATACACATCATTGTCATTGGTATTGGTATGAATAAGCAAAGGCTTGTTCAGGTTTTTGGCGTAGTGTGTAGGCGAACGGCGGATATATTCCTGCGGGTCTTCTTTCAAGGTTTTTCCAATGAAATAAGAAGCCGAAAAATTTTCCATATAATCCGCCTCGTGAGAGGTGAGCCTGTTATGCAAATCGCTCACCGGCACGCCAGCAAAGGCGCAGGTATAAGCCTCCGGATGTTGCAACAGTTGCATCAAGGCTATCATACCACCATGACTCCATCCCACAACAGCAATTCTGTTTTTATCGATAAAACTATAATTTTCAACCATGTAATTGCGGCTTTCCAACACATCATCATTCTCTCTTCCGCCATAGTCAATATTTTCATATACATCTTTCCCGTATCCCGTGCTTCCTCTATACTCAGGCGCAACCACCACGTAGCCTTGCGCAATCATTTCGCGCACAATATGCGTGTGGTATGTTGTAAAATCGGCATGCACACCCCCGTGAGGCAACACAATCAAAGGATATTTCTTAGTAATATTAATATTCTTAGGTATAAACACATAGGATTGAAACTGCAACTTATTATCGGCAAAACGATCGTTTTTTGATTTGGGTTTCCAGCGCGGGGTGCTCGTTATTTTTACTTTATCAATAAAAGCAACATCTCCAACCCTGTTAAACCATAGGTTATCGTCAATTTGCTTAAGAATCATATCATAGGTATGCGACTGATTTTCTACTTGTTTTTTCAAAGATTTAATTTCTTTAAGCAACAAAGAATCCGTTTGTTGGGCAAAAACCGGAGCTGTGCATAAAAGCACAAAAAACACTAAAAGGAAAAGATAAATTTTACGCATGGTTAATTATTTTTGGATTTTAAAAGTAGTAAAAAAATGAAAACACTTACTTTTATATGCAAATTAAACACGGCTTATCTTATTTTTATGAAACGCTTATTAATTCTTCTATACATTATGGCTAACGCTTGCATGGCTTTAGGACAGAAACAACCGGCTTCTTATGTTGATCCTTTTATCGGCACCGATCACATGGGACACACCTATCCGGGCGCCACGGTACCGTTTGGCATGGTGCAACTAAGTCCCGAAACTGATACGGTGCCTTATTCCATAGGAAAAGGCTATAATCCAAAAGTGTATGAATACTGCGCGGGTTATCAATACAAAGACAAAACCATTGTAGGATTTAGCCACACACACTTCTCAGGCACGGGACATAGCGATTTAGGCGATTTTTTGCTTATGCCTGTCAACGGCGCGCTAAAACTGAACCCCGGCACATCAGACAAACCTTTGTCCGGTTACAGAAGCAGGTTTTCCCACAGCCACGAATCTGCAAAAGCAGGTTATTATTCTGTTTTATTAGATGATTATAATATTCTCGCGGAATTAACCGCTACCACGCGTGTAGGATTTCATCGCTACACGTTTAACAAAGCAGATAGCCCGAAGTTGATATTTGATATGACTTCCGGCATCTATAATTATGATGGCAAAAATATTTGGTGCTTCGCACGTGTAGAAAATGATACACTTATTACAGGCTATCGCCAAACGCGAGGATGGGCACGCAACAAGTATATATATTTCGCCATGGTTGTTTCCAAGCCCATTAAACGGTATGGTTATCAAGGCGACGAGAAGGTTACATACAATGGATTTTACAGAAAATTTAATGAGCGTGAAAATTTTCCCGAGATGGCAGGTAAAAGCGTGAAAGCTTGGTTTGAATTTGATATTAAGGAAGGAGAACAATTATTAGTGAAGGTAGCTTTATCATCGGTAAGCACGGAAGGCGCTTTAAGGAATCTGCAAGTTGAAGTTCCGCATTTCAATTTTGAAAAGGTAAAAGATGATGCTTTTAATGTTTGGAATAATGAGCTCAGCAAAGTAAAAATCGACGCTTCGGAAGATAAAAAGAAGAATTTTTACACTTCCATGTATCATTTCATGATTTCGCCTACTATCTACATGGACGTCGACGGGCAATATCGCGGTTTAGACCAAAATATACATAAAGCCGAAGGCTTCACCAATTATACTACTTTTTCGTTATGGGATACTTACCGTGCTTCGCACCCGCTTTTCACGTTGTTACAACCAAAAAGAGCAAGCGATATGGTTAATTCCATGCTCGCCCATCAGCAACAAAGCGTGCATAAAATCCTACCTATCTGGTCGCATCATGCTAACGAGAACTGGTGCATGATTGGTTATCACGCGGTTTCCGTGATTGCCGACGCGTACATGAAAGGGCTTAAAGGATTTGACGAGAATAAAGCATTGGAAGCCATGCAGGCAAGCGCTAATTACGATATGTATGATGGCATTGGAGCCTACAAGCAATACGGATATGTTCCGGCTGATTTGAGCAGCAACTCAGCTTCAAAAACCTTAGAATATGCTTATGACGACTATTGTATAGCACAAATGGCAAATAAAATGGGGAAAAATGATATTGCCGAAAAATATTATACACGCGCAGCCTCTTTTGCATCCTTATTCGATAAAAATACAGGATTTATCCGTCCTAAAAATGCAGATGGTTCATGGGTTAAAAATTTTGACCCGCTTGCAACCGAAGGACAAGGATTTATTGAAGGTAATGCGTGGAATTATTCTTTGTACGTTCCTCATAATATCAGCAAATTGATTGATTGGGCGGGCGGGAATGATAAATTTTCACAACATTTGGATTCTCTTTTCACACTTCCTCTGGATGAAAAGCACATTGCCGCATCGGAAGATATTGATAAAAGAGGAATAATAGGAAGGTATGTACATGGAAACGAACCGGGGCACCAAATACCTTACATGTATGTATATGCAGGCGCACCGTGGAAAACACAACAACGGGTGCACCAGATAATTGACGAAATGTACAAACCAAATCCAGACGGACTCCCCGGCAACGATGATTGCGGACAAATGTCGGCGTGGTATATATTCAGCGCTTTAGGATTTTACCCCGTTTGTCCAGGAAATAACGAATATGTTTTTGGAAGTCCTTGCATAGAAAAAGCCGAATTGAAGTTAGAAAACGGCAATACATTGCAAATTATTGCTAAAGGTGCAGATAATGGTAAAATATATATAAAATCCATAAGCCTGAATGGAAAGCCTTATCCTTACCTCTATATAACACACCATCTATTGCTGAAAGGAGGAGTTCTTGAGTTTGAAATGAGCAACAAACCTTTAAAATATAATTATAAAAAAGAAAATTTTCCTTCCCTCACCTATCAATAAACATAAAATATTTGTAATTTTGTATTTTATTACAAAATATTTAATATGATAGATATATCACAATTTGATAACATCAAAGCACTTATAGGCGACACACCCATACTGGAAATAAGTTTTACATACAAAGGCGAAGCGCGTAAAATATATGCCAAGTCGGAGAATTTTAACATGACCGGCAGCATCAAAGACCGCATGGCTTATGCTATTTTAAAAAAATCTTTTGAAGAGGGGATTTTACCTGATGGAGCAACTATTATAGAAGCCACAAGCGGCAATACGGGCATTTCGCTCTGTGCCATCGGGAGGGCGTTAGGATATAAGGTGGTTATTTTTATGCCCGATTGGCTTAGCACCGAGCGTTACCAAATTATACGCAGCTTAGGCGCAAACATACAACTGGTTAGCAAAGAAGACGGGGGCTTTTTGGGCAGCATTGCCATGGCTGAAGATTTGGCACATAAAACATCCAACGCTTTTTTACCCCGTCAATTTTCTAACGAATATAATAGTTTGGCTCATTTCGAAACCACGGGACCCGAAATATGGGAACAATTAGAGTATCTGGGGTTGAAACCCGATGCTTTTACTGCCGGCGTAGGCACAGGCGGAACCATTATGGGAACAGGCAGATTTTTAAAATCTAAAAATCCCCATATCAAACTTCACCCGTTAGAACCTGCCAACTCTCCTACCCTCTCCACCGGCTATAAAGTGGGTAAACACCGCATACAAGGCATATCTGACGAATTTATTCCAAGTATAATGCATTTTAATAAGCTTGACGATATCATCTCGGTTGATGATGGCGACGCTATTATCATGGCTCAAAAGTTATCTACCGAATTGGGTTTGGGCGTAGGTATATCGTCAGGAGCTAATTTTATAGGCGCTTTAATTGCCCAAAACCAACTATCCGCATCCGCAGTATCGGTTACCGTTTTCCCCGATTCGCATAAAAAATATCTCAGTACGGATTTGATGAAAAAAGAAAAAAACAGTGAAAACTTTCTGTCAAATGATGTTGTGCTTACCGGATTTAGAGCACTAAGAAAAAGTTGCACAACGTGCAATGCCTATTAATAAAGAAGGCTATGTGTTGTAAATTTTCCACATAGCCTTTTTACATTTTTTGGTGTTTGCCTATTGATATTGTATATAAATAGGAATAGGTTTAAGTTTCATCAACTCCTCAGGTGTCAACATTCTATTGGGAGCTTTTTTAAGGTCGTTTTTATAGAAGAGTTTAAATCCTGTAAATTGCACCGGCTGAGGGGCTATCCAATATTTATAGGTTCCGAATTTTAGTTCGGGCTCGCCCCATCCGTCCATGTTCATCACAATTTGCACTTCGGGATGAAGCTTGATATTCTTATAATTGGTAACCATAGCGCTTGTGAAACGGTGAATAATAAACACTTTTGGAGGTAAATTATTATCCTTTACAAGTTTAGCCAAATAATCCGAACAGAAATTAATATCGGCGGCATCATATGTTCCAATTCTGGTTCCTGGTTTACTTCCGTCTTTCATGGAAAACTCCGGATCTATGCCTAAATGCACTTGTGGCATTTTTAAATATTTCTCGATAACAGGGAGTTCTGCCTGTATATTGCTCAAGGCAACCTGAATATCTAAAAATACAATGGCATTACCCATTGCGGCAATTTTTAATACTGAATCTATCTGTTTTTCAGGCATGCGAAAACGATACTTGCCGTCTTTGCCCGGAGCTCCTTGTGCCACCGTTACAATATAATGTAAAGCAGGCTGCACGGGAGTAAGAGAATCTACTTTTTCCCAATGTTTCACTTCTTTATTAAGCCTTTCCCACATTTCTTTAGGAGGATATTCGCCCAACGCGCCCATTTTTTTTGAATACAAATTGCCATAATAAGCCACAATACGTTTAAACGGCAAAATAGCGCCAGCCAATGGATAGGGCTGATTTTTCACGGGCCACCTGCCTAAGGTATCTCCATTGGCAAGTTCTTTAATTTTTTTATTATAGGCATTGGTGTCTATGGGTTTCAACTCATGCGCCTTGGCAATACTATCTTTAATGGCAGTTGAATCCACGCCGTTCTTGCCGGCGAGTGTTTTAGCGCTTTTTCCGGTGCAACTTAAAAAAAATGCGGCAATGACAAACGAAACGAATAAGGCTTTTTTTAAAGTCATAAAATATAAATATGAATAAATTTGTATTTCTTTGTTTTTGAGAGGGCAAAATTATAAAATAATAACACGTAACATCCAATACATCAAAAAGTTTTTACTTTATTTTTAAATAAAACAAAAATACCATGACAATATGTGATATCATGGTATTTTATCAATAAATCATTTTTTTTAATATGTAACTGTCGGCTAATTCACTTCTTACTTAAGAGTGGGCGAATAAGTGTCGGGGGCAAGTTGGTTTGCAAAGAATCTATCATACGCAAACATATCTACAAACCCATGTCCGGAAAGGTTAAACAGTATGGTTTTGTGCGTGCCTTCCTCTTTAGCTTTCAGCGCCTCTCTTATTGCCACCGCTATGGCATGATTAGATTCGGGAGCCGGAACAATTCCTTCAGTGCGCGCAAACAAAACCCCTGCCTCAAAAGTTTCGCGTTGCGGAACATCCTGTGCTTCTACCATACCATCTTTCAATAATTGACTCACGATGGCACCGGAACCATGATACCTAAGTCCGGCTGCATATATCTCGGAAGGAACAAAATCGTGCCCCAGCGTGAACATAGGAATCAATGGCGTATAACCGCTTTCATCCCCAAAATCATACCTGAATTCGCCTTTTGTAAGTTTAGGACAAGAAGCAGGTTCGGCAGCAATAAAGCGCGTGTTTTTATCACCCGCAAGATTATGGCGCAAAAACGGGAGCGATATGCCGCAAAAGTTTGAGCCTCCGCCAAAACAACCTATAACAATATCAGGATATGCATCTGCCATTTGCATTTGTTGCTCCGCTTCGAGACCAATAATGGTTTGGTGCAATATAACATGGTTTAGCACACTTCCTATGGCATATTTACAATCAGGTTTTTGCATGGAAGCTTCTACAGCTTCGGATATAGCAATACCCAAGCTTCCCGTTGATGAAGGATCCGACTCCAACACTTTGCGCCCGGCTTTTGTCTGCACACTGGGCGATGCCATTACCGTGGCTCCCCACGCCTGCATAAGCGACCTGCGGTAGGGCTTTTGTTCGTAGCTGGATTTCACCATATACACATCCAGGTCAATACCAAACTGAGACGCTGCAAAAGAAAGCGCTGTTCCCCACTGTCCCGCACCTGTTTCAGTGGTGAGGTTTCGTATGCCCTCTTTGCCACAGAAGTAAGCCTGCGGCAGAGCCGTGTTTAACTTGTGCGAACCCACCGGACTTACACTTTCATTCTTAAAATAAATATGGGCAGGCGTATCCAGCGCTTTTTCCAAGCCATATGCCCGCACAAGAGGTGTAGGTCTGAAAATTTTATATTTTTCACCTACTTCTTCCGGAATATCAATCCATGCGTCAGTAGTGTTAAACTCTTGTTCAACACATCCTTTTGCAAACAAAGGATACATTTCTTCGGGATTTACGGGTTTCCCCGTTGAAGGATTAAGCATAGGCTGTGGCTTGCTTTTCATTTCAGCCACCACGTTATACCATTGGCGAGGCAACTCTTTTTCTTCCAGTAAAAACTTTTTCTTCTTTTCTTTCATTTTATTTAAATTTAAGGTTATGATTGCGGCATAAAAAAAGCAGCCTACTGATAAACAATAGGCTGCTTTTTGGTGATGTATATTTTTTAGTAACTACATAGCGCTATCGGCACAATCCCATTGTTTGTGGTGATGTGGTTGCCAACGCCAAGTAGATATTATAAAGCAAATATTCATACTGATTTTTTGATGACGCAAAAGTAATTTATTTTTATTAAATATCAAATAAAAATGATATTTTATTTCCTTATTTATTTTTTTAAAAAAATATAAGTGGTCAATGCCTAAACAGTACACTTAAAAGGAGATTAACGAAATGGTTTTCGACTTCTACTTCCAGGTTTCAATTGTTTTTTGGTACAATTAAAAGTTGTTTATTTGTTAAATTGTTTATTTGGGGTTTCAATTCCTTTTTGGTACAATTAAAAGCAGCATCGTATTTCAAAAACCCGCTTTAGATAAGGTTTCAATTCCAATACGGTACAATTAAAAGATTATTGTATATTCATAATTTTAATTTTTTAAAAAGTTTCAATTCCAATATGGTACAATTAAAAGGTTTTTTTCGGAGGCTATTGTCTCCTCCGTCTTCAATATTTCAATTCCAATATGGTACAATTAAAAGCATATTTATCGCCTACGGCGGGGGCAAGGGTTGCACATTTCAATTCCAATATGGTACAATTAAAAGATAGATGATAATACCTATTTGTTGCTATTAAACGGATTTCAATTCCAATATGGTACAATTAAAAGGTAGAAAGACTTATAGTTATAGACCAATGTCAATAATTTCAATTCCAATATGGTACAATTAAAAGCTTTAAAACGCTTGTCGTTGTAAGCTTCTTTAACTTTATTTCAATTCCAATATGGTACAATTAAAAGTTTACTTCTCGAACTTTCGAGGCTGGCATAATCTTGATTTCAATTCCAATATGGTACAATTAAAAGATTGCAAACGACACGACAGTGCAAGGCGGATTGATATTTCAATTCCAATATGGTACAATTAAAAGAAAATAAAAAAAATGGCATTACCAAGCGCACCACAATTTCAATTCCAATATGGTACAATTAAAAGTAAAAGATTGCGTTTCTGTAAGAAAAATAGAGCAAAATTTCAATTCCAATATGGTACAATTAAAAGCCACGTTTGTTGTAAGCGTAGCAATATCTTGCTTTATATTTCAATTCCAATATGGTACAATTAAAAGGTTGCAACGGCTTTCTTTATAATACACCGCCATTAAAGTTTCAATTCCAATATGGTACAATTAAAAGAGCGACCAACACAACTACCATTACAATAGTATTAGGTTTCAATTCCAATATGGTACAATTAAAAGATCCACTGGGCGCGTTATGTAAGTGCGCGTTTCGAGGTTTCAATTCCAATATGGTACAATTAAAAGATGTTGCAATTTCCGTTATCGTTTTGATTGTCATTGTGTTTCAATTCCAATATGGTACAATTAAAAGTTAAAAGAATAAACGTTAAAAAAAGCGCCTCATACATGTTTCAATTCCAATATGGTACAATTAAAAGAGCAATCCATTTTGTAAAATTATTGTTCGGTGTTGCGTTTCAATTCCAATATGGTACAATTAAAAGCAACGCTGTGGCATCAGTATAAGAAACTTTTCCGGTGTTTCAATTCCAATATGGTACAATTAAAAGATTGTTCAGAAGAAGAAGCTAATGCTGCGTGTAAACGTTTCAATTCCAATATGGTACAATTAAAAGCGCAAGAACAACGAAGTTTTAGCGAGAATACCCGTAGTTTCAATTCCAATATGGTACAATTAAAAGTCCAAATGCTGCCTGATATCTGCTGTATAAATCTAGTTTCAATTCCAATATGGTACAATTAAAAGACACAAGGCGGTTATATATTTGGGGATGCTGATGAGTTTCAATTCCAATATGGTACAATTAAAAGTCCCTTTTTGTCAAATCCTTGAATGTAGCCTCCTGCTGTTTCAATTCCAATATGGTACAATTAAAAGTGTAGCGAGCTACAAGGGCATTTCTTTCAGCTGCTCCGTTTCAATTCCAATATGGTACAATTAAAAGAAACAAAGAAAAGAGGATACTCTGTTTGCTTATGCAGTTTCAATTCCAATATGGTACAATTAAAAGCAAAATTAAAAAGAATATATGTATCTCCCACCTTGTTTCAATTCCAATATGGTACAATTAAAAGGAAAAAAATACAATACAATCTAAAAGCAAGGAGCGTTTCAATTCCAATATGGTACAATTAAAAGAAGTTAGGTTTGCTTATAGTACCCGGATTATTTATGTTTCAATTCCAATATGGTACAATTAAAAGTGTTTGCATATAATTGTTTTTTTAAATTTTACCAAGGTTTCAATTCCAATATGGTACAATTAAAAGGTTAAATTAAAACGTAATAGATTACAGCGTTTAAAGTTTCAATTCCAATATGGTACAATTAAAAGCGTTTATCAATTTCAAGTCTATCATATTCATTAACGTTTCAATTCCAATATGGTACAATTAAAAGCAATCGAAAAAGACGAAAGCCCCGCATTGCGTATAGCGTTTCAATTCCAATATGGTACAATTAAAAGTACAAAAATGCCTGAAGTAATTATAAACGGAATGAAGTTTCAATTCCAATATGGTACAATTAAAAGTCTATCGTAAAAACAAAGAGTCATTACATTTCGTCGTTTCAATTCCAATATGGTACAATTAAAAGAATAAATTCTTTTCAAAATTTATTTGAACTTGAAATGTTTCAATTCCAATATGGTACAATTAAAAGATGCTAAAAATAATAATTTAAAATTAGATGCTATGGTTTCAATTCCAATATGGTACAATTAAAAGCAGTTTAATGCACTTGTAAGCATTGCATATAATATGTTTCAATTCCAATATGGTACAATTAAAAGACGATAAAATTTGGATATTTTGCCCTTTTAAATAAAAAGTTTCAATTCCAATATGGTACAATTAAAAGCCCTACTCTTTTATTAAGACCTCAATCAGTTTCGGAGTTTCAATTCCAATATGGTACAATTAAAAGAAGGATATAGAAATAATTATTAAACGCCGCTATCGCGTTTCAATTCCAATATGGTACAATTAAAAGAACAAAAACAAGGTAAGTAAAGCTATTGCTGATTTAGGTTTCAATTCCAATATGGTACAATTAAAAGAAACCATATCAATTTGGCGTCGGTATTTGTTCCCGAGGTTTCAATTCCAATATGGTACAATTAAAAGTACAGTTACGGCAAATTGTACAACCGTGAATTGTTGTTTCAATTCCAATATGGTACAATTAAAAGTATTATGCTAACTTTGTTTTAAGAATAATACAATCTTTGTTTCAATTCCAATATGGTACAATTAAAAGGTTTTTCAACAAACGCTTTTGCAGCTTCAAATACATGTTTCAATTCCAATATGGTACAATTAAAAGTTGCCCGAAAACAGGATTAGAGGCTTGAGATAATTGCGTTTCAATTCCAATATGGTACAATTAAAAGCTACCCCACGCTTCACGTATAGAGCCGTCCACTTTTATTTCAATTCCAATATGGTACAATTAAAAGGTTAACGGAAAACAAGAAGAGGCGTACGACCTCGTAAATTTCAATTCCAATATGGTACAATTAAAAGATATTCGGAGTTCACACCTTAACAATAACGCTACGGGATTTCAATTCCAATATGGTACAATTAAAAGTTAAATAAAAATGTATGTGCATTTTATTAAGTTTTGATTTCAATTCCAATATGGTACAATTAAAAGCTAAATAAACTATTTTGATAACTTTTGTTGTTTTATTTCAATTCCAATATGGTACAATTAAAAGCTAAGGCAAACAATAATTTAGCCTCATTGGCTTCAAATTTCAATTCCAATATGGTACAATTAAAAGATTTCTTGCGGACAAATTAAGCCAATAGCGCAAAATTTCAATTCCAATATGGTACAATTAAAAGTCTGGCATCCCAATTGATAAGGACAATCACACTATATTTCAATTCCAATATGGTACAATTAAAAGTGAGTTATACTACGGATGTAAGCAGCTTTCAACCGAATTTCAATTCCAATATGGTACAATTAAAAGAGAAGAAGACCCAGATGGAGAAAGGTATGTAATATATTTCAATTCCAATATGGTACAATTAAAAGTCCTAAAGCTTGTTTCACTCCCCATTTATTTATAATATTTCAATTCCAATATGGTACAATTAAAAGTTACGGAAGCTGGAATTAACTGGGTTGGATATATTATATTTCAATTCCAATATGGTACAATTAAAAGAAATTCTATTTTGATTGGTGATTTGGCTAAATTGCATTTCAATTCCAATATGGTACAATTAAAAGTTGCTAAAATTCTTGGGCGGCACAACAATAGAATTATTTCAATTCCAATATGGTACAATTAAAAGATGAGGCGGGTAATAAAGTCAAGAAAAAAGACTATGATTTCAATTCCAATATGGTACAATTAAAAGAAAGCTATAGCGATTACGCGTCAGGCTATAATTAAATTTCAATTCCAATATGGTACAATTAAAAGTTTGACTTGGGAGATGCTTTTAAAGGAGCTACAACATTTCAATTCCAATATGGTACAATTAAAAGATATTGCTTTTATTGTGCTAAGAAAAGTTTTTGTAATTTCAATTCCAATATGGTACAATTAAAAGCAATCACAAATTTTTGTAAATATTTCCATTCATTTATTTCAATTCCAATATGGTACAATTAAAAGACATTAGAAAAGATTACTTGCACAAAGTATCAACATTTCAATTCCAATATGGTACAATTAAAAGGGGTGTAAATCGCTTCTTTTTCAGCCACTTTTATAATTTCAATTCCAATATGGTACAATTAAAAGGTGGGTATGAAAAAGATAAACCCTTAATAGTTGTATTTCAATTCCAATATGGTACAATTAAAAGAAAAAGTAGAATGGTATAAAGCAAGAACGCAAATAGATTTCAATTCCAATATGGTACAATTAAAAGAGTTAAACCCCGATAAGGTCGTTATTCTTCTTCCATTTCAATTCCAATATGGTACAATTAAAAGATAAGTGGTGTGTATATGCTCTACATCGGGATGCGTATTTCAATTCCAATATGGTACAATTAAAAGAGAAGCATGCAAGGGGGGCGAGTTGCTTCAATGTATTTCAATTCCAATATGGTACAATTAAAAGGAATTATACTATGGATGCAAGCAGTTGTCTACCGAATTTCAATTCCAATATGGTACAATTAAAAGCTGGACTAGAGTATGTATCACCGCCACAAGCCAAATTTCAATTCCAATATGGTACAATTAAAAGAAATATTAAATCTGAACTAAGAAAATATGTTTGGAAATTTCAATTCCAATATGGTACAATTAAAAGAAAGGTTGTTTTGCTTTGTGGCGTAAACAATAGCCCTATTTCAATTCCAATATGGTACAATTAAAAGTCAACAACAGGAAAATATTATGTTTCAATTACTTGATTTCAATTCCAATATGGTACAATTAAAAGCGAAAGCAAAGGAAGAACACAAGGGCATTGCCATATTTCAATTCCAATATGGTACAATTAAAAGAATATCTACAAATGTTTTCTCTTTGTATCCAATTTTCTATTTCAATTCCAATATGGTACAATTAAAAGAGAGCTTCCAGAACTTTTATTTATAATAGTATTATTATTTCAATTCCAATATGGTACAATTAAAAGCTATTTTTTCCAAATTAGAAAATCCCAATCCGTCTATATTTCAATTCCAATATGGTACAATTAAAAGCGGCGTAATTCTATTACGGCACTAACGCAAAGCCGATTTCAATTCCAATATGGTACAATTAAAAGGCATCTAAATTCTTGTTTTTCTGTGTCAAAATAAACTATTTCAATTCCAATATGGTACAATTAAAAGCAACTATTGCCGCGCCCAATAATGTGCTGCTGGGCGATTTCAATTCCAATATGGTACAATTAAAAGGTTCGATGACAACGATAAGCTTATTGCTTTTTCACGATTTCAATTCCAATATGGTACAATTAAAAGACAACATCACCAACTTTTAGTAATTCTTTGCTATATTTCAATTCCAATATGGTACAATTAAAAGAAAAATTACACTTGGAAACTTGAAAGCAATGTAGTATTTCAATTCCAATATGGTACAATTAAAAGCGCATCCCGCCAAACTGCTGTTATAGGCAGTTGTTGATTTCAATTCCAATATGGTACAATTAAAAGTAAATATAAATTAATATGAAACCACTTTTATATACAGAATTTCAATTCCAATATGGTACAATTAAAAGAGTTCCTTTCGGAATGGTAGTAAACGACACCCCTATATTTCAATTCCAATATGGTACAATTAAAAGGCTGCCCCACGCCTCACGAATAGAGCCGTCAACTTTTATTTCAATTCCAATATGGTACAATTAAAAGTATGCAATGGCTATCAAAAGGAACCTTTGCACCGGAATTTCAATTCCAATATGGTACAATTAAAAGAGCTTGAAGCAGTTAAGGCGTAAACAATAGCCAAAAATTTCAATTCCAATATGGTACAATTAAAAGCTTATAGCGAGTGTTAGCGGTAGTTATTCTTCAACAAATTTCAATTCCAATATGGTACAATTAAAAGTTAATATTTACAGCTGATTTAAATACTTGGTTTGAAATTTCAATTCCAATATGGTACAATTAAAAGATTAGAAGAAAATTACTCCCGTAGAGGAGATAGTAAATTTCAATTCCAATATGGTACAATTAAAAGTAAATATCACGCCTTCGGCTATATCACTCCAACGTCATTTCAATTCCAATATGGTACAATTAAAAGTTTGCCGTTTGATTTCCTGAACTCGTTTTAATACCTCATTTCAATTCCAATATGGTACAATTAAAAGGGCTTTAAAGGTTACAAGCGAGCTCGATATTACAAATTTCAATTCCAATATGGTACAATTAAAAGCGGCGTCGGGCGCTTCACGTTGGATAAATTGTACGCATTTCAATTCCAATATGGTACAATTAAAAGTTGAAAACACTCATGAATTAATAAAAATAGATGGGGATTTCAATTCCAATATGGTACAATTAAAAGCCTACTCTTTTATTAAGACCTCAATCAGTTTCGGAAATTTCAATTCCAATATGGTACAATTAAAAGCTTCAAAATTTAGGTAAAAAAGAGGACAAAAAAGCATTTCAATTCCAATATGGTACAATTAAAAGTATGCGGACGCCCTTGGTTTTGAATTTGCCATTTAATTTCAATTCCAATATGGTACAATTAAAAGTGACGCCTCAGGAGCAGGCCCTGGCGCTGGCAGCACATTTCAATTCCAATATGGTACAATTAAAAGAGCGATAAAACGTTAATAGAAAACTTTGGAACGGAATTTCAATTCCAATATGGTACAATTAAAAGTTAATGGCAAGAGCTCGGACGAAATAAGCATGCTACATTTCAATTCCAATATGGTACAATTAAAAGGCCTCTTGGAAATAACAACAAAGAAGGCCAAAATAAAAATTTCAATTCCAATATGGTACAATTAAAAGACATAATAATATTGTTTTTCCTTTTCAATTCCAATATTTCAATTCCAATATGGTACAATTAAAAGCAAATCTTCAATACAAATTACATCGTGGTTTTTGAATTTCAATTCCAATATGGTACAATTAAAAGTCTATCCCCGTTTTTACCTTTACCATGTCTCGGATATTTCAATTCCAATATGGTACAATTAAAAGCTAAGATTGCCGATGTCGTAGACGCTATTATAAAAGCATTTCAATTCCAATATGGTACAATTAAAAGAGAAAGAGGTTTTGCTCCAAATTACGAAGTCTGAAAATTTCAATTCCAATATGGTACAATTAAAAGGCTTAGTTTAAGAGCCGGAGAATTGGAGGACCAAATTGGATTTCAATTCCAATATGGTACAATTAAAAGCCGTTATTTTTAAAAAAATAAATGG
>CALBZC010000027.1 GCA_937889945.1 uncultured Bacteroidales bacterium
AATAATATTTGCGGGACAGAGTTCTTGCGCCTGCCAAATTTACACTGCAGGGTTATTTTACGAAAGATTCTTAAACAGAACTCAGGTTAATAATTTCAAGAACGATACCAACACATGGGACGGAAAGGATAATGCAGGTAACAAGGTTATAGCCGGCACTTATTGGTATAAGTTGGAAATACCGAACAAGCAAACGGAAACTAACTGGATATTCGTGCATTATAACAAGTAGGCAGAAGGTTGGAGTTTGGAGTTTGGCGGAAGGAGCGTAATATACTTCTATCCCCAAGCTCCACGCCCCACTTCAATTAAAACATTAATGACTAAAAATCAATAAAAAATGACAAAAATAAAATATATCATACTTCTTACTTGCACTGTTTTTTTGTTTAGCAATGCAGGTTTCGGACAGCAAGACCCGTTATTTCCGCAGTATTCAAACAATAAAATGTTACTGAATGCCGGCTACACGGGTAGCCGTGAAGTACTCTCCGGCGATGTGCTTTTCCGTTCACAATGGGCGGGCGTAACAGGAGCCCCTAAAACTTTCAGTACATCGTTTCACTCCCCTTTGCCCAATCCTCATCTGGCATTAGGTATTGCCGCCTACAGCGACCAGGCGGGTCCACAAACTTATAGCGGCATGGTAGGTAGCTTTGCCTACAGGGTACTTTTTCCGGAGAGTAAACTATCCTTCGGTTTGCAGGCAGGCTTCAAACGCGTGGGCATAGATTGGGATAAGCTCAATTACCAAACCGCGGAAAGCAACCAGCAAAAACCCGCCACTACCAAGCCCGATGTAAACTTTGGGATTTATTATGCAGCCCCAAAATATTATGTAGGATTTTCATCCAATCATTTATTACAAAACCAAGAGGTAATATCGGCAGATGAAAAAGGAAAAAGCGAGCTGAATAAACTTTTTGCCCAGTTTTATTTGATGGGAGGCTATTTGTTTGCGGTAAACAAAAACATTACCCTACGTCCGGCAGCTATATTCAAGTTTGCAAAGAAAACCCCGGCGGAAATGGATTTAAACCTGAGTGCGTTGGTTATAGAGCGTTTTTGGGTAGGAGCGGCATACCGCACATCTTTTGGCGATGCAAGTTACAAGAGCAAAAACACCTTGTCTTTTATAGCCGACTTTAACATCAGCAGCAACTGGCGCATAGGCTATTCTTTTGAAACATGGCTTAATAGTTTGAACACCGGCAGCAGCGGTACGCACGAGATACGTTTGGGCTTTGATATAGACTTGCTCAAAAAAGGAAATAAAACACCGATTTATTTTTAACTTGTAAATTGGATAATTCTATAAGTATTTCTTTTTGTAAAGAGGGGCTGATTTAGGTCCCTCTTTTCATTTCACAATTGTAGTGATTGTAGCATTCGTTTGTACAATTAAATCCATGGGTGAAATTTTTATTTGCAATCCTCTTTGTCCTGCACTTACATAGATATAAGGGAAAGCTCCGCATGATTCGTGAATAAAAGTAGGGAAATGCTTTTTCATGGCAAAAGGCGAACAAGCCCCACGAATATAACCCGTTACGGGTAATAAATCTTTCATAGGTATCATATCACACTTTTTATTTCCTGATATTTTAGCGGCTGCTTTTAAGTCCAACTCTTCTGCGCCAGGTATTATGCAAACGAAATAGCCTGTTTTATCGCCTTTTAGCACAAGTGTTTTAAAAACCTGTTCCACGGATTCATTTAATGATTGTGCCACGTGCACGGCACTTAAATCGGATTCATCTACCTGATATCCTATAAGTTCGTACGATACTTTTTGATTGTCTAAAAAGCGGGCAGCATTGGTTTTATCTGTCTTCATGCGAATGAAATTGTAGAAATGTAAAAATATAAATATCTTTTTACTGCATAAACTATTTTTTAACAATCATTTGTTAAAATTAGGATATTAGATTTATTGACATAAAAAAGTTCTTTAAAATAAGCGTATCTTTGCATAAAAAATTTTAAAATGAGTGTACACATACAAGCCAAAGAAGGCTCAATTGCAGATTTTGTGTTGTTGCCGGGCGACCCTTTGCGCGCCAGATTTATTGCCGAAAACCTTTTAACAGATGCACAATGCTACAACGAAGTAAGAGGCATGTTAGGATATACGGGATATTATAATGGCAAACGTGTTTCCGTACAAGGAACCGGAATGGGGCTGCCCTCTCATATGATTTATGTTACTGAACTTATAAAAGATTATGGTGCTAAAACCCTTATTCGTATTGGCACTTGTGGTGGTTTGATAGAAAGCGTAAAAGTGCGTGATTTAGTGTTGGCGGTTAGTGCTTCTACAGATTCATCCGCAGTATCACGGCATTTTAACGGTATGACTTTTGCTCCCACGGCAAATTTAAAGTTAGTGCAAAAAGCTTTACAGTATGCAACCGAAAAAAACATAGAAGTTAAAGCAGGAAACATCTTATCATCCGATTTGTTTTATCATTTTCCGGAAGAGGGAGATGCTTATCAGCTTTGGCGTAAATATGGCACTTTGGCGGTAGAGATGGAAGCGGCGGGCTTATATACATTAGCGGCTCGTTATAATGTGGATGCCTTGGCAATACTTACAGTGAGCGATCATCTGCTCACGGGCGAGCATGTTTCGGCAGAAGAACGCCAAAACAATTTTACCGAAATGACTAAAATAGCATTATCTTTAGCCTAAGTCATGCCCTGGATTATACTATTCTTTGCAGGCTTGTTTGAAGTAGCTTGGGCAGTAGGGATGAAATATACCCAAAACTGGACAAAGCCCGTTCCTATTGTCTTTACAATAGGGTGTATGATAGTATCTTTTTATTTGTTATCGGTTGCCATAAAGCATATTCCTGTAGGAACGGCTTATGCCGTATGGACGGGCATAGGAACAGTGGGCACGGTAATCTATGCCATTTTGTTTTTCAAAGAATCGTCCGATATATACCGCATCATTTGTATTTTGCTTATTATTGCAGGTATTATCGGGTTAAAAATTATAACCAAATAATTTTATAGTCTTCATATATGGTAAAAACAATATTTATAACAGGAGTAACAAGCGGCATAGGTAAAGCATGTGCCGAAATGTTTGCAAAAGACGGGCACAGGCTCATTATTACAGGAAGACGCGCTGAAAGGTTGGAAAAAGAAGCCGTTTATTTAAGAGAAAATTTTGGAATAGATGTATTGCCCTTATCCTTTGATGTGCGCGAACGTAAAACAGTAGAAGACGCTATTGCACATATTCCGTCGGCATGGAAAAATATGGATGTGCTGATCAATAATGCAGGTTTGGCTGCCGGAGCCGACTCTTTGGAGAATGGCAATGTGGATGATTGGGAAACCATGATAGATACGAATGTAAAAGGATTGCTTTATATTACTAAAAACGTTTACCCATTATTAAAGAAAAGTAAATGTCCGCACATTATAAATATAGGATCTATTGCCGGGAAAAAAGTGTATGCGAACGGGAATGTTTATTGTGCAACTAAATTTGCCGTGGATGCCTTAACAGAAGGTATGCGCACAGATTATCTGGCGGATGGGGTAAAAGTTTCGCAAATATGCCCGGGCGCTGTTGAAACCGAATTTTCGTTGGTGCGCTATAAGGGAGATAAGGATGCGGCAAACAAGGTTTATAAGGGATTTGAACCTTTGACTGCCCAAGATATTGCAAATGCCATCTATTGGATGGTAAATCTCCCCCACCATGTAAATATCAATGATATGACCATAATGCCTCTTGCACAGGCAAGTCCATATTACTGGAATAAAAAATCTTAGTTTTTAAAATGCTAAACAGAAAGAAGTCGATAGTTATTCTGGGGTTGGTATTTTTACTGGGAATAATAATGAATTATATTATTTTGCCCGCTCATGTAGCTTCTCAAGTTGTGCTTTCTGTTGCAAGAATAAGCATCATTATTTTACTGCTTACTGACGGCACTTTTATGCGTAAGCCTCTTGTGTGGCGCTATACTTTAGCTTTATTTGTTTTTCTTTTGGGTATAAGTTTTATAATGAAACTTAGCCACATAAGGTTGGCTAATTTATTTATAATCATTTCATTTTCAGGAATTTTAATTACTTATTTGCTACATTTCGTACAAAAAAAGGTGAAAAATGTGTTAGCTATTTTAAAAGTTTCCTGGTTGTTTTTCTATGTAGGAACTATATTTTTCACGCTTGTTAAGTTTCCATATACCAATGAAGCTGCTATCATAGAACTTATCCTCTTTGTAGCAATGTATGCAATGTATGCGTGGGAAAATCTGAGAAAAGAAACCCCTGCTTCGTTAAATTAAACGTTTTCAGACGTATATTATTTTTGTGGTTAACTCTTTGAGCAATTCGCCTGATGAAGCCGAATAATTATCGATACCTAACGCTCTTGTATTGCATTCGCGTATCCAACTTATAATATGCAAAAGTTTATTAGTAGAGTATATCTGCGCTGCTTTCAGATAATCATTTTTCTGGTAATAATTAAGTTTCAATGCAGAGGCTATTTCTTGCTCCGGTTTTCCGGTCATGGAATGAATGGCTAAAAGCTTATTAAAAAAGCTGAACAAGTTGGGAAGAATCATAAAAATAGGATTATCCTTTTCGTTTGCGGCAAAATGATAAACGATGCGGTTGGTTTTGGTTATATTTTTTGTTGCCAGCGCATTTATCAATTCAAAAACATTGTAATCCTTACTTATTCCTATATTTTTTTCTATAATATCTTCAGAAATAATTTTATCCTTAGCATGATTGATATATAATTTATTTAGCTCATTCATTATTTTTTCCAAATCATTGCCCAAAAATTCAAGTATCATAGCACAAGCCTTTGGCGCAATGGAAAATCCCTTGTTTCGTACTTGCTCGGTAATCCATTCGGGAATTTCGTTATCTTTTTTTCTTTTTGATTCAAACACAACTACATTCTGCGAAGCGCTACAAGCTTTGAGCAATTTAGCCGGAGGCGTTTTATATTTATAGTTAAAAACAAAAACGGTTGATGGTTGAGGTGTTTGGGAATAAATGAGCAGTGGAGCATAATTATCTTCTTTACGGATATCCATGTCTTGTCCTTCGCGCACTACTACCAGCTGTTTTTCTCCCACCATAGGAAACTGTTTGCAAAGGTTAACCGCCGATAGTAAATTGGTATCGCGCCCATATAATATAGTTTGATTAAATTCTTTTTCTATATCATTTAAAACATGTTTAATAAGATAATCGGATAGAGCATCAATATAATAAGGCTCTTCGCCATAAAAAATATATACCGGCGCAAAGTTTTTTTTCTGTATTTCTTTATTAAGCTGGGCTAAGGTAGGAGTCATTTATCAGAATTGCAGATGTTTAACGGTAAGCCTTTTGTCTATTAGTTGTTGCAGCGACTCCAAGCCTATTTTAACATGGAGCTCCATAAAATTTTCCGTAACTATTTTATCGCTTTTTTCGGTTTTCACCCCTGTTGAAATCATCGGTTGGTCAGAAACAAGCAGCAGCGCACCGGTAGGTATGTAATTGGCAAAACCTACCATAAAAATGGTAGCGGTTTCCAAGTCAATGCCCATGGCACGTGTAGATTGCAAGTATTCTTTAAAATCGTCGTCATGTTCCCACACGCGTCGGTTTGTAGTGTAAACAGTGCCTGTGTAGTAATCTTTTCCAAAATCGCGTATCGTGGTAGAAATAGCTTTTTGCAGGCTAAAAGCCGGTAATGCGGGCACTTCCGCGGGGAAGTAGTCGTCCGATGTACCTTCGCCGCGTATGGCGGCAATAGGCAAAATAAAGTCGCCCAACTGGTTTATGTGTTTTAGCCCGCCACACTTGCCTAAAAACAAGCATGCTTTTGGGCTAATTGCACTTAGCAAATCCATGACAGTAGCAGCATTGGCGCTTCCCATTCCAAACTTTATCATGGTTATATTATTAAAAGTAGCGCTGGGCATGGAACGATCACGACCTTTGATTTCAGCCCCTGTAAGTTGGGCAAAAGTTTCGAGGTAAGCCCCGAAATTTACCAGAAGAATATATTCTCCAAATTCGTTAAGTTGTGTTCCCGTGTAGCGCGGAAGCCAGTTTTCTACAATTTCTTTCTTTGTCCTCATAACTATATAAATTATCTGTTGTAGATTTATGGCAAATTTAAAAATTTTTATGCAATCTTTGTGGTTTGATACAGATGTTTTATGATTCCGCTCCATTTCCCTGAATTTAAGATAAGAACACGTTTAAAAGAAAACGGAGAAGAGGAGATTTTTGATATTATCCGCAAAAAACATGTGGCTCTCACGCCCGAGGAATGGGTTCGGCAACATGTAGTACATTATTTGATTGAGAAAAAAAATGTTCCTTCATCACTCATAGGCGTAGAAAAAGGCATTTTAATAAACAATAAACCCAAACGTTTTGATGTTGTTGTTTTTTCTAAACAAGGCAATCCTTTGTTGCTTGTTGAATGCAAATCGCCTGATGTTAAAATAACACAATCTGTGTTTGACCAGGCGGCGAGGTACAACCTTATTTTAAACGCTACGTATTTTTTTATTACCAATGGATTACAGCATTATCAGTGTAAAATTGATTATATGCAGAAAAAGTATAATTTTATAGAAGATTTACCCACTTTTTTTCAAATGAATGAAGAATTTTAACGGCTAACATCATGAACGAGATTTTTTCATTAATACCTAAAGATTTTCTGGATTTTTTTATTGTTACGCTTTTATCATTGATAATTGGGCTTTTGCAGAAAAAAATTCATGTGGTAGAACCGCCGCAACACGAGCCCACCTTTGGCACAGACAGAACATTTGCCTTGCTGGGAATTATGGGATACGTATTTTGGATAATAGACCCAACGGGAATAGCTTATTTGGTAAGTTTTGCCGTTTTATCCGGATTGTTTTGCATCAGTTATTTTCATAAGATAAAAATATTTCATGAATTTGGCTTCACATCCATTATAACCGGAATTATAACCTACAGTTTTGGTCCGCTTATAAAAACACAACCTTTTTGGCTGTTCCTGCTGGTATATGTAACCATATTAATTTTGAGCGAGTTAAAAGAAACACTAAATAGTTTTTCGCAAAAAGTTAACAGGGAAGAGTTTATTACGTTGGGTAAATTTTTGGCTATCGCGGGCATTATATTGCCCATGTTGCCCAATAAGCCGGTAGTTTCTTTTTTAGATATAACCCCTTATAATATATGGCTTGCGGTGGTGGTAATATCCAGCATAAGTTATATTTCTTATCTTTTGCAAAAATATGTTTTCAAAGATTCGGGCATACTGCTCACAGGCATATTGGGGGGGCTGTATAGCAGCACCGCTACAACCATCGTATTGGCGCGCAACAGTAAAAATTCGGAACAGTACTCAACACAGTATTCGGCGGGCATTATTTTAGCCACTGCTATGATGTTTTTGCGCATAGGCATACTTATGCTCATTTTTAACATGGAATTATTTTCTAAAACATGGCTTTGGTTTTTAATAATGACATTTCTCTGCATAACAATAGCCGTTGCACTCCTTTATTTTAAGAAAAAAGAAGTTTCGGTAGAGAACGTTTCCGTTATTGCAAAATCAAATCCATTAGAGTTCCGTATTGCTATAATTTTCACTTTGTTATTTGTAGCTTTTAGCTTTATCACTTATTATACCATACAGTATTTTGGCAGTTCCGGATTGCAGGCGTTGGCTTATATTGTAGGTTTGGTGGATATCGATCCTTTTTTGCTTAATCTGTTTCAGGGAAAATTTGTTGTGGATAGCATAGTGGTTGGCACTGCTACTATGCAGGCTATTTTAAGTAATAATATTATGAAAACGGTGTATGGTGTTTCATTGGCTAACAAAACTGTCAGGAAAAACCTGCTTATAACGATGGGTATTATTATTGCTGCAAATTTTATCATTATATTTTTGATATAAAAAAAGCCGGAATTAATCCGGCTTTTCATGCAAGTAGTGTTTTTAAACGTGTTAAAATTAGTTACATTTTAAATTTGTCAATTGTGCTTTACAAGCTTGCGCATAAGGACCAAAGTTGGCTTTTTTATAGTTTGCACAAGCATTTTCGGTATCTTTTTTTGCAAAATATGCCGAAGCTAATTCATAATAGAAACGGGCAACTTTTTCGTCAGGTTGGTCTTTTGATAATTCCAACCCCTTATTTGCAGCTTCAATAGCTTCGTTATATTTTTTCAAAGCGTTGCTGGCATTGGCAATTGCATAATATGCCATCGCATGACCGCCTGTATATTCATTAGATTTTGAAGCTTTATCAATAACTTCCTGATATTTTTTTGCTTTTAAATCGGAAAAAGAGTCATTTAAATAAGAAACACCCAGTACTTTTTTGGCTGATGTAGCCGTTTCCAAGTCATTGGCTTTGGTTGCCAATTCAATGGCTTTTTCCAAGTCGGCTTCCATTTTGGCATCATCTTTAGTTGCTTTATATGCTTGTGAGCGTGAAAGATAGATTTTAGCTTCTTCCGGATTTATTTTCAACGCTTTGTCGAAGGCGCCGAAAGCTTCGTTCGTTGCATTTTTTGACAAAAGGTCATTACCATCGGCAATGTAAACCATTACCAATTGATCTTTAGCGCTTTTTTCGGTTTCTTTATCGCCATATAATTTGGCTAATTCCAAACTTTTCTCATAAGCTTGCGCAGCTTTAGCAAGGTCGTTTGCTTTAATGTATGTAGCTGCACCGTTAAATTGCCAGTTGGCAATAACTTTAACAATTTCATCTTTTACGGGGTTAGCGGTTTCGCCAACTTTTTTTGCCATATCCAGGGCTTTTTCAAGTTGGCTTACAGCGGCAATTAAGTCAGTTTTAGAGAGTTCGCGTGCTTTGTTAAACTCATTGTTGGCATCCTCAGCCGTTTGGGCGTTAGCGTAGTTTGCGCCTAAAATACACACAAATGCAAAGGCAATGGTCAGCAAAAATGTTTTTTTCATTCGTTATATAAATTTAAGTTAATAAAACATAAGGTATAGTTATATTTATTTAATATACCCTTTTTATTTTTTCGTTATAATAAATTTTAACCCGTTATTGCATGAAAATAGCAATAATTATTCCAATCCATAGGTTTAGAGTTAACAATCACAAAACAAACTACTTACGAGAAGGGTTTTATGAACCAAAAACCTTAAAAAAGAAAAAGGTATTGGTAAAAGTAAGAAAAGTGATACTTTTGTGCAAATATTTTTGGTGAAAAATTTATATTTTTTAAAATAAACCATTGGAAACCCTTGTAGAATATATAAATCCGGATTTTGAATCTCAGCGGAAAGATAAGTATAAATTATCTGTGTTGTGTGAGGCACATCAGATTTCATATCTTATTTCGGAATATTTTTCTAATAAAATCATTGGAATGCGCAGCTATGCATTACCAAATAAGGAATGGCAAAGTGATGAATTTTTGAAAGGGAATTATGCTAAGTCAAGTGTAGCCTTTGTAAATCGCAGATATACGGTATTACCCATGGGCGTGATAAACCAGTTTAACTACAAAGACGCTTTGTCTATGCTTCATCCCGTTTTGCCCGAGGATGTAATTTATGCGCAGGATATTGTCCCGCATCAGGCTACTATTGTGCAGGCTGTTTCGCCCGAGGTTTATAGATTTTTTTCGCATGCGCGCATGTATGCTGCACCCGCGCCCATTTTAGAGAATTTAATGAGATTTAATCTGCAACCCGGATATGCTTATATTTTTGTGTCTATTTATAAGGAGTATATAGAAATAACTGTTTTAAAAGACCGTCAGCTACGATATTTAAATACATTTGTATATGAAACTTCAACGGATGTGCTGTATTTTTTGCTTTTTGTAATGCAACAATTAGGCTTGAAAGCCGAGGAAGAAGAAGTATTTATCTTGCGCAATACCATGGAAGACGAATCTGTTTACGAAAATTTGAGGAAGTATTGTAAAAAAATTACCATTATTCCTTTTCCTAAGAATATTGTTATAGATAAAGGTTTAAATAATGTGCCTTATCAGAATTATTATAACCTTTTAAGCTTATCGCTATGCGAATAATAGGAGGAAATCATAAAGGGCGTGTTTTACGTCCTCCACAAGGATTGCCCGTGCGCCCTACAACAGATATGGCTAAAGAAAGCCTTTTTAATATACTTAATAATTATATTGATTTTGAAGATATTAAAGTGTTAGACTTATTTGCCGGCACGGGAAATATTTCCTTCGAGTTTGCCTCGCGCAATGCAAAGCAAGTAGTAAGTGTTGATATAAATAACAGGTGTACCGATTATATTTCTAAAGTTGCCCGTGAATTTAATTTTGATAACCTTTCAGTGATAAAAGCTAGTGTTTTCACATTTCTTTCAAGGCACTCAACTCCATATGATATTATTTTTGCCGATGCTCCCTACGATATGGAAGGGCGAGAAAATATTCCTTCGCTGATTTTTGATAACAATTGGCTTGCAGCAGATGGGTTCTTGATAATAGAACACGATAAGAAACTGAGTTTTGTGCAACATCCCAATTTTGTAGAAGAAAGGCACTACGGCAAAGTGCATTTCAGTTTTTTCAAAGGCTAAATATTATTTTGCTTCACCCATTGTGCAAATAATATATCATAAATACCTAAGTAACTTTTTCCTTCTTTATCAAACTCCTGATATATAAGTTCATATTTTAGCAGGCTTTTTATAGAGCGCAACACAGTAGCCGAGCCGCCTAACGCATATTTTGAAATAAAAGATTTGCTGGTAGGCTGATACACTATTATCTCGTTTGCAATAGCTTTTAGCAATTGCCATTGTGGAATGGTAAGCATGTTGCGGTAAGCAAAAAATATCACTTCCTGTTCTTTTAAAATTTGATTTGCCTGGTGTTTCCACACTTCCGACGTCGCTCTTTTTTCCGTTGCCGAAAATGTTCTGTTGCAAATAAGCTGTACGTAATATGTATATCCGTTTGCCCATTCAATCATTTCTTCTGCCACACGTTGGTCTATAGTTTTGTTGTAATTCTCAAAAGATTTCACAATAAAATCGGCATAGGTGTTTTTATCTATAATATCCAATTTTATAATTTGTGTGCTTCTGAAAAAAGGGCGTTTAGGAGAGGAAAACAAATCCGTTATCAGTTGTTGCTGACTTCCCGAAAAAATAAACAAAACACGCTGTAGCTGTTGTATAATACTCCGTAGCCAAGCATCCACGTTTTTCTCCGGATAAAATAAAATTTGCTGAAACTCGTCGATGGCGATTACCGTTTTAAAATCTTGTTCTTCAAGAAATTTAAAAATAACGGCAATATTGGTTTCTGCCTCCGCAGGTTTTACTTCAAAAGAAGCGTTTGGGTCGCCTGTTAAAGGATCAAAGGAAATAACAGGGCGCAACGATTTTATGAAAAGCCATATTTTTTCGCCGAAAGAAGTTTTTTGAGGTATAGCCTGTATAATGGCTGATGCCAATTGGTTTAAAAACTGTGAGATATTTTCGGTAGATAAAATATCCAGATAAACACATTTATAACGTGATGATAAATTGTCAAACACATGGTGAATAAGTCCTGTTTTCCCTATTCGGCGCAGCGAAAGCAAGGTGGTGGAAGAGCCGTTTTTGATATTTTCTATTAATTGCGAAGTCTCCGTTTCGCGGTCGCAAAAATATTCAGCTCCATGATATCCCATCACGGGAAAAGGATTTGAGCGTTCTTTTGTTTTTATCATTTTGTGATAATCTTAAATCACAAAGATAATAAAAAAATTACAACTTACAAAATGTAACTTACAAAATGTAACTTGCTATTTATAATATAATAATAGCTTATAAAATATTGATTGTATGCGGGATAAATTGTTTTACATCTCCGCCATATTTGTAAACTTCTCTTACGATAGAGGATGTTATCATCACATGTTCGGGGAGGGTGAGCAGAAACACGGTTTCTATATTGCTCTCCAGCCGGGTGTTTACTTGTGCAATATTACGTTCAAATTCGAAATCGGCTGAGGTACGAAGTCCTCTGATAATATACTCGGCTTTTTTTTCTTTGCAAAAATCAACTGTGAGCCCATGGTATTCTGCAACTTCCACTTGGGGTAAATCTGCAAAAGTTTCCCTCAACCATTGCAATCTTTTTTCCATGGGGAAAAAACCTGTTTTTTCGGTGTTTATGCCGATAGCGATAATAATTTTGTCGAAAAGGGGAATTGCACGCCTTACAATTGATTCATGTCCGCGTGTTACGGGGTCGAAGGAGCCGGGGAAAACAGCAATTTTCATTTAAAAAAAATTATAAAAAACCATAATTTGATAAATATGGACAAAAATAAGCAAATGTATATGATTGTCGCATAAAAAAAATTTGCTTTTCTGAAAATATTAATTCTCCGATAAGTTAAAATATACTTGCAGCAAATCTTTTAAAGAGGCGTATGTGTTGCTTAGGGGAATATTCAACTGTTTTTTTTCAAACCAACGTGCTTCGGTAATATTTTCTTCAAGTTGGGGAACAAGTGATTCCGTATCAAAGGTTTGCATATCGAACCAAAAAGTTTCTTTTAAAACTTCATTTCCTTTATGGGTGGTGTATATATGAAAAGTAGAAGGCAAGGGTTTAAGTATTTCCACATTTTTTAAACCTGTTTCCTCTTGTACTTCGCGAATAGCGGCATCTTTAATATCTTCTTTATCTTCAACCTTCCCTTTAGGCAGGTCCCACTTATCCAAGCGGTAAATAAAAAGATATTTATCTTCAGCATTTTTAACAATGCCTCCGGCTGCCTGTATAAGCTTAAAAAGAGAACAAAATGTGTTCCACATATATATATAATCCTTTTTTGAAGATATGATGCCTAATTTTTCAAAATGTATATCTTTGCAAAAAATTTTATAAACCTCAGCCATCGAAATTTCTTTCGAAAAAGAAATTTTTTGGTCTGCATTTTGCAAGTATGAGTCGTTTGCATCACAGGTAAAGTAAATTTGCTTGTTGTCTAAAAAAACCTTGTGCATTGCATTAAATTAAAATAAACTACATTATGACCGATACAGAATTGATAATAGCGGAATCCCTTTTGCAAATTAAAGCAATAAAATTGGATAATAATAATCCTTTTACTTGGGCTTCCGGAATAAAATCACCCATTTATTGTGATAATAGGCGCACGCTTTCCTACCCCAAAGTAAGAACACATATTCGTCAAGCTTTTGTGCAGCTTATTAACGAAGAATATGGGAATATAGATGTGATTGCAGGAGTTGCAACCGGAGCTATTGCTATAGGAGCTTTGGTAGCCCAGGACTTAGGACTTCCTTTTGTATATGTGCGTTCGGAAAAGAAAAGCCACGGGTTAGAAAACCAAATAGAGGGTGTGGTTGAAAGCGGTCAATCAGTTGTGGTGATTGAGGATTTAATTTCAACAGGTAAAAGCAGTCTTGCCGCCGTAGAAGCATTGCGTGCTGCAGGCTGTAATGTTAAGGGAATGGCTGCTATTTTTAGTTATAACTTACCCGAAGCACAGGAGGCGTTTAAAAATGCGAATTGTAGCGTTAAAACCCTTACCAACTATGATATCCTAATCAAAAAAGCCTTAGAAATGGGATATGTGAAAGATACTGACTTGGAGTCGCTAATAAAATGGCGCCAAAATCCAAGAGTGTGGAATAAATAAACATATTCTTTTTATCACCGTTATTTTTAAGTTAGATTAATCTTGCAGGCATGCCATTGTGTTTTATGATAAATGGTGTAGTTTTTTTATGTCTGCATTTAAATAAATTGTAAATGAAGAAACCAGTTATTGGCGAAAGAGCAGTTATCGAATGTTCGGCGGAAGCTTTATACGAATTTTTAACAGATTTTAATCATTTTTCAAAACTATTGCCCGATCAGGTTTCTGATTGGAAAGTAGAAAATGACACGTGCAGTTTCCATGTGAAAGGGTTAACAACAATTACAGCCGAATATACAGAAAAAATACCGTATTCAAATATTAAACTTGCCGGACATGGTAAAATGGGCGTGCATGTTAACCTATATGTAGAAGTTAAAATAGAACAAATTGCCCTGCAACAAGCTGCGGTGCAGTTTATTGTAACTTCCGATATCAATGAATTTATGGCAATGATGGCTTATAAGCCTCTGGAAACTTTTACAAACAGGCTTACAGAAGAATTGAAAAAATATGTTGAACAAGGGCATTTATGTCCCCAATAAAAACCGTATTTCTTTAACGCCACACTCCCAAGTTTTACCTGCTGTGTCGGTAAGCAATAAAGCGCCATATTTTGTAACGCCGGTAATGCTTGCTTTCACGGTTTTTTCATGTATAATATAATCGTGCATTTCGTTTAATCGAAATAAACAGGACACATATTCGTTGTTTATTTCATCGTATTTTTTTCTTCCGAAATTTATATATCGTTTTTCTATAAAATTCAACACTTTATGTAGTTCGCAGTCCAAATTATAGGTCTTGCCCGTAATATTGCTTAGCGAAACCGGATTTGGCGCGTTGCTCAAAAATATTTGCTGATTGATATTGATACCTATGCCTACAATGCAATGCTCAATATGGGTGGAATTAATTGCATTTTCAATGAGTATGCCGCATATTTTTTTTCGGTTTACATATATATCGTTGGGCCATTTTATTTTTACGGTTCCCATACCTGCTTCAGCTTTTACATAGTCATAAATTCCCAATGCAATGGATTTGTTTAAATAAAATTGCGCTTCTATTGATACTGTTGGATACAATACAATGCTAAAGGTTAAATTTTTACGAGGCTCGCTTTCCCACGCATTCGTTCCCAATCCTTTTCCATTGGTTTGATGGTGGGTTATAATCACCGAACCTTCGGGCATTTTATTGCTTTGAAGCATTTGCTGTGCCACAGCATTAGTGGAAGTTGCACTTTCTAAGATAATGATATTGTCTGCAAACACGTATTGATATTTTATACAAAAGTAAGCTATAAGTTTCTATATTTACCAAAGTGACAAAATGACGGCAAATAAAAAAAGGCTTGTAGTTTGTTTAAGAATGTTAAATGTAACAATTATTCACAGAAATATTTAACTTTGTAAGTTGAATAATTAAATTTATTGGATGGCAAAGAGAAAAAAAACAGAAGCGTCAGCGATGCTGGCAGGCATTATAATCAAAGCGCTTCAGGACAAAAAGGGAGTAGATATTGTAAAATTGGATTTATCGGCAATGCCCAATTCTATAACTGATTATTTTATTATCTGTAATGGTTCATCCCGCACCCAGGTTGACACTTTGGCAGATGGTGTAATGCGCGAAGTAAAAACGGCGGTTGGGGGTTTCCCTGCACACAAGGAAGGAATGGAAAATTGCGAATGGGTTTTACTCGACTACTTTGATGTGGTAGTTCATATATTTAATCCTGAAGCCAGAGAATTTTATCAATTGGAAAAATTGTGGAGCGATGCGCCACGTGAAGAAATTAAGTATTAATAAATATATTTTATTAGCATGAGCGAAGAAAATAACAATGCCCCTTTTAAAAAACTGAATACAAACGGCAAGCCTAAAATGAAATTCAATTTTTATTGGATTTATATAGTTCTTGGTATTGTATTAATGTCTTTGTATTTCGGTAATATGGGCGGTAAGCCTAAGGAAATAGGTTGGGCTGAATTTAAAAACATGCTTGAAAACCAGGAGGTTGAAAAAGTTAATTTGGTAAATAAAGAGTATGCTGAAATTTATATAAAAAAAGATAAACTAAATTCTCCCAAATTTCAGGATATAAAAAAGGGCAATAATACCATTGGCGCCTCATCTCCACATTATACTTTTCAAATAGGTTCGTTGGAGAATTTTGAAAAAGATATGTTGGAAGCCCAAAAAAATGTGGTAAGTCCCGTGTATGTGAACAATATTACACGCAAAAACGTGATGGGCGATGTTTTCACTTGGATGTTACCCATATTGTTGTTAATTGGCGCTTGGTATTTTCTTATGCGTATGATGTCTCGTGGCGGCGGACCGGGTGGTGGCGGACAAATATTTAATATTGGTAAGTCAAAAGCCCAACTGTTTGACAAAGATACCATGGTTAAGATTAACTTCAATGATGTGGCGGGATTGGAAGAAGCCAAAGTGGAGGTAATGGAAATTGTGGAGTTTTTGAAAAACCCTAAAAAATATACCGAATTAGGAGGAAAAATACCAAAAGGAGCTTTGCTTGTGGGTCCTCCGGGTACAGGGAAAACACTTTTGGCTAAAGCTGTAGCGGGTGAGGCAAAAGTTCCTTTCTTTTCCCTTTCCGGTTCCGATTTTGTTGAGATGTTTGTAGGAGTGGGTGCTTCACGTGTCAGGGATTTATTTAAACAAGCAAAAGAGAAAGCTCCAAGTATTATTTTTATTGATGAAATTGATGCCGTAGGTCGTGCGCGTGGCAAAAACGCAATGACAGGCGCCAATGATGAACGCGAAAATACGCTTAATCAGTTGCTTACCGAGATGGATGGTTTCCAAACCAACGCGGGTGTTATTATTTTGGCGGCAACTAACAGAGCGGATATTCTCGACAAAGCTTTGTTGCGTGCGGGTCGTTTCGACAGGCAGATATATATTGAACTTCCTGATTTGGAAGAACGTAAAGCCATATTCAAAGTACATATGCGCAATTTGAAGTTGGATACTGCCATGGATGTAGATTTTCTGGCAAAACAAACCCCCGGTTTTTCGGGCGCTGACATTGCTAACGTATGTAATGAGGCGGCACTTATAGCAGCGCGTAAAGACAAGAAAAGTATCGACAGGCAAGATTTTCTTGATGCCATTGATCGTATAGTGGGTGGATTGGAAAAACGCAACAAAATCATCTCTCCCGAAGAAAAAAAGGTTATTGCATATCACGAATCAGGGCATGCCACTGTAAGTTGGTTGTTGGAACATGCTCACCCTTTGGTGAAAGTAACCATTGTGCCACGCGGAAGAGCGCTGGGAGCAGCATGGTATTTGCCCGAAGAACGCCAGATAACTACCTTTGAGCAGTTGTTTGACGAGATGACCTCAGCATTGGGAGGTCGTGCCGCCGAAGAGGTTATATTCGGCAGAATTTCGACAGGCGCACTTAATGACTTGGAAAAAGTTACAAAGCAAGCCTATGCAATGGTGGCTTTCTATGGCTTAAATGACAAAATAGGAAACATAAGTTTCTATGACTCTACAGGGCAGTCGGAATATTCATTCAGTAAACCGTTTAGCGAAGAAACAGCGAAAGTTATCGATGAAGAAATTCATGTATTGGTAGAGAAAGCATACCAACGTGCAAAACAAATATTGTTGGATAATAAAGATAAGCTTAAGCAGTTGGCTGATATTTTGCTTCAGAAGGAAGTTATTTTCAGAGAAGATTTGGAAAACATATTCGGCATGCGCCCGTTTGATAAAAAGGACGAAGAAGCTAAAATACCTGCAGATAATTTGAATACAAGCTCCTCTTTAAATATACCAACTTACACGGAGGTTAATAGTGCGGAAAAAGCAGAAGATGCAGAATCTTCTGATGGGGGAAGTGGCGAAAATAAAGAGGCGTAAACGCTTTAAAATATATTTTCATGGACGAAACCACATCAAGGGAAAAGGTATTAAAGAAATTACGCCATGCGTTGCTCTATAAAATGCCTAATCCGGTGAAACAGTTGGATAGGGAATCGCCTATATATGCTGATTTGCGTGAAGATTTAGACATAAACTTTGCACAGGAATTTACGCAGGGAGGAGGCATTTTTCTCTATTGTGAAAACGAAACAGCCTTGGAGACAGCGATAAAATCGTTGTATGAAACGCGCCAATGGAGCAATGTACATTGCCAAGATGCAAGTTTGCAATATACCCTCACGCAGGCGGGCGTTCCATTTGAGTCTAATCCATCTACCGTTGCAGATATGCAGATAGGTATTACCCATTGTGAGTATTTGGTTTCGCGCACGGGTAGCATTTTGGTTTCATCGGCAAATGGAAGAAAAATGGTATCTTTGCCTCATACGCTTGTAGTAGTAGCTTACACACATCAGTTAATATATGATATAGAAGATGCATTGCAGGCAATTAGCCTTAAATATGGAAATGATTTGCCTTCCATGTTAACTTTTATAACCGGTCCGGCACGTACTTTTTCTGTTGAGCAGCGTGAAGTAAATGCAGGAGTAGCAGTTCGTGAGTTATTTCTTATTCTGATAGATTCGTCCGAAATATAAATTTTATATCAAAATGATCGATAATTGGATAAAAATATATAGTTCATCCCAATTTTATGATATTGAAATGGCAAAAGCAATATTGTTGGATAATGGAATTGAAAGTGTGGAGATAAGTAAAAAAGATTCGGCTTATCTTTTTGGCGAAATAGAGTTATATGTTGAAAAAGAAAAGGCTTTTCAGGCAAAACAAATTATAAGTAATCTATAATCCAACTTTTTAAAACTTGGATGTATGGAGTGCAGCAGGGAAGTCAAAAATTCAATCCAAGTGAATAACCAGATACATGCGGAGTTACCTGTCTGTCGAAAGACAAGCATACCACCTTTAACCTGCGAAGCCAGCATTGATACAATTAAGTAAAGCTTAAAAAATAAGTACTTAAAGTTCATGTCATGTATGGCATAAAAACGTTCTTTTTCTTTATTCATTCTGTTTATTTAATGGGGCTTTGCCCCAAACCCCACATCCTTTCTTGGTTGCTTCACCTTTTGTTTATTTTAAAGGTGTTCAGCGAGCTCACTCCACTTTTTGTAGTTCGGTTGATGCAAGAAAGGATGCAAAGAAACTTAGGGGAACGATTTCATGAACACATTTTTAAAAAAACAATGTGTGAATAAATAAAGACAAAACGATGCCTCACCTACAAAGTCCGCCCATGCTCGCCGTTTTGTCCTTCCGTTTACGCCTTCCGCACCGCGCTTGAGGGCATTATAAAAAAATAGTAGTTTTTGAGGGAAGGTTCGTGGCGTAGGCATTACCAAGCAATACAGACGCATTGGGCAGCTGCGTGGGCAGGGCAACTTGTATTGCGTGGCAGAACCAATCCGTAAAAACGTAGCAAAAGGAGAAGTTTTCTGTTGAGCATAAGGCTAACATAATGCTACCTCTCATACACCTTTAAAAATAATTAAGGCTGTATGAAAACAATATTTTTTTATACAGCCTTGATTTTTTGCTACTTTTGTATCAAGACAAAAGTAGATGAATAAAGAAAAGAACCTTAAATATACTTAAAGTATGATAAATTATTTTTTTAATTTTACTAAACCTAAAAAAGATATTAATAAGCAAGACGTATGAAAGATTTATTTAAGCGTTCTTTATCTGCCGTAGTTTTTTTAATTATCATGATAGGGGCTTCATTATTGGGACACCTCGTGTTTAGCCTTGTTTTTTTGCCTATAACCATCATAGGTTTATATGAATATTATAAACTACTTTCATCAGAAACAGTGCGTCCGGCACGTATCATTTCCATTATTTTAGGTGGTATAATTTATGCCTTGATAGCTTTTGGCACGCCTTATTTATCCTCTAACTACACATTCTTGTTTTCTTTCGTGCTGCTATTACCCTTGTTTTTTATTGAGCTGTGGCGTAATAAACGCAACCCATTGCTGAATATAGCAGTTTCAATATCCGGCATTTTTTATGTTTCCTTTCCGCTGGCGATGCTTTCCAATTTTTTTCTTCATTCTACTTCTGAAACCAATGGATATCCTTTGGTTTTAGGCTATCTGTTTATTTTGTGGCTTAACGACACAGGCGCTTATTTTGTAGGTTCTGCTATGGGTAAAAACAGGCTTTTTGAAAGACATTCGCCTAAAAAAAGCTGGGAAGGAAGCATAGGGGGAGGGTTATTTGCCGTACTTATGGCATACGGCAATTCATTATTATTTCCCGAATTGGAGTTTTGGAAATGGATTATTATTGCCATAATTGTTATTTTTGCGGGCACGTTGGGCGATTTGGTTGAAAGCATGTTGAAAAGAAGTGTAGGCGTAAAAGACTCAGGAAACATTATGCCCGGACATGGAGGCATTCTTGATCGTTTTGATGCCGTATTGCTTTCTGCCCCCTTTGTTTATATAGTTCTGTTGTTAATTTAAAAAAATAATCATAAAATGTATTTACATAAAGAAGGACATAAAATTGTAGGTATTACAACGGTTATAACGCTTATTATTGTGATAGCTGTTGTGTTTTGGGCTGATACGCTTAAACTTTGGAGTTTGTTGATTATAGTTCCGGCAATCATTCTTTGGGTTTTAATTGTACGGTTTTTCAGGATGCCGGTAAGGCAAATGAATTTGAATGAGGATGTGGTTTTGTGTCCTGCCGATGGCGTTATTAAAGCTATTGAGGAAGTTTATGTAGATGAATATTTAAATGAAAAACGCATACAGGTTTCTGTTTTTATGTCGCCCAATAATGTACACGTAAATCGTTATCCCATCAGCGGAAAAGTTGTGTACACCCATTATTGGGAAGGCAAGTACCTTGTTGCCTGGCACCCCAAATCATCTACCGAGAATGAGCGTTCGGCTGTAGTGGTTGAAAATCCTAAACACGGCACTGTTTTGTTCAGGCAGATTGCCGGCGCAGTTGCCCGACGCATCGTTTGCTATGCAAAAGTAGGAGATGAAGCACCACAAGGAGGGGAATTTGGGTTTATAAAATTCGGTAGCCGTGTAGATGTATTTTTACCTTTAAATGCTAAAATTACGGTGAAATTAAATGAAAAAGTAAGAGGCGGAATTACACATTTGGCAAAATTTCAATAAAAATATTCTTTTTTAATTAAACCTTTAGTAACAAAAATCGTCTTATCTTTGGTAAGTTATAAATTCATAAACATAAGGAAAAATGAAAAAAATTAAACTTTTGATTTCTGTTTTAACTTTAGTATTAAGTTTTACAGTTTATACGGTAAATGCACAAAGCGTTACTCCTGCCAAACCTCAGCAAAAAACATGCTGCGATAAAGGTAATAGCAAAGACGCCAAATGCAACCACGATTCTAAAACCTGCAAGCATGACAAGGCTACTTGCAGTAAAGACAGCAAAACCTGCACTAAAAAAGAGGGCGACAAAGCATGCTGCAATAAGCAAAAAGAAAAGCCTACACCTATTAAAAAGTAATTTTTTTGTTAAAAATATATAGGCTCGTCGGTATATGACGGGCTTTTTTTATTTTTGTAAAATAGAAACTTATTTATCTGGGAATTAGCATGTAAGATAATACTTAACTTACACTGACAATTAATACAATGTGAGGATATATAATTTATATAAAAAATATTATTATATAATAAATTTTTTTATGTTTTAAAAAATTTGCTTGTCAAACATTCGTGGCGAATCTTTCATAAATACTTTGATAAACAAATAATGCGTTTAAACAAAAGTCATTACTAATAAAAAAATAATAACACATATAAAAATAGCATGAAAACAAGAGAATATTATATGGATTTGCTTCACAAACATATTACTAATACTAAAATGATAGCACATTGCGTAGCTTCTGAATTTATAATGCGTGCTTTGGCGCGTAAGTTGAATGAAGATGAAGATAAATGGGGGTATGCAGGATTGCTTCACGATATAGATGTTGAAATCACTAATGCTGATGCTAAAACACATGGTATTGTAGGAGCAAAAATGTTAGAAAACGAACTGCCGGCGGATGCTGTTGATGCAATAAAAATGCATAATGAATGTGCTACGGGGCAACCGAGATCTACATTATTCCAGCATGCATTAGCTGCAGGAGAGACTTTGTCGGGATTAATTTTTGCGACTGCGCTCGTATATCCCGATAAAAAAATTGAAAGTGTGAAAGTAAAATCAGTTACCAAGCGCATGAAAGAAAAAGCTTTTGCCGCATCGGTAAAAAGAGAAAATATTATGGAATGTGAGCAAATCGGTATTCCTTTGGATGAATTTGTGGATATTGCTCTAACCTCCTTGAAACCAGTGGCGCAAGAGATAGGTTTTTGATTTTTTTAATAAGAATGCTTTCTTTAAAGGCTTGCACGAAAACGCAAGCCTTTATTTTTAAAAAAAACAGATAAAAACTTGACTTTATGTTTTTATAACTATATCTTTGCTTCATAATAATATCATAATAATATCATTTTAAAATGGAAAAAATTAAAAAATTATCTCCCAATTTAGGCTATTTAGCTTTTGTTATTTTTTTAGCCCTTTTAGGTTTGGGTATTTTCTTTTTCACGAAAGCTGAAAATACGTATTATTTGATTCTCGGTTTTGCATGTGTTTTTGTTGCAATTGTTTTTGCGGCGGGAATGGTAGTAGTAAACCCTAACCAATCTTCGGTACTTACTTTGTTTGGCGCATATAAAGGCACAATTAAAGAAAATGGTTTTTATTTTTTAAATCCTTTGATGAAGAGAAAAAGCATTTCCTTGCGCGCCAATAACTTTAACAGTGAAACTTTAAAGGTAAACGATAAGTTGGGCAATCCCATTATGATAGGAATTGTATTGGTATGGAAAGTACAGGATACCTTTAAAGCGGCATTTCAGGTTGATGATTATTACAAGTTTGTAGGCATACAAAGCGAATCTGCCGTGCGTAAGCTGGCCGGACACTATGCTTATGACAACTTTGATGATGAAGAAAAAGAAATCACGCTGCGTTCCGGAGGCGAAGAAGTAAATCATGTGTTGGAAAACGAACTGAGAGAGCGCCTCGCCATTGCAGGTATTGATGTTATAGAAGCACGTATAGCCAATTTGGCATACGCTGCCGAAATTGCACAGGCAATGCTTAAACGCCAGCAAGCTACTGCTATTGTGGCTGCCCGAACTAAAATTGTAGAAGGAGCCGTAAGTATGGTAGAAATGGCATTGGAAAAACTGGAGGATAGAAAAATTGTGAGTTTAGAAGGCGAACGCCGTGCTGCCATGATAAGCAACTTGCTGGTGGTGCTGTGTTCTGATAAAGATGCTTCGCCTGTGGTAAACACCGGTAGTTTATACCAATAGTAAATCCTATGGATACATACACATACCCGCTATTTACCGAAAAACAATATATCCGTTCCCATTGGCAGGCATGGCTAATTGTTTTTGTCGCCATATTTTTTGTTGGCTATGCAACATATAAAGTATATTTTGATATAATTAATTTTAACAATTATATGTTTTATATTCTTTTTATCATTGATATTTTCACTTTATTTTTCTTGTGCCTGTTTTTATATAAAGGCGCATTGGTAACCCATATTTATGCAGATGGCATTTATTATACATTTTTTCCGGTAATCAACAAAACACGTAAAATACCGATGCAAAGCATTGTTGATTTTGAAGTTAAAGAATGTATGTATATAAAAGATTTTGGAGGATGGGGGTTAAGAATTGGCAATGTTTCCATAGGCGCGCATTTTGGCAGTCACAAGTGTGTTTATCATGTGTACGGACGAGATGGATTGAAAATTAAATTGCGAAATACAAAAACAATCATATTTGGCACGCATCAACCGGAGAAATTAAGGAATGCCATGGGAGAAATGATGAAAATAAAAAAAACGTAAAATAGTTTTAAAGGATAGATGAAATATGCCTGAAAAAAAAGCATTTGCATTACGGTTAAACGATGAGGTTTTAAAAGCTGTTGAAAAATGGGCAAATGATGAGTTTAGAAGTACCAATGGTCAACTGGAATGGATTATTACGCGCATGTTGCAGCAAGCCGGCAGAATGCCAAAACCGCACCAATCAACCGATATAAATGACACTAAATAGAAGTATATTGTAAAACATTACTTGTTGTTTTTACAAATGAAATGCCCTGCAAAACTGAATTTGCAGGGCATTCACACATTAATAACAAACAAACTAAACTTATGTCAAATTATTTTTTTTGTACGACAGTGCCTTTGATGGTTAAAACTACCGCAGCTTCATCCGCATTGGTTTTAACGGTGATTGTTTTATTAAAAGGACTTACAGAAGCTGCATTATATGTGGCGGCTACAATACCTGTTTTTTTAGGCATAATGGGCTCTTTTTCATATTTTAAATTGGTACATCCGCAGCTTGCATTTGCTCTTTCAATAATAAGCGGTTCCTTGCCCATATTTTTAACTTTAAACTGAGCTTCTTTAGGAATTCCTTGTTCTATTTCGCCCAAATCAATAGTGGTTGCTTCCCATTTTGCCACGGGAGCTTTAGGATTAACAGGTTTGGCAGGTGTTGCGGTTTGAGCGTTTACATAAACGGCGCCAAATAATAAAGCGGCAATACATAATATTTTTTTCATGATTTGATTGATTGTTTGTGAGTACATTTTTTACGATACAAAGATGGGGGCATTTGGCGACAATAAGTTTAATGAATTGTTAAACTTGGCAAATAAAGTGTAAAAGTTTGTAAATAAAATGTAAATAAGAGAAAGAGTTGATAAAATAGTGTAATTTTAAATCAAAAAATAAATTATGCGGAGTCGCCACATACGTATAGTCGTCTTGCTTGGAGCCATAGCTATTATTGGCATTATAGCCATGCAGGCATATTTTATGAAAGTGGAATGGGGCAATAAGGAAAAACAATTTTCGCAAACCGTTACTATTTGTCTTAGAAATGTTGCTTCAAAATTGCATAAAATAGAAAATACCACGCCTGCTAGCGTAAACCCCGTGAGGCAATTATCATCCAATTATTTTGTAGTAGATGTCAACGGCGATATTGATGCCAATATTCTCGAATACTATCTTAAAACGGAGTTTGCGCGGTATAATATTCTCACTGATTTTGAATATGCCATTTATAACTGCCAAACCAATCAAATGGTATATGGTAATTATATTTTTTATAACGGGAAAGTAAAAAAAAATGCGCCAACAGTTGATTTACCTAAGTATAACGAGTATAATTATTATTTTGGCGTCAATTTTCCTAAACTCAGAAATACCATTGCCGGCGACATGCAAATATGGTTTTATCTGATTGTTATACTGGGCGTGGCTGTTGTGTTTTTTGTATATGCTATTTTTGTTATTTTTAATCAAAAGAAACTATCGGAGATGCAGCGCGATTTTATTAATAACATGACACATGAGTTTAAAACTCCCATTGCCAGCATTAACATAGCTGCCGATGTGCTCTCCAACCCCGACTCGGTGAACGAGCAAACGCGTGTGATAACCTATGGATCTATCATAAAACAGGAAGTTTCGCGGCTAAACGAGCAGGTGGATAAGGTATTGCAGATAGCCCGCATTGAAAAAAGCGGAATCCAATTACATAAAGAGCCATTAGATATTAATGATATTATAAACAAACTGATTGAAAACTGCAAGGCAAACTATCAGCATAAAATTAAAATAATTACTCATTTACTTCATGATTTCCCGCATGTGCAGGCAGATAAAACACATGTATCCAACATATTGTATAATTTGCTTGATAATGCAATAAAATACGCGGGCGAAAATCCTGAAATAACAATTATTACAGAGAAAAAAGATAAGCATTATATAATTTCTTTTGCCGATAACGGTCCCGGTATAAAGCCGGAGTTTCACAAGCGCGTTTTTAATAAGTTTTACAGGGTGCCTACTCAAAACATACACGATGTAAAAGGATTTGGGCTGGGATTATTTTATGTAAAAAGCGTTTGCGAAGCACATGGATGGAAAATATATTTGGACGATAAGGTACTACAGGGAACCCGATTTATTATTGAACTCTAAATTATCCAAAAACAACAATTAATGAAAAACGCGCGGATTTTATATGTAGAGGACGATGTTACACTTGCATTTTTAACGCGGGATAATCTGCAACGTGCAGGTTACAATGTGTTTTATTGCGAGGATGGCTTATCTGCATTGGAAAACATACTGCAAAACAATTACGACCTTTATATTTTGGATGTGATGCTTCCTAAAGTGGATGGTTATATGCTGGCAAAAAAAATAAGACAAAAAAGTGAACACGCTCCCATTATATTTCTTTCCGCAAAATCTACGCAAGACGATAAAATTGCAGGTTTGCAGATAGGAGCAGATGATTATATAACCAAGCCTTTTAGCATTGAAGAATTGATTTTGAAAATAGAGGTATTTCTGAAACGAAGTCAGGTAAATAATGCTGCCAGCGACAATGAGCTGTGGCATATAGGAGGGTTTGTATTCTCAAAAAGCGCATTAAAACTCACAAAAGATGAAGAAGAATATCCGCTTACTTTTCGTGAAGCCGAATTGTTGGAATGCCTCTGTAAAAATCAGGGTAAAATAGTAAAACGCGATGATATTTTAAGCCTTGTATGGGGTAGCGACAGGTTCTTTTCCAGTCGCAGTTTAGATGTTTTTATATCCCGTTTGCGCAAGCTGCTCAAATCAGATAATAATATTAAGATAGAAAATATTCATAATATCGGTTACAGGCTGGTTGTGGGAGCATAGTACTTTCCCTGCCAACTGTCCCTTCGTTCAAGCTCTTTTTCTATCATTACCGCTACTTGGTCGGCACGCAAGTTTTCCCAAGGTTTTGATACCAAAAAACGAGGGGGCACTTCGCCCGAAAATCGCTCTATTACAAACGAAGGATTTAAGCGTTCAATAAAATTGCAAATAAAATCAATATATTCTTCAAGTGAGAAAAGGTTAAACCCCTGAGGATGTTGTAAATAATCCTTTTCCATCCGTGTGTTTCGCACTATTTGCAGTTGATGAAATTTAATGGATGTCAAAGGCAGAGCAGAAACAACATCTGCACGTTGCAGCATTTGTTCTCTTGTTTCTTCCGGCAATCCGAATATTAAATGCACGCCTGTCTTTATCCCGTAGGCGGCTGTTTTCTCAATCATCTCTTTGGCTTGCTCAAAGGTATGTCCCCTGTTTATTTTTTCCAGTGTCGTATTATCGGTGCTTTCCAAGCCATATTCCAACATAACATAATAATTTTTACTTAATTCGCTGAAATATTGCAATTTTTCATCATCCATGCAATCGGTACGCGTACCGATAACCAACCCGATAATATCAGGATAAGCAAGCGCTTCATCATAAAGTAACCTAAGTTTTTCCAACGGAGCATATGTGTTTGAATAGGTTTGAAAATAAGCTACATACTGCATAGCCCTCCTGTATCGTACTTTGTGAAAAGCAATTCCTTCTTCTATTTGCAGGGTAACAGATTTGGTTGCTTGGCAATAAGAAGGGTTAAAAGCGTCATTATTGCAATAGGTGCAGCCCCCTAACGCTACGGAGCCATCCCTGTTTGGGCATGTGAAACCCGCATCAATGGAAAGTTTTTGCACCCGTTGCCCGAAAGTGGTTTTAAAATACGTGTTGTAACTATAATATCGTTTGTTTCCAAAATCCATAATGCAAATGTAATATGATAAAATAATTCATAAGAAGTTTTTACAAAGGAAAAAACGTATATATTTGCTTTTCGTAAAAAATAATACTAATTTAATCTATAAAAATATGTTTAAAAATCACCCTAAAGGATTACTTCCTGCGGCACTGTCTAATATGGGCGAACGTTTCGGCTACTATATTATGAATGCCGTTTTATTGTTATTCTTGTGTTCGAAATTCGGACTTGACGAAACTACGGGCGGAGTTATTTATGCCGTATTTTACGCTTTAATTTATGTTTTGAGTTTAGTAGGCGGTCTTATTGCCGACAGAACACAAAATTACAAGGGTACTATCATGACAGGCTTAATGATTATGGCTGCCGGATACGTATTGATTTCTATTCCTATTGTTTCCACATCTACCAACATTGGCTGGTTACTTCCTTTTACATGCTTGGCATTACTTACTATTGCTTTTGGTAACGGGCTTTTTAAAGGTAATTTGCAGGCAATTGTAGGGCAAATGTATGACAATATGGAAAATGAAGCGGCTAAAGAAGGTACGGAAGCTTTAAAAATAGCCAGAGACAAGCGCGACTCAGGTTTCCAAATTTTTTATGTATTCATTAATGTAGGGGGGGTTATTGCACCATTTGTTGCGCCATTATTAAGAAGTTGGTGGTTAAAAGTACATAGTTTAACTTACAATGCCAGCCTTCCTGAACTGTGTCATAAATTTTTAAAGAATACAATGGCGGGGAATGACATGCAAAATCTTACTAAACTTGCACAAGAAGTGGGAGGTGGACAAGTGGTGGATGCAGCTTTTTGTCAAAACTATTTGAATGTATTTAATACCGGAGTGCATTATTCTTTTATTGCTTCCGTAGTTGCCATGTTTATTTCTTTAGTTATTTTTATGGCAACCAAGAAGATTTTCCCCAATCCTGCTAAAAAAGAAGTGAAAGTAGAAGGCTATACCGAAGAAGAAAAAAGAGCTATGGCTACTGAAATTAAACAAAGACTATATGCTTTATTTGCTGTTCTTGGTGTTGCTATCTTTTTCTGGCTTTCTTTCCACCAAAACGGACAATCTCTTTCTATTTTTGCTCGCGACTTCATTAATACCTCATCAGTGCCACCTGAAATTTGGCAAGCTTTAAACCCATTCTTTGTAATTGTATTAACACCAATTGTTATTTGGGTTTTCTCTTTATTAGCTAGAAGAGGTAAAGTAATTTCTACCCCGCGCAAGATTGCTTTAGGTATGGGAATTACAGCTTTGGCTTATGTATTTCTTCTTATCGTTTCTTCTAAAATGGGTTATCCATCAGGAGCTGCTTTTAAAGAATTGGATGTAAATGTACAAGAGTCCATGAAGCAAGGCGCATGGGTTTTAATTGTCACTTATTTCTTCCTTACGGTAGCTGAACTTTTTATTTCGCCACTGGGCATTTCTTTTGTATCCAAAGTAGCTCCGAAACATCTTCAAGGAATTTGTCAAGGTTTATGGCTGGGAGCAACTGCCGTAGGTAATTTATTTATCTGGATAGGTCCATTTATGATGAACAGAATGCCGTTATGGCAATGCTGGATGGTATTTGCCATTATCTGCTTTGTATCAATGGGTGTGATGTTGGGAATGGTGAAATGGCTTGAACGTGTTACCAAATAAAATCGTTCACATCAAACTTATATGGAAGCAAGCTCGAAAGGCTTGCTTCTTTCTTTAAAATCTGTAATGTAATTGCACTTTTATGCTTGATTTAAGCATATTGGGTTCGTCGTCTTGTTCGTTTGATGTATAACGTTTGGTGTACCATGTGTGCGCGTAGCGCAAGCCTAAAGAAAAAGATTTGTAAAAATTAAATTGTGCCATGGCATAAAAGGCATTTCCTTTACCATAAAATGCAGGAATGCTGAAAGCATAGGCAAAATCGTTTTCATAAGCATAAACCCGTGTATCATATGATTGATTATCGAAAGTGGTATAACGAAAATACAAGCGATATTTTTGAGTGACCGGTATTATTTTTATATGCTGAAAAATCAGATATCCTGTTTGTGCATTTTTCCCGTTTACCGTATGTGTGGTAATTTCTAATCTGCTTTGGAATCCTAACCATGGTAAAGCGTCAAATTCCATTTGAAAGCGTAAATTTTGTAAAAGTTTTAAAGCTATTGCGTTTGTTTTGGCATCATCACAGATTAAATTTTGTTGTTTTTCTCTATATCTATACCCTGTAATAAAGCGCGCTTTTTTATTAAAGGTGTAAATACCTTGTATGCCATATTCCGTTCCTGAAGAAGGCGCATCTACCCTGTATGCAAGCCAGGGGAATTTATAATAATCAGCATAAGCGGTGATGAAAACTTTTTTAAAAGGATAAACGTTAATTCCGGCATACAAGCCATGTTCATTGCTGTTATGAGAGGCTCCGCCGAAAGCGTTACCTGATAGATTGTAATAGTTTTTAGCATAATTTCGGTAAAGAACAGCAAGGGATATTCTCGAAGACGGCGTTACGGTTAATCCTTGCAAGAAGGCGCTGCCATGGTGTAGCTGATAAGAAGCTTCGCCGTAAAGCGCGAGTATTTTATAACGAGTTCCGTAGTCAAAACCTACATAGGTGTTTTCTTTAAGAGAAGGTTCAAATTTTCTGTATATGGCTGTTGGCATAATAAAACCCTTGTCATGCCTGATGTGGAAAGCTGTTAACCCTATGTGTATTTTATCACCCCAGTATTTAAGATTGGTCCCGAATATGGCTTGTCCAATCTGGTTTTTGTTGTTGATTTCGCTGATGGTTCTATGATAGCCTGTTTGTTGTAAGGAGCGAATCATTTCATCAGTTCCTGCCAAAGTATCGGCTGCCATCAAAGAAGCATCCAGTTTTTTATAGGATAAAAATCCGGTTAAGTCAAAATCTCTGTAATTATAAGTTGTCGCAACGCCCCTCATAAAAGATGTTTCGTTGGCTGACGCGTGTGGAGTTATGCAGGGAGCTCTTTTTCGTGAAGGGATATAGCCCAACGCCTTACTCATCCCGAAACCGGTCCAGAGGTTCAAGCCTTGTCCGAGTTTTATGTGATAATCTCCCAGCGCAATATGTTTAAAATGTTTGATATTGTTGAGGTACAGATGAAATGAATAGAAGTCGAATCCTTTGGGCAACGTGTCGTTATGCGACCCAAAAGGTTCGCCGGCATCTTTTTCCGCAATCAGCCCCGTTTTTAATACATCTTTATATTTAAACTGCACCCTTATAAACAGATTATTAGGGTCTCCTAAATAAAAATTTTTTGATTTACCTGTGGAATCAGGAATAGTATAGCGCGAAGATTTTTGTAGTTGACGGTAAAACCGAAAGGTAAAGTCAGTTTTGCCATATTTAAAAACTTTTTTCCAATCTAATTTTTCCTTTGGTCGTGCGGAAAAAGAAATATAGGGGATTGTTTGGTTTATAGTTTCCTCATCAAAGCCTTCTATTAATTTCAATTCGTATATGCTTAGTATATTGCCGTATTTAGCTACATATGCTATCAAGTTTCTTTGTTGTAGCTCATTCAGAAAAAACAATCGTTTAATTTCATTTTCTTTTGCGGAGTTTATGTTTACGGGATTATCTTTTAATGCGTTTAATTCATCCGTAAGGTCTGAAAAATCTGTTCCGTCGACATTTCTTTCAGCCATACTTTCTAATATGTTGGACAACGAACTTTCTTTTTGCAAAGTGCTGTCTATAACTTGCGCCTGTGCATACAAGGATAGCAAAAAGCATATGGTTATGAGTATCCAACGCATATCAGCTAATTAAAACGAATAATACAAAGATATTTGAGGCGAATACCCTAATGTTTGATGCATGCACGATGAAAAGTCCACATTTAATTTCTTAATTTCAGCTCCTACGCCAAAAGTATATCGGAAAGGTTTGGTGCAAATTCCCAGGCGTGCCGCAAAAATCTTATTTATATGATACTCTCCTCCGCTTCTTACCTCCAAAGGGAATTCGGAGTGCTTGTAAGCCTCAATATTAACAACAATATCACTATTTATTTGGTATGAAAAGCCCATATTTACAATAGTCGGAATCCTTTCATCCGCATATTCGGCTAATTTTATAGGTAAAGGATTAAAAGTGTGCATGCCAAAGCTTATATTTTCCGATGGTTTATACAGCAAGCCTATTTCAAAGGTAACTTTGTTGCTGTTTTTATAAATGTCGGCGAGAGATGTCCTTAAATAGTCCATTTGTACGCCAAAAGAAAATTTTCTATTTATTTTTAGTGCGTATCCTAATCCGGCTTTGAGCGTATTATAATTTTTATCGCCTGTGTAGTTTATAGTTGCTCCTAAAGTTCCTAATTTTGTAGTATAGCAAGTAGAAAAAGCCTGGTAACTAAGCTCTTTAAGCATAAATCTGTTTTCGTAATATATTCCCGCGCTGTTTTTATCGTAAAAAGCCATGCCTGCCTGATTGTTATTTACAGACCAAAAGTCAATATTTGCAACCGAAGTATAGCCCATAGCCGCGCTTCTGCTTCCCGCGAGCAACCATTGTTGGGCATAGCAACTCAATGAGAGGAATGTAGATAGAATAATAAAAAAACAAAGCTTTTTCATACATCTAAATTTGCTACTAATGTATAAAATTTAGATAAGACATTTTGAATTTATATAAAAAATTTTCAATATTTTTTTTACTTCTATTGTTTAACTCTTTTAAAAAATATCATTATGGCATTAGAGAATATAATAGATTTTTTAGCAGAGCTTAGGGAAAATAATAACAGAGAATGGTTTCAATCTCACAAAGGTGAATATGAAACTGCCAAAACAATTTTTGAAGAATTTATAAATGAAACGATTGCTAAGGTTGCAGCACATGATAAGTCCATAGCAGCATTGACTGCAAAAGATTGTATTTTCAGGATATACCGCGATGTGCGCTTCTCGGGCGATAAATCGCCATATAAGACTAATATGGGGGCTTTTGTATCCAAATATGGTCGTAAAAGTAGTGGTCCGGGCTATTATTTTCATATAGAACCGGGCGCTTCGATGATGGCTGCGGGAGTGTATATGCCCTCACCTGCGCAACTTTCGGCAATACGGCATGCCATTTACACGGATACGCAAAAATTTAAAAAAATTATAGAAAAAGATTCTTTTGCAAAAATGTTTCCTCACTTAGATGATTTTGACAAGCTTAAAAAAGCGCCTAAAGATTATCCAGCCGATTTTCAGTATATTGATTTGTTAAAATACAAGAGCTATATTGTTTCGCGTAATTTTTCAGATCAGGATGTGATTTCGGGTAAAATGCAAAAGGAAACGGATGGCTTTTTGAATGAAGTAGATCCTTTTATCAAATTTTTGTCTGCCGCACTTGCATAAAAAAGACAAAAACTAAGGTGTCAGATTAAAATAAAGTTGTATTTTTGTTTCGGGTTTTCCCGAAATGATTTTATGATGAAAAAACAAAAATATTATACCGATAATCAGGAAAAATTGGCGCGATACGGCAAAGCCTTATCTCATCCTGTGCGCGTATATATTTTAGAATATCTGAGCGAGACAAAATGTTGCTACAGTGGCGATATGGCGGAAAATTTACCTATTGCCCGCTCCACCTTGTCCGAGCATTTGAAAGAGCTTAAAAATGCAGGATTGATACAGGGTGAAATTAATCCTCCCTATATAAAATATTGTATCAATAAAGAAAATTGGTCAGAAGCCAAGCTTTTATTCGGAACATTTTTTAATAAAAAATAAAAATTTTTACACCATTGTTTCGGGTTTAGACGAAATACTAAATAACAATAAAAATTTTAACGTATGGAAATTAAAGTATTAGGTACGGGATGCACAAAGTGCAAAACACTTGAAAGACTCACACACGAAGTGGTTGAAGCTAATCACATCAATGCCACTATTACCAAAGTTGACGATATTATGGAAATCATGAAATATAACGTGATGACTACTCCTGCGTTGGTAATTAACGGAACCGTAGTTTTAAAAGGACGTGTTCCTTCTGTTGAAGAATTAAAAGAAATGCTAAGTAAATATTAAATTTATAAAAAACACATAGCAATGAAACGTAAATTTCTATTAGGTATTGCATTAATAGCATGTATAGGGTATGTTGCCTGTCAGGGACCATCCACAGGGGAAAAATCGACGGTTGGGGTTGAAAACAAGATAGATCAGCCAGATGTAATGGTTTATTATTTTCATGGCAAACAACGTTGTAAAACATGCGTGGCTGTCGGCAATCTTGCCCAAGAAACAATTATGAAAAACTATGGAGCCAACCCAAATGTTAAGTTTTTGGAAATTAATACTTCCGAAAAGTCGGCTGATTCATTGGTTGCCAAATATCAGGTTGCATGGAACGCTTTAATTATTGCCAAAGGTGAAGATAAAATTGATATTACGCAAGCGGCTTTTGCCCATGCCGTTGCAAATCCTGATACGGTTTCGGTTATTATAAAGAAAGAAGTAGATAAACGGCTTCAAAAATAATGGAGAATTTACAACACCTTTTTGATGCCTACAAAAACACTTTGCCTGTTTTAGCTGCTTTTATACTGGGGCTGATGACAGCCATAAGCCCTTGTCCGCTGGCTACAAACATCACGGCAACAGCATATTTGAGCAAAAATATTACACAAAAGCGAAAGGTGCTGTTCAGCGGATTTATTTATACTTTGGGCAGAATGTTTAGCTATACCGCCTTGGGACTTTTGTTTTACTTTGGCGCCAGTAGTTTTAAATTGGCAAGAGCCTTACAAAACATGGGAGGCGCGTGGTTAGGCGTTGCGCTTATTATTGCCGGCATATTGATGTTAGACATCCTGAGGTTTAACTTTCCTTTTTTTGATAAAATAAAAGCAAAGGCAGATAAAGAAAACACAGGGGGGTATGTGAATGCATTTATGATGGGTGTCGCTTTTGCCTTAGCCTTTTGCCCGTTTAGTGGCGTGCTTTATTTTGGCGTGTTAATACCGATGACTATTGCTGCACCGTCAGGATTATTGCTACCGCCTGTATTTGCGGTTGCCACAGGTTTACCGGTTATTGTTATTGCCTATATGTTGGCATACAGCATGGCTAATATCGGTAAGTTCTATAACAAAATGAAATCTTTCGAAATATGGTTTAAAAGGGTAGTTGCAGCTTTGTTTATCATAACAGGTATTTATTATCTTATTGTTAACCTTACGTAAGTAATCAGCACTTTTTAGCTTTAAAGATCAAATCAATTCGCATGAATAAGAAAAAATATATACTGATAGCCGTATTGCTTTTGCCTGTTTGGTTTTTAGCATATAAATATTTGCAAAATTTTGCTGATTGGTTTGTATATAAAATATGGGGATTAAACCAGGAGAACCACTGGGGGGCAGCTTTCAACTTTTTTATTTACGATACACTTAAAATATTATTGTTATTATTTCTGATAACGACTTTTATGGGGTATATCAATTCTTATTTCCCCATTGAAAAGGTTAAAAGTTATATTGCGAGCAAAAAACTTTATGGTTTAGAATATTTTTTGGCTGTAATATTAGGAGCGGTAACACCTTTTTGTTCGTGTTCATCTATTCCTTTGTTTATAGGATTTGTGAGTGGGGGAATTCCGTTGGGCGTAACATTTGCTTTTCTCATTAGTTCTCCTCTCATTAGCGAAATTGCTATTGCCTTATTATGGGGATTGTGGGGATGGAAAGCTACTGTTATTTACATAGTGAGTGGCATGTTACTCGGTCTTTTCGGCGGATGGTTGCTGGGAAAACTTAAACTGGAGCATTTGCTCACCCCGTGGGTAAAAGAATTGTTACAACAAAAAGTAGAAAGGGTTGAAAGTAGTAGTGTTCAAAGGCTTTCTTTTGCCGAACGTTTTCCTCAAGTAATGGGTGATGCGTGGGGCATTATAAAGTCTGTGTTTATATACATTATAATTGGTATTGGTGTAGGCGCTGCCATTCATGGTTTTGTGCCCGCCGATTTTTTTCGGCAATATATAGGCGAAAACAACCTATTAGGAGTTCCGATTGCTGTGTTGTTGGGTATGCCTGTATATGCCAACCCCGCCGGGGTGGTGCCTGTTATTCAGGCTTTTGTTGCCAAAGGAGTACCTATGGGCACCGCGTTGGCGTTTATGATGTCGGTTATAGCCATGTCGTTTCCTGAAGCCATGATGCTTAAAAAAGTAATGACTTTTAAACTTATGGCGTATTTTTTCGGTTATATGGCAATAGCGATAATTCTTTCGGGATATATTTTTAATTTGATTATGTAGTTAGAAGTTAAGTAGTGAATTAGTGAAATAGTGAATTAGGTTAAAGTAAATAGTTAACTCTGATTTTACACAACTTCACTCTTAGCTAATTTACTAAGTTGGTGTTTTATTAATTCATTAAAAGCCATGAAAATACTTATTCTTTGCACAGGCAACAGTTGTCGCAGCCAAATGGCTCACGGCTTTTTGCAATCTTTTGACGATAAGTTAACAGTATGTTCCGCCGGTACACACGCCACGGGAAAGCTCAACGAAAAAGCTGTTGCAGTGATGAAAGAGGTTGGAATAGATATCAGCCATCATACTTCTGATGCTGTTGATAAATATTTGACCGAAGATTGGAATTACGTAATTACCGTTTGTGGAGGAGCCAATGAGTCATGCCCTGCGTTCATGGGGAAAGTTAAACACCGTTTGCATATTGGTTTTGAGGATCCTTCGGAGGTGCAAGGCACGGAAGATTATGTGCTGAAAAAATTCAGGCGCATACGAGATGAAATAAAAGATAAATTTTACAAGTTTTATGAATCGATAAAATAAAAAAAGGGGCAAGCCCCCTTTTTTATGCGTCTATATTGGCATATTTCGCGTTCTTTTCTATAAACTCCCTACGCGGCGGCACCTCATCACCCATGAGCATGCTGAATATGCGGTCTGCTTCTGAGCCGTTTTCTATGGTAACTTGGCGTAATGTCCGGAACTTAGGATCCATTGTGGTATTCCATAATTGTTCGGCGTTCATTTCTCCCAAACCTTTGTAGCGTTGGATGTGAATACCTTTTTCACTACCATCTTTTGATATTTCGGCTACCAATGCCATACGTTCTTCTTCGGTCCAGCAATAGCGTTCGGTATTACCTTTTTTTACCAGATACAAAGGCGGAGTGGCAATATACACATACCCGTTTTCGATAAGTTCTTTCATGTAACGGAAAAAGAAAGTCATAATTAGTGTAGCAATGTGGCTTCCGTCCACATCGGCATCGGTCATGATAATGATTTTATGGTAGCGTAGTTTTTCCGTATTCAACGCTTTGCTGTCTTCTTCTGTACCAACGGTAACGCCCAAAGCCGTAAATATGTTTTTAATTTCTTCGCTATCAAAAATACGGTGCTGCATCGCTTTTTCCACATTCAAAATTTTACCTCTCAAAGGCAAAATAGCTTGAAATCGGCGGTCTCTCCCTTGTTTTGCGGTTCCACCTGCCGAATCACCCTCCACGAGGTAAACCTCGCATTGGGCGGGATCATGTTCGGAGCAATCGGCTAATTTGCCGGGCAAGCCTGAGCCTGAAAGCACATTTTTACGTTGCACCAGTTCGCGTGCTTTACGTGCCGCGTGGCGTGCGGTAGCTGCTAAAATAACTTTGTTTACAATCATTTTAGCTTCTTTGGGATGTTCTTCCAAGTAATAATTAAGCATTTCGGCAACCAATTGGTCAACAGCGCCCATTACTTCATTATTCCCCAGCTTGGTTTTGGTTTGTCCTTCAAACTGAGGCTCCATTACTTTTACGGAAATGATAGCCGACAAGCCTTCGCGAAAATCATCACCTGAAATATCGAATTTTATTTTATCCAACATCCCCGATTTTTCGGCATAAGCTTTCAATGTACGCGTTAAAGCTCTACGGAAACCGGCAAGGTGTGTTCCTCCCTCATGTGTATTGATGTTGTTTACGTATGAGTGTATGTTTTCAGCAAACGAGGTGTTATATTGCATGGCGAGCTCCACGGGAATGTCGTTTTTTTCACCCTCCATGTGTATAGGTTGAGGGATGAGCTTTTCGCGTGTTTCATCTAAGTAATTGATGAAGTCCACCAATCCGCGTTCAGAGAAATAAGTTTCGGTAATAAAATTACCGTTGTCGTCCGTTTCGCGCTCATCAGTCAACGTAAGTTTGATTCCTTTGTTGAGGAAAGCCAATTCGCGCAAGCGTGACGATAATATGCTGAAATCGTATGTTTCTGTAATAAAAATGCTTGTGTCAGGCTTAAAATGAACCGTAGTACCTGTTTTGTCGCTTACGCCAATCTCTTTTACAGGATAGAGTGGTTTTCCAATGGAGTACTCTTGCTCAAAAACTTTGCCTTCGCGCTGAACGGTAACTTTAAGCATGGTAGAAAGTGCGTTAACACATGATACACCCACACCATGCAGCCCCCCGGATACTTTATACGAGCCTTTGTCGAATTTACCGCCGGCGTGCAATACCGTCATGACAACTTCCAGCGCAGATTTCTTTTCTTTTTCGTGATAATCGGTAGGAATACCGCGCCCGTTGTCCGATACGCGGATAGAATTATCTGCCAAGATAGTAACATCAATATCCGTACAATAGCCGGCTAAAGCTTCATCTATAGAGTTGTCAACAACTTCATACACCAGATGGTGCAACCCTTTTACACTAATATCGCCAATGTACATGGCAGGGCGTTTTCTTACCGCTTCTAAACCTTCTAAAACCTGAATATTCTCGGCGCTGTAATTATTCCCGTTGCCATTTTCGTTAGAGGTTGAGTTGTTTTTTAATTCACTCATAATCAGATAGTTGTAATAATTAAAATTTCGTACGGCAAAGGTAATCATTTTGCTTTTAATCACCTAAGAATTATGATGGATAAAAGGTTAAATTTTATTAACAAAAAAAGCAAAATTCTATTTTGTAAATAATTGAAATACAGTATATTAACAAATATTATAAAAATAAAATTAAACAAATGGCAAATCAAAAGCGTTTTAAATTCAATAATAGTTTGCATTTGAATATAGTTTTAATAAGTAAATATATTGTAAAATTTTTAAATATTTTAGATATGAAGTTAAAAGAAAAAATTGAAAAGTTAGCCCAAGAAAAATCTTTGCCGAGTGTTACTATTGCTTTAAATACGCACAAAACCCGTCCGGATTATGAAAAGGATAAAATACTACTTAAAAATCTTTTAAAAGAAGCAGAAAACAGGTTGTTGGCGGAGTTTGACAAAAGAAAAGTTGCCGGTTTAATAGAAAAGCTGTCAAAAATAGCAGAAGAAGTGGATTATAGCCGAAGTTTAAAAAGTCTTCATATTTTCTTGTCTGATAATACCAAAGAAATTATAAAATCGCCTTTGCCTTTAACAGCTGATGCTGTACATATTTCAGATTCATTTTCACTACGGCATGTTATTCAAGCCTATCTGTCGGAAGAAAATTATATGATATTGCTTTTGACACAAGAAAGCGCCCGTTTGTTTGAAGCATGGAATGATGAAGTTATTTCGGAAATAAAAAATGAAAATTTCCCGTTTGATTATTATAACACAACTATTACGGATTCTAATAGGAGAAGTGATCCTAAATTGGTAGATGATATTGCCCGCACGTTTTTTAACAGGGTAGATAAAGCTATAGTAAACATTCATAATCAAAACGATTTGAAATGTGTGATAATAAGCACACAGGATAATTATGACCGTTTTATGCAGGTTGCAGACAATGTAGCTATCTACAAAGGTTTTTCCAATAAGGATTATAACAATGCTGCCATGCACGATATCGCTGCACAAGCTTGGGAAGTTATAAATAAAAAACAGCAAGCGCACAAACAAGATGCGGTAAACGAGATGAAAGAAGCGGTATCAAAAGCTCAGGTGTTAACGGATTTACAGGAAATTTATCAGGCAGCTATAGATGGGAAGGGCGATTTACTTGTTGTTCATCAGGATTTTGTGCAGCCTGTTATGATGAAAGATGAAAGAACATTTGAACGCATAGATGATGCTTCACTTCCTTCAGCTATTGATGATATTACCAACAAAATTATTTGGGAGGTAATGTCAAAAAACGGAAGAGTAGTGTTTATATCCCATGATGAAAGTAACGATTTAGGGGAAATTGCTTTAAAGACAAGGTATTAGTATTTAGCTTATTGTATAAGCAATAGAATTTTCGGGTAGGGAAAGCAATTGAATCTTTATTTATATAAAGTAAAAGGATAACATGAGGATTAAAAAGCATTGATTTTGAATAAAATATGCTTTGATTACTTCGTGTTATCTTTTTTATTATGCTAAAAATTTTCGAATTGTTTTACACAAGTAAAGCTTAAAAAATAACGCATCACATTTTGATTATATTTAAGATTCTTTTTTTATTCATTCTATAACTAATGGGGCTTTGCCCCAAACCCCACATCCTTTCTTGGTTGCTTCACCTTTTGTTTTATTTTAAAGGTATTCAGCGAGCTCACTCCACTTCGTGTAGTTCGGTTGATACAAGAAAGGATGCAAAGAAACATAGCGTAGCGTTTTCATGAACACATTTTAAACAAACCATGCGTGAATAAATCAAGACAAAACGATGCCCCTCCCACGAAAACCTGCCTCACCTCGCCGTTTTGTCCTTCCGCCCACAACTACCGCACCGCGCTTGACGGCATTATAAAAAATAGTTGTTTGAGGGAAGGTTCGTGGCGTAGGCATTACCCAGCAATACAGACGCATTGGGCACGCGGGTGGGCAGGGTAACTTTTATTGCGTGGCAGAACCAATCCGTAAAAACGTAACAAAAGGAGATGTTTTCTGTTGAGTAGATGGCTAACATAATGCTACCTCTCATACACCTTTAAAAATAATTAAGGCGTATGAAAACAATCTTTTTTATACAGCACTTTATCTTTTCTACGTTTACTCATGTATTTATCTATTTAAAAGGTACTCATGAGCGCTTCGCGGTTCGTGAAAAGGCTTAGCTTAGTTGTATCAAGACAAAAGTAAACAAAGAAAAAGAACGTTTTTGTGCCGTACATGACATGAACTATGAGTACTTATTTTTTAAACTTTACTAAGCGAATTTTTACACCTGAAGTTAAAAAATAAGCGCATAAGAAATTTTCACCAGGAAGTCGTTTTGAGGCTTAGCGTTAAATAAATCTCTTGTGTAGGTGTTAAAATGAAAATCTCCGTCATCTCCATTGATGGTTCTTCCTTGTGCCCACACTAAGTAAAATACCGAGCCCGGCTTATATTCCCAACGAAAAACAAGATTAGACCTGAACTGCAGAAAATGGAAATCAGGATTGTCAAGGGTGCGTTTAGTAGTTCCGTTGTCAAGTATTAATTCATATGCATCTTTGGGTTTATCAAAGGAAATTTCGGAGGAATTCAACACATGAAACCTATCGTTGAAATTGTTGGCTTGGGGCTGTGTTATAACTTTAAATTCTTCATACTTACCTGAAAACAGATAGGGTTGTGCATAAAACTGTAAGGACATATCAGGTGTGATGCCTACATTTACCCGCGCAGACAATGAAACTGTTTTACGGTTTAAAGTAGCAAACAGATAGGTGGGTTGTGAGGCGTTCTCAAACGCTTTTACATATTGCAATTTAGAACTTGATATTGCATATTCAGGATTAAGAGATAAGGAGATATTATTATTAGGCTTATATTGGATAGAAAATTCATACCGGTTAGAAGTGGAGGATTTGGATAAGCCGTAGTTTCCACCTAATGAAACGTTTATTACAAGTTTTTTACGGTTGTCGGAATTAATGCCGTACCAAAAGTTAATGTTTCCGGCTGTTTTCATCGATGGACCACCTCTTAATATATTGGTTGAAAGCCCGTCCGATTTTAAATTGAATCCTACGTAAGAACTATAATAATTTTTAAATTGCACATTTGTGTTCATGTTCATGCCACTTCCCAGCATTTTGCCTTCAAAGTTAAAGGTTTGGTATGCCGAAGCGTTAATATTATAAGAATTATAAAAATATTTAGGACTCCATTCTTTATATGCATTCCAGAATCCATACATAAACTGATCCACATTTTGTTTAAAACCTATGTCGTTAAAGTCTAATCCGGGAGAACTCCAACTACTTAAAACAATAAAATTCCAATGTCCTGATTCTTTACCACCTTCTATAGAGCCGCCCCATCCGTTCAGGTGTCCGCGTGTTGTGTCTAATTTTATATGTGTGGCATCCGGACGTTGATAATAGTGTGTGGAGGATTTCTGCAATGCCGTAATGGCTTCTGTTGAACCGTTTACATTGCTGAAAAAGGAGCGTGCTTTGAAGAAATAAGCCTTATCTTTCCAGTATTTTGTAAAATTTGCACCTCCGGTGTAGGCAGATTTAGCTACTTCGTTAAATTGGGCGTCGTCAATATTGCGGTTTGTGGCGGTTAACATGCCGCCGATAATGGTGTTTCCGTTATCCAGGTCTTGCTCAACACGGCTCACAAAATAATTGGTAAAAGGTTCTACCGCGGAGTGGGAGCGCTCGCCGTTTTTATCTATCTGCGTGTACATTTTTTGGGTAATGGCATTGAGCACACCAATAGAAGTACCCTTTTTTGTTTTTCCCGATATTTTGGCAGCCCCTAAGATATTGGTTTTCTGTGGTTCGCGAACATATTCATCATCTTGTGTGTCGTAGCTTAGGTGAGGTTCGCGCCCTAATCTTCTGGAATAAAACAGTCTTTCTCTTCCATTATTGTTCAAATCGAAAGGGAAATTAAAAATATTACTTCCTTCAACAAAAAATGGTCTTTTTTCCTCGAAATAGGTTTCAAAATTACTTAAATTCACCTCTGACGGGTCTGCTTCTACCTGACCAAAATCGGGGTTTATCGTAAAGTTGAGCGTTAGATTATTGGTAAGGCTTATTTTGCCATCCACCCCACCTGAGGCTGTTATTCTTTTGCCCGTAGCAAAGGGATTACCATCTTCTTTTTTATCTAAGGTGAGTTTTGTCAATACAAAAGGGAATATTTCTATATCTTTTTTCGGTTTTATGTTTTGAATACCGGTGAGTGTGCCGAATTTTCCTACAAATTGTGAAGATCCTTTATCCAATGGCTGCCAGAATGATTTTTCCTTGTTTCTGTGTACATACCTGATAATTTCTAAACCCCAGTTATAATTTTCTTTTTTTGCAAAACGAAGTTGAGAATAAGGAATACGCATTTCGGCATACCATCCCTCTTTTCCCATATATGTTTTCACTTCCCACAGGGGGTCCCATGTTTCATCTTCATCGGAGTTATTGGTAATTAGGAAATCATTTTTACTACCTGCGGCAGACACGCAAAAGCAAAAGCCGGTCATTTTATCCTCGTAGCTGTCAATGCAAATGCCTACCCAGTCTCCTTCAAAATTATCCCTACGTGTTACATGTTTCACAATTTTGTCGGGCTCTGCATCTAATGCTTTTATGGCAACATACAGGTTATTGTCATCATATAAAATGGCGAACTCGGTTTGTTGCGCAGGTTTTTCTCCGGATTTAGGTTCAAATTGTGTAAAGTTTTTACCCCATGTTGCATTTTCCCAGCATGCTTCATCTATTTTTCCATCAATAGTTGGTGTAGTGTGTAACAAACGAGAACCTTGGTAATGATTTACCTGGCAAAATGCCGATGATGAAAACAAGAAAATAAGCGCGGATAAAAATAAGCGTTGCATAGGATAATTTTTACAATGTGACGTTTAATATGCGCAAAATGTTACAGAACAAGTAAAAAAATCATTCGTTTTTGTATTCATTTCTTATCCTGTAATTTGGCGGTGCCTGGTTATAGCTTGCCCGACCCGTGTATATACTCGTTAAAATCCGATTTTCATCGTCAAAGGATTGGCTTATGCTACTTTTTAACTCCCCCTCGGTACTCCTTTCTTCCTGCAAAACCAGGTTTTGATTTTCATCATATTTAAAAGTAGTTATATCAATGCCTTGGGTACCCTCGGTTTTCATTTCGGTATAATTGCCATTTTCGTTATATGTGTAAGAAATTCGTTCTACAAGTTGGTTTTTATTATTATATCTTTTTCTTTGAAAAGGTAATTCGCCATCATTATATACATACACTTGGCGGTATGGATCATCATGGGTTTTTATATTTTCCTCCACAAGGCGGTTTTGCTCGTCGCGGGTAAAGGACTGGCTCGTTAGTAATTTATCGTTGCTGTCAAACTCAGCTTCGGAGATTATTTTCCCGTTCTGGTATGCAAATGTGTGGTAGTTGCCCTTTTCCCCGTCGCTATCTACAAAAACCTTGCTTACCAGTAGAAGGTCTTCGTTATAGGCGTAGCTTATCTCGTCAGCCGTGCCGTCAAGATAATGGATATATTCTTTTGACAATAACCCATCTGAATTGTACGCAAATGTGCGGTTTTCTACAATTTCGTTATCCTCGTCTTTTTCTAAAGTGCCTATTAATTGTCCGTTATCGTTATACTCAAAAAAGAAAGAAACTTCAACGGATTCATCCGCCGAAAAGTAATGTTCTTCCAACGTATTGCCGTTATTATCGGCAACTACTTTTTTATACAGATATTCTTTTTCTTCTATTTGTTCATTACTAAGTCCAATAACATTGTTGGCACGAAAAGAAAGGGTGGTTTGCATGTGGCTATAATTTGAAGCAAAGCTATAAAAAATTTAAAATTTAAATGGATATAATTTCTTAAGTACTGAACAATAATTACATTGTTTTTATTTAACAGCAGAGTCTTCTTGAAGAGATAGGCTGCGTAGAAAAATTCTTTCCTTATTTGATTAAAATAAAAAATAAACTGAACTATTTTTTACTTGCTGCTTAATTTGAATTAATTCCTACTTTTGTTTAATAAAAAAACAAATAATCATGAAGTCTCACACCAAAATTTTAATCACGTTATTGTGTATTATGACCACAACTACGCTATTCGCGCAACAAAAAATCAATTATCCCAAAACAGCTAAAGTAAATCAGGTTGACGATTACTTTGGCACTAAAATCAGCGACCCATACCGTTGGCTTGAGAAAGATACCGCTAAAAATACCGAAGCATGGGTTAAAGAACAAAATGCTTTAACTAACGATTATCTGGCAAAAATTCCGGCACGCGACCGTATAAAAAAACGCTTGACCGAACTGTGGGATTATCCTAAATATGGAGCACCATACAGGCAAGGGAAATATTATATTTTCGGGAAAAATGACGGTTTGCAGAATCAGGGTGTTGTGTATTATCAATCCGGATTAAATGGCGAAGCTCAGGTATTGATCGACCCCAATAAGCTTTCTAATGATGGCACGGTTGCATTGCAAGGCGGACATTTGTCGCGCAACCAGAAGTATTATGCCTATTCTACCGCTGCTTCAGGCTCCGACTGGCAAGAGATTTATGTAATGGAATTCCCAAGCAAGAACTTGCTTGCCGATAAAATTACCAATGTAAAATCCTCAGGCATTTCGTGGTTAGGCGATGATGGTTTTTTCTACAGTGGTTATGATAAACCCAAGGACGAAAAAACAAAATATTCTACCATTAACGAATACCAAAAGGTTTTCTATCACAAAATAGGTACTTCTCAATCAGAGGATAAACTTATTTATGAAGATAAAGAACACCCGTTGCGTTATGCAGGCGCCGGAGTAACGGAGGATAACCGCTTTTTGGCTATTTATATTTCCGAAGGAACAGACGGAACAGAAATAAAAGTAAAGGATTTGAAAGATCCTGCATGCAAGGATTTTATTACCATAGTAAAAGGGTTTGCTACCAACGCGGACATTGTGGATAACATGGGCGACAAAATATTGTTACGCACCAACCAAGATGCACCTAACTACAAGGTAGTATTGGTAGATCCTAAAAATCCGGCTAAAGAAAACTGGAAAACCATTATACCCGAAGAAAAAATGAAACTTGAAGGCGTGGGCACTGCCGGAGGAAAGCTTTTTGCTTCTTACCTTAAAGATGCTAACGACCAAGTGAAGCAATACAGCCGCAACGGCAAGCTCGAACGCATTGTAAAACTTCCCGGTGTAGGCGCGGTTTCGGGTTTTGGGGGTAACATAGACGATAAGTTCCTGTTTTACACCTTTACCTCTTTTACTTATCCTGCTACTATTTTTAAATATGATATAGCAACCGGTAAATCTACATTATACAGGAAGTCAGAAGTAAAAGTAAACCCCGCTTTGTTTGAAACCAAGCAAGTGTTTGTTACTTCCAAGGATGGCACCAAAGTTCCGATGTTTATCACCCACAAAAAAGGACTTAAATTAGACGGCAACAATCCTACCTTGCTTTACGCATATGGTGGTTTCAATATAAGTATGGGACCCGGTTTTTCTGTAACCAACGTTCCGTTTTTTGAAGATGGTGGCATATATTGTTTGGTATGCTTGCGCGGAGGTGGCGAATATGGCGAAGAATGGCATAAGGCAGGTATGTTGCAGAACAAGCAAAACGTGTTTGACGATTTCATAGCTGCTGCCGAGTATATGGTAAAAGAAAAATATACCAATCCGCAAAAAATTGCCATTCGCGGAGGTTCAAACGGTGGTTTGTTGATAGGCGCTTGTATGACGCAACGCCCCGATTTGTTTAAAGTAGCCATTCCGCAAGTAGGTGTGTTGGATATGTTGCGCTATCAGAAATTTACTTTAGGTTGGGGTTGGGTTGTTGAGTATGGAAGCAGCGATAAGAAAGAAGATTTTGAATATTTGATTAAATATTCGCCTTTGCATAACATTAAAAAAGGTGTTTGTTATCCTGCAACCCTGATAACTACCGGCGACCATGACGACCGCGTGGTTCCTGCACACTCTTTCAAGTTTGCCGCTACCTTGCAGGAGGCGCAAGGATGCGATAATCCTACCTTGATACGCATTGATTCAAAAGCCGGACATGGCGCCGGAAAGCCAACGGCTAAAATTATACAGGAATATGCCGATATTTGGGCCTTTATTTATCAAAATTTCGGGATGGGCAGTAAGTAGTAGTTGAGCGTTGAAAATGGAAAGTTGATAGTTGTTCTGTTACTTGTAACTTTTAACTTTCAATTAAAGTAAATAGTGACAATACGCTGTTTTTACTATCAACTTTCCATTGTCAACTAAAAAAATGGCATTATCTTTGCGGATATAAATAAAACAAAGGGACTGTCTGGTTTTGACAGCAAGGACAGTGGATTTGTAAGCATGTCGGGATTTTGAGCACAGGGCCCGTGAAAACAAATGCTCACGCCACATAAATGGCAACGATTACAATTACGCATTAGCCGCTTAATCAGTAGGATTAACCCGCTAATTGTCCTGCAGGAAGCCCCGCCTTTTGGCGTCCTGATTTTAGGGCATCGAAAAAAAGAGGATAAGGTTGCAGAAGTTTCGGCTGCCGCACGAAAACCAAAGAAAATAAGGTAATAATCGGGTCGCTTTTTCCCTGTTATTCCCCGACAAACAACTAAAAGCTAAACATGTAGAAAGCATTTTTGCTGCTTGTTTGGACAGGGGTTCGACTCCCCTCAGTTCCACCAAAAACGTTAGCCTGCTGGTAATAGCAGGCTTTTTTTATTTAAAACATATCTATAAAATATTGTTAATAAAAAAACAGGGTATAAATAGTATTTATATAAATAAAAAATTTATATTTACTCAAAAAAAAGCCTATGCGTTTTTTTATTACCATTACAGCACTCAAAAAGCCGGTAATATTGCCCTTCAACTATCAATATCCCCTATCTGCCTGTATATATAAAATTCTGGCAGAAGCCGATAGTGCATACGCCACTTTCCTTCATGATACGGGATACAGGCTGCAAGGGCTTAAATCGTTTAAATTGTTTACTTTCTCCGATATTTCTATTCCTTTTAAAGCCAATGCCGACAGGATGATGTGTACGGGCAATGAAGCCTCTTTAACTGTGTGTTTTCATCTGCCGCAACCGTCAGAAACCTTTATTAAAGGGCTGTTTATGAACAGAGAAATAGAAATTGCAGACAAGAAAAGCAGGGCTGTGTTTACCATAAGCAGCGTGCAGGCATTACCTGAGCTTTTCCCGCAGGCAAAGGACGATGAGCTGCTTGAGGTATTGCTTCGCCCCGCATCACCTATGGTATGTGCCGTTAAGAATGAAAAAAACTATTACGATTTTCTTTCTCCCGATGACCCACGTTTTATCCCTGCCTTTATACATCACTGGAAAGAAAAAATAAAAGCCGCTTATGCAGTAGAGGAGGTTACAACGCCACTTATAGCTACCATACAGCAAATGGAACAACCGCCCAAGCCACGGAAAATAACCATTAAGGAAGGCACTCCCCAGCAAACCGAAATAAGGGGCTTTGTAAATTTCAAAATAAAAGTAATTGCCCCCAAGCAATATATACAGCTACTGTTAAACGTAGGCGCCGGAGTATATACTTCATTGGGAATGGGCTGCGTGGAGGTGGAGGAGGGTGAAGCTATAAAAGAAAAGTCCCTTTAATTTAATATAAATTCAAAGGGACTAACAAATTAAAAATTTTTAATTTTTCAATTCCGATAGGTACAATTAATCATTTGCAAAAATAGTAAAAAAGTTAAAAATTTAATAATAATAAAATTTTGTTAATTATAAATTATTAATTGATTTGTTTTTTAAATAGATGTGTATCTTTGCAAAAAGAATAAATCAATTATGGAAAAATATTTTGAAACGGGCGAAGGTTGTTTTTTCTCAGAAGAAGATTATTTGTTTAATATGAAGTGGGAAATTAAAGATTTGCTTAACCAAGGGAAATCGGATGAAGTTATTTTAATTTGGGAGGACTCTGACTTTTGGCATGAGAATGCAATAAGAGTACTTGAAGAAATAAAAAAAGAAAATATAAAATATGATACGGGAAATTATAAATTTTACAGCAAATATTGATGAGCAGTTTAAAAATTTAGGTTCTATGCCTAAAGAAGGCTTACATATAATGTTGAATATGGTGTCAATTGATAATATATTAAAAGTAGATGTTGAAAATTATCAATATGAGATTTATTCAAAGAAACAAAAAAAAGAAGTAAGTGAATTTCTAAATCAGTGTAAGTTATTACACCAAAATGCTTGGTGCATTGATACGAACAAATGTTTAGATTTACCAACCAAAGCCATTCATTCTTGCTCGCCGTACTGTATTGCTTTTAAAAAGGAACACTTAAAGAATGGTGAAAAGTACAAGGAAAACGAAAAGAAGAATAAAATACAGATATATAAGCGATTTGATAATTATTTTGACAAAGCTTTTGCTCTGTTTGAACATCAAGAAGACGGTTTACGATATGAAATTTTCAAACTGTTTTTTACTCATGACCTATTTTCGTCTATAATCACAAGAATTGAAACAGAAAATACGAAAAAAAGAGAGGTCCTGACAGAAAAAGTACGAGCGTCAAAAAATGATTTAAAGGCAACTAAAACTACTATTGAAAAAGAAGCTATAAAAAATAGTATTTCTGAAATGGAGCAGGATTTGATAGCTTGTAAAGAATTAGATGATTCCGATTATATAATTTTTTACCTTAATCTTCCTCTTGAAGAATACAAGAATGTCCATAAAAAATATCTGAACGACAAACTGTTTAACACCGATAAATATAATACCAAGCCCGATAAAGACGGAGTTATTTTTGGCACAAGTAATTTTATGAACGGATTCAATAGCAATATGCCGTTTCTAATGCACCAAACAGCGAGTTTTGATATAACCGGAAGAATTTCAAATATCGATGCTCAATTACTAAACGAATTTCAAAACTTATTGCCAAATAAAACACTACCGAACCCGCTTCCCATCTTCATATATAAAGAAGAGTTGCAGGATACTATGATTGCGCTTTTTAAAGATAGTGATTTTAAATTTGGCTATAAGGAGATTATTGAAAATCTATTAAATAACTATTCGAAAGATATAGAAAATTACTACTTGCTTTATTGGATAAACACTAAAGACGGTATTGTTTTTAAAGATTTTGATTTTGTAAGCAAGTTTGAATATGTTTTGGACGCAAAAATACAAAACCTGTTTGAAATTAAAGAAAAAGATAAGAAAGAGGGTAAATACTATCCCGATATTAACAACGTATTTCAATTTGAAAGCGCCGTATTTAAACAACTATTGCAAAATAAGTATTTGAAGTTGGAATACTTTACCGATTTAAGTAAAGATGATTACGAAAAGAAAGATTTAACTTTTCTCTCTTACTCAAAATACAGAAAAGCTGTATATGATTTTGTATATAAATCGCAACGCCAAACAATAGATGGCAATATGTTCGATGAAATGGTTTTTAATGCCATAAAAGATGACATTAAACAAGGAAATGGGTATGGAATAAAAGAAAAACTAAACATTTGGTACAGTATATATAATTTTTTTAATCCTAAAAGCAATATTAATATGGCAAGTAAACTTCAATCTTATCAAAAGTTTGTAGATGACCTTACAAATGAAACCGCAGACATAGCGAATGCCAACGATGCAGAATTTGCATTTGCTGCCGGTCAGGTCATTTATTATATTCTTGAAAAAAGCAAATCAGGCGACAACAGCTATCAACTTCTTGAGCCTTACCTGCAAAAGTCAAGATGCGCAGAATTGAAACAGGCAATAGCAAATGACTTTGCGCGCTACAAACACGAAAGCTTTTCAAGAAACTTTGAGAACGTGGCTGCATTTGTATTAAGTTATGAAACACAAAGTAATATGAAACATCTTTTACCCGAATTGCTTTCGGGTGTTTTCGCCCAAAATCAATTATTTAGTAGTAACCCCAAATAAAAAATATCATTATGGCTAATCAATTTTCAAACCGCGTATATGGCTGTGCCATTATTAAATCTGTAAATTCAAATTATAATGCCGACTTTTCGGGTCAACCGCGTAAGCTACCTAACGGAACTGTGTATGCTACTGATAAAGCCTTGAAGTATTCCATTCGAAATTATTGGAAAATGGCTTTAAAAGAAAACGTATTTTATTTTAAATCGCTAACAGAAGCAATGTCGCCCCGTTCATTGGATGAAACTTACGAATTGCATTTCGGTAAATTCCAAAATACGGATAAAACAAAATTGAGATTAGAAGTATTAAAGAACATTCTGACTTGTCTTGACGTACGATTATTTGGGGGGACATATGCTGGAAAAACGAATATATCTATTCACGGAACTTGTCAGATAACACACGGCGTAAATCGCTTTGGAGAAAATGTAATTTATTCTGAACAGATTATGTCGCCATTCCGCAATTCCAATGAAGGAAGTGTTGAAAGTACAATGACAACACTTGGGACACAATCAAGATTAGAAGAAGGGCATTATGTTCATCATTTTTCATTAAATCCCAAAAACATTGCCGATGATGTGGAAAGAGTAAAGTCCGATGGATTAACAGAAAATGATATTTTAAAACTTAAAGAAGGCTTACGCAAAGGAGCCACCTATTATGATTCTGCCGCCAAGTCGGGAACAGAGAATGAACTTTTGCTTTGGATACAATTAAAACCCGAATCAAAATTAGTTATTCCCTCGTTGGTCGAGTTAGTGGATGTAAATGAGAAAAAAGAGATTGATTTACAAAAAATCAACAACCTTTTAGCAGAACAACATATTGCATCTGAGGTTGAGAGCATTGAGCTATATTATAACAAAGCGACTACAAATGTGATAAATGAACCTCAAAACGCAACGTTTATTGAATTATAATAATTATTTGATATGGCAAAGCTTATTTCAATAGACCTAAAAGCCGATTTTGGGTTTTTTCGTAAACCGGATGCCAACAACACTGTAAATCTCTCTTATAACATTATCCATAAACCCGCTATCTTAGGTGTTTTAGGCGCTGTTGTAGGATTAGAAGGATATACTGAAAAAGGGAAATTGCCTAGCTATTATGAGGTTTTTAAAGATGTGAAAATTGGTGTTGAACCATTAGAAGATGATAAAGGTAATTACAAAAAAACAAATATCAAATATTCTAATACGGTGGGGTATGCAAATAAAGGCTCCAATTATCTGACAGAAGAAATGACACTTGTTAATCCACATTACAGAGTGTTTATGTTGTTAGACTTGGATAATAAATTTCACAATACATTGTCCGATTATCTATCGAATGCAAAAAGTGAATTTATTCCTTATTTCGGTAAAAATGAATTTACGGCTTGGTGGAAGAAAGAAAGTTTTAGGGAATATAGTTTCGAAGAAAAACTAACTATTTCAGGAAGTATAAAAATTAAAACCGTATTTTTAAAAAACTTTGTAGTAAACGAAAATACTGAAATTCCCGAACCCGATATTCTTTCGGGAGAACAAGTAGAATTACCTTTTATGTATTTTGAACGCCTACCAAAGGACTTTGATTTGGATTTAATGCAATATGATTTAGGAGAATTTGTTTACTCTTCCTGCTTAATAAAAAATGGCAATAATCTTAAAAACCTGTATTACTTGAAAGAAGAGGATTGTTATGTGCAACTCTTATAAATCCATCAATTCCATCATCGACAACGTAAAAAGCATTAACGAGTATCTTCTGGATGCACAAGTATACTATGCTCATACTCCGGCTTTTGACTCAAAGAGTCAAAAGCCGGAACTTTTAGATGAACACGTACGTTTAGTGCTTTCATATTTTAAGAAATTAGTTGAAATTCACAATCTTGATATTGTAATTGATAATTTAATCAATGAATGCCTTTCCGAGAATAATATAAAAGATGATATTTCAGGCAACTTTCTTAAAACTCTTTTTGTGGATACCATTGTTTTTCACGATTTTGGAAAAATAAACGAAAATTTTCAAGCCAATTCGAACAAGATGAATAATCCTTTTTTTAAAGGTAAAGAAATTTCACATAGTCCAATTGGGTTAAATCATTCTTCCTTAGGTGCATTTATTTTTATATGCAAACATTTGAACGATGTAGAGGAGCTTTTTCCAAAAACACAAAGAGGCTTTGCTATAATTTGTTCATTGGTATTTTCATACCCCATTTTCAAACACCATTCCCGACAATTTAAGGATGATTTTGCAAATGAAATTGATTTTCAAGAAGGTGCATACTTTTTAGAGCGATATCTATTGAAGTATCAATTTACAATAAATCCCCATATCACAAAATTATTATCAAACACCAAAAATATTTTCGACCCTAAATCTCCATTCGGAAAATATATTCACTCTTTTGAATTATACTCTTTATTAAAGTTGAACTATTCACTCCTTACCGCTTCGGATTATTTGGCGACAAGTGAATATCGGAATAACTTTCCCACAACAGATTTTGGTGTACTTACCTCTAAGAGAATTAACGAAATATTTAAATTTGTATCTGATAAGGAATGGATTAACGAGACAGAAAAAAAAGAGAATTACAATAAAAGCACCTACCAAAACTTATCTGAAATTCAATTAGAAAAACCCGTTGAAGAGTCAGGAAAAAACCTAAATATATTACGTCAAAGAATGGCGATAGAAGTAATAAAGAATATCCGGCTGAATTATGAAAGTTTTCTTTTTTATATTGAAGCCCCTACCGGAGGCGGTAAAACAAACCTATCTCTATTAGCGACGATTGAACTTCTAAAAAAATACGATGGTAAATTAAACAAAGTATATTATGTATTTCCTTTTACCACTTTGGTAACGCAAACCTATAAATCAATGGCTGAAACATTAGGTTTGATTGATGATGAGATAATAGAACTACATTCGAAAGCCGGAATAAAAACAAAAAACAACGAAGATGATAAATACGGAAAAGAAAAGAAAAACTATATTGATAATCTCTTTGTGAATTATCCTTTTTGCTTGCTCACACACATAAAGTTTTTTGATTTACTAAAAACAAATGAGAAAGCATCCAACTATCTTTTGCATCGGCTTGCTAATTCCGTCGTAGTAATAGATGAACTTCAATCTTACAATCCAAAACATTGGGATAAAGTGATTTATTTCATAAAAAGATATGCAAAGGCGTACAACATAAAATTTATTCTAATGTCAGCAACGCTTCCAAAATTAGATAAACTGATTGTTGTTGAGAATCAAGTTAGTGATTTTGTTTATTTACTACCAAATGCAAAAAAAGACTACTTTCGCAACCCAAACTTTTGTAAACGCGTACAGTTTAATTTTGATTTACTTGAAAATAAAAACCTTTGCTTACAAGAACTAGCCCAATTGCTACTTTCAGAATCAAGGCTCTATTCAGAAAAAGACTTTGGAAACGCTAAACCGGAAGGAAGCATTTATACAATTATTGAGTTTATTTTCAAAAAGACAGCATCAGAATTCTACGAAATAATAAAAGAGCAGAATAATTTTTTCGATGAGATATTTCTACTTTCCGGCACTATTTTAGAACACAGGCGTAAAGAGATAATTTGTTTCTTGAAAAACAAAACGAATAGAAAAAAGAAAATCCTTCTTATAACCACCCAAGTAGTAGAAGCCGGTGTGGATATTGATATGGATTTAGGCTTCAAAGACACGTCTTTAATTGATAGCGATGAACAGTTAGCGGGTAGAATAAACCGTAACGTAAATAAAAAAGATTGTAAATTATATTTATTCGATTATAATAAAGAGGCTCTTATTTATGGACAAGATAATCGATTGGAAATTACACGGAAAAAGATTTCAAAAGAACAACACAAACAAATTCTTAAAGAAAAAGATTTTGATTTTTTATACGATTTGGTATTAGATGAACGGAACCTATGGAACTTTACAAAAATGGCTGTCGGTTTCGGAGAATATAAACAAAAAATAGAAAATCTAAAGTTTGAAGCCGTAAATAAAGATTTTCAATTGATTGAACAAGAAAATCTATCTTGCTTTATTCCTTTAAACGTACCCATCACAGTAAATGGAATAACTGACAATGATGTTGAAAAAGTATTTTCAGATAATGATTTGAACTTTTTAGCAAAAAACAATATCTATCCTAATCATAATAATGAGATAAACGGAGAAGATGTATTTAATTTATATATAAATACCATCAACAATAAAGTTGATTTTTCTAAACAGAAATTAAAAGAGAAAACCTTACAAGGAATAATGTCGAAATTTGTTATTTCTCTTTTTGCTTCGAAAAATATCGAAAATAAAATTATTGAATTTTCTGATTTACCTAAAAACGATTATGGGTATTTTTACATACGTGATTGGGCAAAATTTTATGATGTGAACTTCGGAATGAACGATAAAATGTTTAATAGCAACGAAACGCAATTCTTATAATGAATATTACCGCCACATTAATAAATCTTTTCAATGTTTGTCCGCGTGAGTGTTGGTTACATGCCAACGGCATCACCATGGAACACACCTCCGACATCGTTTACGACGGCAAACTGCTGCACGAAACGAGTTATCCGCAACGTCCGGAACGCTATGAAGAAGTGTTGCTTTCAGCAGAATATGAAGGAATAACGCTTTACGGGGAGATTGATTTTTATGATGCCCACGATAAAGTTATTCACGAAATCAAGCGCAGCGATAAGGTAGAAAACGCACATAATTGGCAGGTTAAATTCTACCTGTGGTTGTTGGAACTTAACGGAATAGAGGGAGCTACAGGATTATTGGAATACCCTAAACTTCGGAAAAAGGATGAAGTGCAATTATCGGACGAAGATCGCGCGGAACTAAAAAAAACGATAACAGAAATTAAAACATTGGTAGAAAAAGAGACATGTCCGCCTGCCATAAAAAGCAAAATTTGCAAAAGTTGCAGCTATGAGGAGTTTTGTTATGCAAATGAAGTCTGAACTGGGATTTTTAGGATTAAAATGATATGATGGATTTAAAATACGCAGACATTACCGAAAAAATAATCAAATGCGCGATGAAAGTGCATAACACGCTTGGAAGTGGTTTTCAGGAAGTTATTTATCAACGGGCATTAAAAATTGAAATGACGAAAAATGACATTCCCTTTTCACGAGAATTTGAAATGCCCATTTTATACGATGGTATTCACATAGGTACGCGCAGGGTAGATTTTCTCGTTCAGGAAATAATTAGTGTCGAGTTGAAAGCGGTCATTCAATTGGAAAATGTTCATTTAGCGCAGGCAATGAATTATTTAGAAGCATATAATTTGGAAATCGGATTACTGATTAACTTCGGCGCAAACAGCCTTCAATTCAAACGACTGACCAATAAGAAGTTTAACCCCACGATTAATCTTAATAATCCATTAATCCCCTAAAATCCCGGTTAAGACGATATGAAAAAAACCTACTACCTTTTCAATCCCGGCGAACTATCACGAAAGGATAACACGCTTAAGTTTGTGCCTATTGCTACAGATGAGCAGGGCAACGAAACGCCCGGTGAAGCACGCTATATTCCGGTAGAGGGAGCGGGCGATTTTTACGTGTTTGGTTCGCTGAAAGCGCCCAGTTCGTTATATAATTTCCTCGGGCAAAACGATATTGCCGTTCATTTTTTTGATTATTACGAAAACTACACAGGTTCGTTTATGCCACGTGAAGGACTATTGTCGGGGAAAATGTTGCTGGCGCAAACAGCAGCTTATGCCGATAAGGAAAGACGAATAGAAATAGCGCGGCAATTTATAGACGGCGCCGCTTACAATATGGTTAAAAACCTGAGATATTATAACAATCGCGGCAAAGACACCGAACCTATGATAAGCATCATAGAATCCTACAGTCAAGGCATATCTTCGGTAAAAGCCGTAGATGAACTTATGGGCATTGAGGGCAATATACGGCAAGTGTATTACGAAGCTTTTAATCTGATACTCGACGATTTTGAAATGGGAAATCGCACCAAGCAACCGCCGCAGAACGAGGTGAATGCACTTATATCGTTTGGCAACATGATGTGTTATAGTCAATGTTTGCGCGCTATTCACCAAACGCAGCTTAATCCTGTTATAAGCTATTTACATACGCCGGGAGAGCGGCGTTATTCACTATCGCTGGATATATCAGAAATTTTTAAACCCATTTTGGTTGATCGGGTCATTTTTAAGGTGTTAAATAAAAAAGAAATACGTGAAAATCATTTTGACCGTAACCTGAATAAATGTGTGCTTAACCCCAGCGGTAAAAAAATTTTTGTAAAAGCTTTTGACGAGAAATTGGCTGAAACCATTCAGCACCGGTCGCTAAAGCGAAACGTAAGCTATAAACAACTCATTAAAATGGAATGTTATAAATTAGCTAAACACCTGTTAGGAATAGAAGAATATAAACCTTTTAAAATGTATTGGTAATAGTAAATAATAAGCGATGGGTGATAAGTGATAAGCGATGAGGGATAAATGATAAGCGATGGCTGATAAAAAATTGTCAATTATTATTTTTTGTAATGTAGAATTTATGTAACAAATTATCAATCATTACGCTGTTTTGAAAGGAATTTTGCATTAAAAAAAGACCTTATCACCCATCACCCATCACTCATATAAAACATGTACGTAATTTTAGTTTATGATATAGGAGAAAAACGTGTGGCAAAAATGTTAAAACTTTGCCGTCAGTACCTCAATTGGATACAAAACAGCGTTTTTGAAGGAGAAATAACCGATGTGAAGTTGAAAGAATTGGTTTATAAATCCAAAAAAATTATGGATATTGAAACCGATAGTTTAATTATCTTTAAAACGCGTGAGGAAAAGTGGTTGGATAAGCAAATAATAGGTAAAGAACGCTCCGGAATCGACAATTTTATATAAAATAATTTGGGTACAAGTTGTCGATGTGGGCAAAAAATATCAGCGGAGCGATATAAATAGAGATTAAAATCTATAAAAAGTTCCTTGACATGTTGAAAATAAAGCAAATACATATAGTTGTCGATGTACGGGTATTTTTATATGATTGCACATCGACAACTTTTTTTATACATTTGTCGGCGATAAAGGGGCTGAAAGCCCCATAAAATCGCCATTTATTTTTTTAAAAATAACGGCTTTTAATTGTACCATATTGGAATTGAAAT
>CALBZC010000028.1 GCA_937889945.1 uncultured Bacteroidales bacterium
CATCTATGTCCCTATGTGGTTAAAATAAATTAAACTATTTTTTGCTCATTACTTAGCATTAATTGACAATATGTTTTAATCTGCCTAAAACTGCACTTTGCCGATTTTGGCTTTCTTACTTATAAGCGGCTTCATATTTTTGTATCATAAAATAAAATACGATGAACAACTATACTTATAATCCCGATAACGAAGAAAATGAATCATGCAAAAGGGGAAAATGCAAAAGTAGCAAACCTTATTTGTTGGGTGGAATAATTATTTTGGCAGGCATATTATTCTTGTTGCGCAATTTAAACATGATTCCCGATGCGCGTTGGAACGTAATTTTTTCCTGGCCCATGATACTTGTGGTGGTGGGTATTTTAAATCTGCAACGCAAACATTATGGTTGGGCGGGCATCCTCATTTTGGTAGGCTTGTTTTTTCTTTTGGGTAAGTTTATGGATTTCCCGGTGAATGTTTCCACTATATTTTGGCCCTCCCTGCTTATTTTGGCGGGCATTTTTATTTTACTTAATCATCGGCGTATGTTCGATTTTAAAAATAGAAAATGTGTGGAATACAGCGATAATTATTTTAAAGAAATATGTATATTCGGAGGGGTGAAGAAGATGATTACCTCTCAGGATTTTCAAGGAGGTGAAATATTAGCGGTGTTTGGCGGTTGCGAACTTGATTTAACCCACTGTAACTTGTCTGCAGGGCAAAATATGATTAATTTAGTTTGCGTTTTTGGCGGCTGCGACCTGCGTGTGCCTGCCGACTGGAACGTGAAATTTGAAACGGTAAATATTTTTGGAGGTTTTGAAGATAAAAGACAATCATTGAATATTAATCCGGCTAAAAATATTGTGGTTAAAGGAGTTGCTTTGTTTGGCGGCTGCAATATAAGAAGAATATAGCTTATGGGCTTGCGCTTTGTACTCAATAGGTTACTGCCCACTTATAGTGGTGTGTGGATTTTTATAATGATATGTCATTTCCTATTTATCACTTTAACATTCAAAATAGAAATTCCCCTTGCATCTGTTGAAACGCTTACTTTTTTTCTGCTCTACTTTGTTTTAGGTATAGGAATATGGTTTGTGGTGGTTTATACAGAGTCGCTGAAAATTGACAAGTATAATTTTTTCATAAGGCACATCACGGCAATTACACTTATTGTTTTCTTGTGGATACACCTTAGCTATATGCTTATGGAAACTTTTGTAAGTGCCGATGAGGCGTATAGTTTATATTTGCAGCAAACAAAAGGAATGCGTGTTATTGAAGGTGTAGGGATATACTTGTTTTTTGCACTTATTTTTTATCTTATTTATACCAATGAAAACTTAAAAGACCGAAATAAGCGCGAACAGGAATTGGAAACGCTTCTTAAGCAAAGCGAAATAAACACATTGAAAGCCCAGATAAAGCCCCATTTTTTATTTAACAGCTTAAATTCAATAAGCTCTTTAACCATTACCAATCCCGAGAAAGCACAGGAAATGGTAATTAATTTGTCGGAATTTATGCGCTATTCGCTAAACAATACCAATGATAATTTTACCACACTTAAAAACGAATTGCACCATGTGCGTTTATACTTGCAAATAGAATCGGTGCGCTTTGCCGGAAGATTACATATTGAAGAACAAGTGAATGAAAATACGCTGGCTTTTCCGGTTCCTTCCATGATACTGCAACCTTTGATAGAAAATGCCGTTAAATACGGGGTTTATAATAATCTGGGCATGTCAACCATCCAACTTAAATCATATCTGCATGATGATTATCTGCACATTTCTATTGTTAATAATTATGAAAACGATATGCCTTCTAATAAAGGAACCGGTAAGGGGTTGGAAAACATAGCCGCAAGGTTGCGTATGATTTATGGCATGACCGACTTAATAGAAACGGAAAAACAGCAAAATATTTTCAGTGTTTACTTAAAATTTCCACCCCATGCTGCTTAAAATATTAATAATTGATGATGAACCGCATGCACGCGAACTTATTAAAACATATCTTTCAAAAATGGAAGATGTAGAAGTGGTGGGCGAGTGCGAAAATGGTTTTGATGCGCTCAAAGCTATTGAAACAACCAATCCCGATTTAATTTTTCTCGATGTGCAAATGCCTAAAATTACAGGTTTTGAAGTGTTGGAGCTCTTAAAAAATCCGCCCGCGGTAATTTTTACTACCGCATATGATAATTACGCGATTCAGGCATTTGAGAAAAATGCGGTTGATTATTTGCTAAAACCTTTTTCCATGCACCGTTTTATGGATGCTGTGGACAAAGCCAGACAACGCATACATATACAGCCCCCGTATTATGCCGAAACCATTAAAAACATAGGCAAAACAAATGAGCCTGAGGATGGTTTTCTGGAACGCGTGGTGGTGCGCAAAGGCAATAGGATAGAGGTGATTTTGAAAGAAGATATTTTATACCTCGAAGCCCAGGATGATTATGTTATGATTCATGCCCGCCAAGGTAATTTCCTGAAAGAGCAAACGATGAAATATTTTGAAACACATTTGCCGCCTACCGAATTTATCCGCATACACCGCAGCTATATTGTAAATATATCCGAAATACAATCTGTAGAGTTATACGCTAAAGATGTGCATTTGGTTATGCTTAAAAATGGCGAAAAGATAAAAACAAGCGCGGAGGGTTATAAAAGATTAAGGAGTCTTTTGTAAATTAACTATTGGTATTTATTGTCGCTTTAGATTTTCTTTTTCTTTATAGTAAAACGCTTCCCCTTTATCTCCATTATTTAAATCTGTTAGCGTTAGCTTAAAAACATCAAAATTCTCATTGTTCTTGTTTTTAGGTAGGCTTACGTGCAAAATATATGCATACATAAATTTGTCGTCTCCAGCAAATTCTTTAATTTTCTGTTTCATGTTAATTGCTCCTTTTTCTCCGTTTATTTCTACTTCAACGCCTAAGTGTTCTGGATCGGGGCATAGGTCTGAAGCGCTTGGGTTTGCTTGCCATTTGGTTAAAGACATAGGCCTGCAATAGACCGTATAACCCGGATAAGCCATTTGTACACTAAATGCATTTATTGCGTATATTTCCATGCGGTGATATTTTATATCTATTGTTATATCCTTGTCAATAATGGGATTCCAAGCCCAAAACTCTAAACGTTGATCGGCGGGTGGGAGTTTTGACCACATGGGATATTCGTTTTTGTTTACGGCTGCCAGAGAATAGTATTTTCCTTTTTTTACCATAAATTTATAATTGCCCATTTTATCCGAAAACCCTTCATAAGCTATAATTTTACTATCGCTTCTTATTTGTATGTAAACATTTTCTATGGGCTTATTGCCAAAATCAGTTATTTTGCCTGAAAGTACCGCGCTATCACATTGTGCAAATGAGTAAATACTTGTAAAAAAAGCAATAAAAGATATTAAAAAACGTTTCATGTATTTTTTGGATTTATATATAATTGGGATACTAACTTAAAAAGACGGTAACACTACTTATCGTGTAAAAGTACAATAAAATGTAAAAGGATAATTTTATTTTCATTCGTCTCTAAACAAATGCCACTATCTTTTTGCCTTGCCATATATGATAATACAGGGTTATAAATAAAAAAGCCGGAAATATATTTCCGGCTTTTTAAATTGTATGTTATAGAAATTATATAACTCCTAAATCTAACATAGCACTTGCAACTTTCATGAAACCGGCAACGTTTGCGCCTTTTACATAGTTAACATAACCATCTTTTTCTTTTCCGTAAGTTACACAAGCGGTATGGATATTTTCCATAATTTGTTTTAAGCGTTCGTCAACTTCTTTAGTTGTCCAGCTAATTTTCATGCTGTTTTGAGTCATTTCAAGACCGGAAGTAGCAACACCGCCAGCATTAACTGCTTTGCCCGGAGCAAATAATATTTTAGCTTTGATGAAAGCTTCAATAGCTTCAGGAGTACAACCCATGTTAGAAATTTCGCCCACACAAGTTACACCGTTTTTGATAAGTAGTTTTGCATCATCGCCGTTAAGTTCGTTTTGGATAGCGCAAGGACAAGCAATATCACATTTTACTTCCCAAGGTTTTTTACCGGCAACAAATTTAGAACCTTTAAATTTCTTAGCATAAGGAGCAACGACATCTTGGTTAGAGCTACGTAATTCTAACATATAGTCAATTTTTTCTCCGCTGATGCCTGCTTCGTCAACAATGTAACCATCAGGTCCTGATATAGCAATAACTTTAGCTCCAAGTTCAGTAGCTTTTAAGGCAGCGCCCCAAGCAACATTACCAAAACCTGAAAGAACAACAGTTTTGCCTTTTATGTCTATTTTTTTGGTTTTAAGCATGTGGTTAACAAAATAAATTCCGCCAAAGCCGGTAGCTTCAGGACGAATTAATGAACCACCCCAGTTTAAGCCTTTACCTGTAAGCACACCGGTGTGCTCTCTGGCAAGTTTTTTATACATTCCGTATAAGAAACCTATTTCGCGTCCGCCAACGCCTATATCACCGGCAGGAACGTCGGTTTCAGCGCCTATCACTCTCCATAATTCCAACATAAATGCTTGGCAGAAACGCATAATTTCAGCATCGCTGCGACCTTTTGGGTTGAAATCGCTACCGCCTTTACCACCACCCATAGGAAGTGTAGTAAGCGCGTTTTTAAATGTTTGCTCGAAACCTAAAAATTTCAGCGTTGAAAGTGTAACGCTTGGGTGGAAACGCAAACCGCCTTTGTAAGGACCAATGGCTCCGTTAAATTGTACGCGGTAGCCAATGTTGGTTTGAACTTGACCTTTATCGTCAACCCAAGTAACTCTGAATGTGAAAATACGATCAGGTTCAACAATACGTTCAACAATTTTAGCAGCTTCAAACTCAGGATGTTGATTGTAAATTTCCTGAATTGATTCAAGAACTTCATGAACTGCTTGTAAATACTCTGATTCTCCCGGATGTTTTGCTTCCAGGTCTTTCATGATTTTTTTTACGTCCATAGCAAAGGATTTTTTTAGTTTAATTATTTATAATAAGTATTTAAAAATTATTTTATTATCAATTTTACAGTGCAAAATTATTTAATTAACTAAATAAATGAAGTTTTTTTTGATATTTTTTTATTTAAATAATTGTTTGATTATCAGATTTTTAAATTTTATTTTAGACTGAATAAAAAAGAAGTATTCTTTTTTTAGTTTTTTTATGTCTAAAAAATGAAAATATAAGAAGAAAAATGGCTAAAAATATTACAATAATCTTTGTTTTACCGTTTCAAATAATAAAATACCTGTAGCTACCGATACATTTAGCGAACTGATGCTCCCTTGCAAAGGAATACGTACTTGCTTGTCGCATAATTTTAAATATTCGGGCGAAATACCATCTTCCTCAGAGCCAAGGATGAGGGCTATGGGTGTGGTAAAATTTTCTGTATAATATGCTTCATTGCCTTTTTCCGTAACGCCTACTATTTTAAGTCCCGAATCTTTTAAATATTTGATTGTGTTTTTCAGGTTTTCCGAGCGGTGTACGGGCACGGTATTTAAAGCTCCCGCGGATGTTTTTACTGCATCGGCATTGATTTGCGCGCTTCCTTTTGCCGGAATTATGATGGCATCAACGCCTGCACACTCAGCGCTACGCGCAATGGCGCCCATGTTGCGCACATCTGTTATGCGGTCTAAAATAAGCAGCAAAGGTGTTTTTCCTTGTTCAAACACCTGCATTAAAACGCTTTCAAGTGGTTGGTATTCTATTAATGAAGTAAATGCTATTACCCCTTGGTGGTTTTTTTGTGTTAAAGAATCAAGCTTTTCAGTCGGTACTTTTTGGTAGGGAACATTTAATTCCTCTGCTTTTCTTATAATATCACGTAGCTGAGGTGTGTGTATTTCTCTGGAAAGCAACAGGCGTTCCAGTTCTTTTCCGGCTTGTAGTGCTTCCAGAATAGGGTGTATCCCGTAAATAATATTGTCAAAATGCTTACGCGGACGGGTATTATGTCTTCTTTCGTACATTATAATCTTATTTTTAAAACTGCAAATTTACAAAATAAAAAAGACAGCAATAAGCTGTCTTTTGCATTCGTGCTTATTATCGTATTTATTTTATTTTCAGATTTTTACCCGGCTTTATTTTGTGTTTGTTGTTAATGCCGTTAAGTGAGCATAGTTTTTTTACACTCACGTTATGCTTTTTAGCTATTGTTGACAAGTTATCTCCTTTTTTTACCTTGTAAACTTTTGCCGATACCGCATGTTTTGCAGCGGAGGCTTTTTTTACATTTTTTGAAGCAACCGCTTTGGTTTCGGGAGCACTTTCTTCGCTAAAAGCATCCGTTTCCTCGTCCTCTTCGGCTGTTGTGTTATTTATGATAGCTGACGGACCTCCTGTAACGGGAGCATTTGAAGCCAATAAAGAATATTCTTCACCTCTATCCTTTGGCATATAATCGCGGGCTTTTCCAAAAGTTTGTCCATCTATCATAATAGTATTAGATGCCAATTGGTCTGAGCCAAAATCTATAATTTGCTTGGGGTTAAAGGGTCTTCCCTGAAAACGGGTTTCGAAATGCAGATGATTGCCTGTAGAGCGCCCGGTGCTACCGCCTAAACCTATAACATCTCCTGCTTTAACGGGTTGGTCAACTTCCACATTTCTTTCGGATAAATGTCCGTATAAAGTTTCTATTCCGTTAAAATGGCGTATTACCACGCAATTGCCATATCCGGCATAATAGCGCGACATTCTTACAACACCGTCAAAAGCCGCATGAACAGGATCTCCTTTGTCAAGTTTTAAATCTACTCCGGCATGTAAACGGGAACGGGTTACATAATGATAACGTTTCTTTTTTCCTTTATTTCTAACTTTAACACGTGAGCTTCTCCAACCATAGGGAGATAAAAATTCTCCTATCACAGGCATTACAAATTTGGAAGAGTCTGAAATGAGTAATGGGAGTCTTACATTTTCGGCATATCCATCTTCGGGTTCTAACGTTCTTACATGTAAGGTGTCCCAAGTATTATAGTATTTATTTAATACTTCTGTTCGTAATATGTGAGGGAGTACCGATTTTGAAGGAGCAGCTTTTCCCTCCATTACTTCCAACTCTGTTTCATCCATACCTCCTATGGGAGCCGCCGGTTTTATGGGTGTAGAATTTTGCCCTGACAACAATAGTGGGCTGATAGTGGTAATAAGCAGTAAAAGCAGATAAGAAAGGGTTGTTTTCTTCATAATAATTTATTGGTTTTATTATGGGCGTTTAAGTAAAACGCATAATTTTAGGAAGCCAAAGTAATGGTTATAATTCGCAATTACAAACTTTTTTAAGTTTTTTTAACGAATTTTTAACAAATTTTTTTGCTGTTTTTTGCTCCTTTTTTCGCTCTATAAATCTGTTTATTAAATAGTTAGATGTATGTCTATAATTATTTTTTTTAACAAATTTTTAACAATTAAACTGAAACGTTTCTGCGGTGTTTTTACCCTCAAATAGTTCATATTATAATCCTAATGTTAGCATAATAATTTCTTAACTTTCTATATTTAAGAGTGAAATAGCTTTGCAAATTATTTTAAAACTATGTTTAAATGAAAGCAAAAGCTATTACATTATTTTTCTCTCTTATCTTTTTATGTTTTTTATCAGGCAAAAATTTATTGGCGCAAAAACTAAATGTTTCAGGCGTTATAAAAGAAAAAAATACCCATTTGCCTATGCCGGGCGCTACTGTTAGATTACAAGGCGATAAAACAATTGCCTCGTCAACAGATGTGGAGGGTAATTTTGTTTTAAAAGGATTAAAAAAAGGGGTTTATAATATTGAGGTTTCATTTATTTCGTTTAAAACACAGATTGTGAAAAATGTGAATGCCGGCAATCGTTTTATTGTAGTAGAAATGGAGCCTGAAAATACTAATCTGTCAGGGGTTACAATTTCGGCAAAAAGAAAAACCAACACAGATGTAGCTTTAATTAATACTATTAAAAAAGCCGAAGTAGTGGTTAGTGGTATATCCGCGCAGCAAATTAGTCGTTCGCAGGATAAGGACGCATCCGAAGTAGTACGTCGCATACCGGGCGTTACTATTATCGGAAACAGGTTTATTTTGGTTAGGGGATTAAGTGAGCGTTATAATGCCGTGCAGCTAAACGATGCTACAGCTCCGAGCATGGAAGCCGATGTGCGTTCTTTTTCGTTTGATATAATTCCAAGTTCTTTGATTGACAGAATTTTGATAAATAAAAGTCCTTCGGCGGATTTGCCCGGCGACTTTGCCGGAGGAGCCGTTAAAATTTATACCAAAAGCATACCTGAAAAAAATTTACTTGAGTTTAGCTATGGCACAGGATATCGGTTTGGATCGGCATTAAAAAATTTCTACGGACAAGAACATAACGGATTACACTGGACTGGTTTTAATGAGGGTAAATATGATTTTCCTGAAAATTTTCCTTCTGATTTATCGAAAGCTTCATCGCAAGAGGTTGAACTTGCAGGAAAAGCTTTGCCGAATGCTTGGATTCCTGTCAAATCAAATTCCGGATTAAATCAAGGATTTGGTGTAACAGGAGCGTTTAAATTTAAAACAGGGAATGTACAAATCGGTAATATTACTTCTGTAAGCTATGGAAACAGCAAAACCATATTTGATATAGAAAGAAAAGACTTTTCATCATACGACAATGTTAATCAAAAAAGCGTTTTGCTTCAAGCATTTAGTGACAAGCAATATACACAAAATATCAAATTCAGTGTTTTACACAATTGGGCTTTTCAGTTCAATCCCAAGCATATTATAACACTGCGCAATTTGTTTAACCAATATAGCCAATCTCAATATGTAGAGCGCTTCGGATACGAATACGGTTCCGGTGATGCTGACTACAAAGAGGTGTATTCTTTTTACAATATTTACAGGGGTATATACTCCGGACAACTTAACGGCACGCATACCTTAGCGAAAGAAAAATTAAACTTGGATTGGGCATTAGGTTATGGCTACTCATACAGAGACGAGCCTGACTATAGAAGATATACCATACAGGAAAACGCAACTATTTATTTGCCTATTAGTGTTTATCCTTGGTCTCTCGGCAGGTTTTTTTCGAGTATGAAAGAGAATATATATTCAGCAAATGCAAATGCAGCATATAAATTTAAAATCACACCCGGCGTAGATATCGCATCTACCATAAAAACAGGTGTATTTTACGAATATAAAGACCGGTCTTTTTTGCCTCGTAATATGGGATACACAAGGTCGGCAGGAATTGGCAACAACTTGAACTCTTTTATGCACTTGCCCATAGAACAACTCTTTAAGCCTGAGAATATTAATAACAAAGACGGAATAGTGTTAGAAGAAGCTACAAGTAAAGAAGATGCTTACAACGCTACAAACAGTTTAATGGGAGCATATGTGTCTTTTGTCGCAAACATTACAAACAGGTTAAGCATCATCGTGGGTGCGCGCGCAGAATATAATGTACAAAAATTGAATACATTCACAGGACACCACTTGGTCAACAATTCAAAGGTTACAATACTTCCTTCTCTAAATACCACCTATAGCTTTTCGGACAAAAATTTATTGCGTCTTGCGTACGGATTAACCGTTAATCGTCCTGAGTTTAGAGAAGTTTCCCCGTTTAGTTTTTATGATTTTAATTACAATTTTGTAAAAAGAGGGAATGTTGACTTAAAAGATGCCAATATTCATAACTTCGATATGAGATATGAATACTATCCTTCGCCAAGCGAAATTGTTTCGGGAGGTATTTTTTACAAATATTTCATAACTCCGATAGAGAATTTGGTTGTTGTAGGTTCATCCGGAAATGCTAAAAGTTTTGAATGCCAAAATATTACAGCCTCTCATAGCTATGGGATAGAATTAGAAATCAGAAAATCTTTGGCAGGATTAACTAACGCTAAATTAGTAGATAACATAAGCGTTATATTAAATGGTTCAATTATTCGGAGCAAAATCAACCTGGATGAAGAAAAAGAAAAATACCAATCATCTGCACGCCCCATGCAAGGACAATCTCCTTTTATCGTCAATGCCGGATTACAGTATAAAAACGAACCGTTGAATCTTCAGTTAAACGTGATGTATAATGTGATAGGGAAAAGAATTTTTGCGGTAGGATATAAGGAATTCCCCGATATTTATGAAATGCCGCGTCATTTGCTCGATTTAACAATAACGAAAGGTATCGGAAAATATTTTGAGATAAAGGTAGGAGCTAATGATTTGTTGAATAACCATAATATTCTTCTTCAGGACGGAAACCAAGACGGGAAGTTTGATGTGGAAAAAGACCAAGTAATTCAAAAAAATATATCCGGAACCACTATAACCTTTGGTATTTCTTATAAACCATTTAATTAAATTTTAATATTATACTAATTATGACATAATACATAACCTATACTTTTGACCCGAAATATGTGTAAAATTATTAATATAAATTAGATATGACAAACAAAATTAAAGGTATTGCAATTGCTATCACTGCGATTTTTTTCTTAAGTCTTTTTTCTTGTAAAAAAGATAGCACTTCAAACGCTGAAGGGGTAGTTCCTTCCTCCACTACTTTAACCGGTAAAATTACGCAGGACACTCGTTTGACAGCAGATAAAAAATGGATGTTAAATGGTTATGTTTATGTTAACGCTGGTGCTAAATTAATTATAGAACCCGGAACCGTAATTCTCGGACAACCTAAATCTGTTCTCATCATTATGAGAGGTGCTAAAATTATAGCTGAAGGAAATGCTTCAAAACCTATCGTTTTTACTTCAAGTAAAGAACCCGGACAACGTAAACCCGGCGATTGGGGTGGGTTGGTAATTTGTGGTAAAGCGCCTAACAATCAAAGCGAAAATGCCGGCATTGATGGCGGTATTATTGCAGATGCTCTTCATGGAGGCAACGACCCTCATGATAATTCAGGAATCTTAAAATATGTGCGGGTTGAATATGCCGGATTCCCTATTATGCCCGACAAAGAAGTAAATTCTTTTACATTTGCCAGCGTAGGCGACGGTACCACTGTTGAATATTGCCAAGCTTCATACGCAGGAGACGACTCTTTTGAATGGTTCGGAGGTACTGTAAATTGTAAACACTTAGTGGCATATCATGGATGGGATGATGATTTTGATACAGACTGGGGATTTTCAGGAAGTGTACAATATTGTTTCAGCGTTCGTCATCCTCAATATGCAGACAAATCAGGTTCCAATGGTTTTGAAAGCGATAATAATGAACCCGGAGACAACAACAGCCCGGTTACTTCCGCTGTTTTTGCAAACGTTACTTTATTAGGACCTAAAAAAGAAGCTAATACGGCTATTGATGCAAATTTTAAAAATTGTGCGCAATTGCGCCGTAATACCAAACTCTCTATTTATAATTCCATTTTAGCTGCTTTCCCCGACGGATTATATATTGATGATGCCAAACCGGGCGCTGTGGCAAATGCTAAAAAAGATGAGTTGCAAATTCGTAATGTAATTATTACAGGCTTCTCAGGCAAAGCCGTTAAAACAACTGATGCTGCTTTTGACGTTAATGCTTGGTTCAATACAACTAACTACGGAAACAAAGTGGTAGCCGATATGTCTTCTACAGGATTGAATATGGGAATGTTTGATTTAACCGGTAACCTGCAAGTATTGCCTTCCGCAAATAGTATATTGTTAAAAAGCGCTAAATGGGATAACGCGCCCAAAGGCTCTTTCGATAAAGTTGCTTATATCGGAGCTTTTGGCACAGAAGATTGGACAAAAGGCTGGGTTTCTTGGACACCTTGGTCTAATATATACTAAATCTTTATTTTTACTTTTTGCGAACATATAAAAGAGCCAATTAAGGCTCTTTTATTATAAAAAGCTGTGCTTACTTTATAAGCACAGCTAATCCTCCTTCAGAAGTTTCTTTATATATATTGGGTAAGTCATGTCCGGTTTCTTTCATTGCCATGCAGGTTTTATCGAAACTAACGCGGTGTTTGCCATCCGATATTACGGCAAAAGCGCTGGCGTCCATGGCTCTGCTGGCGCCAAAGGCATTGCGCTCTATACAAGGAATTTGTACGAGACCCGCCACGGGGTCGCAGGTTAAACCTAAATGATGCTCCAATCCCATTTCGGCAGCATATTCTATTTGTGCAGGAGTTCCGCCAAATAATTGTGCCGCTGCTGCTGCTGCCATAGAGCAGGCTGTTCCTACTTCACCTTGGCATCCTACGTCGGCGCCGGATATAGATGCGTTTTCTTTTACCAGGTTTCCTATAATGCCTGCTGTAGCGAGTGCGCGTATTATTTTTTCATCCGACACTTCATAATTTCTTTGTATGTGAAATAATACCGCCGGCACTACCCCTGATGAGCCACACGTGGGAGCGGTAACAATGGTGCCGCCTGCCGCGTTTTCTTCCGATACGGCAAGTGCATATGCAAATACAAACGCTCTTTTTTGCAGGCTGCCTGCCGAGCTTTTGGCTTTCATGTAGTAGCGTGACGCTTTGCGCGGCAAGTTGAGTATTCCGGGCAATACACCCTCATTTTCAAGTCCCCTGTTAATAGCTTTTTTCATGGTATCCCACACTTCTGCCAAGTATCCCCAGATTTCTTTTCCCTCGTGCATTTCGCAATATTCCCAAAAAGTACGACCATGCTTATCGCACCATTGTAAAATATCTTTCATTTTATGGTGAGGGTAAATATCTTTCTTTTCGTTTTTGGTATTGTCATCTTTTAAATCGCCACCCCCTATGCTAAACACTGTCCAGGAATTTATAACTTCTCCCTTATCGTTAAAAGCTTCGAAGTGCATGCCGTTGGAGTGTTCCGCCAAAAAATTTTTGCTCCATACTACTTCTGCCATTCCTTCGGGAAAAGATTCTATAATTGCTTTGTCAGTTAAGTGCCCTTTGCCTGTGAGCGCTAAGCTTCCATGCAATGTAACGCGAAATTTTTTTGCATGCGGGTTTTTGTTTTTGAATAAAGTAGCCGCATATTTGGGTCCCATGGTGTGGCTACTTGAAGGACCTACACCAATTTTATATATTTTGCGAACGGAATCCATCAATTATAAAATTAACATGGCATCGCCGTAAGTGAAAAAGTTATATTTCTGTTGAACAGCTTCTTTGTATGCTTTCATTAAAAAATCGTAGCCGGCAAAAGCCGCAACCATCATCATCATCGATGATTGTGGCAAATGGAAATTGGTAACAAAACTATCGCCTATGCTAAATTCGTATGGGGGAAAAATAAATTTATTAGTCCATCCTACATAAGGTTTAAGTGTTCCCGATATTGTGGTCGATGATTCCAAGGCTTTCATGGTTGTAGTGCCCACTACGCATATGTTTTTATGTTCACGTATGCCATTGTTCACAATTTCAGCTTGTGCTTCACTAATAATAAGCTCTTCCGAATCCATTTTAAACTTTGTCAAGTCTTCCACATCTATGGGGCGGAAATTTCCTAAGCCTGAATGTAAGGTTACTTCGGCAAAGTTAACTCCTTTTAATTCTAAACGCTTCATTAGCTCGCGGCTAAAGTGCAAACCTGCGGTAGGTGCCGCAACAGCGCCTTCGTTTTTAGCATAAATAGTTTGGTAGCGTTCTTTATCATCGGGAACAATTTCGCGTAAACGTTGCAAATCTTCGGGTAGGGGCGTTCTTCCTAACGATTCTATGGTTTTTTTAAATTCCGAATGTGTGCCGTCAAAAAGGAAACGCAATGTGCGCCCTCGAGATGTAGTGTTGTCAATTACCTCAGCCACAAGCGAATCATCGTCGCCAAAATAAAGTTTGTTGCCAATGCGTATTTTGCGCGCGGGATCAACCAGCACATCCCATAAACGGGCTTCGGCGTTCAGTTCCCGCAAAAGAAATACGGTAATCTTGGCGCCGGTTTTTTCTTTTTCGCCTAATAGCAACGCGGGAAAAACTTTCGTGTTATTTAAAACAAAAACATCCCCTTCGTCATAATAATCTAAAATGTCTTTAAACATTTTATGCTCAATAGATTGCGTTTTGCGGTCGAGTACCATTAAACGGGCTTCGTCGCGATTTTCTGACGGATGTAAAGCTATTAATTCTTTTGGGAGGTGATACCTGAATTGAGATAGTTTCATATTATGTTATGAATTACAATAAAATAAATTTTGACAAAAAGTTTGCAAAGGTAATCATTTTTGAGGGGGTTGTCAAGTTTTGGGAATGTATAATTATCTTAACTTGAATATTTTAATAAAAATTTAGAGATTTGAAAGAAATGGATGTTATTTCTACAAAAAAGCATAGTGAAATATGGAGTTCTGTAAAAACAGGCTGGCGTGTTTTGGAAATGTTTTTGGCTTTCATCATCCGGCTTTGGGTGCTGTTTTTATTTGCACTTTTAATTTATATTGTTTGTAAAAAATATGGGCATACTATAAAAAGTTGGTTTAAAAACAAGCCGCGTAATTAAAACGTGAAATGCGGAAAATTTATATTTTTGCAAATCAATTATTAATAATAAATATATGCTTCGTACTCATACTTGTGGAGAATTAAACCTTTCTGATATAAATAAAAATGTAGCCTTGTGTGGCTGGGTTCAGCGTTCGCGCGATTTGGGCGGCATGACATTTGTTGATTTGCGTGACCGTTATGGAATTACACAACTTGTTTTTAACATGGAAACGCATGCCGATTTATGCCAAAAAGCCCGTCAGTTAGGTAGGGAATATGTGGTTTGTGTTAAAGGAACTGTGGCGGAACGAAGCAGCAAAAACACAAAAATTCCGACAGGAGAAATAGAAATTATAGTTAACGATATTGAAATTCTTAACGAATCAAAGATTCCACCTTTCACAATAGAAGATAACACGGATGGCGGTGAAGAGCTTAGAATGAAATACCGCTACCTCGATTTAAGAAGGAATGCAGTTAAAAACAATTTGATGCTCCGCCATCAACTTGCCATTGCTACACGCAACTATATGAATACTATCGGGTTTGTGGAAGTAGAAACGCCGGTGCTTATAAAAAGCACGCCCGAAGGCGCTCGCGACTATGTTGTGCCCTCGCGCGTTAACCCCGGTGAGTTTTACGCGCTTCCTCAATCACCCCAAACATTTAAACAATTGCTCATGGTGGCGGGCTACGACCGCTATTTCCAGATTGTTAAGTGTTTCAGGGATGAAGATTTGCGTGCCGACCGTCAGCCCGAGTTTACACAGATTGACTGCGAAATGTCGTTTGTAGAACAAGAAGATATATTAAATACGTTTGAGGGCTTGATTTCATATCTGTTCAAAACAGTAAAAAATGTTGAGATAGAAAAATTACCCCGTATTACTTGGCATGATGCCATGAAATATTATGGTTCTGATAAGCCCGATATTCGTTTTGGGATGAAATTTGTTGAAATAACAGATGTTGTAAAAGGTAAAGATTTCAAAGTATTTGATGATGCTGAACTTGTAGTAGGCATTTGTGCTGAAGGATGTGCAGAATATACGCGTAAGCAATTGGATGAGCTTACAGATTTTGTAAAACGTCCGCAGGTAGGCGCCGGCGGGTTAATTTATCTGCGCTATGGTGCGGATGGTACATTAAAATCATCGGTAGACAAGTTTTATAATACGGATGACTTGAAAAAATGGGCTGAAAGCTTTCATGCAAAACCCGGCGACTTGATACTTGTGCTGGCAGGTAAAGCCAATAAAACGCGCAAAGCGCTAAATGAGTTAAGGCTGGAAATGGGAAACAGATTGGGGTTGCGTAATCCGCAAGTATTCGCCCCTTTATGGGTGTGTGATTTTCCATTATTAGAATGGGACGAAGAAACACAACGTTTTTATGCCATGCACCATCCATTCACTGCTCCCAAACCCGAGGATATATCTTTGCTGGATACTGCCCCCGGAGAAGTACGTGCCAATGCGTATGACATGGTTATCAATGGCGTTGAAGTGGGCGGAGGCTCTATCCGTATTCACAACAAGCCGATGCAAAACAAAATGCTTCGCTTGCTTGGTTTTAGCGAAGAAGCTGCACAAGCCCAATTTGGATTTCTAATGACTGCCTTTGAGTACGGAGCGCCGCCTCATGGTGGTATCGCTTTTGGATTTGACAGGCTGTGCTCTTTATTTGGCGGTAGCGAATCTATACGCGACTATATCGCTTTCCCTAAAAATAATGCCGCACGCGATATGATGATTGATTCTCCCTCGCGCATTGCCTATGAACAATTAAAAGAGCTCAATTTGAAGACAACCGTATAGTGTTTAACTAATAAAGGCTTGGGAAACCAAGCCTTTATTAGTTAGTTTTATTGGTTAGTTTTATGTCTAAGGTTTGTTCCGTTTTTCCACTATACCAATCTCCATCCCCACCAATAAATTTAGGATCTTTAAATAGTATAGCCGTATCTTTGGTTTTAAATTCTCCTCCATTGCTCATCCCGTCCTTATCAATAAAGCGAAGATAAAACTTTTGTGAAACAGGGAATTCAGACCACCTTACGTGATAATTCCCTTTATCATCAGAGTTTATTGAATCTTTACGTCTAAAAAGACTGTCGGAACTCATCAATACTTGTATTTGAGCAATAGGCTTATTTTCGGCTTTGGATTGTATATTGCCTTTTACAATAAAATCGGCATGAGGCGTGCCATATAATGCGGCTTGTTTACAAGAAGTAATACCAATTAATCCTAACATAATCTTAAACAAAAAGCTATGTGCTTTTATAAACTTTATTTTTAAGGTTTCCATGGTACTAAAGATTTTTAAGTCCCTTAGATTAAAAACTATCTAAATTAACATTCCACTCTCCTGGTTCGCTAATCTCAAATTCTAAAAGCACTTGAATAGATGGAGCATCTGAGCTAACTCCAACACCTCTTGAAGAAGAGCTTGTGCTTATTTTGCTCATAGCGCCAATAGTTTCAAATGTAATTTTACATAATAATGGGTAATTTACATTTTCTATGATTTGTGTATTCCCCATCGTAGTTTGACTTCCGCTAGAAGATATAATTGTCAATCCATTAATATTATTAATTTTATTTCTTCTTTGAGTTATGTTAATTGATATTTTTTTATCTGTATCTGATACTTTCTTAAAAGAGACTGAAACAACATTTTCTTTTCTAATAATTTTTGGCTTTTCAAACTTTTTTTCGATAAATTTATCATCCTTCCAAATTCCTGTTAAGGTAGAATCTTGTTCTGCTGAAATGTATGTGCCATATCCATTTCTCTTTCCTTCTTTCCATTCCCCAACATACGTCGCCCCACTTTCCCAAGTATAAAAGCCCTTGCCATCAGGTAAACCATCCTTAAAATTCCCATCATACTTATCAATTCCTGTGGCAATGCCTTTCCCGTTAGCGATACCCTTTTTACATATTCCGATATACTCTCCTGATAGGTTAGGAGCTAAAACTTTACAACTTTCTTGTGCGGAAATACATATAGAGAATGTTGTAAAGAAAAAAGCAATTAAAAATTTTTTCATATCTCTAAAATTTTAATTATATAATAAATGTAAAACAATTTTAATAGGTTACATGATTATGTATTATTTATTTTATTACCATAACTAGCGAGCAAAAAATAGTTTAATTTATTTTAACCACATAGTGATATAGATGTTTGTTTATCAGGTTTAATAAGGTTCACATAGTTTTGAAGCACGGCTTCAAAGATTTTCCCTAATGTTTTCTACATTACCTTATCTTATCTCTGAATATTCCTTTTTAACTTCATTAAATCTTATCTATATATCTATGTGGTTTAAAAAATAATATTAAGGTAATTATTGTTTAGTACTTATATCTTTTAAATTAAACTTATTCTAAACTTATAAAAACGTTTATTTGTGAGTTTTTTTACACTAACTAAATTATTATAATATACATGCAAAAATCATTCCGTTGTATTATTATAAAGGTTTGATTTTTAAAATATTGTTTAAAAATATAGCCCCAATATTGCAAATGTGGCAAATATAAGACTTGCAATGCCATTTAAAGTAAAAAAGGCAAAATTAACACGGCTTAAATCATTTATTTTTACAACAGAGTGCTGATATAAAAGTAATCCTGCAAAAATTGCAACGCCCGTCCAGTATATCCAATTATAATTTGCTCCGTAGCCTAATATAACTAAAAAAACTGTCGATAAAACGTGTAAAATATTCGACAACATAAGCGCATTGCTGCGTCCTAAACGTGCTGGTATGGAATGGAGGCTGTTTTCTTTATCAAAGTTATCGTCCTGCAAAGCATATATAATATCAAATCCTGTTACCCAGCATAAAACAGCGAATGATAATAATAAAGGTTCTAAGCCAAATGCACCTGTTACTGCTAAATAAGCGCCGGTGGGCGCCAGCGCCAGCCCCACGCCGAGTATAAAATGTGCCAAAGCTGTAAATCGTTTGGTATAGCTATATCCAAGAATTACAATTAGGGCTACGGGAGAAAGATAAAAGCAAATATCATTTATAAAATAGGTAGTAACGATAAATGCTATGCAGTTGGCAATACAAAAAGCGAGTGCATTATGCGCGCTAATACGTTTGGCAGGTATGTCTCTTTGGGCGGTTCGTGGATTTTTGCTGTCAATATCCCTGTCAGCCCAGCGGTTAAAACTCATGGCTGCATTGCGGGCAAACACCATGCATAATATTACCAGCAACAGTAAAAGCCAGCTTACGCCGCTCGCATTTTTAACCGAGCCCATAAAAAAACCGGTTAGTGCAAACGGTAACGCGAATATAGAATGGGCAAATTTTACTAATGAAAGATAATTATTTATTTTTGCTATTTGTTTTTGCATAAACATGTTTTAAACATGCAAAAATAAGCAAGTAATTGTTTTACGATATTTTTTATACAAATTTTTATGTCATCAATATTTATGCGCTTGTCGGCTTATATTAAATACGTGTTTACCGCAAAAACCCGTCATTCGATTCATTCGCCCTTTGTTTATAGTTTTATGGAGGAGGTGATTCGTAATAAAACGCATTTTCCGGTTTTTGATGATATTGAACGCTTTAAAAAAAACTTGCTCACAGATGCTACCTTTTTAAATTTAACCGACTTTGGCGAAGTAAAATCTTTTAACGGCGAAGCCCGTTATCGTAAGGAAAGCGTGGGCTCTATCATAAAAAAAACAGCAATTAATAAAAAAAATGGAGAATTTTTGTATCTTTTAGTGCGGTTTATGCGTCCAATAAATATAATTGAGGTGGGAACAAGTTTGGGAATAAGCACACTTTATTTGGCTAAAGCGGCTAATGATGTACCTATTTATACTTTAGAGGGTTGTCCGGAGAAAACAAAAGCGGCTAAAGGTTTTTTTGATCAAATGCAGTTGAAAAACATACGCCAATATACCGGTCGTTTTGATGATACCCTGCCTCAGGTATTAAATGATATGCAGGAGGTAGGGCTGGCTTACGTGGATGGTAATCACACATACCGGGCTACCAAGGCATATTTTGAAATGTTGATGGATAAAGTGAAAAACAATAGTGTGTTGATTTTTGACGATATTCATTGGTCGGAAGGTATGCAGCGCGCGTGGAACGAAATTATAATGCATCCCGGGGTTACTGTTAGTATGGACTTATATAGGATAGGTATAGTGTTTTTTAATAAGGAACTCAGTAAACAACATTTTGTGTTAAGAACTTAATTGACAAATATAAAATTTATGCAACAGCAAGAAATTATCCGCTTAAAAGATATTACCCGCACTTATGTAGTAGGTACACAACAAGTAAAAGCATTGCGTTCCGTATCATTATCTGTTTATAGAAATGAATTTGTAGCCCTTATGGGTCCGTCGGGTTCAGGAAAATCAACATTAATGAATATATTAGGTTGCTTGGATACGCCCACTTCAGGACAATATATACTTAACAACAAGGATGTGAGCAAGCTTAATGATGACGCGCTTGCTGAAATCCGGAATAAGGAAATAGGATTTGTTTTTCAAACATTTAATCTACTGCCGCGTAGCACTGCATTGGAAAATGTGATGCTTCCTCAGATATATGCAGGTGTTTCCAAAGAAGAGCGCTTGAAAAGAGCTAATATTGTTATTGATAGTGTAGGTCTTACAGATAGGGCAACGCATAAACCTAACGAGCTTTCGGGAGGGCAACGTCAGCGTGTGGCTATAGCCCGTGCATTGGTAAACTCTCCTTCCATTATACTTGCCGATGAGCCTACCGGAAACCTTGATTCTATTACTTCTTACGAAATAATGGGTATCCTCGAAGATATTCATAAAGCCGGCAATACCATCATTCTTGTTACCCACGAAGAAGATATAGCTCAATATGCGCACCGCATTGTACGCCTCAAAGACGGCGAAATATACAGTGACGCGCCCAACGAGCATATTGCCTCAGCCAAAGAGCTTTTGGCACAAAAACGTTTGCAGGCACAAGAATAACTATATTTTGTTCGTATGGGGGGGTCATAATGCGGATTGTGTTAAAAACACCCTCCTTTTCCCTGAAACATTCTTGCTTTTTTGTTTGTTAGTTTGATAAATTTATTTTATTTTTATTTTTGAAATGGAGCTACCATTCCAGTTGATAATTTGTTTTTTTCTATTAACTTTTAAAACTAACTAATTATGAATAACAAAAAAGAGGAGTGGAAAATTTATACCAAAAAAGGCGATAAAGGAGAAACTTCTTTAATAGGCGGTACGCGTGTGCCAAAATATGATGACCGTATTGAAGCATATGGCACTTTAGATGAACTTAATTCTTTTATCGGCTACCTGCGCGATCAACTTATAGATCAGCATACCAAAAGTGTATTGCTTAAAGTGCAGGAGAGCTTGTTTGTGGCAGAGTCTATTTTGGCAACAGACATGGATAAAATGATAAACAAAACGCTTCCTCTTTTAAAACCTTCTGATATAGAGCTCTTGGAAAGAGAAATAGACCGTATTGAAGAAGAGCTGCCTCCGCTGGAAAATTTTATATTGCCCACAGGGCACCCATTGGTTTCATTGGCACATATATGCCGCACCATTTGCAGACGTGCCGAAAGAATAACCGTTAAACTTTCAAATTCGCAAAAAGTAGATGATTTGGTGCTAAAATTATTGAACCGTTTGTCTGATTATATGTTTGTTTTATCAAGAAAAATTGCTGCGAACAGAGAAATTGCAGATGTTTTGTGGCAGCCCGAAACAGGCAAATAATAAAAAATTTTCTTGTAAATAGCTGGCAAATAATGTTTTGTAAAATAAAATTTAAAATTTTTTCATACTTGTTGTCCGTTATGGTAATTAAATTATTTTTGCAAAAATTTTAAAAAAAGTAAAACTCAATGTATTGGACATTAGAATTGGCTTCAAAATTAGAAGATGCCCCTTGGCCTGCTACCAAAGATGAACTTTTGGATTATTGCACCCGTTCGGGAGCTCCAATGGAAGTAATCGAAAATTTACAGGAATTGGAAGACGAAGGAGAAATTTACGAGAGTATTGAAGATCTTTGGCCCGACTATCCTTCGAAAGAAGATTTTTTCTTTCATGAAGATGAATATTAACAAAAGTAAAAAGCGGCATGTGTCGCTTTTTTGCTTTTTATAGCATTACCATTTTTTTTACTTTGCCTGATTTCATGAGCTTTTTTACAAGCCATTTGTTACTTCGGCAGTTTATTTCATGCGCAATTTCATTTTTAAGGATTGCTGTATCTGTAAGATCCTTGTTTTTATCTATATAGCCATAACCTGTCATCATGCTGTTTTCAATAAGTATTACCGAAAACTCGCTTTCATCGCGCCCTTCGTCAATGATAAACAAGTTGGATTTTTGCTTCTTGCGAAAAGTTTTTAAAGCTTCTTTCACCCGTTTGTTATATTCTTCTACAGTTTCATTTCCTTTACAGGTACCTCTGCATATTCCTTTTTCATACTGAAAGCATACGCCGTTTTTCTGATATAATCCGCAAAATTTTTGACACAGGTTAAACCGCATCCTGAAATCGTACAAAAAAGTTACCGCTTCATCCATTGAAACAAACGAAGTAAAAGGCTTGTGAGAGGGAGATATTTTATCGATATGCAGGTTTAAATAGCCGTCCTGTGAATAGTAGGAGTAGAGTCCATATTTGAAAGTAATGAAATGCTTTGTTTTGTTCATTTTAGGTTTAAGCATTTCGAGTTGTTTACACTCAAACATGGCACTTAAAAACTCACTGCCAATAGTGTCGTAAGATATGCGGGTGGTAACGGCTCTTATTTCTACCGATTTTTTAGATGAAGTGTTTTGGAATAGGGATAATATTGCCGATTGTATGTTTTTTGCTTTACTGAGATAGAAAACCGTATCGTTTTCGTCATGCAGGTAATAAATTCCGCTACGTTTGGGCAAAGACGAAAATATAGCGGTGTTTAATGCTGTGTTAAGTCCATGTGTGGAAATTTGGCTCAGGGTAGGGTCTTTGGCAAGCAGTATTTCAAAGAGTTTGGTGGTAGCTAAGGCGTCGCCGGCAGCTCTATGGCGGGAGTTAATAACAATGCCTAATTGTTCGCATAGGTTTCCCAAACTATACGATGGCATGCCGGGCAATATTTTTTGCGACATTTTAACGGTGCATTTCACGGGTCTATCATACACATAACCCAAATGCAAAAACTCTTGTCTGAGAAAACCATAATCGAAAGGCGCATTATGTGCTATAAATGTACAGCCTTCAGTTATCTTAATAATCTTTTCAGCTATTTCGTAAAATTTTGGAGCATGGGCTACCATTTCGTTGGTAATACCTGTTAGTTTTGATACAAACGTATTAATGCTGCATTCGGGATTTATGAGCGAAGAAAATTCATTTATAATTTTTCCCCCATCATGAATATAAATGGCAATTTCCATTATTCTTTCCTGTAAAGCATTGCCCCCTGTGGTTTCTATGTCAACTATTGCGTACAAACTTATATATTTATATATTTACTTATAATAACACATAAAAATAGAAAAACTATTTTTTATAATAATATTCCGATAAGAAAAATTATTATTTAATTTAATAAATATCAATAGTTATGCCTTTTTTGTAAAACGAAAAAAATAAATATAATGCTTTTCTGTTTTTAATTATGAGTTGGCATGTGTGAAAACAATCTTAAGGCATATACAAACAGGCATAGCTGCTTATTTTTATACGGAATTACGCTTCTTTTTCTATTATAAATAACCCTGTTTGCAATTTTCCAATTTAAATGCCTTGTGTTTTAAAATAAAAGGATACTTTTGCCGCGTAAATCTGTAAAATATCGATTTAAACAAGATAATAAAATGTCAACACCATCCATTAAGTTTGTTTCGGCGCAAGAAGCTGTAAAAGTCATTAAATCGGGCGACCATGTGCATTTGAGCAGTGTGGCAAGCGCCCCTCAAATTTTAATTAAAGCCATGTGCGAGCGTGGCGATGCAGGCGAATTAAAAGATGTTCATATTCACCATCTTCACACGGAAGGTCCTGCTCCCTACGCAGATGGTAAGTATCAGGGAATATTCCGCCACGATGCTTTTTTTGTGGGTTCTAACGTGCGTAAGTCCGTACAGGAAGGCTATGCAGATTATATTCCTATTTTCCTGGGCGAAACCCAGAAACTATATCGCGAAGGCTACATTAAGTGCAACGTGGCTATGATACAAGTATGCCCTCCTGATAATCATGGCTATGTTTCATTGGGTACTTCTGTTGACGCTACCTTGTCGGCAGTAGAAACTGCAGATAAAGTAATTGCCGTGGTAAATAAAAATGTTCCGCGCTCTTTTGGCGACGCGTTAATACCTATGAGTATGATAGATATTTTCGTTGAAGACGATACGCCTTTAGAGCCTGCTCATTTTAGCGTTCCCGATGATATCGAAACCCGTATAGGTAAAAATTGTGCATCCCTGATTGAAGACGGAGCCTGTCTGCAAATGGGCATTGGTGCTATTCCTAATGCCGTATTAGCGCAGTTAGGCAACCATAAAAATTTAGGTATTCACACGGAAATGTTTGCAGACGGCGTATTACCCTTGGTTGAAAAAGGAGTGATCAATGGAGCCAATAAAGCTATTGACAAAGGCAAAATGGTTTCTACTTTTTTAATGGGATCTCCTAAAGTATATGAATTTATTCATAATAACCCTCAGGTGGCAATGATGGATGTGGGATATACAAACGATCCTTTTATTATTGCTCAAAATGAGAAGGTTACAGCTATCAACTCTGCTTTGCAGGTAGATTTAACAGGGCAAGTATGTGCCGATTCGTTAGGTACTAAATTTTATTCGGGCGTAGGCGGACAGATTGATTTTGTATATGGCGCGGCACGCTCTAAAGGAGGTAAAGCCATTATAGCAATGCCTTCGGTAACGAATAAAGGTGTAAGTAAAATATCGCCTGTGTTGAGTTCCGGAGCAGGGGTTGTTACTACACGCAATCATATTCACTGGTTTGCAACCGAATACGGAGCTGTTAATCTGTATGGAAAAACCCTGCAGGAAAGAGCTAAACTTATCATTAGTGTGGCACATCCTGACCATCAACAGGTATTGGAACAAGCCGCTTTTGAACGTTTTGGCTCTCCTTTCAGGTTTGTTTCAAAATAAAACAGGCAGGTAAGATTTATCATATTAATCAAAACGAGGGAGGCTCAAATTTTTGAGCCTCCCTCGTTTTGAAGATAAACCGTATGCTGTATGTTATTTTATTTTTACGCGCACACCTTCGGAGTGTGCCGAAAACTCAGGAGCATACATACATTGAATGCTTGTGATTCCGTTAGAAAAATCCCCCTTTTGCGTTGCTACTAATTTGTATTCAAACACGTATGTGCCTTTTGGCATATAGTCAATAAAAAAGTTGGTTGAGGCGTCTTTTGTGGCTTCGTAATAGCCAAGCCCATCTTGCCATTTGTAAGAAGACAATATGTTTACCGGCTCAAATGCCGAAGCTCGCATATCTTTAAGGTGTATGTATTCCATGTTGCGGTCTGCCATAATTTCTACACGCACCACTATTTTATCTCCTACTTTAATATTGTTATCGGTAAGAGGTTCAATCACAACACCTTTTGCCGTATTTATTTCTTTAAACAACTTTTTGTTGATTTTAAAAGGCGTTTCGGCAGGCGTAATTTTATCTAATTGTTCAAAATATTGCCAATACATGCTTCCCCATGCTATATTGGCATTCGGGTTTTTAACGGTAATATTTCCCATTTCAGGCTTCACGGATGCCGCGTCCCATGAGGTTTTAAAATAGCCGGTTCCTGCTTCGGGTTGTTTTGTGTCAGTTTTGTAAGGGTCAACTTTTTCTTTACCCACTGTGATATCTACGAGTTTTCCTGTTGTGCCCAATAAATCTGTTCCACGGAGCAGCAGCGCGTAAATGGCTTCGGAAGTAGCTTTGGTAGTTTTCCAATCTTGTGTTTGTTTTTGTTTCAACAGCCACACTTTCATCTCGTCAACAGCTTCCTTGTCGTTGCTCACTTTATCGAAAGTTTCTATCAACAATGCTTGTGTTTCTATGGGCGCTTGATACCAATACCAGCCGTTTGTTTGTTTCCAATACATTCCCATTTCATCGCTGTGTAAAGCGGTTTCTTTAAGCGAACGCATGATAAGAGCAGGGGTTTCTTTGTCTTTAAAGCGATTCATATACAAAGCCATCATTCCTTTCATGTAGTTGTTTTTATTTTCTGCATTCCAGTATTTTATGGTTTGTGTTTTATAATAATCAATCATTTCGCTGTATTCTTTGCTTAAAGGGAAATTAGACAAGAAATAGGTGCGGGCGTATAAATAATGAACAATATCATAGCTTAGCCTGTCCGATTTTAAATATGATTTTTCTTTATCCTGTTTTTTCATAGATTCAAAATCTTCTTTTACCTTTCTATCTATGAAATCTACCGCGCGTTTCACCATGTTATAGTTTTCGTTTCCTACATTGGTAAGCTGCATAACGTTTAAGTCTGTCAAATGCCCCATTCCGGCTACAATATGTTGGGTAATATAGCGACTGGAATACATTCCTTTAAACCAAGGAAATCCTCCGTCGCCGCTTTGCATTTCTCTTAATTTTTTAAGTGCGCTTGTTAGTTCTATTGACATTCTGTTTATATCAAACAACACACCTATGCGGTTTTTGCGCTCGGTTTCGTTTTTAGCTTCGCGCACCCAAGGGCTTTCCTGTATTAAAATAGATTTTAATTCTTCATTTTTCTCTAAGTTAGATTGTAAGGCATCGGATGAGGTGTTTTTCCAACTTTCAAACACCTGTTTGATTTTAGGATCGCTATGCGCGATATAGGTGGCTAAGGTATTGGCATAGTAACGCGTAAATGTTTGTTCGGCACATTCATAAGGGAACTCCATTAAATAAGGCAATGCCTGCACGGCATACCAAGCAGGATTTGAGGTGTATTCTAATGTTACGCGATAATTGCGCAATGTGGAAGACGCTGTGCCTGACTGTAAAAGCTTATCAAATGTAAATGTTTTTTCTTGCAAGCCTTTCACGGGCAAAGGCATGGTTTCCGTAACCAACATACGGTTGGTAAGCACCGGAATGGGAGCCTCCTGCCCATCGCTGAAATTGCCGCTTTGCGCAACAATTCTATATACAACAGCTTCCAGCTTTTCAGGCACTTTTATTTCCCATTCTACAGATGTGTTTCCGCCCTTTTTTACGTTGAAAGGAATGCTCGTTTTAGCAATGCCCATCAAGTTGTTTATAGGTTTCATGCTCACGGCGTCAAACAGTTGCAACTCTGCATTGCCTGCAAGGTCTTTATCGCTAAGATTGGATATTTTTGTGGCAAGCTTCATCTGGTCGCCCTCGCGCAAAAAGCGTGGCATATTGGGGAATACCATCAAATCTTTTTGTGTAACAACATCCTTTCCTATTTGTCCTGTTTTTAGGTCTTGTGTGTGTGCCAATCCCATAAATTTCCAGCGTGTTAATGCTTCCGGCATGGTGAATTTAATAACTACTTCTCCTTTTTCGTTGGTAGAAAGTTGCGGATAGAAAAACGCCGTTTCGTTGAGGTTTTTACGTATCTGCACAGGTTGTTCTGATGCAATTTGTTGATTGGAAATATCTTCAGTTTTTATAGATCCTAAAGCATACGATTTTTCTTTTTGTATTTTAATTCCTCTGGCTTCAACCATTACTGGTTTAATAACTACTCCCTCAAGCTTTGAATCATTAGCATCAAAAACACTAACTCTTTCTTCCACTGTTACGGGTGTTTCATTATCATTCTTCTCCAAAGTCCGTTTTCTTAAATATAAATAGTGGTTATATTGGTTAATCAAAACATCATATTGTTGGTGTGCAAAATAGGGGTAAAAATCAACGTAATTTAAAATATTACTCGGGTCAATTTTAAAACTATTACTTCCATTCCATTGATGTGTAGTTGTGGGTGTATTATATATATTAAAATCCCAAATGTTTTTTTCAAAAACATCCAAAGATGCATCGTACATGCCTGCTAACAGTTCAGCAGCCATTTTGTCGCCTGTTTTATCTTTTATGGTAAGTAGCCATTCTTCTTTTTGTCCGGGATAGAGTTTGGAGCGGAAAGTTGAAAAAGTAATATCTAATTTTTTATTTGTGAAAGGCACTTCTACTATCTTGTTATCCATAAATGCACGGTTGGCATGTACACAAGTAAAACTTACGCCTATATTTCCCCTGTAATCTTCACGAATAGGAATTGAAAGAATTTTTTGTTCGTTATTTAATGTGATATTTTCTCTGCTGATGATTTTGTTTTTGAGCGAAACTTCATAAATAATATTCATATTTTGTGCTGATGAGCCTATAAGTATGTTGGTTGTCTCGCCCGGTTCAACATTGTCGTTTATAATGGAAGTAAACAAAGGTTTTATAAATTCCACGCCTTTTTTATTTTTGGCTCTGTAAGCGGTGAGGAACATGTTGGAAACGACATTTTCGCCGTATTTATCCTTCGTGGCGATTTCTACCTTATAAATACCCTCATTCATATTGTCAAGCTTTATGATGGAGTCGGCAGGTGTGTTAAAAGTTTTATTGAGGATTACTTTTTCAGCACTCCACGTTTCTATGTCATTTTCGTTATTGTAAATCTCGTTAGGGAAATCTTTTTTGAAATCTTCTTTGGATAAAATAAAGGTGTCAGGCTTTTCCCATTTTTTATCAAATAAAACTTCAGGTTTTTTAAGCTTTGTGATTTTGAGGGTGCCTGAAGCGGGTTGTTTTTCTCCGTTTATATTGGTAGTGCTGAGTGAGAAGTCTGTTGTTTTGTCCAAGTTAACTTCAGCCTGCAGGTTCGTGTTTATTTTTAATGCCGTATAACCAACAGTAACAGAATATGTGTTGGAGTGTGTTTCGCCGTTGATGTCCGTAACATCAGCATACATGGCATAGTTAAATTCAGGGTTGTTTTCTTTTTTTATTTTTAAGTCCGGAATTGCCTTAAAATCGATGGTGAATGTGCCGGTGCCATCTGTAGTTGTTTCGCCGTTTGTAATTTCCATCTCCGGACTTGAAGGCATAGGTCGCCACCAATACCAACCCCAGTATGGGAAGCGTGCGGTACGCACTACGCGGTATTTTACTTTGGCATCACTCAAAACCGCACCCGAATAAGCAATAGCTTTACCTTTTACCGTAACATTTTCATTTAATTTGTAGCTGCCTTTTACCGGTTCGAAGGTAACTTCAAACATAGGGCGTTTATATTCTTCCACGCGTATGCGGTGGTGCCCGGAGGCGCTGCTAATGTTCATGTTACCTGTAAGTACGCCTTGCGGAGCTGTAAAACTTCCGGTGTAGGAGCCATATTCGTTGGTTACCAGTTTGAGGCTTGAAATTTTTTGCCCGTTGGCATCATAAAAAGTTACTTCGGCAGGTGCATTTTTTTTGATCTCGAACTTGTCGCCCTTGCGCGAAAGTACGATACCTTTAAACATAATTTGTTGTCCGGGGCGATATATAGCACGGTCCGTAAAAAAACTTGTCTGCTCTACGGTTTGTTCATCATATTTTCTATTGGAATTGTAAAAATATTCTTCGCTATAAAATTTATCCTTACCATCTTCAAGTAAAAAGGAGAAGCGTCCATAATCATCATCCAACGGAAAAGTTAAGGTAGAAAAACCGTTTTTGTCTGTTTTGCATTCGTATGTTTTATTCCTCTCCGGACTATTATAGTTTTCACGGAAGAAGCTTATGCGGACATTCGCTTTTCCTTCCCCATTTGTTCTGTCAGCCACAAAAATTTCATTCTTATTGTTTTCGTTTCCGTTATTTATAAGGTAGCTTAAATTGGTTTTCCAGAAGGTATTCGCATTTAAAAGTTGCGCTTTTTCGCTAAAATTTTTCTCGTTTGAAGATAAAACAACATACAATCCTTTTTCCAATTCGGGAATTTTAACTTCCGCCTTATGCGTTTTATAGTCTTTTTCATTCGGCAAAGTTTGCTCCCATGATTTAACGGGTTTTGATTTTAAAAAGAAGTTTTTTAAAGCGTCAGCATTTTTCTCTTTCAGCGCTTTGAGCTTTTCAGGTGTTGTAAGGTAGAGTTTAAAATAGACAGCAGGTATATTCTTATATGTAACCAATGCTAAAGCCGGTTTGTCGGCAGCCGAAGCGTAATCGGTTTTTAAGCTCATTGAAGGTGCCGTTATTTCGGATAATAAGCTTTTACAGTTAGCTGCTCCTCTTGTTTTAGGATATTTTTCCATTATGGCATTGCATATTTCAATAGCTTCCTTATTGCTGGCATAATTGTTTTTATCATCATTTTCTTCTCCTCTTTCTTCTTCACTTTCTTCTTCATCGTAATTATAAGTATTAGTAACCTCGTTTTCTTTAAAGCTTAAAGCTAATGCAAAGCCAATTTCTGCTGCCACATCATGATTTTCATACTTTTTATAGCGTTCGCGTAAAGCATCTATATATAGTTTTTCTTTTTTAGCAACAACACTTTTGTTTTTTACAAAATCTAATCTGCTTAAATCAACATCTACCAACGCAAGTGGGCTGGCGTCGTTTAAATGAAATTTTATCAATTCCTGATAAAGAAGCAGGGCTTCACGGTCAAAAGAAATGGTATCAGCATTAGGAAGGTTAATGTTTACAAAAGTTTCCGCCTGAGCGAAATAATCGGCTTTATCTATAATAAACACAAATGCGGGCAAAGTTAAATTGGCTCTTTCGTTTTTATAATAGTCAAGCGCGCGATGTGCCAGAAAGTCGTACAGCGTAGGGCGATAGAGTTTGGCATTTTTTTCTTTTATAAGAATCTCATCATAATTTTTCAAGTCCGTTCTTTTTAGCAAGTCCGTTTCCGTGAGTGATAACTTGTAATTTTTTAGAGCTTCAAAAATGAGTTTTTCTTTATCCCACGTGTCAATATCTTCTGATATTTTATCTTTGGTTATGCTTCGCCGGTTTATCTGCCAGTAGTTTTCTTGATAATAGTTGCTGTATTTTTCGGCAAGCATAGAATAAAGTACCTGCTTGGCAGGTGCTTTGGCAATTTTAATTTCTTCCTTTATTTGGTCGATACTTTTTTTAATATTATCTTCTTCATAATTGTTAAGTATAGTTGTTTTGTAAATAATAGATTTTAATATCTGCTCGTAATTATTTGATTTATTTGCTTTTGCATAAATATTATTTACTATTTTCAATACTGATTTGGGTTGTTGCAGGTTTAGGAGAGAATCTGCCTTTTGCCACTCTTTTAAAAAATTGGTTTGTGCCATTGCCGAAAAGCTTATAAATAAAAGGATTGATAAAAAATAGCGCCGCATAATAAAAAGTTTTAAATGTTAAAAAATTATAACGTATTATCAATTAATCAATTGCAAATTTGGATAAAAGAGGGTATTTGCACGACCTTTGCATCCGAATTTCAAAAAATGTAGTTCAATACCGTTTGTTATTAATAACAAATTATTTACCAAAGTAGTATGCTAAGGTAAAATAAATTAGTATTAACGAAATCTTTTCAAATGAAAAAAATCACAATCCTGTTCTTTCTTATTTTGCCGTTATTTCTTCCAGCCCAAAACAAGGTTGAAAAATATATAGAAAAATACGATGAAGAGGCTATTGAAATCATGAAAAATCATGGAATCCCTGCAAGCATAGTGTTAGGCATTGCAATTCATGAAAGCGCTGCAGGAACCAGTAAACTCTGTAGGTTGAAAAACAACCACTTTGGCTTTAAAGGTAAGATAAACAAAACCGAATATGATTTTGCTCCTTCATACAGGGGGTTTGAATCAAGTGAAGAAGCGTATGAAGCTTTTGCCCAATGTCTTACCCGTAAAAGTTTTTACGAAAAGCTTAAATATGATATGGACCCTGTTAAGTGGTTGCATGCGTTAAGAAAAGGAGGCTATGCGGAAGCGCCCGAATGGATGAGAAAGATTGTTCAAATCATTAACAAGTATGATTTAACCAAGTTTGACAGTACGTTTTGTCAGGAAAATGCTTTTTCCTACAATAATACGCAACCGTTAAAATTCCCGTATTAAGTTTTAGTATGCCAAAGTTTAGTTAGTAGGTATCAAAAAAGGCAACATTTGTTGCCTTTTTTGATTGTAAATAGCGTGCTTATGTATATAATATTTTTGAATTATTTACGTGAAGTAGTAGGATTGGAAAGTCCTTCATACGTTAGCAGTTCTACCCTGGCTGAACCTACTCTTAATTTAGCTTCCACAAACACGGGAATATGGTTGGCATCGTCAGTTACCCACATTTTAATAGGATACGCGTCCGTGAAAACTTTACCCTGTGCTACCATGGGCGCTAAGCCTATGCAGGAAAAAGTTCCGGCTTTTGTTTTTATCTGCTTTCTTTCTAAGAATACGATTTTGGAATAGTAAACAGAATCGTCAAGGAAAAAAGGTATTTGAATGGATTGCCCTTGTGTATAAGAAGAAAGATCAAGGGTGCGGGCATAATAAAAAACGGAAATCATATCCTGTGAATACATAGGAATAGGCGTTGTTTTTTCGAGGCTCACGGCAATTTTTTCTTTTTGCCGAAAATTAACAATATCATCATGGCGGTATTTGTTTTCGCGCACGTGGCGTTCAAATTTCCATGGGAAAATACCTTGCTCGTCCACATAGCTTTCAAAACGATCGTTCACTTTATAAAACATTTCTATCACGCCTGATGTTTTACCTACTACAACAATATGATGTGATGGACGCCCGTTAAAATAAGGACTTTCTTTTGTAATTTCTAACGTTGCTCTACCTGCCGTAACGGTTCCTGTTAATGCAGAATGAAATCCCAAGCGATAGGTAAGCTTTTCTCCTTTATTAAATGCGTTGTTGTTAACTACGCGATATTGTGCATGTGTAAATAAGCTTAGCAAGCTTAATGCGATAATGAATATATTTTTTTTAATCATGTTTTTCTTCCTTTTTTTATTGTTCTTTTCTCAAAAAATATTCCAAAAAATTTAAAATTATCTTTTTTGTTTAAAAAAGCTGATCATCAATTCTTTACATTCTTTTTCCAATATGCCGTTTTGGGTTTTTGTTTTTGGGTGTAACATGGCGGCATGTATGGTAGTATATCCTTTTTTAGGGTCAGGGGTTGCAAAAACTATTTTCCCGATATGTGTCCAGTAAGCCGCACCGGCGCACATAGGGCAAGGTTCTACGGTAACATATAGTGTGCAATCGTCTAAATATTTGCCGCCTAATGCCGCTGAAGCTGCCGTAAAAGCTTGCATCTCGGCATGTGCAGTAACGTCATTCAGCGTTTCGGTGAGGTTGTGTGCACGCGCAATAACGCGATTGTTGCATGTAATTACTGCGCCAATAGGCACTTCTCCCATCTCATAAGCTTTACGAGCTTCTTTTAAAGCTTCTTTCATAAAAGCCTCGTCTGAATATACCGAAAATTCCATGCGACAAAAATAATTATTATTAAAATAACCGCATATGATACGTATTGTTTAAATAGTTGTTTATTTAACAGTTTTTTTACAACTTGATAAAAGATTTTAATAAATATTTCGTGCAAAACAATAAAAATGACTAATATTGCAACTCATTTTAAAACGATGAAACAAAGAACATATATAATTTTTTCGTTATTCATTTTTTTAGCCTTTGCAAATGCTAATTGCTTACGGGCACAAGATAATCATGTGGCGGATAGTATCGGCAAAATGGAAGATAAGCATGGCGCCCATGAGCAAAAAGACTTCAGTGAGGTAATCATGGAGCATATTTTAGATGCGCATGAATGGCATATTTTTTCTTATAAAGATAAGCACGTGTCTGTTCCTTTGCCTGTAATACTCATTGATAACGGCAAATTGGTTTCTTTTTGTTCCGGCAGATTTCATCATGGAACTGAAATTTATAACGGTTATAAGCTTTGTGGCAAAAGCGATTTTGAAGGTAAATATGAAGGTAAAATTGTAAGAGTAAATGCCAATAACGAAGTGGAAAGTGTTCCGTTGGATTTTTCCATTACCAAAAACGTGGTTGCTTTGTTTATAAGCATTTTCATTTTGCTTATTATTTTTATTCCTCTTGCCAAAAAATATGAAAAGCGCGAAAATCAAGCGCCCAAAGGGTTTCAAGCTTTTGTGGAGCCGGTTATACAGTTTGTTATAGATGATGTTATCAAACCTAACGTGGGAGAAAAATATTATTTTAAATATACACCTTACTTGTTAACCCTGTTTTTCTTTATTCTCATTAATAATTTAATGGGGTTGATACCCTTTTTCCCTTTTGGAGCCAATTTAACCGGTAATATAGCCATTACCTTGGTTTTGTCGGTTTTAACCTTGCTTATCGTTAATTTCAGTGGGCGTAAAAGCTACTGGAAACATATTTTTGCCGCACCGGGCGTTCCTGTGTGGTTGATGCCTATCATGATACCTGTGGAGCTTATCGGTGTTATTTCAAAACCTTTTGCTTTAATGGTGCGTTTGTTTGCCAACATAACCGCAGGGCATATTATTGTACTTAGCTTAATTGGCTTGATTTTTATATTCCAGTCTGTTTTTATTGCTCCGGTATCAATAGCATTCGTGCTGTTTATGGATTTGCTTGAGTTATTGGTGGCATTTTTGCAGGCTTATATTTTTACACTGCTTACTTCTTTGTTTATAGGTATGGCAGTGGCAGAACCCGAACATCATTAAAAAAACCTTATATTGTTTAATTTAAATAAAATCAGATTATGGGAACATTAGCAGGAATTGGAGCAGGATTGGCAGTTATAGGCGCCGGCTTAGGTATTGGTAAGATCGGTGGTTCAGCAATGGAAGCTATTGCTCGTCAGCCCGAAGCTACCTCTAAAATTCAAACTGCAATGATTATTGCTGCCGCATTGGTAGAAGGTGTTGCACTTTTTGCCGTTGTTGTTGCTCTTATTGCAAAGTAAGAAAAATGAAAGCCTTGTACTGCGGTTGGCAGCAGGGCTTTTATTAATTGATTGTACCACTGAAAAAAATATAAATTATGTTGACAACCCCTGGCTTAGGATTGATTTTTTGGATGACAATAGCATTTTTACTATTAGTTGTCTTGTTGGGAAAGTTTGCATGGAAACCTATTGTAAACAGTATCAATAAAAGAAATGAAAGTATTGCTATGGCTTTGCAAGCTGCAGAAGAGGCAAAAAAAGACATGCTTAAACTGCAAGCCAATAATGAGCAACTTATTGCAGAAGCTAAAGTTGAGCGCGATGCATTGGTAAGAGAAGCGCACAAACTGAAGGAAAATATTATAGAGCAAGCCCGTGAAAAAGCAACAGAAGAAGCTACTAATATTATAAAAACAGCACGCGAAAACATTCATTTCGAAAAGATGGCTGCCATTAACGAGCTCAAAAACCAGATAGCTACCATATCTATTGATATTGCTGAAAAATTACTGAAAAAAGAGCTTGAAAACAAAGAAGAGCAAAAACAGCTTACAGATAAGCTGCTGAAAGAAATTAAAATTAATTAATATCAGCCATATTAATGATGAATAATAACTTTTCTAAAATCACGTTGCGTTATGCCGAAGCTTTGTTCGATTTGGCAAAAGATAAAGGCGTGTTGGAGAATGTGGGTGCCGATATGGAGGTTTTTCAGCAAGTGTGCAACGCAAACAGGGATTTTTTGTTAATGCTTCAAAATCCTGTTATTCATGGTGATAAGAAACAAAAAATAATAAAAAAGATATTTTCGGGCAAAATAAGTGATATGGCTCTCCGGTTTATGGCGCTGATGGTGTCAAAAAACCGTGAACACTACCTGCCCATGATTTCATCCGCGTTTACCTACTTATATAAAGAACATAAAGGTATAAAAACCGCGCATGTTACCTCTGCTTTGCCTCTTGACGAAAAGCAAAAAGCCGAAATTCTGGATAAACTAAAAAATACGGTTCCCTATACCATAGAATTGGTTGAGCATATAGATAAAAGTTTGATTGGAGGCTTTACGGTAGATGTTGAAAATTACGAAATAGACCAAAGTTTGAGATCTCATATCAAAACACTAAGAAAAAGTTTTGAAGAAAATTTATTTGTAAAAGGATATTAAAATTTAGGCATAAAAACATATGGCAGAAATTAAACCGGCAGAAGTTACCGCGATACTTCGAGAAGAATTAGCAGGTTTTTCAACCGAAACGGAAATAAAAGAAGTAGGTACCGTGCTACAAGTTGGCGACGGTATAGCGCGTGTTTTTGGGCTTACCAATGCACAATCGGGTGAGCTTGTAGAGTTTGTTAAAACCGACACCAAAGGTATCGTGTTAAACCTTGAAGAAGATAATGTTGGGGTTGTGCTTTTAGGCGAGTCAAATGCAATCAAAGAAGGGGATAAGGTGCAGCGCACACAGCGCATAGCCAGCGTTAAAGTAGGAGAAGGCTTACTGGGACGTGTAATAAACACCCTTGGCGAACCTATTGATGGCAAAGGCGAAATAAAAGGCGATTTATACGAAATGCCTATTGAGCGTAAAGCGCCCGGCGTTATATTCCGTCAGCCTGTTAACGAGCCTTTACAAACCGGCATCAAAGCCATTGATGCCATGATTCCTATAGGTCGCGGGCAACGTGAACTTATTATCGGCGACCGCCAAACAGGGAAATCGGCAATTGCCATTGACACAATTATTAACCAAAAAGAATTTTACGATAAGGGCGAGCCTGTTTATTGCATATATGTAGCTATTGGGCAGAAAGGCTCTACGGTTGCCGGCATTCTTAAAACTTTAGAAGATAAAGGCGCATTGCCATATACCGTTATTGTTATGGCCACAGCGAGCGATCCTGCAGCTATGCAGTTTTATGCTCCTTTTGCAGGTGCGGCTATAGGAGAATATTTCAGAGATACGGGTCGTCCGGCATTAATTATTTATGACGATCTTTCCAAACAAGCTGTTGCCTATCGTGAAGTTTCGTTATTACTACGTCGTCCGCCCGGACGTGAAGCATACCCGGGTGATGTATTCTATCTGCACTCCCGTTTGCTCGAACGTGCTGCAAAAGTTATAAAGAGTGATGAAATCGCGCAGAAAATGAACGATTTGCCGCAATCTATAAAGCACCTTGTTAAGGGAGGAGGCTCTCTTACAGCGCTTCCCATTATAGAAACACAAGCGGGTGATGTTTCCGCGTATATCCCTACAAACGTAATTTCCATTACCGACGGACAGATATTTCTGGAAACGGGATTGTTTAATTCCGGTATAAGACCCGCCATTAACGTGGGTATATCCGTATCGCGCGTGGGAGGTAACGCACAAATCAAATCAATGAAAAAGGTAGCCGGCACCCTTAAGCTTGCACAAGCAGAATATCGTGAGCTGGAGGCATTCTCCAAATTTGGGTCGGATTTGGACGCTGCTACAAAGAATATTTTAGATAAGGGCGCACGCAACGTGCAAATTTTAAAACAACCACAATATTCTCCCATGCCGGTTGAAAAACAAGTGGCTATTATCGCGTGTGGCACACGTGGCTTATTACAAGAAGTGCCTGTTGAATTTATAAAAGATTTTGAAGAAGATTATTTGCATTATCTGGAAGCCAATAATCCTGCTTTGTTGGAACAACTAAGGCAAGGCAAGTTTGACGATGAAATACTTAAGGCAATAGATACTGCGGCAAAAGAAATAGCTAAAAAATATGTCGTTGCCAAAAAAATGGAACAACAAGTAACTAAAGAGAATAAGTAATTTTATGCCAAGTTTAAAAGAAGTTCGCATACGGATTGCCTCTGTAAAATCGACACAACAGATAACCAGCGCCATGAAAATGGTGGCTGCTTCCAAGTTGCGGCGCGCGCAGAATGCCATTTTGAAAATGCGTCCTTATGCCGCGAAGCTCGTAAATATACTTCAGCATATAAGTCAATCGCTTGACAACTCAAATGGCGAAAATATTTATGCCCGCGATAATGCCGAAGAAAATATTTTAATTGTGGCGCTAACATCCAACAGGGGATTAAGCGGGGCTTTCAACAGCAATATTATAAAGGCAACCATCCAATTGCTCACGGAAACATATAGTAGGCAATATAAAAGTGGCAATGTTTCATTGTGGATGATTGGTAATAAAGGGAATGATTTTTTCAGGAAAAGAGGCTACAAAATAGTAGGAGAAAATAGCACTATGCTTGAACACCTTACATTTGAAAAAGCATCTTCAGTGGCAGAGTCTATTATGCAAGATTATGCCGAGAAAAAATATGATAAAGTAATATTGGTATATAATCAATTTAAAAATGCGGTAAATCAGATTGTTACTGTTGAGCAATTTTTGCCTGTGTTGCCACCTGAAGAAAAAAAGCTTCAGGCTGAACAAAAAGCCTCCCATATTGATTATATATACCTGCCGTCGAAGGAAGAAATTATTACCGAATTAATCCCTAAAACGCTGAAAATACAGTTTTATAAGGCTTTGCTTGATTCTGTTGCTTCCAGCTACGGTGCACAAATGACCGCTATGCAACAGGCAACAGATAACGCCGGCGAACTATTGAAACAATTAAATCTTTCGTATAATAAGGCGCGTCAGGCAGCCATTACAAAAGAAATATTAGAAATTGTAAGCGGAGCGGAAGCGCTTAAAAATAAATAGTTTTATAATATTCTAAAAACAATGGCTATGTTAAAAGAAAAAGTAGAAAAAGCAATAATAGAGCAGATAAAAAAAGAAGAACATTCTTCACGTCTTTATCTTGCAATGGCTTCATGGTGCCAACATAACGGCTATCCCGGTGCTGCTGATTTTTTATATAAACAATCGGAAGAAGAGCGTATGCACCAACTAAAATTTATTCATTATGTGAACGATAAAGCGGGCTATGCCACTCTTGAACCATTGGAAAACCCTACGGCAAAATATAAATCATTGCTTGATGTGTTTGAAAAAGTGTTAAAACATGAGGAATTTATTACCGAATCAATAAATGGCTTATATGAGGTAGCGTTAAAAGAAAAGGATTATACTACGGGTAATTTTTTGCAATGGTACATCAACGAGCAAATAGAAGAAGAAAAAACAGTGCATGATATATTAGATAAGATGCGTCTTGCCGGACAAGAAGCCAGTGGTTTGTTTCATATCAATAACGAACTGGCGGCATTAGCCGCGGCTAAAGTTGTCGCCTCTATAGGCGAAGCCGGAGCATAAAAATATTTTAAATTTAAAAGCTGCTTTTAAGCAGCTTTTTTTATTTTTATTAAAAATTTAAGATATCATGAAAACTAAAATATTTTTATGGGTATTTCTTTTTGCCTCTTTAAGCGTTTTTTCGCAACAAACGCAAAAACCGGAACTCCATGGTAAAAAATGGATGGCTATTACAGGCAAAACGCTGGCAGCACAAGCCGGAGCCATGACTTTTGAAAAAGGCGGAAATGCGGTAGATGCCGCATGTGCTATGCTGGCTTCTACTTGTACAATGTGGGATGTATTGAGCTGGGGAGGGGAAACCCAAGCATTGATTTATAATCCGCATACGGGAAAAGTTATAGGAATTAATGCATTGGGCTTTGCACCTACGGGAGCTACCGTAGATTTCTTTGAAAAGAAAGGATATCATTTCCCTCCTGAACATGGACCTTTGGCTGCTGTTACACCCGGAACATTTGGTGGATTGTGTTATATGCTTGCTAACTATGGTAAATTAAGCCTTAAGCAAGTACTTTCGCCTGCTATGGAGTTGGCATCGGGCTATCCTATGGATATACCGTTGGCAAACAGTTTAGCTCGGAATAAAAAAATGCTGTCGGGATGGACATATAGCAAAAAAGTTTTTATTACCCATCCCGGTGAGAAGACAGAAACCCCACAAGCAGGAGAAATATTTGTACAAAAAGATTTATTATTAACCTTGCAAAAACTCGTTGAGGCTGAGCAAAAAGCTTTGAAAAAAGGACAAAGTAGAAAAGAAGCGATTATGGCAGCGTATAATCGTTTCTACAAAGGGGATATAGCAGCAGAATTTGTGAGAGGGTGTAAAGAGCAAGGTGGTCTCATAACAATGCAAGACTTGGCTAAATGGACTCCCATAGAAGAAGAGCCTTTACAGGTTAATTATAAGGGAATAGAAGTATATAAATTACAACAATGGACTCAAGGTCCTTCTATGTTGCAATGTTTAAATATGCTCGAAAATTTTGATATAAAGCAATTGGGATACAATAGCTCGCAATATATCCATACATTATATCAGGTAATGTCGATGGCATTTGCAGATAGAGATTTTTATTATGGAGATCCATATTTTAATAAAAATATGCCCATCAAAGGTTTATTAAGCAAAGATTATGCAAAACAACGTGTGTTGGAAATGTGGAAAGATAAAAACAACCCGTTAATAATTCCCGGTAACCCTTATCCTTTCGAAGGAAGAGAAAATCCTTATCTAAACATGTTGAAAAAAATATATATAGATGCAGACTCCTCATCTAAAAGAAACTTTGTGCCAGCACATGATATTTCTCTTCTGCATAAACAAGATTCAATAGATTATGTGGATAGGTTGTGGCGCGGTACAACCTCTATAGAAGCGTCAGATGCAGAGGGATGGGTGGTTTCTGTTACGCCTTCGGGAGGATGGATTCCGGCTTGCATTGCAGGCAATACTGGCATTGGAATGAGTCAACGCATGCAAAGTTTTGTGTTAGATAGCACTATAAATCCCTTTAACAAGGTTGCTCCGGGAAAACGACCGAGAGTGACACTTTCCCCTACCCTGGCATTAAAAAACGGCAAACCATTTTTGTCTTTTGCCGTACAGGGAGGCGATACGCAGGAGCAAAATCAACTGCAATTTTTTTTAAACGTTGTTGAATTTGGAATGAATGTGCAGCAAGCATGCGAGGCTGCTAATATAAATACAAACCAATTGTGGCTTTCGTTAGGAGGAACAAAATTAAAAGATAGAAGTCCTAAACCGGGGCAAATATTAGTAAACTCTCAATTGCCTGAATCTACTCGACAACAGCTTGTTAAAATGGGATATTCGCTGGAATTTGCAGATCGTACAAGTGGTCCTTTAAATGCTATTTACTTTGATAGGGAACATCAAACTCTTTGGGGAGGAAGTAGTAATTATGGAGAAGATTACGGTATAGGCTGGTAGGAATAAAAATTTTATGTTGACATGTTTGCAAAACTCAACGTTGCGTAAAAAACGAACAATGAAAAGGGAAAACCGGATTCAACTATTATATAAATGTTGCGTTTAAACGAAGCACATTAAATAGCAATTTCGTCTTGATTTTTATTAAAAAAATGATATTCAAGTATTTGGTGCGAGTTCACGGGTAGTATTTTAACCCATTTTTTGTATTTGAAGTACCATTTCCACTGCACAGAGCGTAGAAAGCCGTTTTTCTTTAGAAACGCGTGTATGTATGGGTGCGTGGTAAGTGTAAGATGTTTTTCATTTTGGTCAAGCAATAAATAGCGCAAGTTGTTTTCTATTTCATCGGCTAGCAAAATGCTGGGTTTCACTTCACCCGTTCCTCCACAAGAGGGGCATTTTTCTAAAATGGAAACATTGGTTTCAGGGCGTACGCGTTGGCGGGTAATTTGTACCAACCCAAATTTACTAGGTGGTAGAATGGTATGTTTTGCATTGTCTTTTGCCATCTCCTCCCGCAGGCGGTCAAACAATTTACGTCGGTTTGCGCCTTCATGCATGTCAATAAAATCAATGACAATAATACCTCCCATATCTCTAAGTCTTAATTGGCGAGCAATTTCGGAGGCTGCTTCAAGGTTCACGTTAAGAGCGTTCCCCTCTTGCGATATTTCGTTACTCATTTTGTGCCCGCTGTTCACATCTATTACATGTAAAGCTTCGGTGTGTTCTATAATAAGGTAAACGCCGCTTTTAATGGTAACAATTTTACCAAACGAATTTTTTATCTGTTTATCAATACCGAAATTTTCAAAAATAGGGAGTTTGCCTTTATAGAGCTTTACAATGTCAATTTTGTCGGGTGAGATGGTACGGACAAAGTTTTTGACCTCTTCGTAAATAGAAGTATTGTCAACATGGATAGTATTAAAAGAATCGTTGAGCATATCGCGCAAAATAGCAGATGTGCGGTCCAATTCGCTTATTATTTTTTTTGGCGCTTTAGCGCCGTACAGATGTTCGGCTACTGCTTCCCATTTCCGGATAAGCATATTTAAGTCGGCATCCAAATCAGCTACACGTTTGCCTTCGGCTACCGTGCGGATGATTACGCCATAGTTTTTTGGGCGTATGCTTGAAATAAGTCGCTTTAAACGATTGCGTTCTTCTACGCTTTTTATTTTTTGTGATACGGAGAGTCTGTTACTAAAAGGAACTAATACCAAATACCTGCCGGCAAACGAAATTTCGGATGAGAGGCGAGGACCTTTTGTGGATATAGGCTCTTTAGCTATCTGAACCAAAATTTGTTGTCCGGAGTTCAAAATTTGTGTTATTTTGCCGGTTTTTTCAATATCTTCTTCCAGGCTAAATTCAGGCATCGTGGTTTGGGCTGTATTTCCTGCAACCGAATGCTTTAGGAACTTTTGAAAGGAATTGATTTGTGGACCTAAATCGAGGTAGTGTAAAAAAGCATCTTTTTCATAACCAACATCTACAAAAGCGGCATTTAACCCGGGCATCACTTTTTTTATGCGCCCCAGATAAACATCGCCTACGGCAAAGTCGTTATTGCTTTTTTCTTTATTGAGTTCTACCAGCACTTTATCTTCCAAAAGCGCTATATTTACTTCCGACGAGGTAGAACTTATAATTAATTCTTTATTAACCACTGGTAATATATTACTACAAATATGTTTTGCGTAAAGCAAAACGCCCACATCAAAATATTTAAAGTCTGTTGTAATTAGTTGGTAAAAGTAAAAAAAATTCATCACATGTGTTTTTTCTCATGTGATGAATTAAAAAAGTTTTTTAAACTTTATTTCTTTTTATGACGATTCTTGCGCAAACGTTTTTTGCGTTTGTGCGTTGCCATTTTATGTCTTTTTCTTTTTTTTCCGCTAGGCATGGCTATATTTTTTTAATGATTAATAAATTTATTTAACTTTATTTTTTACTTCGTTCACAAAAACTTTAGCAGGTTTAAATGAAGGTATGTTGTGGGCAGGAATGATGATAGTGGTGTTTTTTGAAATATTACGGCCTGTTTTTTCCGCTCTTTTTTTCACGATAAAACTACCAAAACCCCTTAAGTAAACATTTTCTCCTTCTGCCATGGCTTTTTTTATAACGTCCATAAAAGCCTCTACTGTTTGTTGCACAGCAACCTTTTCAATGTTGGTTTTGCCGGCAATTTCTGCAACGATTTCTGCTTTAGTCATTGTATTATAATATTTTAATGAATTGATATTAAATTTATTAACAGGGCTGCAAATATAGTTAGTTTTTTTAAAACCAAATAATTAAACGCTGCTTTTTATCGATTATTTTATAAAATTTAAAATTTTTACGAAAATCTTTAAAAAAATCATTGCAATTTAAAAAAAAGTATTACTTTTGCACTCCTATCAATTCGGGGTGCTGTAGCTCAGTTGGTAGAGCAACGGACTGAAAATCCGTGTGTCACTGGTTCAATTCCAGTCAGCACCACACAAAAGCCTCTTTTGGGAGGCTTTTTTATTTGTCCCAGGCAAAAGCAATAACATGCCCGTCCAAGTCTGATACATATCCTACGGCATGTCCCCAATCGCGTTGTTTTATGGCGCTTATTTTGCAAGCTCCGGCGTTTATGGCTTTTTGGTACATGTTTTTATAATCTTCGCTGAATATATAGAGTTCATTTCTGGGAATGCCGTTGCCTTTTGAAGGGTGTGGCATGGGTGGGGTTATAATTTTTGCTATCCCTTTTTCAGGCATAAGTCCTAATTTTAAATTTTCCTGCAGGGTAAATTCCGTCATGCCTTCAACATCTAAAATTGGCTCTTGTTGTAGGATATAGGAATAGAAATTTTTGCTTTTTTCTTGATCCGAAACATAGAAAATTATTTCATAATAGGCTTGCATGCGTGTTGTTTATTAATATTTTCTGTATAAATTTACTGCAAATATTTTTATTGTATGCGTCTTACTCATAAAAACTTTATGTTTATTTTTTTGGGAGGGCTTACACTTTCGGCTGTTACTTTTCTGTTACCAAGTGTTGGTGTTGCGGTTCCTGAAACCCTTCTTTTTATATCTCATTGGGTATTTGTAGCTTTTTTGTTTTGGTTTGCTGTTCGTCGAAAATCGCTGACAACATTTATTTTAGTCAGTATGGTTGCCGGTGTAGCCTTTGGTCACGATTTTCCTTCGGTTGCCGTTCACCTTAACCTTTTCAGCAAAATATTTCTACGTCTTATCAAAACCATTATCGCGCCCTTGCTTTTTGCAACATTAGTTGTAGGTATTGCCGGTCATTCCGATTTAAAGCAAGTGGGGCGCATGGGGTGGAAGTCCATTGTGTATTTTGAGGTAGTTTCTACCATTGCTTTATTTATAGGATTATTAGCCATAAATATAAGTAAAGCGGGAGTAGGAGTGCAAATAACGCCCGAAATGGCAAAGCAAACGGTGGAAGCTGCCAAGCCCCAAACCTTTGAAGAGGTTGTGCTGCATGTGTTCCCTGAAAATATTGCAAAAGCTATTTATGAGGGACAAGTGCTGCAAATTGTTATTTTCAGCATTTTATTTGGTATTGCTGTTGCTATGCTGCAGGAAAAACATCGTGTGCGCATGGTACATTTTACAGAAAGCTTAGCTGAAGTTATGTTCAAATTTACCAATATTGTAATGTATCTTGCGCCGGTGGCTGTGTTTGCTGCCATAGCTTATTCGGTAGGACATATGGGCTTGGGTATATTAACCAATCTGTTTAAACTGCTTGCTACACTCTATGTTTCCCTTATCGGGTTGGTGTTTTTGGTGTTTATTCCCATTATGATTTTACTGAAAATACCGGTTAGAAATTTTTTTAAAGCTATTGCAGAGGCGGTAACCATAGCTTTTGCCACTACAAGTTCGGAGTCTGCTTTGCCCAAAGCAATGGAATCAATGGAAAAGTTTGGCGTGCCGCGTAAAATAGTAGCTTTTGTTATTCCTACAGGTTATAGTTTTAACCTGGATGGTACTACGCTTTATTTGTCTCTTGCAACTATTTTCATCGCGCAGGTTTCAGGCATTCATTTGCCTTTAGAAAAACAGCTTTTGATTGTGTTCACACTTATGCTCACCAGCAAAGGTGTTGCCGGGGTTCCGCGCGCTTCGTTGGTGATTTTGCTTGGAACTGCTGCCAGTTTTGGATTGCCGGCATGGCCCATATTTATTATTTTGGGTATTGATGAACTCATGGATATGGCTCGCACCGCAGTAAATGTTACCGGAAATTGTCTTGCCACAGCTGTGGTTGCTCGCTGGGAAGGCGAATTTGATGATGAAGCGGCGAGAAATTTTACTTCAGAAAAAATATAAGAGAGAGCAATATACCTTTTTTGTTTTTCAGATTTGTTTACAATCGTTTTCTTTTGGATGGTATAAAAGATTGTGATTTCCCCAAGAGTTCTTCCGCTAACTTAGGTTCGTTTAACCTTTTGAGGGTTTGGCGTATCCATGGCTTATTTTCGGGTTTATACCAAAAGAAAAATTTGCGCTGGTCGAGTTTTTCTTCTTTTGAGCGGGCAGTATAAACAGTTTCGCCTGTGTATGGATTAATTCCGGAATAATAAATTGTACTTGCTAATGTTAAAGGGGTAGGGGTAAAATCCTGCACTTGTTCCAGTTGAAAGCCTAACTTTTTGGTTTCGCATGCCAAGTGTGCCATGTCGTTTAACGTGCTTCCGGGATGGCTGGATATGAAATAAGGAATAATCTGTTGTCGTAATCCTTCTTCTTGATTTAACTTATCGAACATGTCTTTAAACTGATAAAATAATTTAAAAGAAGGTTTGCGCATAATCTTGAGTATATGGTCGCTTGTGTGTTCAGGAGCTACTTTTAAACGTCCCGACACATGGTGTTTTACTAAATTGCGCGTATATTCGGTTAAACCGTATTTTTTATCTTCGGCAGGGGTTCTGCCTACAAGCATGTCATATCGTATGCCGCTACCGATGGTAACTTTTTTGATATAAGGTATTTTAAAGGCTTTGCGATACAATTCTGTTATGGGAATGTGATTGGTGTTAAGATTTTGACAAATAGCAGGGAAAATACACGATGCTCGTTTGCACTTGGCACAAATAGACAGGTCAAAGCCTTTCATTTGGTACATATTTGCCGAGGGTCCTCCCAGATCGGTTACATGCCCTTCAAAATCGGGCATTTGGCTTATTTTTTCCAGCTCTTTCAAGATGGAATTTTGTGAACGGGAAGCTATAAATTTTCCTTGGTGTGCACTTAATGTACAAAATGCACATCCGCCAAAACATCCCCTATGCATGGTTACCGAATGGCGTATCATGTTATAAGCAGGAATGTCGCCGCGCTTTTTGTATTTTGGATGAGGCAGTCGGGTAAACGGCAACCCATAGATGGCATCTAATTTTTCGGAACTTATCAGCTCAAAAGGCGGATTTATAACAATTGTTTTATTGCCGGTTTTTTGTATAAGGTGTTTAGCCGTAGCTTTGTTTGATTCTTGTTCAATATGTTTAAAGGATAACGCAAAAGCTCTTTTGTCGTTTATGCATTGTTCAAAAGAAGGTAGGTAGATGCTGTTTTCAGGGAAAGTATAATCCGTTTCGTTTTCGGATATAAAAAATCCTATCTGGGGTATGTTTCTGATAGCTTCTATGCCTTTGTTTTCTGCCAACGCTCTTATGAGTGCTATAACAGGTTGTTCCCCCATGCCGTATATTAAATAATCGGCGCCACTCTCTATAAGAACTGAGGGCTTGAGCGCATCGCTCCAGTAGTCGTAATGTGCAATTCTGCGCATGCTGGCTTCTATACCGCCTATAATAATGGGAACATCAGGGTATAACTCTTTTAAAATTTTACTGTAAACAACCGAAGCATAATCGGGGCGAAAGCCTGCTTTGCCGCCCGGAGTATATGCATCATCAGAACGGAGGCGTTTATTTGCCGTGTAATGATTAACCATGCTGTCCATATTGCCTGCCGTAACGGCAAAGCAAAGGCGTGGTTTGCCGAATTTTTTAAAATCTCTTAAATCATCCTGCCAATTAGGCTGGGCAAGAATAGCTACTTTAAAAGCTTCGTTTTCTATCACCCTTCCAATTACCGCGTTGCCAAATGCAGGGTGGTCAACATAAGCATCTCCCGTAACCAATACAACATCCAATTCCTGCCATCCGCGGGCAAGCACTTCGTCGCGCGTGATAGGTAGCCATGATGTTATAGGTAAATTATTCATGATGCAAAGATAGTTTATAATAAGGTTGAAAAGTAAATTGCTTGTTGAAAGTGCAAGATCAGCAGGAAAAAGGTATAGGCGTGTTGTGCTATATGTAGGGATAGTAAAGAAAAAACCCCAAATATTGAAAAATACTTGGGGTTACAAACATATATGAAAAAGAAAAATTATTCAATTTCCCAAGTCTCACCACTATTTAATAAATCGTCAACGCATTTTATTTTGCTGTTTTCTTTAGCATGCGAAATCTGATCTTTTACCAAATCGTCATAAGTGGGATACATAGCTGAACGTATAACGCCTAAAGCGATAGGGAAGTGAGGAGGCGCCATTTTGGCAAGCATTAAATGTATGCCCGGGTCTTGTTGATATTGGTCGTGAACGAGTAAGTCTTTTTCTGTAATACCGTTTTCGCCCAGCTTTACAACTTCGAGGTGAGAACCATTTAAACGGATACCTTTGTCGCGGTTTTTACCGAAAATCATAGGTTCTCCATTTTTCAGATATAACTGCACTTCATCACGAACCTCTTTATTGGTAATGGCATCGTGTGTTTTATCGGCAAAAATAATACAGTTCTGTAATATTTCGATGATAGAAGTACCGTCATGACGAGCAGCTTCAAACATCACATCTGTCATTGCTTTCACGTTATTGTCGATTACGCGGGCAAAGAAAGTGCCTTGTGCACCCAATACCAATTCTCCAGGATTAAAAGGATGTTCTATAGTTCCTTGCGGAGAAGTTTTGGTAATCTTACCCATGGGCGTAGTTGGCGAATATTGTCCTTTTGTTAAACCGTAAATTTGGTTGTTGAACAATATGATATTAACGTCCAAATTACGACGAATAATGTGGATGAAATGGTTTCCGCCGATAGCTAAAGAATCGCCGTCACCTGTGGCAATCCAGACGCTTAAGTCAGGATTGGCAATTTTAACGCCTGATGCAATTGCATGTGCGCGACCGTGTATGCCGTGGAATCCATAAGAATTTACATAATAAGGAAAACGAGACGAGCATCCTATGCCCGAAACCATCATAAAGTTTTCTTTTCTGTATCCAATTTTAGGGAATACATTGGCAACAGCCGATAAAATAGCATGCGAACCGCAACCGGGGCACCATTTTACCATTTGGTCGCTTACGAAATCAGCTTTGGTAAGTTCTACGCTTGAGCGTTCTATGGTTTTATTAGGAAAATCTGACATTGTATTACCCTCCTTATAACATTTCGTTAAACTTAGCTTCCAATTCGCTTACGGTGAAAGGAAGTCCTTGTACTTTATTAAATTGCGCGTATTTGAAATCAGGTTCTTTCATACGCAGGTAATTTACAAACTGACCACTGTTTAATTCGCAAACGAGTATGTTTTTAAAGCTTGATAATACTTCGTGGGTATTACGTGGTAGTGGGTCAATATAGTTAAAATGAGCCAAGCTGATTTTTTTACCTTGTGCTTGTAAATTTTCAACAGCTGCTTGTGTAGTTCCGCGTGTGCCTCCCCAGCTAACGATAAGCAAATCACCTTGTTTTTCACCTAAAATTTCTTGTTCGGGGATATAATTTTTTACTCTTTCTACTTTTTCGGCACGCAGATTAACCATAAGTTGGTGGTTAGCAGGGTCTGTGCTTACGTTACCGTCAACGTTGGTTTTTTCCAATCCTCCTATACGGTGGCGTAATCCTTCGGTTCCGGGTAACGCCCATTGGCGAGCCAGTGTTTCGGGGTTGCGTTTATAAGGTTTATAATCCGCATCGTTTGCTTTGGCAATAGGAGGTGTAATGGTGGGTAAATCCGCTACTTTAGGAATACGGAATAATTGCGAACCATTGCCTAATGAGCCGTCAGTAAGCAAAATAACGGGAGTCATGTGTTCCAAGGCTATTTTAGCTGCCATATAAGCGTAATCAAAACAGTCGGCAGGCGAAGATGCTGCAATAACTACAAGAGGTGCTTCTCCGTTTCTTCCGTATAAAGCCTGCATCAAATCGCTTTGTTCGCTTTTGGTAGGCAAACCTGTAGAAGGTCCGCCACGTTGTACGTCAACAATTACAAGGGGTAACTCTGTCATTACGGCTAAGCCTAACGCTTCGCTTTTTAATGACAATCCGGGTCCTGATGTAGTTGTGAGAGATAATGAACCCGTGAAACTTGCTCCAATGGCAGAACAAATGCCTGCAATTTCATCTTCAGCTTGAAATACTTTAGCAGCAAGAGATTTATGTTTTGCAAGCTCAATTAAAATATCGGTTGCAGGGGTAATAGGGTAGGAGCCTAAAAACAAAGGGCGACCCGAACGCTCTGCCGCAGCTAAAAATCCCCATGCAGTGGCAACATTTCCTGTGATATTGCGATAACGACCGGGGGCAAGCGTAGCTTTTGAAATATGGTAAGGCGATGCTAAAGCCTCAATTGCATCGGCATAGCTGTAGCCTGCTTCCAACACTAATTTGTTGGCTTCAACCATCTCGGGTTTTTTCTTGAATTTAGATTCGAAATATTTTTTTGTATAATCCAAACTCCACCCAAATATATGAAATACAATTCCTAATGTGAATATATTACGTGTTTTATCGGCAGATTTTACGTCTAAGCCCAAAGGTTTAACGGCTTGACGAGCCATGGATGAAACGGGCGCTTTTATTATTTGATATCCCTTTAAACTGTCGTCAGTTAACGGATTAACCGCATAGCCGGCTTTTGCGCAAGCAGCTTCGTCAAAACTATCTGCATCTACAATGAGGGTAGCGCCGGGGCGTACCCATTTAAGGTTTGATTTAAGAGATGCCGGGTTCATTGCTATGAGCACGTCCACAGCATCGCCGGAGGTTTCTATTTTCTTTTTCCCTACATGGATTTGAAATCCGGAAACACCCGCAATGGTGTTGTGAGGGGCACGTATTTCAGCCGGATAATCAGGGAAAGTGGCTAAATCTAAACCTTGTTGTATAGCAGCAGTTTCACTAAACAGTGTACCGGCAAGCTGCATACCATCCCCCGAGTCGCCTACAAATTTTACAACTACATCTTCTTTTTCGATGAAGTTACTTTGTTTGTTCATACCTTGTGTGTTTTTGAAAATTTTTGCAAAGGTATAAGTTTTTTGTTATTGCGTTAACAAAAACTAATTTATAAATAGTCTAAAATATGTAAAATGAATAAAATATAAACATTTGAAAATCAACAGTTTGATATAAAAAATAATATTTAGATACATTCTAAAATATTATTTTGCTTTTTAAATCACCTATACTGCGTATATTTGCAGCGTTAACTTTTAAAATTTTAAAAACGATGGCTTACGTAATTACTGACATTTGTACTGCTTGCGGAACTTGTATTGATGAGTGTCCGGTAGAAGCAATTTCTGAAGGCGATATCTACAAAATTAACCCTGATGTTTGCACAGATTGTGGAACATGTGCTGATGTTTGTCCTGTAGAGGCAATTCACCCTGCATAATCAGTACAATGCAAATTATAGAAAAGCTTTCTTGTTTTTATAGAAAGCTTTTTTTTTGCCCAAATAATTTGTATCTTTGAAAGTTTCAATATTTTTTTTGTGGACAACAAACCTTTGGTTTCCAATTTAATGAGAAATGCGCTATTCTTGTGCATTACTATCATTGTTTTAATTTTTTGCGCCAGCTACAACTATTTGTTGTTTCATGTATTTGTAGAACTTATTTCCGTTGTTATCGCGTTCTCCTTATTTACCATTACATGGAATCTGAGAGATAAACTCCGTAATAATTATTTGCTGATGGTGGGTATTTGCGCGGGTTTTATTGCTTTTTTAGATTTAATGCACACCCTCACTTTTGAAGGGATGGATATCATAAAAGACAGTAATGGGCTGTATGCTCCACAGTTTTGGATTGCCACGCGCTGGATGGAAGCTGTTACGTTATTGGTTGGTTTTTTATTTGTAAATCTCAAAAAGAAAATAAATTCCGTATTTATTTTTAGCTGTTATTTTGTTGCCACATTGCTCATCTTTCTATCTATTGTCAAATGGCATATTTTTCCTGCCTGTTTTATACCGGGCAAGGGGTTAACACCTTTTAAAATATATAGTGAATATGCCATAATTATGGTGTTGCTGGCTGCTTTATACAGCCTTTACCGGGCTAAAGATTATTTTAAAAAGAATATTTATTATTTACTTTTCGCCTCTATCATATTTGCCGTACTCACCGAATTGTCATTTACTTTGTACGCTTCCAATTTTGATGTTCTAAACCAAATAGGTCATTATTCCAAACTGCTCACATTTTATTTGATGTACAAGGCTAATGTGGAAGAGGGTATTGTTAACCCCGCTGAAACCTTGTTTAAGCGGCTTACGGAAAGTGAAAAGAATTACAAGGAAATTTCTGATGCGTTGATACAGAAGAATGAAAAGTTTTTGCGGTTAAATGAACGCTATAAAATTCAAAACCAGCTATTAGTTGAAAACGAGCATAAGTTAACAGAGATTAATATAACAAAAGATAAGTTGTTTTCTATTATAGCTCACGATTTACGGAATTTGTTTACTTCATTAATGGGATATAGCAATTTATTATCAAAAAATATAGATAAAATTTCTCCGGAGAAAACGGTTAGCTATGCGCAAATTATAAACAATTCCTCTAAACAGGTGCATACTTTATTGGAAAATTTGCTCGATTGGTCGCGCTTGCAAACAGGTTCGCTTATACCTGAATTTCAGCCCCTTTCTCCTTTAGATATTGCCACGGAAATCCAATTGCAATATAAAGAATTTGCGGCTTCTAAAAATATTGATATCAGGCTTGATATAGCAGAAAATGCACTTGTATATGCCGACAGGGAAATGGTTAAAACCGTTTTGCGTAATCTGGTGGTGAATGCTTTAAAATATACCAATACGGGAGGGATTGTAACCATAAAAACAGAGAATGATGAGGGCAAGGTATTGTTTGTGGTATCGGATAATGGAGTGGGTATAGAACCCGAGTATATAAATAAAATGTTTAAGGTTAATAATATTGTAAAACCAGGCACGGCAAAGGAAAAAGGAACCGGTTTGGGGTTGGTGCTGTGCAGTGAATTTGTTCATAAAAATAATGGTAAAATTTGGGTGGAGAGTACATTAGGCAAAGGAAGTAATTTTAAATTCTTTTTGAATGCGTATAATTATTCATCCACTATTGATATTGAATAATGTAATTATTGCCTATACTTTAGTTGCATTTCGCTTCAAGAGCTTAGTTTTGAAATCTGTTTGTTTTTCTGATTCTTATGGGTGAGTTAACAATAATTTAATATTATGCTAACCTGTAAATAACTTTCATGTTTTTACTTTACAAAAAATTAATATTGTTACGTTAAGTCTAAAATGGCGTGTTTGATGTTTTGTAAACATTTATTAATCAAAATAATACATCTATAAACTCCGAACTCATTACTCTTAACTAAACACTATGTATAAAATCCTAAAAAAATAGTAAACATCGTCATCCGCTATATTCACGGGTGATAAATATAAATATTAAACTTTTAGGGAATTAAACGAATTGTATTTAACTTAAATTTTAAAACGATATAGAAATGAAAAAGCCAATTTATTACATACTTATTATATGTGTAGTAGCACCCCTTTTTATGCTGCAAAGTTGTAAAAATACCAGCAACATAAGGATAAAGGGTAGTGATACGGTTTTGCCGCTTACGCAAAAAGAAGCCGAGTCATATATGAATGTGCATAAAAATGAAACACTGATGGTAACAGGAGGTGGTTCGGGTGTGGGTATTGCTGCACTGTTGAGTGGAACTACCGATATAGCCCAAGCTTCACGAACGCTCAAACTGGATGAAAAACAAAAATTAGAAAGTGCCAACCACTCTTTTAATGAAGTAATTGTTGCCATGGATGCGCTTTCGGTTATCGTTAATCCTGCAAATAAAGTAAGCAAACTTACACGTGAGCAGCTGGAAGATATTTTTACAGGCAAAACCGGCAATTGGAAACAAGTGGGAGGAGAAGATTTAAAAATTGTTGTATATTCAAGAGAAACAAGTTCGGGAACTTATGAGTTTTTTAAAGAACATGTATTAATGAAGAAAAACTTTGCATCGTCAGCTTTGTTGATGCCGGCAACCGGAGCTATTGTGCAAAGTGTTAGCCAAACCAAAGGCGCAATAGGCTATATAGGATTGGCTTATATAACATCATCAGTAAAACCTATTGACATATCATATGATAAAGGAGCAACTTATGTTACACCCAGTGTGGAAAATGCAAAAAACAAAACTTATCCTATCACGCGTCCTTTATATTATTATTACTTAAAATCTTCCGAAAAGCTGGTACAGCCGTATGTAAATTATGTGTTGTCGGAAGAGGGACAGGGTATTGTTGCAAAAACAGGGTTTATACCTGTGAGATAAAATATAAAAATAATTACTATTATATAAAACACAGTATAAACAATTTCTTTGCCTCTTTATAATAAAAATAAAATATGGGGCAACTAACCCAAAGTTTTCTCATTCACACCCTAATAAATAAAACAAAGAAGTGAATAGAAAAATCAAAATTCCCGTTCAAGGGAGTGACTAGATAAATGCGGAACTTGGCGAAAACGAGATTAAAATAAAGCAACAGTATGAGTAACTACTCGATTATATGAGTTCCTAAAGAAATAATATAATGAACTGAATAATTACCTTTCCGCGGACAGCCTGCCTGCGGTAGGCAGGGCAGGCATAAAACTTTTAGCCTGCCAAGCGTCAGGAAGTAGCAGTGAAGCTAACCATTAATACCCTTAAAATCAACCGATACATTAATAATTAAGATGTATGAAAGAGATTGTCAAAAAAGGCAATCTCTTTTTATTTTGAAAAAAATAAAGTACTTTTGTTTTAAATAAATTATTTAATATATGAAACGTTTCTTTATTACATTTATTCTGATGTGCTTTTATATAAGTGCATTTTCTCAGGTTTTTGAATTGAGTGGGCAAATAAGGCCGCGTTTTGAATATAGGCACGGCTATAAAAAACCTTTTGTGGAAAACCAAGATGCGGCAGCGGCTATATCGCAACGAACACGCCTAAATCTCGATTATGCGTCTCCTTTGTTTAGAACATATGTTTCCATTCAGGATATAACCCTTTGGGGCGATATTGTAGCAGGGAGTAAAAGAGATTTTAATAGTTTTATGATTAGCCAAGCTTGGGCTGAAATATTTGCAACCAAGGAAATCTCCTTAAAATTAGGGAGGCAAAATTTGGTATATGATGATAAGCGTCTTTTCGATGCTTCTGATTGGAGTCAGCAAGGGCGTTCGCATGACGCTTTTTTATTCAAGTTTGTGAAGAATAAAACCAAACTGGATGTAGGTATAGCTTATAATCAAGAAAAGGATACCCTTACAACAACCGTTTATAAGCTAAATAATTATAAAACTTTGCAATATGCTTGGTTGCATCAAGATTTAAATGATTTTGGAATCAGTTTTGTTTTTGTAAATACAGGTATGGGCACCGAAATAGATATAGAGGGGAAACAAAACGTGAGATATTTTCAAACTTTTGGACCTTATATGAATTATAAATATAAGGACTTAAAACTTTCAGGTGCTCTTTATTATCAAACAGGCAAAAATAAGAATAACATAAACAAATCTGCTTTGTATGGCAATATTGCCGCTAATTATGATTTTTCTCCGAAAGTATCTGGTGGTTTGGGATTTCAGTATTTTACCGGAAACAGTCAAATAGAAACCCAAGATAAAGATCACGAATTTGTTCCTTTATATGGTTCTGCTCATGGGAATAATGGCTGGATGGATTATTTCTATGCAAGTGAACATGGTAAAGTGGGGCTTATGGATATATATTTACCGTTGAGCTTTAAAAAAGAAAAATTTTCTGCCGATTTTCAGCTTCATCAATTCTTTGCCACGGCTGATGTTTCGGATAAGCAGCCAACACCCAAGAAAATGGATGCTAATTTAGGAACAGAAATAGGAATACAACTAAATTACGCTTTTGCTAAGGATGCGGTATTATCGGGGGGGTATTCTCAAATATTTGCCACAAAAACATTGGAGGTGCTTAAAGGAGGAGATAAAAATGTTACGCAAAACTGGGCTTGGCTACAACTGTCTTTTACTCCCAGTTTTTTTAAATACACAAAAGAATAATAAGCATATATTTATAGATTGAACTTAGAAAAAAGCCGTATTTACGGCTTTTTTCTTTTATTATATAACCATTGCCGACTTAACAATTATTTAATATTGGATTAACATTAAGGATTTTTTGCTTCCCGAATTTTGCAATGTTAAATTAATGTAAAGATGCAAACAAAAATCTGTAAAACTATTATTGTAGGTTTTTTCTTATTCGCCCTACAGCTTGCTTTAAAAGCACAGCAATCGGATGGTATGATTTCCGATACGCTAAAGTATAGAGTAGATACTATTACAAGTACAATGGAAAATCTAAATTCTGATGTAGATATTTTAAAAAGGCTCAAAATATCGGGTTATGTGCAGGCTCAATTTCAGCTTGCCGATACCATGGGCGCAGTTACTTTTTCGGGAGGCAATTTTCCTGCCACCACTAACCAACGTTTTCAAATTCGCAGAGGCAGGCTAAAGTTGGCATACGACAGCCCGCTTGGGGGTGTTGCCATTCAGCTTAATGCATCCGAAAAAGGCGTTAACCTTAAAGATGCATATGTTTATTTGATAGAACCTTATTTGAATGCCTTTAGGTTTACGCTGGGTGCATTTGACCGCCCTTTTGGACATGAGGTTTCCTACAGCTCATCCTCGTTGGAGTCGCCTGAAAGGGCGCGGGTTAACCAATCGCTATTCCCCGGCGAAAGTGATATGGGGGCTATGCTCACGTTTCAAATGCCTAAAACAAGCCGTTTCAATTTTATAAAATTAGATGCCGGGTTGTTTAGCGGCAATGGCGTAGGAACCGAAGTAGATAAAAAAGTAGATTTTATAGGTAGGCTGAGCATGTCCAAAGCCACCAGAAACGAGGGTTTTAAATACGGCATAGGCGTTTCTTACTACAACGGAAACTATTACCAAGGCGTTAAAATATATACGATGGATAAATTAACAGATGGTAGTAACGCTTATGTGGTAAATGACAATAAAACAAATAAAGGAACTTTTGCCAAGCGCCAATATGTAGGAGCCGACGTGCAGCTAAGCTACGATTCGCCTATAGGCATCAGCCAGTTGAGGGCAGAATATATAACAGGTACACAACCTGCCAACGCAGGCACCAATAAGAGTCCTGAAAATTATGCCATTGCCGAGTTTGAGAAAGATACTTATGTGCGTAACATAAACGGAGGATACATAATATTTGCACAAAACATAGCCGATACCAAACATCAGTTGGTTTTAAAATATGATTGGTACGACCCCAATACAAAAGTGAAAGGAAAAGAAATAAAAGAAGGTAATTTTTTTACCAAGAATGATATTAAGTTTTCAACCTTTGGTTTAGGATGGAATTATCGCCTTAGCAATAACTTAAAAATCACGGCATATTATGATGTGGTAAATAATGAAATTGCTGCTATTAAAGGGTTTGACAGAAATTTAAAAGACAATGTATTCACTCTTAGAATACAAGGAAAGTTTTAAAAAAGAGGCACGCCAACATTTTTTCACATGGGCGTAGAATATAAATAACATATATTGTAAATTAATATAAAAAAGTAAAAAATGAAAAAGATTACAACCTTTATTATATCGCTTGTGATAGCAAGCCAACTGAATGCGCAAAAGCTTAAAATTAAAGGCAGCGACACCGTTTTGCCCTTAACCCAAAAAGAAGCGGAAAACTATATGAAAGCAACCCCCGGAGCTTCGTTGATGGTAACCGGTGGCGGCTCGGGGGTGGGTATTTCCGCTTTACTGAACGGCACTACCGATATTGCACAATCATCGCGCAAACTGAAACTTGACGAAAAGGTAAAACTGCAAGAAGCCGGGAAAGCTTTTAAGGAAGTGATAATAGCGCATGATGCTATATCTGTGATTGTGAATCCGACCAATAAAATAAGCCAACTTACGCGTGAGCAGTTGGAAGGCATTTATACCGGCAAATTTAAAAACTGGAAAGAAGTAGGAGGCGATGATATAAAAATAGTGGTTTACTCCAGAGAAACAAGCTCCGGAACGTACGAATTCTTTAAAGAGCATGTGCTTAATAATAAAAACTACGTGTCATCCGCATTGTTGATGCCAGCCACCGGAGCCATAGTGCAAAGCGTTTCGCAAACCAAGGGCGCCATAGGCTATATAGGCTTGGCATATTTAACACCTAACGTAAAAGCCCTGAAAGTATCGTATGATAAAGGAAAAACCTACGTTGCTCCAAGTATTGAAGCGGCAAAAAACAAAAAATACCCTATTACCCGACCTCTTTATTATTATTTTTTAACGAAAGCCGAAGCTGCCGTAAAACCCTATGTTGATTATGTTTTATCTCCTATAGGACAAAAAACGGTGCTTGCCACAGGATATGTGCCGCTTAAATAGGTAGCTTATATCTGTTTTATAATAAAAGGAATTTGATAATTTTATAAGTTTATTGCGCTTAGTTGTTTTAACATGAGGAAATTCAGAGATATATACGAAAAAATAATTGTGGGTGTACTTTTTTCCAGTAGTACCATCACCAGCTTAACGGTTATTCTCATCATTGTTTTCCTTTTCAAAGAAGGCATCGGTTTATTTAATCATGCGGTGGTGGACGATAATCATGTAATAGCCATAAGCAGCCAAAATCCCGTTAAAGATTTGACTGCCGATAAGCTGGCGAAAATTTTCAACCAGGACTATGCCACGTGGCAGGAGCTGGGAGGTACTAAGGATAGTGTGAAAATACTTACCACAAGCACGCTGATGAGCATATATACCGAAGAGCAATTAGGCGCCAACGGCGAAAATATACCGTCAAAGGTTAACGAATATGTAAAAGCGCATCCGGGAGCTATTTTATTTATGTCCAAAAGCTTTTTGCCTGCCGATTTTGCAGGGAGAGAAATAGCAGTAGATAAAATATCGTTAAAAAAGTTTCTTACAGGCACTCATTGGTATCCTACTTCCAGTCCTATACCGCAATTCGGCATATGGGCTATTATTATGGGAACCCTTATGGTAACGCTGGGAGCCATACTTTTTGCTATTCCGCTAGGCATGGCCACAGCCATATACCTTTCGGAAATAGCAAGCATGCGGTTGCGCAATATTGTGAAACCTATAGTGGAGCTGCTGGCAGGCATACCCTCAGTAGTGTATGGTTTTTTTGGTCTTATAGTAGTGGTGCCCCTGATACAAAAAGGTTTCAACCTCGATGTGGGCGAAACTATACTTGCGGGAAGTATAATATTGGGTATTATGGCATTGCCCACTATAATTACCGTAGCTGAGGATGCGCTACGTACCACGCCCCGCGCACTCAAGGAGGCAAGTTTGGCGTTAGGCGCGTCGGAGTGGCAAACCTTGAGGAAAGTGGTTATCCCTTATGCCAAATCGGGCATTTCTACCGCCATTATTTTGGGCATAGGCAGGGCTATCGGCGAAACTATGGCTGTGCTCATGGTTACCGGAAACTCATCAAACATACCTACTTCCTTTTTGCAGCCTGCCCGCACCATACCTGCCACCATAGCTGCCGAATTGGGTGAAGCGCCTTACGGGGGATTACATTTTAAGGCGTTGTTTGCACTGGCTGTTATCTTGTTTCTGTTCACCATCATTATAAACCTTACGGTGGAAGTAATTAAAAACAAAGCCCGAAAACAAAGTGCGTGAGCGGGATAAATGATGAGCGATGAGTGATAAATGATGGGTGATAAGTGATAAGTGATAAGTGATGGATGATAAATGTATAGAATGAATAAAAAAGGATGCCCTAAGTTGAAATAACGATACAGAAAAAATAAGAAATGAATAAAAATATAAACCAAAAAATAGCTTTCTCCGTTTTCAAACTTCTCAGTTTTGCAGTGGTGGCAATATTGTTTGTTATACTGGGTTTCATTGTGGTGAGAGGCATAGGTGTTGTTAACTGGGAGTTTTTGACTGCCATGCCTGAGGATGGCATGACCAAAGGCGGCATAATGCCTGCTATAGTAGGCACGGCATGTTTGGTGCTGGGAAGCATGATATTCGCTTTTCCCATAGGCGTACTTTCAGGCATATACATTAACGAATATTTGCCCGAAAACGGTTTGAAAAAATTTTTGCGCATGATGACCAATAATCTTGCAGGGGTTCCCTCCATTGTGTTTGGATTGTTCGGTATGGCATTGTTTGTGAATTATCTCAAGTTCGGCGATTCTATTCTCGCAGGCTCTCTCACTTTGGGTTTGCTGGCTTTGCCCGTGGTTATAAGGCTTACGGAAGAAGCGTTGAAATCAGTTGATGATAATTTGCGATTGGCAAGTTATGCCATGGGCACCACCAAATTGCAAACCATAAGGCGTGTAGTGTTGCCGGTGGCTTTTCCCAACATCCTCACCGGTCTCATTTTGTCCGTAGGGCGTGTGTCGGGCGAAACCGCTCCCATACTTTTTACGGTAGCCACTTATTTTTTACCTCGTTTGCCCCAAAGCATATTTGACCAAGTAATGGCATTGCCCTACCACTTATATGTGTTGGCAACCAGCGGCACTCAAATAGAAGCCTCAAAACCTATGGCTTACGGAACTGCTTTTGTGCTGGTAGCTATTGTTTTATTTATAAACGTATTGGCAAGCTTATTGCGCCGGTTCCTGCAAAAAAAAGTGAAAATGAACTAAAAAGCTTATAGGTAAGCACTGAGCGATAATTACATTGTTTTTTAAACCACATAGATTACAGCTAAAGAAACCGGAAATGAATGTTAAAGGATAAAATCATAAACAGAAAACTTGAGGGATAATTTTTGAAATAAAGTTTGAAAGCTATAGCACACGAATAAAACCTGATAAATAAAAATCTATTTTGCCATGTAACTTTTTAAAAATAAATTCATCATATTTTGATTAAATTTAAGAAACATTTTTGTGCCATATATGACAAGAACTTTGAGGACTTACTTTTTAAACTTTACTATGGGGTGAAAATAAAAAAATAAACTAACCTATTTTTTGCTTGCTACTTATACAAATAAAAAACATAGTAAAATAATAATGATAATAAGAGGGAAAACACGGAACAACACAATTTTTAAATAACACACAACGCAACATGATACAGGCAGAGGCAAAAAATATAAATGTATGGTATGGCGGTTTTCATGCGCTGAAAAACATATCAATGAATTTTAACCCCAATACCGTCACGGCTTTCATAGGTCCGTCGGGATGTGGGAAATCTACTTTTTTGAGGCTTTTTAATCGCATGAATGATCTTATCCCTAATTTTAGGCTGGAAGGGGAGATTTTGCTGAACGGTCAAAATATTTACGACAAGGGTGTGAGGCTCGACGAAATCAGAAAGCAGGCGGGCATGGTTTTTCAGAAACCCAATCCTTTCCCCAAATCTATTTATGATAATGTAGCTTATGGTTTGCGCGTAAACGGCAATAACAATAAAACCGAACTGGATGGCATTGTGGAAAACGCGCTCAGGCAAGCTGCCCTTTGGGATGAGGTGAAAGATGTGCTTAAAAAATCGGCAATGGAGCTTTCGGGCGGACAGCAGCAACGCCTTTGCATTGCAAGAGCGCTGGCGGTGCAGCCACAGCTTATTTTAATGGACGAGCCGGCTTCCGCGCTCGACCCCATTTCTACAGCCCGCGTGGAGGAGCTGATGCTCGAACTCAAAAAAAATTATACCATTATCATTGTTACACACAACTTGCAGCAGGCAGGCAGAATAAGTGATTATACTGCCTTTTTTTATTTGGGCGAACTGGTGGAATATAACGCCACCGAAAAAATATTCCTCAACCCCGAAAAAGAACGTACCCAAAATTATATTACCGGACGCTTTGGTTGATATGTGCAGTTTCAAAAAAATGTTTATTTTTAAAATTGAAAAAAATTATGGCAGCATTAATAGAAAGTAACGTAAATCATTTAAAAGAAACCCTTGTCCACATGTGGCAACTGATAATAGCGCAAATGGAAAAAGCGCGGCAAACGGTGATCACGGGCGACAAAAACCTTATACCGGAAATAAAGTTTAACGAAAAACGCGTAGATGCCTTTGAGCTTAAACTGGATATGGACTGCGAAAATACCTTGATGCTTAAAAACCCTGTGGCAGTAGATTTGCGCTTCGTGGTTTCGGCATTAAAAATTAATTATAATCTGGAACGCATAGGCGACTACGCGCATGGCATCGCCAAAATTATGGATAAACTAAACACGGCAATACCCGAGTCGGTTTTAGAACAAACCCATTTGCTTGAGATGTTCTACACCGCGCAAACCATGCTGCAGGAAGCGTATGACGCTTTTGAAACGATGGACAGAAATAAGGTGAAAAGCTTGTTTGAAACCGATAAAAAGCTGGATAGATACGATAAAGAGTCTAATGCCATTATTGCAGGCATTATTGATGGAAAGCCTTCGCTGAGCACCGAATCTGTATTGGATATATTGCTTATTATGAAAAAGTTGGAACGCACAGGCGACCATGTGCTTAATATTGCCGAAGAACTTGTTTTTTATTTTGATGCCGATACCATTAAACACAGCAAATTAGACAAAAAAGATTCCTTACCTATAATTTAACATGCAAATGGAAAAATCAGACTATACCATACTTTTGGTTGACGACGAAGAAGATATATTGGATTTTGTGGGCTATAATCTCCGCAAAGAAGGCTATCATGTGGTTACTACCTCCAACGGCAAAGATGCGTTGGAAAGCGTGAAAAAAAATATTCCGCATTTGATTTTACTGGACCTCATGATGCCCGAGATGGACGGTATGGAAACCTGCAAGGAACTCAAGAAAAATCCTTTGCTCAATGATACGCTTATCGTGTTTTTTACCGCGCGCAACGAAGATTTTACCCAGATAATGGGCTTGGACGCAGGCGCTGATGATTATATTACCAAGCCTATAAAACCCTCTGTGCTGCTGAGCAAAATAAGCGCGCTGCTGCGCCGCCATCCTTCCCTGTCGGCTGCCGATACAGGAAAAACCTATCAGGCAGGCAACCTTACTATTGATTTGGACAAATATATGGTGTATGCCGAGGGACAGGAAATACAACTGGCGCGCAAAGAGTTTGAACTCTTAAACCTGCTGGCGAGCAAACCCGATAAAGTTTTTACCCGCGAAGATATATTGTCGCGCGTGTGGACGGACGAAGTGGTGGTTGGCGAACGCACCATTGATGTGCACATACGCAAAATACGCGAAAAAACAGGAACCAACCATATCAAAACCCTCAAAGGAATAGGTTATAAGTTTAACCCACGTGCCTGAAACCCACAAATAACAAAAAACTGCTTTGCGCAATTAATAATCATATAAATTTGCCTTAATTTTCGGTTTTTACTTGTAATATAATTTTATGAACAAATCAAATCCCAAAGCCATAGCCCTGGCAGTTGCCTTTTTGGTAACCCTTGTAGCTGCCTCCATGTTTTTGTTGTTTGGTTTTTTGCCGCACACCGGCATCAGAAAAATACTTGGCGTGCTGTTTTTTTTGGCAATGTTTGTGAGCCTGTATTATTTGCTGGTGTATGTAATGGAGAAATTTATCTACAGCAAAATAAAATTGATTTACAAAACCATACATACCGAAAAATTGAGCAAAACCCAAAAAAAAGTCCATAGAAAAGGCTTGCATGGAGGCGAAATCCTTGCCGAAATAGAATCGGAAGTTTCGCAATGGACGGCAAACAGAAACGAGGAAATTGACGAGATGAAACGGGTGGAAGCATACCGTCGGGAATTTCTCGGCAATGTTTCGCATGAGCTTAAAACGCCCCTTTTCAACATACAAGGTTTTATTCTTACCTTGCTGGATGGAGGCATCAATGATGAAACCATAAACATGCAGTTTCTCGAAAAATCGCAGCGCAACATACAGCGCATGATAACCATAGTGGAAGACCTGGAAATAATTTCGCGCCTTGAAACAGGCGAAGCCGTGCCTGAGCTTTCAAACTTTGCCCTTGTGCCTCTTGTTCAGGAAGTTTTTGAGTTTTTGGAACCTGCAGCCCGCGAAAAGAACATTAAACTTTTTTTTGCCAAGGAATATGCCTCATCTGTTTGGGTAAATGCCGACAAAGAAAAAATAAGAGCCGTGCTTATTAATCTTATACAAAATTCCCTGAAATATGGCAATGTGGGTGGCAGAACCAAGGTGAGCATCTACGATATGGATGAAAATTATCTTATAGAAATATCGGATGATGGAGTGGGTATTGAAGAACAGCATATATCGCGACTTTTCGAGCGCTTTTACCGTGTGGATAAACACCGTTCGCGGCAGGGTGGAGGCTCAGGCTTGGGGTTGGCAATAGTAAAGCATATTATTGAAGCCCACAAGCAAACCATTAACGTGCGCAGCGCCCTGGGCGTAGGTTCCACCTTTTCCTTCACGCTTGCCAAAGCAAAAAACAGCTAAATCTACTATACGCTTCCAGCAAGGTTGGAGGGTTGGAAGGTTGGAAGGTTGGAAGGTTGGAGGGTGGGAAGGTGATAGGTGATAAGTGATAAGTGATAAGTGATAGGTGATAAGTGATGCCACTTCGTCACTATGTCACCTGTCTGACGTCAGGCATGCCACATCACCTGATTGGCGTGAGGTTTTTATTTGCAATAGCTAAGCATAAACAATTTCTTTGCCTCCTTTAATAAAAATAAAAGATTTACCAAAAAGAATGACTAAGTGCTGGATTTTTGTGCGTTCTCTCATACAACTTTTTAAAATAAATGAAGACACATTAAAAACCATATAAATATATTATTGACAAATTGTTTATTCTACATTTATCTTTGTATAGATTTAAAAATATACATGATGTCGATAAGAATAAGTATATATGAAGATAATACTGCTTTTCGCGAAAGTTTGAGTTATCTTATAAAGGGGACAGAATCTTTTGAACTATGTGGTGCATATGCCGACCCTGTAATGATTTTGGAAAATTGTGTAGTTGAAAAGCCAGATGTTATTTTAATGGATATCGATATGCCGGGACGAAACGGTATAGAAGCTACTGCGATAGTAAAAAATGCATATCCGGATATTAATATACTTATAGTAACAATATTTGAAAACAAAGAAAAAGTTTTTGAAGCCCTAAGAGCAGGCGCTACGGGATATATACTTAAAAAATCGTCGGCAGTAGATATTATCAATTCCATTACGCAGTTGTATAATGGGGGTTCACCCATGACGGGTGAAATTGCCCGCAAAGTACTCGATTTTTTTAGTGCTAAAACTCAAAAAGAAATTTATAATCTTTCCGAAAGAGAAGCAGATATATTGCGTCGTCTTACCGAGGGCGACAGTTATAAAATGATAGCTGCCTATTGCAACATTTCCATAGGTACGGTGTTTACTCATATTAACAATATATACCGCAAGTTACAAGTTAATTCTAAGTCGGAGGCTATTATTAAAGCCATGAAAGAAAGGCTTATATAAAAAACATAGTTTTTTGTATGTAAAATTCTTATTTATAGCATATTGCAATTAAAATATAGCCTTAATTCATATTCTTTCAATTGTAAGATTTTTTCTTATTTTTTTGTATTTTTGTTTAAGTTTTATAAAAAATAGCATTACGTTTTTGCACTTTAGCTTATAAATATTATGAAGATTAAATATATGTATCGTATAATATTATTTATGGCAATAATTGTTGCGCCCTTTTATCTCATTGCAAATCCCTCACGAGATAGTATACAGGCATATAACTACATGAAACTTCCTGAAAATAAAGCAAAGGTTGACTCATTGCTAAAAGCGGCTTCTTTTTATAGAGATAAAGTAAATGTAGAGCCTTTGCTAAAAGAAGCGTTGCGCTTGGTTGATAAGTTTTCTTATAAGGAAATGGAAGCTAAAGTACTGGATTTATATGGTGTTGTACTAAGAAATTTTTCCCGTTACGATGAAGCGTTAAAATGCCACATGCGGGCATTAAAAATTGCCGAAGAAACCAAAAATGTAAAAAATCAGATCTTTTCCTATAATAATATAGGAGTTGTATATAGGCGGCTTAATGAAAACAGTACAGCACTCGATTATCACCTTAAGGCGTTAAAACTTGCCGAGGAAATCAAAGACTATTATAGCGAAAGTGTTTCCTTAAATAGTATAGGCAATATACATATCGCCTTGGGTAATTATACAGATGCTATAAAATATTTTAAAAAATGCCTTCCTGTTGCCAAAACTGCTAATAACAGTTTAGGAATTTCTATGAATTTAAATAACATAGGAGAAGCATATGAGAACATGAATTTAATAGATTCGGCAATTTATTACTATAACGAATCATTAAAATACAGCAAAAAAATAAATCGCGAAAAAGGTATAGCCATTTGTTATAATGCGCTTGGTAATGCCTATCAAAAGCAAAAAAGATATGAAGAGGCTGTGGTATTATACAATAAGGCACTTAAAATTAATCTTAAATTAGGCGATCGTATATATAATGCAGATACATATAATAATCTGGGGTTTGCTCACTTACATCTTAATATGTATAACAAAGCTAAATCTGCATTTACATCTGCACTACGTATTTCATTGGAGATAGGGTCCAAAAAGGAAATTAAAAATGCTTACGAAGGGTTAATGCAAATTGCAGAAAAAGAAAAAGAATTTGCTCAAGCTCTTACTTATAGTAAAAAAGTAAAATTGTATGGCGATAGCATAGTAAATGAAAAAAATACACGTTATGTAAGAGAAATGGAGGCTATATACGGAAAAGAAAAAGAGCAACAACAAATACATTTGCTTAAAATAAAACAAAAATCTACTTTTTGGTTTGCTATTGCTGGCTTTGGGCTGTTCTTTTTACTTTTTGTATCTGGTTCCCTTTTATATAGACGTAACAAACTTGCGAAAGAAAATGATTTACTGCAACGTGAACTAGAGGTAAGAAAAGAAATAGCCACAGATTTGCACGATGATATGGGTTCTGCCCTGAGTAGTATATCCATATTAAGTGAAATAGCTGGTAAGGAAATTCATGAAGATTGCCATTTGCGCGATTTAATTGATAAAATAAAAGCCAACACAAAAAACACCCAAGATGCTACCGACGATATTATTTGGCTGGTGAATCCAAGTAATGACAAATTTCATAACTTAAGCCTGAGAATAAGAGAATATGCCATACCTTTATTTGAATTAAAAAAAATAAATTTCGATATTCATTTTCCAGAAGAACTTTATGAACGATCTTTGCCTATGGAGTTGCGGCGTAATATATTTTTAATTGTAAAAGAAGCTGTAAATAATCTAGTTAAATATGCTGACTGTACAGAAGCTTCTATTAAAGCTTTTATGGATGGCAATATGCTTGTTGTTAATGTTTGGGATAATGGAAAAGGTTTTGATATGAACAAAAATTATAACCGGAACGGATTGAAAAACATGCAAGCAAGGGCGGAAAATATACATGCCGATTATAAAATTGAATCTTCTCCCAATCAGGGTTGTTCCATTACCTTTAGTCTTATCATATAAAATAAGGCTATAATTTATAATATCACTACTATCTGCTGCTTTCGTTGATTAATAATGCAATTTGGTAAAAAGCTACATTTCCACTTTATTATTTCTTTTTCATATTACAATGTGCTGTTTGCTTTGCTAAACAGTATCTTGTTAGTTTTATAAATTTCAATTATCATATATAAGTATTAACATGTGATTATCTATTGTATTAAAGCTTCTTTAAGTAAAAAATCATATAAATATAGGATTGATTTGCCTTGGTATGGAAATTAATTTTGTAAACATCAAAACTAATTCAACAAATTAATTTATCAATTATTAAACGGGCATGATTCGTTAAGAAAAAGTAAGGGTGAAAACTCATCATGCGATTTCCATCCTGATTTTTTAAATTTAAATTACTTAAAGATGAAAAAACTAAACAAATTATTTGTCGCTTTATTAATGGTAGGTACCATAATAGCGGCAGGATGTAAAGGCGATGAAGGTCCTATGGGACCTGCCGGAGCCAAAGGCGACCCAGGAGCACAAGGAACTCAAGGAGCTCAAGGAATTCAAGGACCCGCAGGATCCACAATTTTAAACGGGACTGCAGATCCTGATGCTGCAATTGGTAGAATAGGCGATTTCTATCTAAATGTGAGTAGTTCAACCATTTTTGGACCTAAAACCGATGCGGGTTGGGGTGGGGGAAGATCTTTAGTAGGTGCTACCGGTGCTACTGGCGCTACTGGCGCTACTGGTGCTGCCGGCGCAAACGGCTCAAGTGTACTTAATGGCGCTGGCGATCCCACAATCTCTGTAGGTTCTTTGGGTGATTTTTATATTAATACCATTACATGGGAAATATACGGACCAAAAAGAATCAAAATCATACCCGGTACACCTCCTTTAATTACAACAACTTGGGGAAGCCCAACTTCATTAAAAGGTACTGCAAATGTTATGTATAGCAGTTGGATTGGATTTGAAAATGCAGGGTGGAGCGCAGCTACAATAAATGAATTTGGTAAAGAAACAAGACACTATACCATAACTGCGTCTGCTGTAACACAGGAAATAATCGATAAAGGAGTGGTGTTAGTATATTTCAAAACCTCGGGGACACCCACTCCCAGATTATTGCCTGCTTCTGTCTATAATCTTACAAAAGCCGTTATGCAAAACTTATCTTTTAGGATAAGCCCTACTACTATTACATTGGTCTTTCAAGATATGAATGATAATAATGATCCTGGCACTTTTACAGGTGATCCTACTACAAATGCATACAGATATGTAGTAATACCGGGAGGGGTAGAACTAAAAAGTACTGCCGCACATGACAACTGGGTGAAACAGTTGCAAGCCATGAGCTATGATGAAGTATGTGCTAAATATGGTATTAAAAAATAACATGATAGATTAGATTTAGCATATAGATAGCTATAGAAAGCCATACATAACTGCATAATTTTTTGCTTACATCGTATGGCTTTCTTTTTTACCTATTCATATTCCTTTAAAAAAATCGTTTAAAACAATAGAAGATGAAAACAAAATTATTCGGAATTTTATTTGTATTTCTGATTATGGTGCTTTTTGGTGGTGTTTTTACTTCGTGTAGTAAAAAAGACGAACCTGTTGCTTCCGAAAAAAAATGGATAACAGTTTATCAAAATATAACGCTGGGCAATCAACACAATATTACAAATGGACATTTTTTAAAACTTAAAACAGGAGAAAGCGTTAAGCTTGAAAGTGTTTTTGCACAACAAGAATATATGGCACTTATGATATTTACAGATTATGGTATAAATAATACCTATCTCACTTTTCCAGCCAATGCAGCAGATGCGGCTACCTTTAAAGACGAATTAAAAACCAACCGCTTATTTGTTCAGCCATCCGCTGGGCTTAATTATTGGAATACTGCCAAAATGACGAACGGAATGGTGTATCAAGCCCCCATTATGACGGCAAATGATTTTAACAACATAATCGCATCAAAAGATTGGGCGGTTTTTGATTTAAACTTTAAGAAAAACAATGGGGATGAAGAAAAACTTAGTTACAAACTTGCCTATGAGCTGGAACCTCAAGGAGGAGATATTTTCTTACTGCAATTTAACGGTTTGGTAAGAGCTATACTTTATGTGAAGAGCTATGTAAAAAAAGCAGATAACTCTACAGCCCTCACATTTGATATTATTATAGAAAGTCGTGCATCATACACTCAATTTGATATGGCAAAAAATCTTCAGCCATAGCTAAGATAAACTAAAATTAAAAAGCACTTTTAGACTAAAAACCAAATCATATCCAAATGAAAAAAAGTTTAAATTTTTTACTAATAGCGTGTATTTCCCTTTTTAATTCATGCAAGAAAAGTGATTCCGATAGTTCTAAGATTATTAATTATCCTTCCGAAGGAATGGTTTCATATTTTAACTTCGACAATAACTTAAAGGACAATAAAGGAAACACATCAGATGGAGTTAATCACGGTGCTGTTTTTGTTTCGGGGAAAGTGGGTCAAGCCATTTCTTTTGACGGGGTGACTCAATATGTGCAGTTTAATAAAAAAACATTTAGGAGTGGAAATAATATAAGTGTGGCATTTTGGTTTAAGAAAAAAGCCAATGACAACATGTATTTTTTGGTATGTGCAGATTTTGGAGTGGGCTTCTATTATGATAAAGTAAACCAAGTTAATAAAGCTTTTCTAGCCATATCTTTACCTTCTACCAACAGTGCCTATGGTAATTATACGTTGGATGTTTGGACACACATAGTAGGAACCTATGATGGCACATATATAAAAACCTATATCAACGGTATTTTGCAGAATACGGTAAAACATGCAGGCATTATATCAGATATGGATAATAATCTTACCATAGGATTATTCGGGGACAGCTATGTTTCAGGCATAATAGATGAACTGCTAATATACAACAGAACTATTACCCAAGCGGATGTTAATCAAATTTATACAGCATATTAAATTTTTTATAAAATGAAAAACATAAGAAGAAAAATTAAATTAGCCATATGGATTATTTTAGTCAGTACTTTTTTTACGAACTGTAATAAGAATGGTAATTCTGATACTTCTTCCATAAAACTTATAGAACCTGAACAACTTGTGAGTATGGAAGAGGCATCAGCTATCACGGCGAATGTTTATACTCATAAAAACAATAGCGATAATGCCGTAGTCGGACAAAAACTATGTGACTACGACAATGAAAAGAACGGTTTGTTTCAAGTGGGTTTAACCCAACAGGCATATATCCCCGAAAATTGCGGACTAAAATCGCCAAAATCCTTTTACGATGAGGCAAAACTTAATTTTTCAAATAACGAAACTATAAACGGTCTGGGAGATGAGGCATTTTATTGTCCTACTTCTCCTTCCGCTTTGCACATAATGTGTTCAGGTTATTATATACACATCACCATAATAAAAGAAGATAAAATTTTAAACGGTGACTGGAAACCGAATGAAAAAAAGGTTATATATTTTAATGCCGGCACAAAAGCATGCGAAAATCTTAAAAAAATACGAACAGAAAAATGATATATTACCTCTTAGGGTTTGAGTTTGTAAGGTGAGTAAAAAGGGTTGCTATGTTTTATATGTAGTCAGCCCTTTTTTTAATTTTATGCCTCTCCCATAACATCTTTCAGTTCCATTTTTCTGAGATTGGGGGCAAACAAAGCCGTTGCCGAGGCAATCAGTACGGTCATCCCGCCACCGAAAACAACTGACGGAACCAAGGTCATTATCTTAGCCGCCAACCCCGACTCAAAGGAGCCTAACTCGTTAGATGAGCCTATAAATATGCTGTTTACTGAAGAAACACGTCCGCGCATATCATCAGGGGTATAGAGCTGCAAAATGGTTCCGCGGATAACCACGCTTATATTATCGAACATGCCGCTGAGCACAAGTAAGGCAAGTGAAAGATAGAAATTCTCGGATAAGGCAAAAAGAATAATACTGATGCCAAAGCCTGCAACGCCATACAGTAGTTTTATGCCTGAGCGTTTCAAAGGTGGATAATGTGCCAAAAAGAACGACATAAACACCGCTCCGGCGGCAGGTGCCGCCCGCAAAATGCCTAATCCCTCGGGACCCACGTGCAAAACCTCGTTGCAAAAAACGGGGAGTAATGCCACCGCACCCCCGAATAACACGCCAAACATATCCAATGCCATGGCGCCAAGCAGAATCTGGTTGCCTAAAACAAACTTTAAACCTGATGCCAGACTTTGACGAATGCTTTCTTTTGCCTTTTTGTTTACCAAAGGCATTTTATGCATGGAGAAAAAGATAAAAAGACTGGCAACTGCGAAAACAACCACACACAGGTAGGCAATATGGATATTGGTGAAGCCGTAAATGAGCCCTCCCGTAGCCGGACCTGATACCGCTGCTATATGCCACACCGTGCTGTTCCACGTGGATGAATTAGCATATAAATGACGGGGAACTATCTGTGCCGTGTAGCCTATTTGCGCGGGATAAAAAAATGCCCTTGCTAATCCCGTAAATATAATGATGACATACAAAGGCAACACACCCGTGTGTGCATACCACTGTGGCATTTTAAAACTTAGCAGCAACAATATCAAGGCGCAAAAAGCATAGGTGGTGGCAGACAATGAAATGATGGATTTGCGGTCAAATTTGTCGGCCACATGACCCGCAAACAGCGCTGCCGCGAGAAAAGGGATTGCTTCCGTTAACCCGATCAACCCCAGTGCAAAAGCATCTTTGGTGAGGTCATACACCTGCCAACCCACGATAACGCTTTGCATTTGAATGGCGAAAGTCAATAAAAACCTCCCGCCTATAAATTTTCTGTAATCGGCTATACGCCATACCGCATATGCTTCGTTATTTTTAAACCTTTCGGTAAAGTTTGTCATACATTAATATATTGCCGCAAAGGTAAAAAAAGGATAGATAAATTGAGTGCATCCTTTTTCGACACGTTATTTTTCATGACCAAACTTTGATTTTTCGTAATAATACCATCTAAACGTTCCGCTTTAGGCACTCCCGATAAAAAAAGACGATATAAAGGATCATTAATATAAAAATTACCCTTATTATCAATAAAACAATTTAAAGATTGTAAACTTTTTGACAGAATACTATAAAACACAAGCCCCTCCGTTTAAAAAACGGAGGAGCTTACATGTAAGATAAATGCTAAAGAATAACTTCACATTTTTTACCACGTAGACAAAAACGAATAATTTTTGGCGTAGTATAGCATTTGGTCGGTAAAGTTGTCGGGATAGGAGATTTCTACCTTTTTACCATTCAGCGTAAACACCGGATTGATAAATCCCGAATAAGGTGCGATATTCAGCTTTTTAAAACGTTCCAACACTTCTTTGTGTAAGGTAGGGTCAACTTTAACGCCGTAATTTTCAACTAACGCTTTTCCTGCATTGTAATCGCCTTCCGATTTAATACGTTGTATTTCCGCTAACAACTTTCCGAATAATCCCCTCAGCTTGGCATAATCGTTGATTTTTACATAGGTTTTTCCATTCTCTTTTACCAATTCAACTACTTTGTCGGCAGCGCCTTTTTCCAATACCCATTTGGCTATCAATTGACGGTTGCGCATATGCGATTCCTCAATATTTTTGTCCGGTTCAATACGGGTGAGCTGTGTAATCAATCCGTTGCGGATGTATCCTGCATATTCGGCTTTGGCTGCATCCAATGAAGGCAATATTTTTAAGTCCACCATTTTTTGATCCATCATGTAATACAAGGCAAACAAGTCGGCGCGGGCTTCTTCCAGCGTGCTTTGGTAGCTTTTCAGCGCTTCGCTGCTGGTGCCGGGCAATAGTTGTCCTGATCCGTGCCCGAGGCATTCATGCAAATCAGTATGCACGTTGCCTGCAACCGAACCATATTTTTTAGCTAATTCTCTTTCTTCGGCGTTGGCAACAAACTCTTCAAGCATGCCGTTGCCTTGCGCGGCTTTGTCATACGCATCGGTAATGTTTTCGATGGTTACCGATTTGGAACCGTGTTCTTTCCTTATCCAGTCTGCATTGGGTAAGTTGATGCCAATGGCGGTAGAAGGCGAAGCATCGCCCGCTAATTGGGCAACGGTGATAACTTTTGCCGAAACGCCTTTTACTTGTTTTTTCTTGAATTTCGCATCTACGGGAGAGTTGTCTTCAAACCATTGCGCGTTGGAGCTAATGGCTTCCGCGCGTTTGGTGGCTTCCATGTCCTTAAAATTCACTACCGACTCAAAAGTGGCTTTACGTCCCAATGGGTCTTCGTAAGTTTCTATAAAACCGTTTACCACATCTACCTGACTTTTTAGGTCTTTTACCCACAGCACGTTATAGTCGTCCCAAGTTTTGAGGTCGCCTGTTTTGTAGTAAGCTATCAATTTTTCTAACGCTGCTTTTTGTTCTTGCGTTTCGCTGAGCGGTAAAGCCTTCTCCAACCAATACACTATTTTTTCGATGGCTTGGGTGTACATGCCGCCCACTTTCCATACTTTTTCTACTATGTTGCCATTTTCTTTTACCACGTTGGAGTTAATGCCAAATGAAAGCGGTTCTTCCGCATTGGGTTGTTTCATTGATTTGTAGAAATTTTCTACTTCGTCCTCCGTAACGCCATCATAGAAATGCACGGCGGAATTTAGCACCAAATCTTTATCGGAATCCAACGAAACTTTTTTAGGCATCACCTTAGGGTCAAACATTACGGGGGTAAGCTCTATAACCAAATCTTCAACTGTTTTCCCCTCGCGTACGGGAAACCCTTTTGGGTTGCTTTTTGCAACTAATTCTTTAAAATAGTTCTCACTAAATGTAGGCAGGAACTTATCCGAAGCGTAGTGGTGATAGATGCCGTTTGAAAACCACACGCGCTTAAGATATACTACGAAAGCATCCCAATCTTTTCCGCTTTTTTCTCCTGCATAAGTGGCGTAGATGTTTTCCAGCGTGCGGCGTATAGCCAGGTTATACCTGCCGTTTTGCGCGTAAATAATATCGCGTCCGCTTAAGGCTGCCTGACTTAAATAATAAATAAACTCTTGTTGTTTTGCCGATAAATCCTCAAATCCGGGCACTTGATAGCGCAAAATTTTGAGGTCGGCAAACTGCTCGGTCAAATATTTGAAATCACTTTTCTGTGTTTCTTGTTTTTGTTGCTTGTTCACGCAACTTGTAAGAGATACGGTCATAATTATAAGTAAAATAAAAGCTAAACGTTTCACGGTTAAAATTTTTAAGGTTTACAAAGCAAAAATAGTATAAGTTTTTAAATGTCGATTTTTATAAGAATGAACTTTACTTATTCTTTTAAAATCAGATTTTAATTCACTCTTTTTACCGAATATTTATTGAGTGGTTTGATTATTTTTTTTAATGCCTTGTAAACTAACGTTTCTGGGGTATGGGTAGCCGAAAACCATATGCTTTCGCCGGCGATGCTTACTGCGGTTACTTGTTGGTCGTATATTTTTAATCCTGTTTTTATCTCATAAACTATAATCTTTGCAAGTCCTGTATTACGATGCGTGGTAGTGTATATATTTAAATTGGCTATGTCTTCTGCGTCTCTGCCTTTGGCAAACAAAATGTTTATCACATAATCAAAGGAGGTGGTGTTTTTTAAAAGCTCTATATCTTCGGGTTTTAAATCGAAAGGGATATGGGAAGGCACAAAATAAGCGCCAATCGTTTCGTCTTTATACATAACAGAGTCTCCTCCTAATGTTTTAAGGTCTTTTACTACATAAGTCATTATCTCATCATCTTTTACGCGTGAGATAGATGATTCGGGGGTGTTTACGAGCCCTTTTCCCGTTTTGAAATTCATTCCCTTTCCCGATAAGGATTGGTAATAATATTTGGGAGGAAAAGCACATGATGTGAGTAAAACAGACATTATTATTCCGATGAAGTAGAAATATTTATTTTTCATTGTATTTATTTTGTGGTAAATTTATATATAATTTTTTTACCGTATAATATGCTTTTTTCTTGTTTCCGTAATAGTCTATAATGCTCCAACTGGTTACGGGCCAACAATCGTTGAATTGCCAAAACAGGGTGCCCATGCAATGTCCTTTTGAATTTGCTTGGGCTTGGATAGCTGTTTCTAATGCGTTGCTTTGCACGTTTTGCGTAGCGTCAATATATTCTTGCAATGTTCGCGGATGATAATTATTTTGCTTGAGATACAGCGCTATATTTTCAAAACCTGCGGAGTGTTTTTGGTGTGCGCGTAGTACAGGGTTCCTGACGATTAAATCTTCCGGAATGGTATAGTGTAAATCTTGTGGATATGCATATTTCTTAACGCTTTCCATATTGGGCATAGCTTGCATGCCAAATTCACTGGCAAAACGAGGAATCTTTTTTGTGTATGTTTCAATGGGTTCACCCATCACCCAAACACCCCAGTAGTGAGAATCTCCATGCCTGAGACTTTCGGGATGACCGTATCCATAGTGTAAGGGAGAAGTGGGGATGTAGGGACGACTGTCGTATTTTTTTATCTCTTCGGGGATAACTTTTTCAAAGAGTTCCAGATATTCCCCATACACCTTATCATATGTTTCCTTTTTTCTAAATTGCCTATTCCAGCCCCAGTTGTGCCATCCTTCCTTTATTTCATTATTGCCACACCAGAGCACAATACATTTGTGCTTGCGCAAACGCAGCACATTATCTTTAATTTCATTTTTAACAGATTCTATAAATGTAGAATCTGAAGCGGGATACATGGCTCCTGCAAACATCATGTCCTGCCAAACATATATACCCAGCGAGTCGCAAAGGCTATAAAAATCATCGCTTTCGTAAATGCCACCGCCCCAAACGCGCAGCATGTTAAATCCGGCTTCTTTTGCAGTAACAAGCAGTTCGCGATATTTGGCTTTTGTAACCCTAGGTAAAAATACATCTGCAGGAATCCAGTTGGCGCCTTTCATATATGTAGGCTTGCCGTTTACCGTGAAGTAAAACGATTCTCCTATGCTGTCTTCTTCCTGTATAAATTTCACGTTATTTTTGGCTTGCGGTGCATATTCATCAAGTGGGTTTAAGCCGTTGTAAGCGTTTATTTGTATAGGTTTCCAGATGCCGCACGTAATAAGTTTGGGCGCCCAATCCCAGCCAAAGTTATATTGAGCCTTGCGTGTGTAGTGGCGGTTATTTTCGCACGGGCGAACCAATGGCAGTGCCGCTTTGGCACATGAATCGGCATGCTTTTCGGCGCTTTTAAATATAACACGTAATTCATTTTCTGCTTTCAAAAGTTTTTTCACTTCCACGCGCCATGTGCGGAACATGTTGTCGGCTCGTAAAATCAGGTGGTTGTTCAAATATACATCCGCATAGGTATCCAAACCATTAAAAACAAGTTCCACATGTTCTCGCGATAACGTATGCTTGTCGGTTTTAAAAATTGTTTTGTATTCCCAATCTTTTAGAGATACCCATTGCACGGAGTCTTCATTGCCACCGTAAAAGGGATCGGGGATGATTCCATTTGCCATTAAATCCGTATGTATGGTGCCGGGCACAGTAGCAGGCTTCCAATTGTTATGCTTTGCTTCGCTGAATTGCCAGGGTGTTCGGATGGTTTGTAAAGTAGCCTCCGGTTTGCAAGCATAGCATAAAAGAGATAGTAAGATGAATGATAATAAATTTGAATATTTCATTTATTTCTTCTAAAAAAATGGATAAACAAAAATATAAAACAAAACGAAGCCAAGCAGAACTCTTGACTTCGTTTTTTCAAGTAATGAAAAATACTTTTTTAAAATGTTGTTGAAAAAGGTATTTTGAGCGTGAGTGTAAAGTTTCGTCCGGGGTTGAACATTTTCACCTCTTTCAACGTGGACAAATGATCGATATATTTTTTGTCGAAAATGTTATTTGCCGACAGCATAACGGAGAGTTTTATATGGTCGCTTACGTTGAAGGTGGTTCCTAAAGATAAATCTAACAACGAGTAAGCATCCGTAGGTGTTTCATCTTCAGATATGTTGCTTTGCTTAAATGCTGTGTGGGAGTTTAGAGCTATAAAAGGGTGGTGTAAATTGCCGATATGTTCTTTTTCTGCCCTCAGCTCAACATTGAGTTTATGCGCCGGAATATAAGGCAAATATTCTCCGCTTGTTTTTTTGCCTATTACTGATGCAAATGTACTTTCTATATGCAGCCACTCTAAATGTCTGGGGTGATAATGCACGCCTATTTCTCCTCCTGCCAAATATGCGTCAGCTTGCTCATACCGGTGAATAGGTAAATCGTCTGCCGTTTTTTTGCCGGTAGGCGTAATGTATATAAACTTGTTTATTTTGTTATAGAAACCGGCAATGTCAAATGTAAAATTCTCGTGATGAAAATGAGAGCTCAAATCAAATTCATACGAATTTTCGGGTTTCAATTCACTGTTTCCTATTTCATACACCTCTTCATGAGGTCCGTTAGAAGTAAGTTCGGCTATATTGGGAGTTCTATATGCCGAAGCAAAGTTTGCCCTCAGCAACATTTCTTTTGTGAGTTGGTATGTGGCGCCCAGCGATCCGCTAAAGCTTCCGTAGTCTTTGTCAAGCGCTTGGCGATAGTTTGCGTTGTTTGCGTCGCCCACAGCCTCTGTTTTAATACTTTTTTTGTCGTAGCGCACGCCTGCCTGCGTTTTCAGGTTACCGAAACTGTATTGTGCAAAACCAAAGCCCGCATAGTTTTGTGTGGTTGCATCAGGCAAAAGGATGGTTTCGCGGTCGTGGGTATTGTTGTTTTTCTGGTTTAAACCCTGAAATCCTACAATATATTCCGAATGCTCATCAGAAGGCAAGTATAGTTTGGTTTCGTAAGTTAAGGTTCCCAGGTTCATTTGCAATTCATACTCATCCTTTTTGCCGAAGTGTATCAGTTCGGTGTTTTGGTATGCTGCATTTACATCGAGTTTTAATTTTGAGATATATAACTTGTTTTGTGATGAAATTAAATGTGTGGTAAGCTCTTCATAAAAAATCTCGGGTTTTATGCCGCGTTTTTCAATGCCCTCGATAGCTTCAGGCTCTACAAGCCCTAATTTTTCTTTGTTATAATCATAAAACAGGTTAAAAGTTCCTAATGAGCTGCTATGTCCCATGTTTGTTTTTAAAGAAATTTCGTTGAAGCGTGAGTTTTTCACCACATCGCCGCCACCTTGCAGGTAATCGGCGTTTGATTTTTGTCCGAAACGCACACCGCCATGAAAATTATTACCAGCGGCTTTTATGCCCAAGTTATTATGTATGCCCAGCGAATTGGAAAACAGTTGCAAATTATAATCGCCTTCTATTGTGCCTTGTGCCGCGGGTTTTTCTTTAATAAAGTTGATAACACCACCAATGGCGTCAGAACCATAGAGTAGCGATGCGGGTCCTTTTATCACTTCTACATTGCCGATGCCAAATTCGTCTATGCCAAGTGGATGGTGATTGGAATATTGATAATTCTCAAAACGCACACCGTTGTTTAACACCAAAATATCATTTAGTGCAAGTCCCCTGATTACGGGTTTTGCAACACCAATCCCTTTTGAAATCATATCAACACCCGGTATGCGGGTTAGCATCTCCATGAAATTAGGTGTAGATTTAAGTTGTAACGGGTTTATTTTTACGGCATCAATTTTTACGGCATTTTCATGTTGGGTTGAGCTATAGCCTCCCGTAACCACAATGCCTTCGGTTTCAATAGCCGTAGGGTGCATGTGTATATCCAATTGTTGGTTGTTATGTTTTAAAATAACGGTTGCGGTTTGGCTTTCATAGCCTATAAAAGATATTTCAACTTTTATTTTGCCGTTGGGTAGATTGGTAAACTCAAAGTAGCCGCTGTTGTTGCTAACAGTAGCTTTGTTAAGTTCCGGAAGGAATATGCTTGCGCCCGGTAGCATGGCTTTATTCTCGTCCGATATTTTTCCGGAAATTTTATTTTGCGCGTTGAGGTATTGGCATACCAATACCATAACGCACAGTAAGATGATTTTTTTCATTTTTACTATGTGAAATAAATTAATAATAATTTTTAGAAAGAGATTAACTGTGTTACGATGCGCCTGCAGGGGGAGCTCGGAGTAAAAATGAATAGGAATAGGGATGTGTGAATATAAAGTCGTAAATAGCCGCTATTTTTATATAAAGCGTGGTAAACTTCTCTATTTTGTAAATAACCGATTTTTGGATGAAAAAAGAAAATTCGAAATTGCAGACTGCACAACTTTCGTGTAGCTCGCTTACCGAAGGTTCTTTGAAAAAATGAGGTTCTATGTGTTCATGGTGATGTTCAAGCCTGATAATTGTAGGCGAAAGCAGTACATAAATGCAGAGCAGACTTATAAGCTTACGGAACTTGAGCATAGAGCCTTAATAAATGGCAAAATTAATGTATTTCCTATAACAGTTTTTTAACTTAAAATGTTTAAAATAAATTATAAATATAATATGCTGTTTTGCGCTGTAAGGTTTTACAAATAACAATTACAAGGGTGCCGAAAGGCACCCTTTATTGCTTTTGAGTTTAGCTAAAACATTGTATGTGTTTAAGCTTTATTGCCTTATTTCTAAAGGTAATTATTTAAGGGGCAAATTTCCGGATATTGAATAACTATACGTTAATCGCTCCAATGTTAGTAACGATTTCTGTTATATCCGCCACGGCTGTTTCTGTTAAACCCGCCGCCGTTGTTTCTTTCTGTTTTTGGGCGTGCTATGTTCACGGTTATTGTTTTACCTTCAAAATCGGTTTCATGTAATTCATTAATGGCATTTTGTGCGTCTGTGTCATTGGGCATTTCAACAAAGCCAAACCCGCGGGAACGTCCTGTTTCGCGATCTGTAATAACGTTAGCAGATGAAACTTCTCCGTATTCTGCAAATAAATCTTGTAAGCTTTCATTTTTTGTGCCGAAGCTTAAATTTGAAACATAAATTTTCATTTTTCTTTAATATTAGTGTAAATTATTAATGTGTTACTGTTTTATAATCGTAATTTTTATGGCGTTCATTCCTTTTCCTCCCCGTTCCAATTCAAATGTAACGGCGTTTCCTTCGGCAATGCCTTGGGGAGCATTACTCACATGAAAGAAATACTTTTCCTTATTAGAAATGTTTTTAATAAACCCATATCCTTTTTGTAGGTTAAAGTGTTCTACAATGCCCCTTAATTCTACTTTTGCCACATCCTCTTTTTTGGGTGTAGAAATAACAATATTGTCCAGCTCTAATTCGCGTTTTTTTTCAAGGTTGGGAGGGGTATTGGTGATAGCTCCATTTTCGTCAACATACGCAATCATATCGTCAAACGAGCTCACTCCCGCCTCTTTACGTTCTTCCTTACGTTGTTGTTTTTCTTTTCTTTTCTTTTCTCTTTTTTTCTCTAATTCTCTTTTATTGAATGAATTTGCCATTAAATTTTTTTTGGTTATTGATTTTTATTCATTTACTAATATGGAATTTAATTTTTTTCCTGTCAATTTTTGGATATCCCTTATTTTTATATGTTCGTCCTGGCAACAAAAAGATAGTGCTGTGCCTGTGTTTCCCGCTCTTCCCGTGCGCCCGATACGATGTATGTATGTTTCTGCAATGTCGGGCATGTCATAATTAATCACCATTTCCAGATTTTCAATATCAATTCCTCTTGCAGCAATATCCGTAGCTACAATTACACGTGTTTTGCCAAGTTTAAAATTTGATAAAGCACGTTGGCGGTGGTTTTGCGCCTTGTTTCCATGAATGGCTTCGCAGCCTATTCCCTTTTTGTTTAAAATTCTTGCTATTTTATCGGCTCCATATTTGGTACGGGAAAATACCAATACTGATTTTTGGGGTTCTTTTCTTAAAATGTTAAAAAGGAGTTGACTTTTGTGTGGTTTTTCCACAAAATAAAGGCATTGTTCTATTGCATCCACAGTAGATGAAACGGGAGTAACTTCTATTTTAACAGGTTTGTGGAGGATGGAGTTGGATAAATTTTCTATTGTAGAAGGCATGGTTGCCGAAAACAGAAGTGTTTGTTTCTTTTTTGGTAACAATAGGATTAGTTTTTTAATATCATGTATAAAGCCCATGTCAAGCATTCGGTCGGCTTCATCTATAACAAAGTGCCTAACGTGATTGAGGCTGATATATTTTTGGTTGATAAGGTCAAGCAATCTGCCGGGAGTAGAAATAAGTATGTCTGTTCCTTCTTTAAGGCTATTAACCTGAAGCCGTTGGTTTACACCGCCAAAAATTACAGTGTGTCGCAAACCTGTATGTTTGGCATAATCCTTAAAACATTCTCCTATTTGTGTGGCTAATTCTCTTGTAGGAGCCACTATCAATGCTTTTATATGGTGTTTTTCCTCTTTGCATTGCCAATTGTTAAGTTGTTGGATAATGGGTATTGCAAAAGCAGCCGTTTTGCCGGTGCCTGTTTGCGCTATGCCCAGTAAGTCATGCCCTTTTAGTATAACAGGAATTGCTTGCTCCTGTATGGGTGTAGGGGTTTCATATTTTTTTTCTGTCAGCCCTTTTTGTATGGTGTCTGATATATTTAAATCTTTAAATGTCATATTGTTTTATAATTGTGTTTTAGTATAAAGTTTTTTTGAGAGATTAAAAAACTTGTGATAGATGGGAATTAAGCTGGGATAAATAAAGTAGAAAGTTTAATATTAAAGGCTGAAAGGTATTTGCTTTAAAAAAAACAGGGCATCTTTTTTCTTCAATTTATCTATGTGCCTGTGTGAGAATAAAATAAATAAACATAAATACAATAAGGATATTCTGCTACATCTACATGAGGATTTGTATGGGTTTTGTTATCTTCTCATATATGTTATTTATTGTATTTTTAACTGATTTTTTTATAAGTTTCTTACTAAGTGTGTAGATAATATCAAGGTTATTTTTAACATCCGCATCCTTTATCGTGTTATGTCTTTTGTGCTGTTTAATCTGTTAACGAAACTCTTGCGAAAAGTAAAATTTATTTGCGATTAGACATGGATATTTGTTTAAAGTAATAAAAGTTTCTTGATTGTCAAAAATGCGCGTATTACTAAAAGAAGGCACACACTTTTGCGACCGTTAATAAATAAAAGTTGATTTTGAGGTCGATTTTTGACGATGGAAAGATCCGCTGTGATTATACGGAGCAAGGCATTGCTAAGAAAGATTCAATATAAACTCTGTTGTTATAAGTTGCAAAGATACAATCTTTTTTTTATCTAATTGCTTATTTTTGTATTTATTAGCAATTATGTATCAATATTTTTTATTGTAGTAGTTACTTTGCTAGCTTGCATACTATAATATCTCATAAAATTAATGCTTATTTTAGGATTGTATAAATATGGGAAAGATTCTTAGATAATTGTTTTGTATGTCAGTTTAACAATGCAGAAATGTTATGAGGATAAAATTATTATAGCATGCAATATTCTATATTTATTTTTGCTTCACCAACCCCTCACCATCCCACATGGGCACGCTTGTAGAAGTATCTATATCAAAGCAATAGTCCAGATCTTCGCTTTTATCTAATTTTTCAAGCCGTTGGTAGTGTGTGCCATTTTTAACTATTTCTTTTAATTGTCCATGTAGGTGTTGCCAAAGGTTCATTTGTGCAAATGAGGCGTCATCAGCAGTGATAAAATCGCCTGTTTCTATAAGTTTTGCCGTTAGGGCTCCGGCGCATAGAGCATCTTCTAAGCTATAGCCGTCTTTCCAACCTGAGCAGATGATAACGATATCTTCATTTTCTTTAGATAGGGTTTTTGCCACGGCGCTGAGATTTGAAAAACAAGCTATCAGCGTATTTTTAAAATGTGTTGCCATATCAATGGCTTTTGTGCCGTTGGTGGTAGAGTACACAATTTCCTGTCCGCGCAAATCCATTTTTAAAAACTCGGTAGGCGAATTGCCAAAGTCGGCAAAGCCCACTTTGAGCCCGCCACGCTCTGAGGCTACTTTATATCCTTGGGCTTTCATAGCTTCGGCTTTCACTAAGTCTGATGTGGTAATAATCCTTTTTGCGCCCTTGTCGAATACAGCACAAAAAGCCGTAGTGGCGCGTAAAACGTCGACCACTACGGCTATCTTATCTCCTGCTCTTTCAATGGTTTGTATCAGCGCAGGGGAGAGGCAAACCTCTATATTGTTCATTTTTATTATTATCCTTTGTAGAAAGGCATTTTTACTACTTTAGCTTTCAGCGCTTTGTCGCGAACACTGATAAAAATTTCTGTTCCTTCTTTTGCCAAAGCTGTAGGAATATAAGCCATGCCCACGCCTTTTTTAACGCTGGGTCCCATGGTGCCGCTGGTAACAATGCCTATTTTTTGGTTGTTGGCATCTACTACATCATAACCATGACGCGGAATACCCTTGTCTATCATTTCAAAACCTACCAATTTGCGTGTAGTTCCTTCTTTTTTATGTTTCAGCAACAATTCTTTATCGATAAAATTCTTGTCATCGGTAAATTTGGTAATCCAACCCAAACCGGCTTCAATAGGCGAAGTTGTATCGTCAATATCGTTTCCGTATAGGCAAAATCCCATTTCCAAGCGCAAGGTATCGCGAGCAGCTAAGCCGATAGGTTGAATGCCGAATTCCTTACCTGCTTCTAATACAGCGTTGTATATTTTTTCTGCATCTTTATTTTCAAAATAAATTTCGCATCCGCCTGAGCCTGTATAGCCTGTAGTGGAAAGTATAACATCTTTAACGCCTGCAAAATCAAGCTTTTTAAAAGTATAATATTCCATATCTTCAATAGCAGTGGAGGTTAACTTCTGCATGGCTTTTAATGCAAGGGGTCCTTGCACGGCTAACTGCGAAATTTCGTCGGAAGCATTATATAATTCGGCGCCTATTTTGTTTTGGCTTTGCAACCATGCCCAATCTTTATCGATGTTGGCGGCATTAATAACCAATAAATAAGTATTTTCGTCAATCATGTAAACAAGCAAATCGTCAACAATGCCGCCTTTGCCATTAGGAAAGCAAGAATATTGCACTTTGCCGGGAGCTAATTTTGAAGCATCGTTAGAGGTAACGTAGTTTACAAACGCTAATGCTTTTGGTCCTTTAACCCATACTTCGCCCATGTGCGAAACATCAAAAACTCCTAATTTGGTGCGAACGGTTTCGTGTTCTTCATTAATTCCTTTAAATTGAATAGGCATGTAAAAACCTGCAAATTCAACCATTTTAGCGCCCATCGCTTCATGCATCTGACTTAAAGCTGTGTTTTTCATTTTTATGTTATTTAATATAGATTGATGATAACAATAAGTTAATTTCTTTATATTTGAATGTTTAAAATTCAAATTTCATGCAAAGGTAAAAAATTAATTACCAATAAAAATGAAGTGAGCCTAAATTAAAGTTGTTTTAAATATGGGCGGCATTTTTACGGTTTTCTTAGGTAGCTATATTTTCAACACGCTTAAGAGAGTGTAAGGTTTAAGTTTCTTAACTTTTAAAGTTTTTTATGGAAATTTAATTGTTCAAATTTTTGTGTAAAAACAATATTTATATATTGATTTATCTATATAAATAAGATTATAAAATATAATATGCTGTATGTGATTGATTTTGAGGTGTAAAATAAAAAAATAAAATAATAATATTTAGGGTTTTATATAAACAGTTTATTTATAATTTTGCAAAAAATTATAAAATAAAATTCTATTATTTATTCATTATATTAATTCACAAGGAGTTATGGCTGCAATTACAAAATTAGACCAATTATTTGATTTGGTTAAAAGTAAATCAAAGAAACGTATTTCTGTTGCTTTCGCAAACGATGATCATACCATCGAAGCTGTTTTTACGGCTGTTGAAAAAGGTATTGTTGATGCAACGCTTACAGGCGATGAAAATTTTATTAAAGAATGTTGTAAAAAACACAATTTTGATTTTTCAAAAGTTGAAATTTTACATGAACCCAACGAGCTCAAAGCTACCGCTTTAGCTGTTCAGATTGTTAATGAGGGTAAAGCAAACCTTTTAATGAAAGGCTCTTTAAGCACAGATAAATATATGCGTGCCATTTTAAACAAAGAAAAAGGTTTGGTAAACGAAGGCTCATTATTAACGCATGTTTGTATTATAGAATTTCCTTCATATCACAAATTGCTTACCATTTCGGATGTTGCCATTATTCCGCAACCTGATTTGAAGCAAAAAATTAAAATGATTGACATTTTGGTTAACACGGCAAAAGCTATAGGTGTTGAATCTCCTAAAGTAGCCGCTATTGCTGCTACCGAGCAAATGCTACCTGCTATGCAAGCTTGTGTAGATGGGGCTATACTTGCAAAAATGAGCGATCGCGGACAAATGAAAGGTTGTGTGGTGGATGGTCCGCTATCTATTGATGCTGCATTGGATAAAGAAGCTGTTGAAATCAAGAAAATTACGGGTCCCGTTGCCGCTAATGCCGATTGCTTGTTATTCCCCAATATCGAAACAGGAAATGTTTTCTTTAAAACGGGAACAAAACTTGCCGGAGCTGAACTTGGCGCTTATGTTGCCGGAGCAAGAGTTCCGTGCGTGTTAACATCGCGTGGCGACAGCTCTAAGTCTAAAACATATTCTATTGCCTTAGCCGCTTTAATGGCAAAATAAGTTTAATCTTTTAAAAATAAAAAAATGTCAAATTTCAAGATATTAGCTATTAACCCGGGGTCAACCTCTACCAAAATTGCCGTTTTTAGTAACGAAGAGTGCGTTTTTGTAAAAAATTTAACCCATGCTTCGGAAGAAATTGCCAAATATGCACATATTGCCGATCAATTTCAGTTTAGGAAAGAAATAATTCTTAAAGAACTTGCCGAGGCGGGTATTGATATTAATGAAATAAATGCAGTTGTGGGAAGAGGTGGGTTGTTAAAGCCTATACCATCGGGAGTTTATGAAGTAAATGCCGCTATGATTAGCGATTTAAAGGATAATCCTATTAAAGAGCATGCAAGCAACTTGGGTGGTTTAATTGCAAATGATATAGCGAAGTCGTTACCCGATACAAAAGCATACATTGCCGACCCTGTGGTAGTGGATGAACTTGAGGATGTGGCGCGTATTTCCGGTCATCCGTTTTTTAAGAGAGAATCCGTTTTTCACGCGTTAAATCAAAAATCCATTGCTCGTCAGCATGCCACAAATGTGGGAAAACAATATGAAGATATGAATCTTATCATAGTTCACATGGGAGGTGGTGTATCCGTTGGCGCGCACAAAAAAGGAAAAGTTATTGATGTAAACCAGGCATTGGACGGAGAAGGTCCTTTTTCGCCCGAGCGTAGCGGAACTTTGCCGGCAGGCGATTTGGTGCGTCTTTGTTTCAGCGGAAAATATACACAAGCTGAAGTGATGAAAATGATTACCGGTAAAGGTGGAATGGTAGCGTTTTTGGGAACTAACAGCGCATACGAGGCTGAGAAAAAAGCTGAGGCAGGAGATATTCAAAGTCAACTTATTTTAGAAGCTTTTGTTTATCAGGTTTCTAAACATGTAGGAGCTATGATGACCGTATTAAAAGGCGATGTTGATGCTATATTGCTTACAGGTGGTATTGCTCACGGAAAAGAATTGATGAAACAAATAGAAGAACGTGTGGCTAAAATAGCTCCTGTTCACGTATATCCGGGCGAGGATGAAATGCGTGCTTTGGCAAATAATGGGCTTATGATTCTGAAAGCTGAAGCCCAACCTAAAGAGTATAAATAAAACTATACTGTTACTATAAAATTTAAATGCACAGAGCTCCGTGGCTACATGCCCGGAGCTCTGTTTGATAATAATGATTAATAAAAAATATGAAATAAGTAAAGTTTAAAAAATAGCTACTCAAATTTCATGTCATGTATGGCATAAAAACGTTCTTTTGCTTTATTTATTCTCTTTAACTAATGGGGCGGTGCCCCAAATCCCACATTTGGTCATTGTTAATTATAAAGGCACTCATGAGCGCTTCGCTGTTCGTGAAAACGCTTCGCTTAGTTGTTTCTTTTTCATCAAGGAAAAAGAAAGAATAAATAACCAACGGTATTTAATATGATAAACCTTAGCACAAAGAAAAAGAACGTTACATACAATCAAAATGTGATAAATTATTTTTTAAATTTACTGAGCTGAAAAAGTGAATAATGGATATATAAAGCTTGTTTTATTTCAAATTTCGTCTGTTTAATAAAAGTTGAATTCTTTCAAATCTAAAATGGATGTTTACCAAATGACGAGTGGATATAATTGCAATAAAAAAGGCAATAAGTGTCATTATCATTATAATATCCATAAAAATATTCCATCCAAAGCTGAATAAGAATATTCCCGTTACATAGCCTACCACACTTGAACCTATATAGTAAAACAGCCAATATAAACATGTTGCGCTACTTTTACCCTCATTCGCGTATTCCGATACAATGCGGCTTGCCATGGTGTGTGTGCCAAAAAAAGAAAACGTAACCACGCCCAATCCAAACACTACAATCCATAATTGTGTACTTTGCAACATAAACAATCCTAACAACATGCTCAACAGCAAGCCTTTTAATACAATTGAAGGGTTTATCCTGTCAGACCATTTGCCTGAGAATATAGATCCGCCAATGCCAACGGTGTACATCAGAAATATTAGGGCAATAATATAATGGGGTAGTGAAAAGGGCGGAGCCTCCAAAATAAAATTTAAGTAGTTATAAATGCTTACGAATACACCCATTACGATGCCCCCTACTATAAACATTCCTATAAAAAGCATGTTTTTCATGAAACCTTTCATTTGTGTAAGTTTTTGAGCAATATGTATGTTTCCGGGCTTAAAATTTACTGATTTCGGGAAAATTTTACTAAACCCCACAGCCATTAAAAGACTTAGTATTCCAATGGCGAAAGTGGCTGATCGCCAACCGTAGTATCCGGATGTTAAAATGGCAATAATGCGCCCCGACATGCCTCCTAAGGTGTTGCCGCTCAGATATAAGCTAATTGCCAATCCCATTATCACCACACTTACCTCTTCCGTTAAGTAAGCCAGCGCCACAGCCGAAACTCCCGATAACACAATGCCTTTTAAAAAATTTAAAAACACGAGTGTCGTAAAATTCCATGAAAAAGCTGATAATAACGTGATAACAGAAGATATAAAAAGGGATAGGCTCATAAGTTTTTTTCGCTCAATAGCGTCAGCCTTAAAAGCAAGAATGAAGAGTCCTACAGCCATACCGGTAGTAGAAGCCGAAACAGCTAAACTGCTTGTGGCAGGGGCAACCTTTAAATCTTTAGATATAAGTCCCAGCATAGGTTGGAATAAATATAGCTGGGCAAAAACCGAAAGTCCGGAAATTAAAATTCCGTTTCTTATTAATTTAAATCTTTCGGACGTTTTACAGGCTTTGTTTTCTTCTATAACTTCCTGCTCAACATCAATTTCAATAATAGTTTCTTCCATAATACATTCTTTCTGTATGTTGTTTTGAGACGGCAAAATTATAGATGTGAAATTTTATTCATACATTTGTAGAAAGGTATTTTTCGATAGTATTAATAGATAAAACCGATTGATTGTATGGAACTCCGTCAGCTTAAATATTTTGAACGCTCAGCCGAGTTGCTTAATTTTACGGAAGCCGCTCGCACATTATATATTTCGCAAAGTACGCTTTCGCAACAAATCAAGCAATTGGAACAAGAGTTAGGTGTTAGCTTGTTTAACCGGGTGGGCAAGCATGTGGAGATTACCGAAAACGGAATGGCTTTTTTGCCTTTCGCCCGCAAAACCTTACAGGATGTTGAAAGCGGCAAACAAATTATAAAAGATATACAGGGATTGCATACCGGAGTTTTGAAAATAGGCGTTACGTATAGTATGAATTTCCTTTTGAAAGATACACTTCTCAAGTTTTCAAAAAAATATCCCGATATTAATGTAGAAGTTGTTTTTGCCACAACGGAAGAACTTTTGGAAAAGCTAAATGCAAACAAGCTTGATTTTATTCTTTCTTTACAGTCGGGCTATAAAAACACGCATCCTGATGCGGTTACTTTGTTTCGTTCTAAATTACATTTGGTAGTTCATAAGTCACATCCATTGGCCGGCATGTATGGTTTAACACTCAAAAAACTTCAAAAAACACCATTGATTTTACCTGCAAAAGGTTTTTTTACAAGAAAAATATTAGATGCTATATTAGACCAAAGTAGTGTTAAATTATCCGTCAATATAGAACTCAATGATATAAACACGCTGCTACAGCTTGTAAACACGGGCAAATGGGCTACCATTGTTACCCTTGCCTCCATTCAGGATCAGCCTGAACTCGTAGGCATACCCATTATAGAACTTAACCGGAGAATGTTTGCTTCACTTATATGGTCGCCGGGGAGCTATCGTAAAAAGTCGGCAGTGGCTTTTGCCGAATTACTTTTGAAGAATAACAGCTAATATGCGCAAATTGAGTTGCTTTTTATATGCTTGTTTTTCTAAGGTTTGTGTGATTTTCTAAAACGGTTTTTTCAATGATTATCGGGAAATATTGTTGTTCTAACTGATGGATTTTATGGGCTAAATCTTGTGGCGTATCCATTTCACTAACCTTGCACTTAGCCTGGAAAAGGATATTGCCGTTGTCATATTTTTCATCTACTGTATGGATAGTGATTCCGCTTTCTCTTTTTCCTTGTTTGATAACGGCTTCATGCACACGCATGCCATACATGCCCTTGCCTCCGAAATCGGGCAGCAGGGCAGGATGAATATTTATAATGCGTTGGGGAAAAGCCTGCAAGATACTTTGCGGAACAAGCCATAAAAACCCTGCCAGTATAATCCAATCTATATGGCGCGACTGCAGGTCGTGGAGTACTTCATGGGTTTCAAAAAACTGTGGTTTGGTAAACACTATTCTTGGAATCTTATACTTTTCAGCACGTTTTAATGCGTAAGCTTCAGGGTTGTTGCAGTACACGGCAGCAACTTTAATTTTTTTGTTTTTTTCAAAATGCAACACTATGTTTTCCATGTTAGTGCCGCTGCCCGAAACGAATATGGCTATATTTATCTGGGTTTCCATTATACTGCAATTTAAGTTAAAATTTTTAAAATAGTAATTATAAGTCAACGCGATTTCAATTCTATTATGTTACAATTAAAAGATTCGCAAGATGTTCTGCGAATTTTATTTGCTTCAATTTCAATTCTAAAATAATGCAATTAAAAGTACTAACATCCTCTCTGTACACATTTCTATCTACATTTCAATTCTAAAATAGTACAATTAAAAGAGCTTCAGCTGTAGGCAGGTATTGGCTTCAAATGTGTTTCAATTCCATCTTGGTATAATTAAAACCCATTATTCAATTAACCGCTCAGATGGCACAAAAGTCCCAATTCCTTTACAATACAATATAAATGCGTAGCAAAAAAACAGTTTACAAACCTATAAAAAAAGTTTCAATTCCTTTAAGGTACAATTAAAAGAAAAGCAAATCTTTCATTTTTAAAAGGCGTAGTAAGTTTTCAATCCTTTTTAAAACCTATTAAAATTCAAATCTTTATACTTATATTGTTAATATTTGTTGTATGTTGAGGGTAAGTAAAGTTGAAATGTGTTTAACCCTCATAATAGCGCATAAATTATTTTTCATTATGTAAAATAATTTCTTAGTTTTGGATAAGGTTATAAGTTTATATTAAAATAACCAAAATATTTACAAATTCCTTTTTAATGCTGCATATAATTAATCAAGAAGTTTAAAATATGGATAAAGCTGCCGACATAAAAACAACAAATAATATATACCAATACTGGAATGTTCTCTATGAGAATCAAGCGATTGAAAAACTGGATGCTTTTATAAATGAGATTTCTTCTTTTCCTTATCCACACACAAATAACCTTGACGATTGGTATAAAGATGCAGTGGTATATTCCTTGTATGTGGATTTATTTGCAAATAACTTTAATGGGCTCACGGAAAAATTAGACTATTTGCAGAATTTAGGTGTTAACTGTCTTTGGTTGTTGCCCGTATTGCAATCTCCCATGCGCGACGCGGGGTTTGATATCAGTGATTTTTACAAAATCAGAGAAGTGTTGCTCGGCGATGATGAAAATTCGTTTGACAATTTTTTGCAACAGGCTCATGCCAAGGGTATGCGTGTGCTCTTTGATATTGCGCTAAACCACACCTCTAATACGCATGCGTGGTTTGTAGAAGCAAAAAAGTCCAAAGAAAATAAATACCGCGATTACTACATATGGAGCGATACGAAAGAAAAATATAGTAAGGCGCGTGTTATTTTTAAAGGCATAGAAACTTGCAACTGGGAAAAATCAGGCGGACAATACTATTTTCACAGGTTTTTTAATTTTCAACCCGATTTAAATTATAAAAATCCGGAGGTGCTGGTGCAAATGTGCAAGGTGTTGCTTTATTGGCAATCCAAAGGCGTGGATGGCTTTCGGGCAGATGCGGTTCCTTATTTGTGGAAAGAAGAAGGTACAAACTGTGAAAATCTGCCGAAAACGCATACCATTCTCAAGTTTATGCGCGCCGTGCTGGATTATGTGAAGCAGGGAACATTGTTGCTTGCCGAAGCCTGCCAGCCGCCCAAAGAAGTGGTTAAGTATTTAGGTAATGGCGATGAATGCCATGCCGCATATCATTTCCCGTTGATGCCCAACATATACATGGCTATTGCCAAGCATAGCGCTAAGCCCATTGTGCAAATTTTAAGTCCCGACAAAACGCCTGCTATTCCAGAGCATACACAGTGGTTTACATTTTTGCGTTGCCACGACGAACTAAGCTTGGAAAAAGTATATGTAACAGAACAAGAGCGCGCTTTTATCCATGATGCCTATTGCCACAACCTCAAATGGGATTTTAGGCAGGGAGAGGGCATCTCTGCCCGCTTGGCTGATTTGATGCAGGTGGACGAAAAACGCATTTTGCTTGCATTTTCCATTATGCTCACGTTGCCCGGCACGCCTATTATTTATTATGGTGATGAGTTTGCCAAATTTAACGATTATGCCTATTACAAAAAAATGGTAGCGCAGACAGGGAAAGACGATACGCGTTTTTTGGTACGAGGAAATATAGATTGGAAGCAGCTTGAGATTATACTTCAGGACAGAAATCATATAGGGCATAATGTATTTTATAAGCTCAGAAAAATGTTGCAAGTGCGTAATAATGCTAAAATTTTTGGCAGGGGTAGTTTGCATTTTGTAGAACATAGCGATGAATGGCTTGTTTTTAAACGTATTTATAAAGATGATGAATGGCTTATTATGCACAATTTAACTTCTAAGGTACAAGATGTGGATTTTCGTGCGGAGTTCCCGAATGCTCCTACGGTGCTTCATCCATATGGCTTTGCTTGGATAAAAAGAAATGAAGATGAAAGGAAAATATAATTTTAAAGCCGTAATATTTGATTTGGACGGTGTAATTACCCAAACGGCTTTGCTGCACAGCAGGGCATGGAGAGTAACATTTGACGATTATTTGCTGCAACGTAAGGAGAGTGTGGGTGAAAACTCGCAAGAAAATTACCGCGAGGTTTCGGCAGAGGACTATTTACAATACATAGACGGACGTCCGCGCTATGAGGGCGTGCAAACTTTTTTAGAATCCAGAGCTATACATATTCCTTATGGAGAGGTTGATGATATCGCAGAACGGGAAACCATATGCGGTATAGGTAACAGGAAGAATGAAAATTTTAATAAACTATTGCAAGCAGAAGGAATTGCAGTATATGATTCTACGGTAAACCTTATTTTTCAACTAAGAGAGCAGGGTATAAAAATAGCTGTTGCCTCGTCCAGTAAAAATTGCAGACAAGTGCTGGAGCGGGTGGGATTATGGCAATATTTTGATGCACATATAGATGGCAATACCCTTGCGGAAAAAGGATTGAAAGGGAAACCTGAGCCGGCTATTTTTCTTGAAGCGGCTGCCGCGTTAAGCTGCATTGCCTATGAATGTGTTGTGGTGGAAGATGCGGCTGTGGGTGTGAAAGCAGGGAAAGCTGGTAATTTTGGGCTGGTGTTAGGATTGGCAAGAGAAAACAATGAACGCGAATTGCTGGCAAATGGGGCTGACGTGGTGGTAAAAGATATGGCTGATTTTTCTCTTCAGCAAATAAACGATTGGTTCACAACAAGTTTGGAACAAGATAGTTGGAGTATTACCTACCATGACTATAATCCACAGCAAGAGCGTTTGCGCGAAACGCTTTTAGCCCTTGGCAATGGCTATTTTTGCATGCGCGGTGCCATGCAAAGTGTGCCACGTAATGCTATTAACTATCCGGCCACCTACATAGCAGGGGTATATAATACATTGGCTACAACCATAGCAGGCAAAGAAATTTTTAATGAAGATTTGATAAATGCGCCCGATACCTTGCCCATTTCTTTTAAAATCAATGAGGGAGAATGGTTTGATATAAATAGAGTTGAGGTGTTATATGTGAAAAGAATCCTGAATATGTACAATGGTCTTTATACCTGCCATCTGCATGTCAGAGATGCGAAAGGATACGAAACGCTTGTGAAAACAGAGCGATTTGTATCTATGAGTAATCCGCATAAAGCAATGATGCGCTATAGCATTACCCCCTTAGATTATGCGGGTGCAATCACCTTTAAAAGCGGTATAAACTGCGCTGTGAGGAATGAAGGGGTGCCACGCTATAAGCAATTAAATAATCAACATCTTATTATCAAAGAAATAAAAGAGAAAGAAGGTGTCCTGTGCTCGCTTGTTGCTACTAACGAAAGTGAAATTGAAATAGCGGAAACTGTAATGCATGAGTATTACTACATAAACAATATTTGTTCTACAAATATAGAATATAAGTTATCAGATGATAAAATATTTGAAGAAGTTGCTTTCTTTGTTGAAAAAAATAAAACGATAACTCTTGAAAAAACAATTGTAATATATACCTCTAAGCATGATAAAGTAAAAAGTGTTTCAGATGCAGCCTTTCATAATGTAAAAAATAAGGAAAGTTTTGCCATGGCTTTGCAGCAGAGCGAAAAAAGCTGGGAAAAAATTTGGAATAAGTGCGAAGTGAAAATACCCCATGATAGATTGATGCAAAAGCTGTTGCACTTAAATTTTTATCATGTTCTTATCTCCATGTCGCCTAACAATGTAGCATTAGATGCAAGCATAGGTGCGCGTGGCTTGCATGGCGAAGCATACAGAGGGCACATTTTTTGGGATGAGGTGTTCGTGATTCCGCTGTATGCACATGTGTTGCCTGAAGTGGCAAAAGCTATGTTAAATTACAGATACAGCAGGTTAGAGGAGGCGAAAAAATATGCACGTCAATTTGGATACAAAGGCGCCATGTTTCCTTGGCAAAGTGCATCCAAAGGAGATGAGCAAACGCAAGTAGTGCACTTAAACCCATTGTCGGGCAAGTGGGATGCGGATAACAGCGCGTTGCAGCGCCATGTTTCTCTTGCTGTTGCATATAATATTTTGGAATATTATAAGATTACAAATGATACCAGTTTCATGATAGAGAGGGGAGGAGAAATATTGTTGGAAATTTGCAGGTTTTGGGATAGCAAATGTGTGTGGAATAAAACAACAGGCAGATATGATATAGATAAGGTAATGGGACCTGACGAATTTCATGAAAAATATATCGGTGCAGAAAAAGGAGGATTGAAAAATAATGCATATACAAACCTTATGAGTGCTTGGGTTTTTAATAAAGTTCTACAATTTGTAGAACAAATTAAAAATAAAGAAGAATACCTAAGAAAATTTGGTTTTATACTAAGCGAAATAAAGCAATGGAAAGAAATAGCCGATAATTTAACCCTGAACATCAACAACGAGGGTATCATTGAACAATTTGAAGGTTATTTTGATTTAAAAGAGTTGGATTGGGAAAATTATAAAGCCAAATATAATGACTTTCACCGTTTAGATCGTATTTTGAAAGCGGAAGGTTTGTCGCCTGACGCCTATAAGGTTTCTAAACAAGCGGATTTACTCATGATTTTCTATTTGTTGGATAAGCAAGAAGTATCGGAGCTTGTAAAGCAAATGGGCTATAATGTTCCCGATAACTATGTAGAAAAGAATTTTGCATATTATTATCAACGTACTTCGCATGGTTCTACATTAAGTCGTGTAGTGCATGCCAAAGTTGCCGCCGCCATTGGTAAAAAAGAATTGGCAAGCACTTTATACAAAGAGGCATTGGCAAGCGATTATGAAGATATACAGGGCGGAACCACCGGCGAAGGCATACACGCGGGAGTAATGGCTGCTACCGTTTACATGGCGATGGATAAAAACTTTATAAACACAATACAATAAATATTATGTTGGGAGATGTATTATTAATTACTGATAAGCATAAGCTTGCAGGTGAAGATATTATTAAAACGATACTGAAAAAACATAGGCATAAAATGATTGTTGCCATATCGGGCGAGTCGGGGTCGGGAAAGTCTGAACTAACGCATGTGATAGCCAAAGGCTTGCGCGCGCATGGTATAGTGGCTAAGCCTATGCATATCGACAATTATTACAAAGTTTTACCCTTGGAGCGTACCGAATGGCGCAAATCGCACGGAGTTGAAAATGTGGTAGGATATGATGAATATGATTGGCAAACCATTTACAGGAATATCAGGGAGTTTAAAAACGGAGAAAAATCTGTTTCTCCTTGTGTGGATTTGGTTACCGAGCAGGTCGATTGGCTCACTACCGACTATTCTCAGGTCGATATGCTTATTATTGACGGTTTGTATGCCATTAAAACCGAAGGTGTAGATTTACGTGTATTTATACAATTAACCTATCACGAAACCAAAAAGGCACAGGTGGTGCGTGGCAAGGAGCCGCAAAATGATTTTCGCATGGCTGTGCTGGAGCAAGAACATAAAATGGTTTCTGCCCTCGAACCTTTAGCCGATATTATTGTAGATAAGGAGTATTGTGTAACTAAAACATTGTAATGAGTGGGGAAAGGTAAAAATAAAATCAGAAGTTGGTTTTAACAATAAAACGCATATATTTGCAATACTAAAATTTAGTATTATGACAGAAGAGGGAAAATTTATTTTAGAAACATTGAAAGAGAGCATGGATCACGCGCTTTCGCACCTGGAAAAAGAATTTCATAAATATCGCACCGGTAAAGCTACTCCACAAATGCTAGAAGGCGTTAAAGTGGATTACTATGGCACCATGACCGCCATTGACCAGGTTGCAAACATAAATACGCCTGATGCACGCCAAATTGTAGTGCAACCGTGGGAGAAAAACATGTTAACACCTATACAAAAAGCGATTCAGGACGCAAACCTTGGGTTTAATCCGCAAAATAACGGGGAAATTTTGCGTATTGCGGTTCCTCCTTTGACGGAAGAACGCCGCAAAGAATTGGTTAAAAAAGCCAAAGCGGAAGCAGAAAACGCTAAAGTTTCCATACGAAATACCCGCCGTACTTCTATTGAAGAAGCTAAAAAGCTTGAAAAAGAAGGTGTGTCGGAAGATGAAGTGAAAACATTGGAAAAAGATATCCAAACAGCTATTGACGGCTATATTACCAAAGTGGATAAAGTGCTTGAGGCTAAAGAAAAAGACATTATGACGGTGTAAAAGATTCCGTGTAAAATATTGTAAAAGCGAGGATATTTTTCTTCGCTTTTTTATTGTCTAATAATCCTTTTATTTTAATAAGTATAATAATACCGAAATTATTTTTCAAAAAACTTTTTTGTGTGAAATAATTATATAATTTTGCACCCATAAAAGCGCGTGGAAAAATTTGATTGCTTGCAACCACGGAAAAAAATGCTAAAACATATCTTTCCTTTCGCAATCATATTTTTCCCATAAACTAAAATTGTTAATTTCTAAAAAATTTAATAAAATGGGATATTTATTTACATCCGAAAGCGTTTCGGAAGGACATCCGGACAAAGTTGCCGACCAAATTTCCGATTCATTGTTAGATGAATTTTTACGTTTCGATCCTAATAGCAAAGTGGCTTGCGAAACGCTTGTTACAACAGGTTTAGCTGTTTGTAGCGGCGAAGTGCGCACAACCGGCTATGTAGATATTCAAAAAGTAGTGCGTCGTGCTATAGAAAAAATTGGTTACACCAAAGCGGAATATCGCTTTGATAATAATTCGTGTGGCGTTATTTCCACCATTCATGAGCAGTCTGATGATATATTCATGGGTGTTGACCAAGACAAAGCCGAAAATCAAGGCGCAGGCGACCAAGGTATGATGTTTGGCTATGCCACCAACGAAATGGATAATTATATGCCGATGCCTTTGGTATTGTCGCATATTATTTTATTTGAGTTGGCAGCTATCAGGCGAGAAGGTAAACAAATGAAATATTTACGTCCGGATAGCAAGTCGCAGGTTACCATCGAATATGACGATAACAATAAGCCTGTACGTATTGATACTATTGTTGTTTCTACACAACACGATGAATTTGTGCTTCCCGCTAATGATAGTCAAGATGCTATTGGCAAAGCAGAGAAACAAATGCAGCTTAAAATTGCCGAAGATGTGAAAGCGATTTTAATGCCGCGTGTTAAAAAACATCTGAATAAAGAGATTCAAAAACTTTTTGGAGATGATATTAAATATTTTGTAAATCCTACAGGCAAGTTTGTTATTGGAGGTCCGCACGGTGATACGGGCTTAACAGGGCGTAAAATTATTGTTGACACCTATGGTGGTAAAGGCGCGCACGGCGGAGGCGCTTTCTCAGGCAAAGATTCATCCAAAGTTGACCGTTCGGCAGCATATGCTGCCCGTCATATTGCAAAAAACCTTGTGGCTGCCGGCATAGCAGACGAAGCTTTGGTGCAGGTTGCTTATGCTATTGGTGTTGCACAGCCTGTGGGCGTGTATGTAAATACCTATGGAACGGGTAAAGTTACAGACAAAACGGGTAATAAAATTACAGATGGTGAAATTGCAAAGGCAATACAAAAAATATTCGACTTACGCCCATATGCTATTGTAAAACGTTTCGGATTAAAAAATCCTATTTTTGAACCTACTGCTTCTTATGGGCATTTTGGTCGCGATTATTACAAGAAAGAAGTAGAAGTATATTACAAAAGAGGCGCTACACGTACTGAAATAGAGGATGGAAAAGAAAAATATTATAAAGAAGTGGAATTTTTCCCTTGGGAAAAACTTGATGCTGTAGCAGATATTAAAAAAGCATTTGGATTGAAATAATCTTCAAAAATAAATTTGATATTCCAAAGTTATCGAATTAAATAATCATACTTTGTGCTCTCTATGTCTTTGTGGTAAAATATTAAAACAGAGAGATTTAGAGAGCACAGAGATAGATTCTTTATTTTCTTAAAAAATCCAATTCTTTGCAGGTTAAAACAGGGTCAAACTCCATCACTTCATAATCGGCAACTTGATTGATTTTGAAAGGATCTTGTGCTATAATTGCTTCTATCTCTTCTTTTGCAAGTTCTTTAGCTATAATTATTCCTCCTGTTCTAGGTCTTCGCGGACCTGAAGCCAGCAAATTACCTTTTGCGTACTGCTCTCTAAGAAATGCCCTGTGTGTTTCCAAATGTTTTTCTACTTCTGCAAATGGAACTTTATAGTTTACAAATATAATATACATGTTTTGAAAAGTAAAAAGAGCGTTTTTAATGTTATATAAAAACGCTCTCAATGTGTTATATTAAAACAGATTTTCCAGCAAATTGTCTTCCACCAAGTTAGGCAACGTAACTTTAAGGTTTGGATTTTTTTCCATGGCACGTTTGATGCTGAAGATAGCGCCTTCGTTGCGTGCCCAGCTACGGCGCGAAATGCCGTTGTTTACATCCCAGTGCAACATCATGTGCAAACGTTCGTCACTTTCTTTGCTCCCGTCGAGCACCATACCAAAGCCTCCGTTCATAACTTCGCCCCAGCCTACGCCGCCGCCATTATGCAAGCTTATCCATGTAGCGCCACGGAAACCATCACCTACAAAGTTTTGTACAGCCATATCCGCCGTAAAGCTTGAACCATCGTATATGTTAGATGTTTCGCGGTAAGGGGAGTCGGTTCCGGAAACGTCATGATGGTCGCGACCCAATACAACAGGTGCCGAGAGTTTCCCTGTTTTTATGGCTTCGTTAAAAGCTGCGGCAATGCGGGTGCGTCCTTCACAATCTGCATATAATATACGCGCTTGCGAGCCTACAACCAATTTGTTTTTCTTAGCTTCCTTAATCCAACGGATGTTGTCATGCATTTGCTGCATAATTTCTTTGGGTGATTCCGATGCTAATTGTTCCAATACTTCTATTGCAATCCGGTCGGTAGTATCGAGGTCTTGTTCTTTTCCTGATGCACACACCCAGCGGAAAGGACCAAATCCATAATCGAAACACATAGGACCCATAATATCCTGTACATACGAAGGGTATCTGAAAGTGCCGTCACTTTTCATAATATCGGCGCCGGCACGCGATGCTTCAAGCAGGAAAGCGTTGCCATAATCAAAGAAATACATGCCTTTAGCCGTAAGTTTATTGATGGCTTCTACATGTCTGCGAAGCGACTCCTGCACTTTTTGCTTGAAAACATCCGGTTGGTGTGCCATCAATTCTTGCGCTTCTTCAAATGAAACTCCGGCAGGATAATACCCCCCCGCCCAAGGGTTGTGCAAGGATGTTTGATCGGAACCTAAATCTATGTGCATGTTTTCGGCAGCAAATTTCTCCCATAAGTCCACCACGTTCCCTTGATAAGCTATAGACAAAGCTTCCTTATTGTTTTGTGCTTTTTTAACACGAGCTATAAGTTTATCCAAATCTTCGTAAACTTCATTTACCCAGCCCTGAGAATAGCGTGTGTGTACAGCCTTAGGGTTAACCTCTGCCACAATGCCTATGGCGCCCGCTATAACGGCGGCTTTGGGTTGTGCACCCGACATGCCACCTAAACCGGAAGTTACAAATAGTTTCCCTGCAAGGTCTTCACCATGTTTTGAAACCATGCGTCCTGCATTTAACACGGTAATGGTTGTGCCATGCACAATGCCTTGCGGTCCTATGTACATGTATGAGCCCGCTGTCATTTGTCCGTATTGTGATACGCCTAATGCATTAAAGCGCTCCCAATCATCCGGTTTGGAATAATTGGGAATAACCATTCCGTTAGTAACTACCACGCGTGGCGCATTCTTGTGCGAAGGGTATAGCCCCATCGGATGACCCGAGTACATCACAAGGGTTTGCTCATCGGTCATTTCCGACAAATATTTCATGGTAAGCAGATATTGCGCCCAATTTTGAAAAACTGCGCCATTGCCTCCATACGTAATCAGCTCATGTGGGTGTTGTGCTACTGCGTAGTCCAAATTGTTTTGAATCATAAGCATGATAGCTGCCGCTTGCCTGCATTTTGCAGGGTATTCTTCAATGGGACGGGCATACATTTTATATTGCGGACGAAAGCGGTACATGTATATACGCCCATATTTTTTCAGTTCTTCTGCAAATTCTTTGGCAAGTTCCGCGTGATGCCTTTTGTCAAAATAACGTAGCGCGTTTTTTATGGCAAGCTTTTTTTCTTCTTTAGTAAGTATGTCTTTGCGTACAGGCGCATGATTAATATTAGCTTCGTATGCGGGCATAGAAGGCAATTCTGACGGTATGCCTTGTTTTATAGCTGCTTGAAATGATTGTAAATCCATTTAAACTAAAATTTTATGGTTTTCTGATTGCAAATGTATAAAATAAGCTATTTATTTCAATAAATAATAAAATGATAATTAATAATATGATTAAGATGGTGTATCATACCTGTCAAAAAGTAAACTTTAATTTAATATTTTAAAAAAAGTGAAAAATAACAGGATAAAAAGGTTTTTAATAATATAATTTGTTAATTTGCCGTTGAGAATAAAAATATGCCTGAAAAGGCACAATTTTCTGTAATTATTGCAATATCTTTCACTTAAAAATTATTTACCGATGAAAGTTCAGAAATATCGGGGCGTAAACGCCCTTGCACTGGTAAGGATTATAGTTGGTTTGCTGATATTAAATCATGGATTGATGCTTTTCAATACCGAAAAAATGCAGGAGTTCATGACTTTTTTGGAAAAGCTATACGTGCCTTTCCCCCTTATGATGGCTTATGTTTCTAAAGGTACGGAGTTTTTAGGGGGCGTGCTGTTGATTTGCGGACTTTTTACCCGATGGGTATCCGCTCCTTTAGTTATCAATATGTTAGTGGCATTAAGGGCTCATACCTGGCAAATAACAGGCGAAGGAGAACATGCCTTTTTGTTTTTACTTTTGTTTATGGTGTTTTTGCTTGTAGGAGGAGGAAAATTCAGTTTAGATCATCTTCTTTTTGCTAAAGAACAACGAATATACCGCTATTAAATTTCTTTTTTTGTGGTGAGTTTATGAAAAATCTGTTCCAGATTGTCTTCCTTTTTATACATAGTGAGTAAATCCCAATTTTTTTCTACTGATAGCCTGCTTATCTTCGGACGTATTTCGGCGCCCTTTCTTGTTTCTATATTCCATGACAATGCCCCATCAGGTTTTAAATCAATAACGCCGTCAATATTCATAAGCTCTTTTTCAGTTACGGGATTACCAAATTGAACATGTACGATGTCTTGTGCAAGTAAAGCAGGTAAATCGCGCGTGAGGGCATTGGTGATAATTTTGCCTTCGTTAATAATAACCGTTTTTTCGCAAATAGCTTCTACCTCCTGCAAAATATGTGTTGAAAATAAAATGGTTTTTTCTTTACCCAACTCCTTTATAAGTTCGCGAATTTGCACCAGTTGGTTGGGGTCTAAGCCGGCTGTAGGTTCATCTAAAATGAGTATCTCGGGATTGTGCATCAATGCTTGTGCCAATCCTACACGCTGGCGGTAGCCTTTGGAAAGCATCCCTATTTTCTTGTTTTTCTCAGGTCCCAATCCTGTAATATCTATCAATTCTTTTACGCGGGCATGGGTGTTTTTGCCTAATTTGTGAATGTGGGCTACAAATTCCAAATATTCCTGTATGTAGCAATCTAAATATAACGGATTATGTTCGGGCAGGTATCCTGTTTTTTTCTTTACTTCTATAGGATTTGTAAGAATGCTGTGACCGCTTACAACAACATCACCTTTATCAGGATAAACATAACATGTAAGTATCTTCATCAACGTGGATTTGCCTGCCCCGTTAGGTCCCAGCAATCCGATAACCTCATTTTCTTGAAGACTCAGTGAAACATGGTCTAAAACTTTTTGCTCGCCATAGCTTTTCGAAATCCCTTTTACCTCAATTGCCATAATTTTTCAGGAATAGAATATGCAAACCTACAAAAAACAAGCTTATTTTGATAACAAAACAATAAAATACTTATGCGATTAGTGTATTTTTGCATTTATAATAACAATATTTTTATGGAAAATAATAAAAAAGAAGGACGTTATAAACGGTTATACGAACAGTTGCAGGAATTACTAACCAAAACGGATGATGTGATTGCGCGCATGGCAACTGTGGCAGCGGTTTTAAAAAATAAGATGGACGCTTTTTTTTGGTGTGGATTCTATTTTTTATATGAAGATAAAATGGTTGTAGGTCCGTATCAAGGGTCTGTTGCCTGTCAGATTTTGCAGGGGGGAGGTGTTTGCCTTACTGCCGCAAGAGAAAACAAAACCGTTGTAGTTGCAGATGTGCACGCGTTTCCGGGTCATATAGCTTGCGATTCGCGCTCAAATTCGGAAATAGTGGTGCCGGTGAGGGATAAAAAGGGCGTGTTAAAGGCAGTGTTGGATGTTGACAGCCTGTCGTTTGGCTCTTTTGATGAAACCGACAAGATATATCTGGAAAAAATAGTTGAATTAATTTATGTGTAAACATAATACGGCTAAAGCTGTTATAACTTCAAAACCAATCCGATGCAAAAAATAAGAGTAAGCAAGCAATTTACATTTGAGGCTGCGCACGCGCTAAAAGGGTATGACGGCTTATGCAAGCATATCCATGGTCACTCATACGAGCTTATTGTTACGGTTATAGGCAACGTAATTGATGATAAGGAATCTGTGAAGCTGGGCATGGTTATTGACTTTGGCGATTTAAAAAGGATTGTAAACGAAACCATCGTCAATAAATTAGATCACGCTTTGGTAATAAGAAAAGAATCGCTCACAGACCCCATGAACATTAATGCCGAATATTTCGGCAAAACAATTTTCGTGGATTATCAGCCTACCAGCGAAAATATGATTGTTGATTTTGCGCAACGTCTTCAGGCGGCACTGCCGTCCCACCTCAAATTACATCATTTGCGGTTGCGTGAAACTGCAAACTCCTATGCCGAGTGGTATGCCGCTGATAACGAATAGCAAGGCTATGCGTTCATTTTCAACTGAATCATAGAAGCGAGCATATCGATAGCTACCAAGTTTTCTCCACCTTCAGGAACAATAACATCCGCATAACGTTTAGTAGGTTCAATAAACTGTTGGTGCATGGGTTTTACCCATTTGTGGTAGTGCGTGAGCACTTGGTCATAACTGCGTCCTCTTTCAATGGTGTCGCGCTGTATAATGCGTGTGAACCTGTCGTCGGCTTCGGCATCTACAAATATTTTAATATCTAAACGTTTGCGTAGTTCCGGTTCGGTAAAAATAAGAATACCCTCTACAATAATTATTTTGTGCGGTTTTATCTCTATGGTTTCGGGCAAGCGTGCACATGCCACGTAAGAGTATGTAGGCATCTGAATGCATTTTCCTTGTTTTAATTCATCCAGATGTTTGATAAGCAAGTTCCATTCAATAGAATTGGGGTGATCAAAATTTATCTTCAGTTTATCTTCGGCGCTTAAATTTTTATTGTCCCAATAGTATGAATCTTGCGGAATGATAGAAACCGAGTCCGGTGGAAGATTTTTAATAATTTCCTTTACTACGGTGGATTTCCCGCACCCCGAGCCACCTGTGATACCTATAATGAGCATGTAAATTATTTTTTACAAAGCTACGGATAGTTTATTTAACAAGACAAGTCTTTCCAAAAATTGCTGTAAAAATTATCCGTCTGCATTAATTCTGCATGCTTGCCTTTATGCGTTATGGTTTTGGTTTCTAATATATAAATAATGTCGGCAAAATGTTTCAACATGTTCAATTTATGGGAAATGAAAAATATGGCACATTCGCTTTTTGTTTTATTGAGCAATTGAATGGTAAATAGTTCTGTGTTTCTGTCCATTGAGGCAGTAGGTTCATCCAATATAAGCAATTGAGGTTTTTTATATAAAGCTCTTGCTAACGCGATAACTTGTTTTTGACCACCGGATAGGTTAATGCCTTCTTCGCCTAAAAGCGTTCCAAGTCCTTGCGGCAACTGCTTGAAGAAATAATCAAATCCGTTGGTGCTTAGGAAACTCAGCAATTTTTCAGCATTTTCGGTTTCTCCTAATAAAATATTATCCACTACATTGCCGTTGAAAATTGTTATTTCCTGCGGAATTACGCCTATCAGATTTCTGTAATCTTTTAAATTAATGCTGTTAAAGGCATACTTATCGTTTACGGTAATGTTTCCGTTTTCAAAACCATAGAAACGTTGCAATATTTGCCCTAACGTGCTTTTGCCGCTTCCGCTTTCGCCTACTATGGCGGTTATTTTGCCCTTATTGATTTCGATATTTATATTTTATGATTATCGGACTTTATACCTAAATTGATTTTTATAACAAACAGAGGCTATTAAAAGCCTATCGAAAAGATTTTCTCCAAAATAACGGCGGTTAAATTTGTAGCAAAACTCATTCAAATAACTTTGGAGGTATTCAGGTTTTATGTCGTGATATGTATTTAGTAATAGTCTTTTGGCGTTGCTGATAGCAATGTGAACCCAAGGTAATGCTTTTTCTATTTCTTTCTTTGGGATAACTTTTGGGCGATGCTGTTCAACTATTTCTTTTAATTCAATATATGAGGTAGAATTATCACTGTCGATTGTAGATGAGGAGCAGAGGTTTTTTCCACAATAGGAGTGATTGTATCAGCCAGCAAATCTTCTATAACAATCATTTTGATATGATTAACGCTTCTTGTTTTGCTGTATTTTTTATCGCTCTTTTCTTGTGGAAGGCTCTCTGCCATTACCAGTACTTTGGTTTTCTTTTGACTGCTTCTGCCTCGTTTTAGGGGTTTGTTCTTCTCTTCATTCGGTGTTTCAGTAGAGAAAAAGCCTTCATCTAATTCTATCACACCCGACAGTTTGTAATTTTCATCGTGCTCGCCCATAACTAAGCGCAATTTATGCAGCAGAGCCCAAATAGGTTCATAATACTTGTGCCCCAGTTGACGTTGCAGTTCTGAAGTAGAAAAACTTTTTTTTTGTCGAAGTAAGCAAGTGCATTGCTACAAACCAATATCTGAAAGGAAGCTGACTGCCATGCATTACCGTGTTACTACGAAGACTTTGACGATAGTTGCAATTTTTGCACTCATAACATTCTTTATCTGACTTCCAGTAGTGTTTTGTGTGTTTTCACTTTGGGCAGACAACACCTTGTTTATCGCGAAATTCTTTCCATTTGAGTTTACAGATTTCTTCATTTGGAAACTTGGACACAAAATTTAATAAATTCATAACTATACCTTGTGTATATCATTTATAACACAAAGATAATACTTTTTAGGCAATATATCCGATAATCATTTAATTTTAATAGCAAACCATATTTAAGGGGATGTTCTAAAAATGAACATCCCCTCCATTTCATAAAACTACATTCGATTCCAATAAAATCTAATTAGAAATAGGCTTATTGTAATAATCGCAATTAGTAAAGTGCGTGTTTTAATTGTTACTTCATCTTTGGGTTTCTTTAATAGAATATAAATCAATCCGAAAAATGAAATAGCAATAACTACTAAAATAGCAATCAATATTATCATATCCCACATAAATCTTAGTTATTAATCTCCAGTGTACATACATTCAGCAAAATCTGCAACCATTACTGCAGCACCTATCCAACCAGCATATTTACTAGCAATCTTTCCAACAGCTTTTAATATAACTGCTTTTGAAGCTTTTTTTATTGCAGCAGAGGAACCAAGTGCACCTATCAATTCAGATACAGCACCTACTCCTATTGCTTCCATTGCACAATCCCAAGCGCCAACGCGTCTAATAGATTTGTAATTGGACATGTTCTTTTGCATTTCAATAGAACTAAATTCCTTTTCTATAGTAAGGATTAGCAATGCTGTAACAATTATTTGAGGATCATTTTCGGAATTAAAATCTGAATTCGAGTTTATGTCATAAACATCCAATAATTCTTTACTGCTTACTAATACTGGCTTTAATTGTTCAATGTAAACTTCATCTGTGTTAACTGCACCAGATTTCAAATACATGGATTTTCTTAAAGAAACAGTATTAATTTCCTTTATGCTCTTTTTAAGATTGCTTAAAGCCTCTTCTTTGCTTAACTTTTTCTTTTCGACAACGCTTTTCTCACACGCTTGAAATACTCCAACAAGGAACAACATGCCTAATAGAGCTATTAAAATTTTAGGATTATCGGACTTTAATTCTAATGTTTTCATAATTTTTAAAGATTTAGTTTGTAAATAAGTTATTTTCCTCAATTGCAATTAATAGGGCTAAAGTATAAACATTATGTTTAAATCCTTAGTAAAATATTACTAAAATTTAGTAAAAAATTTCTATATGCACTAATTCAATAACTTAAAAGTATTTTTTTCTTATATGTAGAAAATTAGGAAGAAATAATATAACTTTGAAAGGTTAAAAAATTTTTTATGATGGACATTGGTGCAAAAATACGTCAGTTGCGATTAAAAAACAAGATGAGCCAGGAACAATTAGCTTGTCAATTAGCTATTACGCAAAAGTCTGTTTCCAATATAGAAGCAGGAGAAACCATTCCTGACTTTTTATTAATGGATAAAGTGTGCAAAATATTTAACGTAGGCTTCGAATATTTCTTAAGTGAAGTAAAACAAACCAATAACGTTAATCATAATAATGGAACAATTGCTTATTCTGTAGGAAATATTAACAATACCTGGACAGAAGATATACTCAAACGAATTGAGCAGTTGGAAAAAATAATTTTAGAGAAACGCAATACCCACTAAATAGCAATAAAAATATATTTTTGGAATTGTATGTAACACATAATATTAATTAACATTAAAACCTTTATTACCATGGCAGTAAAATACATTATTACCGAAAAGGGTAACCCGTTAAAACCATCGGAACCCAAGAAGTTTTACGCATCTGCTAAGGCAGACGGTGAAGTTACACTTAAAAACCTGAGTAAGGAAATAGCAGAAGGTTCCACCACGGTGAGCGACACGGATGTGCTGGCGGTGCTGAACGATTTAACCAAAATACTGGCACGCCATTTGGGAGAAGGGAAAATAGTGCGTTTCGGCGATTTCGGGGCTTTTCAGGTTTCTGTTTCCAGCCAGGGCGTGGAAAAGGAAGAAAAAGTTACCTCTTCAGTTATACGCGGGAGCAAAATAAACTTTCGCCCGGGTGCGGATTTGAAAAATATGCTTGCCACCCTTAAATACGAAAAATATAACCGCAAGTAACCTGCAATTGTTTTTGTGTTGTTGTTTTAAGCCCCTGTTTCGCAAGCAGGGGTTGTTTTTTAAGGCGGTTTTAAAAAGTAATAACAGCTAAGCCGCGAAGCTAAAAAAGGATAACAAAAGGACCAAGTTTTTAATTTTAAAAAATAACAATCTTTGCCTACCTGACCTCAGGGAGGCATACCTTACGGCTAAAAATACTTCTGAAGTAAATTTTGTTTTTATCCTGCAGGAAAATATTAACCTGAGTTCCGTTTAAGAAAAAAGTCAAAAAAATTAGGTAAGTAAGCAA
>CALBZC010000029.1 GCA_937889945.1 uncultured Bacteroidales bacterium
TATATATCTATGTGGTTTAAAAAAATAATATAAGGTAATTATTGTTTAGTACTTAAGATTTTTTATATATTGTTATGCCTATTCCTATCTGTGTTTACAGTAGAAACTAAACTATTTTGTACTCGCCACTTCATTAACTGACTTTCGATTTTTGTAAGGTAAGGGTGTTTTTGTATATATTTGCAAAAAAACACTTTATAATGAATAAATATGCTATTATTGTTGCAGGTGGTAGCGGCGTGCGATTGGGTGGCAAACTACCTAAACAGTTTATTATGCTTCACAACAAGCCTGTATTACAATATAGTATAGATGCTTTTTGGGATTATGATCCTAAGGTTAAAATCATTCTTGTTGTTCATCCCGATTTTATTGAATATTGGAAAAATTTAAAAAAGCAATATTGCTCAAGACCCTATATAATCACAGCGGGAGGGGATACGCGATTTCAATCTGTTAAAAACGGGCTGCAACATATAAAAGAAGAAGGATTAGTTGCCGTGCATGATGCGGCGCGACCCTTGCTTTTGCCCGAACATATAGGAATGCTGTATGCCACGGCGGCTGAAAAAGGATCGGCTATTCCGGCTACACGCATCAATGATACCATAAGACAATTAACGCCAAACGGATATATGCAAATTAACAGAGATGAGTTACGTGCAATACAAACACCTCAAATATTTAAATCGGGGGATTTAAAAAAAGCATATCAACAACCTTATTGCGAATCTTTTACTGACGATGCTTCGGTAATGGAATCTAAAGGTTTTGGCATTACCCTTGTTGCAGGCTCAGAAAGGAATATAAAAATTACGCGTGAAGAAGATTTTATAATTGCAAGCGCTTTATTATCCATTTAATCCATTGCCGAATGCGTGCGGCCTTTCCATTGATATTTTGTTATATTGCCCGCTATTCCTATCACTAATGTGTAAACAGTATTTATAATTTCCATCAAAGGAACGAGCCAAATAAGCGATGCTTTTTTCATGTATCGTATAAATGACTGCAAAATAGGAAAATCTACAATAAATTTAAAAGCAAATGCTCCGAGCAGTAAATTTAAATAATTAATATTAAATAAACTTAATATGGCTAACAAAACAATCCATACGTTAGCGAAAAAAACTATCAACGAGGAGCCAAGTACAAAAGCATCTGTATAACCTTTGGTTTTTGAAATCCAGCGTTTACGCTGATTCCAGAACAAATTAGGGTTTTCTTCAGCCGGCGTGGTAACAACGGTATGTTGCGAACGCAAAAATTTAATAGCACGTCCGCCATATTTCTTTTTCACGTTTATCATCATAAACATATCATCGCCAGAAGCATATTTTATATTATCCGAGAAACCTCCACAAGAATAATAGGCTTCGCGCGTATATGCGATATTAGCCCCGTTTGCCATAAGTGGTTTTTCCAAGTAACAAGCCCCCGCCGTAGCCGCTATCAGACTCATGAAATCAACCGTTTGCAGCTTGCCGAATAAACTGCCTGAGTTGGACATATATAGGGAGCCCAATACCAGGTGAGGATGCGTTTCCTCGTAATAAGCTGTTGTAGTGCTTATCCACCGCGGATCGGCGACACAATCGGCATCGGTAATAACAAGCAGCTCTCCCTTAGAAACCTCTATTCCTTTATGAAGCGCGGCTTTTTTCCCATCTCCTTTGCTATTATCCAAGTTGAGCAAGTGTATATCTTTATTTCCCTTATAGTTTTTGATAAAGTCTTCTACTTTAGCACGTGTGGCATCATCGGAGTGGTCATTCACAATGATAATCTCGTACAAGTCATCAGGCATGTCCTGAGCAGCAAGGCTATTCAATAGTTTTTCTACATTGTCCTGCTCGTTACGGACGGCGCAAATAACACTTACGTTGGTATGCACCGGAACATCATTTCTTTTATAATCACGCAGGCGGAACCATCCGTATGACAAGGCGCCCACAAGCAAAGCATAAAGCGCATAAATAAAAATCGTAATATATAAAATTATCATTTTTTAAAGAATTTTAAGCGAAATATAATAAAAACACCCGTTAAGGCAGGGAGGGCAATATTAATAGTCCAAATAAGAGTAGAGGCTGAAATAACCGATAGCGACTGTGCCGCAGTGAGGGTGCCGGTAGATGTGAGTACTAACCCAAAAACCTTATCAGATACCGATCCTCTCACGCCTATCTCACTCAACGCTATAGTGGGAATGCCCGCTAAAGCAAGATAAATAACAGGCATGGCAACATAAGCATGCAAAATATTAATAGGCACATGCATTAAAACCAATGCCAGAAAAAACTGGAAAGAGAAAACGCCATATCGTGCCATACTAAGCATTAATACTTTAATCAGCAATGATTTAGGACAATGTGTTAATGCCTCCACATAAGAAGCTGTTTTAGCTTGGTACTTTTTGGGGATGTATTTTAAAATCTTTACTGCTAAATGAATATGAAAATATATAAAAAGATAAATTGCTGATAGCAGAAGCAATGCACTCATACTCCCGTATATAATCCATTTGTTATCTCCTACCAAAAGCGGCATATAACGCGGGGCAAAATACATATACATGAGAGAGCCAAACAAAATGGTAGTAAGTAACTGCGACAAACTGCCGACAATGGTAAGCAATATAGCCCGCACAGGATTGGCTTTTTTAAGAATAAAAACACGCCCCATAAACTCGCCCACCCTGTTAGGCGTGAAAATACTTACCGACAAACCTCCCAATATGGCTTTGTAAGCAGTTAAAAAACTAACCTTCTCTTCTTCATCCATCAGCAACTTCCATTTATACGCTTCCATTGACAGATTCACAAACATCAAAAGGAAAATGGTTGTTGCTAAAATTACAAAATACGGATTGGCAAAGATATCTTTAAAAAGAATGCTTACCTGTTCTGCGGACATGTGATAGAAACGAAAAACGATATAGCCTATGGATAAAACGGCAATCGTTAATTTTATCAATACATCAAGTATTTTTCGTATTTTTGGATTAAGTTTCAACTTTTTAAAGACATTTTGGTGGCAACAGAGAAAATTATTTTAGGGATAGACCCAGGTACAACAATCATGGGATTTGGTTTAGTGTGTTGCAAAGGTAATAATATTGAGTTAATTACTTTAGATATTATTAAATTAACACATTTGGACACACACCCCTTGAAATTACAAAGCATTTTTAAAAAAGTGCTGATGCTCATCGATAGTTATCATCCGGATGAAGTTGCCCTTGAAGCTCCCTTTTATGGGAAAAACGTGCAAAGCATGCTCAAACTTGGGCGCGCGCAGGGAGTGGCAATGGCGGCAGCCCTATATCGCGATATTCCTATTTTTGAATACTCGCCACGCAAAATAAAACAATCTATTACAGGAAACGGAAATGCCTCTAAAGAGCAAGTATCAGGCATGATAAATAGGATATTTACCATTGCGGAACAACCCAAGTATTTAGACGCCACAGACGCGGTAGCAGTAGCCTTATGTCATTATTACCAAAATAAAAGCATTGAAAGCTCAAGCCCTGCAAAAAAAGGAAGTTCATGGGCAGCTTTTATCAAAGACAACCCCGACCGGTTGAAATAAAAAACGCGAATTTGCATTTCTTAACACACAGATTTTTAACAAATAAAAAGAGTGGTTGTATTTTGTTTTATATTTGCGCTTTAAATTAAACTTAAAATCATTAGAAACACATATTTTATCTAAGAATGAAACGTTATTTTTCCGTATTGTTTTTCTCGCTATGTATTAGTGGAGCCACTTTTGCACAAGGCTTTTCAGCTGAAAACATCCTCAAAAACATGAGTATCAGCTGGGGCATACATCAGGATATTTGGAAAGGAGTTCCGGATTCCATTATACAACGAGGCGTGCAGCAAGGCGCTAATTTTTACATCAACTACAATTTTAACATGACTCAATCCGGATCTTTGCGCTTTTTTGTAGGATTAGGATTCGATTTTCATAATTTTTATGTAAAAAATGCGTTGCTGGGCAGAGGTGATGATAACTTATACCATAAACAATTAGATAAGGAAAATAAATATTCATCTTATTTTTATAATATACCAAAAACCTATAGCAACTACGAATTTAAAAAGAGTAAGTTAGCTATTACGTATCTTGATATTCCATTTGGTTTTAAATATACGGCTCCTAACGGGATAGTGGCAAATGCCGGATTTAAAGTCGGATGGCGTATTTCATCGCATACCAAATATAAAGGTACTGATTTCGACATACCTTACATAAACGATAACCAGATGAAAGAAGAAATCGTAATCGAGAAAAAAGCACGCCTCCAAAACCTCCAATCTATGCATTATGGACCATTTTTAGAAGTTGGATATAAATGGGTAATGGCAACGGCAAGTTATCAGATTACGCCGCTTTTCGAAAAAAATTACGGACCACAAATTTATCCTATTTCTGTAGGCGTTACATTCCGTCCTTTCTAAACAGGAAACTAAGATTGCATCCTATTCACATGCAAAAAATATTTGCATAAATTTACGATATAACAACAAAAAGAAGACGTAGCACACTACGTCTTTTTTTGTAGAGGCAGTTCTATTCCATACATAACACGTTGTGGAAAATAAGGTGTTTTTTCTTATTATTGCATGTGCCAATGAATTACGCATTCAATTTCACAGTATCTATAAATTTAGAATTATCAGGAATGATACGTTTTTACATTATTATTCCTATTTTTGCATAAAAATTATTGAAAACCATGAATTTTGTTGAAGAATTGCGGTGGCGCGGCATGATACACGATATGATGCCGGGCGTGGAAGAACAATTGAAAAAAGAAATGACAAGCGCTTACGTAGGCATAGATCCTACTGCAGACTCATTGCACATAGGGCATTTGGTGGGTATTATGATGTTGAAACATTTGCAGCAAAGCGGGCACAAACCCTTGGTTGTAGTGGGCGGCGCTACCGGCATGATAGGCGACCCTTCCGGAAAATCGCAGGAGCGCAACCTGCTCGACGAGCCTACTTTGCGCCACAATCAGGAGTGTATTAAGGAACAATTACGCAAGTTGCTCGATTTTGATTCGGATATTGCCCACAAAGCTGAAATGCTCAATAATTATGACTGGACTAAGGATTATACTTTTCTTGGGTTTATCCGCGACATAGGAAAGCACATTACGGTTAATTATATGATGTCTAAAGACTCTGTAAAGAAACGTTTGTCGGGCGAAGGCGAAGGTATGTCGTTTACCGAATTTACCTATCAATTGGTTCAGGGTTTCGATTTTCTTTATCTATACCAACATTATAACTGCAAGTTGCAAATGGGCGGCTCCGACCAATGGGGCAATATTACCACGGGCACGGAACTTATTCGTCGCAAAGCGGGTGGCGAAGCTTTTGCTCTTACTTGTCCTTTAATTACCAAAGCCGATGGGGGCAAATTCGGAAAAACGGAAAAAGGAAACATTTGGCTTGATCCCGAACGTACATCGCCCTATGCTTTTTACCAATTTTGGCTTAATTGTAGCGACGAAGATACCAAAAAATATATCCGCATATTTACACTATTAGATAAAGAAACCATTGAAAAATTAGAGCAAGAGCAAGATGCGGCGCCACATTTAAGGGTATTGCAGAAAGCATTGGCTGAAGATATTACCATGCGCGTACACGGAGAAAAAGAGTATAAGCAAGCGGTAGAAGCTTCGCAAATACTGTTTGGCAAAGGTACTACCGAAACGCTGAAACAGTTGGACGAAAAAACCTTACTCGGTGTGTTCGATGGCGTTCCGCAATGTCAGCTAAGCAAAGCTGATTTGCAGACCGGCATAGGCATCGTGGACTTTTTGGCTGAAAAAACAGATATATTCCCTTCTAAAGGCGAAGCACGCAGAATGCTCAAAGACGGAGGTGTGCAACTGAATAAAGAAAAAGTTGCCGAAGATTATATGGTGGACAGCGCCCAACTGTTAAACAACAAGTATATCCTTGTGCAAAAAGGAAAGAAAAACTATTACTTGATTACTGTAGTATAGTTTAATCGTATAGATTGTTTCCTTTATCAATGCGCAAAAATAAACCAAGCGTTTAATTTGTTATGCCGGATCCACGTCAATTACTATTCTCGCGCTTTTGTATTGCTGTTGCGAAAGCATGGAAGTAATTTTGTGCTGTATGTCGTCTTTCGCCGCCACCAAAGACGAATCTTTGTCTAATTTTATGATAATATTCTTTATAAACTGATTGCGGATACGTGATACGATAGGATATTCAGGTCCCAAAACTTTTTTCCCGAATGTGCTTCGTAACAAATTTGCCAGATCCGAAGCTAAGTGATTTACAATATCAGCATCTGTATGTTTTACCGAAAGAGTGATAATTCTGCAAAACGGAGGATAATGAAACCGCAAACGCTCCTGTAGCTGGCTTTCGTAAAAACTTTCATACGCATGGTTGAGCACAAATTTTAACACGGGATGCTCGGCATTATAAGCCTGGATAAGCACATTGCCTTGTTTCCCTTTTCGTCCCGCGCGCCCTGCCACCTGCGCCATAAGTTGAAAACCTCGCTCAAATGAGCGAAAATCGGGATAAGACAACAAACTGTCAGCATTAAGAATGCCCACTAAACTTACATTCTCAAAATCCAACCCTTTGGTAACCATTTGTGTACCCACCAGAATATCTATTTTTCTTTCTTCAAAAGAGTTAATCAGTTTTTGATGTGCATATTTGGTGCGTGTATTGTCTAAATCCATGCGCGCAATTTTGGCTTCGGGAAAAATAATCGCCAAATCCTCCTCAATTTTCTCTGTTCCAAATCCTTTCATCATAATATCGGTATGTCCGCACTCAGGGCATTCTTGCGGAATATGGACGGAATAACCGCAATAGTGGCAGCGCAGATGGTTTTGTTTTTTATGATACACAAGAGAAACATCGCAGTGCACACATTGCGGAATCCAATTGCAATTCTTGCATTCTATGTGCAGCGAGAAACCTCTCCGGTTTTGAAAAAGAATTACCTGTTCTTTGTTTGTGAGCGCACTGCCGATAGCGGTAATAAGCTCTTCGGAAAAAACAGAGCCACCCTTATTTTTACGATACGCTTTTTTTAAATCTACAATTTCGATGTTGGGCATAGAAATATCGCCATAGCGTTTGCTTAACGTTGCCAAGCCGTATTTGCCCGTTGTGGCGTTATAAAAACTTTCGATAGCCGGGGTTGCAGAGCCAAGCAGCACTTTTGCCCCGTGCAAATGAGCCAGATAGATAGCTGTGTCGCGCGCATTGTAGCGCGGAGCAGGCTCATATTGTTTGTAGGATGCGTCATGCTCCTCATCTGTTATAATTAACCCCAGATTTTGATAAGGCAGGAATAAAGCCGAGCGTGCGCCAATAATCACATTGAACTTTCTCTCTTGCTGGGCGGAAGCGTGTTGCCAAATTTCAACCCTTTCATTTTCGCTGTATTTGGAATGGTAAACGCCCACTTCTTCTCCAAAATATTTTTGCAAACGCGTTATAATTTGCGAAGTGAGCGCTATCTCGGGCAGCAGGTAAAGCGCCTGTTGCCCTTTGTTGAGTGCCTCACGTATAAGCTTAATGTATATTTCGGTTTTCCCGCTTGAGGTAACGCCATGCAACAACACCACGTTTTTTGTCTCAAAAGATCGGCTTATTTCATCAAACGCCTGCCGCTGGTGTTCCGTTAGCACAATGTCGTTTGCATCTGCTTTAGCAATACCATATTGCAAACGGCTTATTTCTTTATGATAGATTTCAAAAATACCTTTTTTCTGCAATGTTTTAATAGCGGCTGTGGCATTTGCATCATTTGAGGTTATTTCTTTTTGCGTAACTTCTATGCAATCGGTAAAAAAACGGGCATGCTGAATGTATTTTATTAATAGTTCCAATTGCTTGGGCGAGCGTTTTTCCAACTTATTGTAAAGTTCTTCAAGCTGTTTTTCATGCCGGTATGCTTCTGCAAGTCTTACGTAATTCTCAAGTTTAGGTGTATATTTTTCGTCAATTTTTTCTTCGGTAACTATTGCTCCCTTCTCTATAAGGGTGTGTATAAGAGGAAATATTTTTATTAAATCGGTGTGTTTCGATGCTTGAGATAGTGTGAGCGTGCCTTTGTTTTTTAGCGCATTGAGCAAGCTATATTCTTTTTCGGAATAAACAGACTCTTCAAATTCTACATGATCGGCTAAAGAAACCTTAGACTCACTTGCCAGTTTAAAGGCAGAAGGTAATGCCGCATTCATTACCTCGCCCAACGTGCAGCAATAATAAGAAGCAATCCATTCCCACAAGTTAAACTGAAGGGTATTAACAATAGGTTGCTGATCAACAACGCCTAAAATATATTTTGCTTCAACTTTAGGAATTTCGGCAGTTATGTTATGAATAAGAGCCGTATAAATTTTCTTTTTCCCGAACTGCACTACCACACGTTTGCCTACTTCTACCACTTCGTTCAATTCAAACGGCACTCTATATGTAAAGTAACCTTTAACAGGCAGTGGCAGAACTACATTTACAAATAAGGTGGTTTGCATGGTAAAAAGAAAATGGAGAAGACTTTAATCTTCCAACTCATCAAAGTTTGTATCTTGTTTTTTATTTTCGGGCTTTTCTACCGGCTTATATGATTGATTATCCCGCGGATAAATCCTTTTCCTTTCAGGTGCATTATCGCCTCTGAAAGTTTTCCTTTCTCTGCTTTTAAAATTTTCTTTTTTTTCAAAAGGCGTATGTTCCCTTTTTTCAAAAGGTTTTCTGTCCGTATTTTTTCTTTCTGAATTATTATCTCTTTCGCTATTGTTAAAGTTTCTTCTTGGCTCTGATGAAGAAGGTTTGCGCTGAAATTCTTTATATTTTTTCTCTTTCTCTTTTGGTTTGGATGCGTTAAAAGCTTCTATTTCGCCACTCTCGTAAAGTTCTTTTTTGCTGCCTCTATACAAGTCAAAATGCACATATTTACATTCCAGTTGCCCGTTGAAAACCGTAAACTTGCGCGATGGTCGCAATCCTATTAAACTTAGCGCTTTTTGGTCGCTGCTTATTACCCAGGCATTGTATCCGGTATAATTTTTTTTCAGCACATCGCCAATACCTTTGTATAAGCCTACAATATCATTCAGCTTTATGCGTTCGCCATAGGGAGGATTAATAATAATGGTACCCGAAACGTTCCCTTGGGGAGGCTCTGTTTCGGCACAATCTTCAACATACAGGTAAATGTCTTTGTGCATTTTTGCCGCTTTTACATTGGCTTTAGCTGCTGCCAGATTCTTGGGGGAAATGTCGCTGCCTATAATCTGGTGTTCAAACTCGGTTTGTTGTTCCAACGCCTCGTCTTTAACCTCATTCCACAGTTTTGAGTCGAAGTTTTTCCAGTTCATAAATGCAAATTTTTCGCGATATGAGCCGGCAGGAATGTTATTGGCATACATAGCAGCTTCAATAAGCAACGTTCCTGAACCGCACATGGGATCTATAAAATTAGAATTTTTATCCCAGCCCGAAAGGCGTATTAAGCCGGCAGCAAGCACTTCGCTCAAAGGAGCTTCGGCATTGGCAACACGGTAGCCCCGTTTGTGTAGTGATGCGCCGGAGCTATCTAATGAAACATTGCAGTTGCTGCCATTGATATGTATGTTTATCCTGAAATCGGGATTCTCTGTATCTACTGATGGGCGGCGACCGTTATACACTGTGCGGAAACGGTCAACGATAGCATCTTTTGTGCGCAAAGCCGCAAAATGCGAATGAGTGATTTCCGAATCGGTAACAAAAGCATCAACGGCTAAGGTTTTATGGAGTTCCAAATGGTTTTCCCAGTCAAATTTATTGACTTCGTTGTATAAGTCATCTTCATCAGCAAGTTCAAAACTATATAGCGGAGATAAAACACGCTGTGCGGTGCGCAAACAATAGTTTGCTTTATAAAGCATACGCAAATCTCCATCGAAAGATACCGCACGCTTCAGCACTTCCACGTTTGCGGCTCCCATTTCAACCAATTCCTCCGCCAACACCTCTTCCAGTCCGGAGATTGTTTTGGCTACATATTTTTTTGTTTCTAAATTTTCGGGTTGTATTTCCAAAATAATAGGATTTTATAAATTTTATTTGTTAAGATTTTCAATAAATTTTGCATTATCTACAATATAACGCGTGTGAGTGCCTTTGCCTACCAAAATATCTCCATCAAAAGCTTCTACTTCAAAAACCAACTTATTGTCTTTGCGTTCACTTAATAAGGCATTGCATACTATTTTACTCCCCACTTTAGAAGCTTTCAGATGTCGGATGCATACTTCTATGCCAACAGTTCCATGTGTTTCCGGAAGAAAAGGTTTAACGCAGTTCATAGCAGTATATTCCATAAAAGCAATCATGGCGGGGGTAGCATATACCTCTAATGCACCTGAAGCAAGAGCCTTGGCGGTTTTTTCGGGAGTAACGGTTGTGATTTCAGTATGTTTTATACCTATGGCAATTTCTTGATTCATGTAATTTTTTTTAGTTGTGTTTAATTATTTCCCTTGGCTGATAATAAATTCATTTTACTTGTATTTCTACGGGGGTAGAGCCAGTTTGGAGTTTATGCTGTTTTATAATTTAACTTTTGTCAACAGTTTGTTGTGGTAATTAAAAATTGAAAATAAAAGTCTGCACAATATCTGGGTGAAGGCTGAGCGCTACGGGACAGCTCTTTACAGCGTTACGGATAATACTTTTTTGTTTATCGGTATATGTGTTAGAAGGAAAATTCATTTCAACCACAATTTCACCTATTCTGCGCGGTTCTCCTTTCATTATTTTGGTAATGCAAATCTGTGTATTGTCAATAGTAAATCCATGCGTTTCAGCCGCTTTTCCCACAATGGTAATTGCACATGCGCCTAAGGCAGTTGCCACTAGGTCGGTAGGAGAAAAGGCTTCACCTTTGCCGCCATTGTCAACAGGGGCATCGGTTATAAAGCCCTCGCCTGATGCTATATGCGTGGCTTGTGTGCGCAATTTGCCGGTATATATAATTTTTGACGTTGCCATATTTATAATAATTTCAATCTGCAAAGATAGTTAACTTAAAAAATATCTACTCTCAAATTAATTATAAATAAATGAGGTGTGAAATAGTACCATAATGTGCCTGATTTTACATTGGGAATTTTTTCACTTAAAATAATCTCTAAAAAAACAACAAATAATACTATACAATTAAACCAAATGGGGATTATTTGGTTTCAATAAAAAAAGAATAAAGAAAGAATAAAGAAAGTCAGCATACAAAAATAACGTATTACTATAAAAATTAGGGATATAAAAATTTTTTTATATTTACAGACTTATTTAAATACCAAGTAATTGAGATGAATAAAAAAGGCAGAGGGCTTATATTTCTTATTGTTTTGGTTTCCATAGCTTTGGCAAGTATTATCGTTATTCAGTTTTACTGGATGGGCAACGCTTATGAACTAAGAAAAAGAGAAATACATGTGAAAGCAAATTTCGTGCTGGAGAAAATTAAATATGAAATTTACAATGTTAAAGATGATTTAAATCCCGATAATTTGCTTTGCGACCCCCTTTTGATACGACAGTATTACGAGGAGCACCTGTGCATTAGTCAAAAAACGCTGGATTCTATTGTGCGTAAAAATGTAGCTAAATCAGGATTGTCGTTTCCTGTAGTATATGCCCTTGTAGATGCTAATAACAATGACAAGGTATTGTATTTATCTGACAGCAGTTATTCCAAAGGTCGTGTAATTGGAGGTGGGCATTGGGTTGCACTCTCGTTTATACAAAGTTTGCTTTCACAGCGCAATTTATGCTTATATATATATTTCCCCGAAGAGGAAAATGATATTTTTAAAAGTTTTCTCACCCAGATAATACTTTCATTTTTATTTCTCACCATACTTGTGTTGGGCTTTGCTATTGCCATGCATATCCTTTTCAGAGAGAAGCGTTTTGCGCAGATGAAAGAGGATTTTGTAAAAAACGTAACGCACGAATTTAATACGCCTTTGTCTGCCATTGCGTTAGCTTCTGATATGCTGTTGCGAAACAAAGAGGTGCAAGGCAACAGCATTCTCAAAAAATATATTACCGTTATAAAACAAGAACGTCTGAAACTTAACAGACACATGGAGCATGTATTAAAGCTTACGATGCTCGAAGATGATGAAGCAAAAAAATTATTCCACGTGTTTGATATTCAACAACTGCTTCAGGAAAACATAGAAACATTTAAGATGCTGGCAGAGAATAAAGGCGGTGAAATACAAACAGATTTTAAGGCGGTAAATACACTCATTAAAGGAGACGACAAAAAAATACGTACTGTTATTTCAAACCTACTCGACAACGCGCTGAAATACTCTCCCAATAAACCGTTGATAAAAATACTTACTTATAATCAACACGATAATTTTTATATTTCGGTGCAAGATCATGGCATAGGGATAAATAAGGCAAATCAAAAAATTATTTTCAGGAAACTTGTTCGCGTGCGCACCGGAAACATTCATGATGTAAAAGGCTTTGGGCTTGGTCTTTTTTATGTGAAAGAGATTGTAGAAGAACACGGCGGCACAATTATTGTTAAAAGCGACATTGGAAAAGGAAGCAAATTCACTATAAAACTTCCTTGTGTAAAATAAAATTATTGAATATATTTGTGCTATAATTAATTATAGCCTTTAATATAATATATAAGCTATTTTGTGGCTTATGCTAAATAGTTTTGAACACATGCATTTCCTTATTTTCTTGTTTATTATTTAATAAAAAAACGAATGAAACCTCACTTATTGCTTGTAGAAGATGACGAAAACCTTAACATGATGATAAAGGATTTTTTGGAATCATTAGATTATGATGTAATCTCTTGCTTTGATGGACAAGAAGGGCTGGAAGCTTTTAATAACGGGAAATTTGATTTGGTGATAAGTGATATCATGATGCCTAAGAAAGACGGAATTGCGTTAGCTAAAGAAATAAGGGAAAAAGATACACAAACTCCGTTTATTTTTCTTACGGCATTGGGCAATACCCAAAACAAAATTTTAGGTTTCAAGAGCGGATGTGATGACTATATAGTGAAACCTTTTGATATGGAGGAGTTTGGATATAGGGTGGAAGCAGTATTAAAACGCACGATGGATGAGGAGCCCGCCTCTAAATTTGTTTTTAAAGATATATACGAAATAGGTAAATATGTATTTAATACCCTTGAAAACGAACTTTCTGTTGAAGGGAAAAAAACGGTACTCACCAAAAAGGAATCCAATCTTTTAGCGGTGCTGTGTGAAAATAAAAATCAGCTCGTGAGCAGAGATGTGCTTTTGCAGGAAGTGTGGGGAAATGTGGATTATTTTGTGGGGCGCAGTATGGATGTATATATTGCCAAATTACGTAAATTTCTAAAAAATGATTCCCACCTATCCATTATCAACGTTCATGGTCGTGGCTTTAGACTTGAAGATGGCACACAGCATCATGACGATTAAATAAATTTTATATGACACTCGAACAGCTTCAGCAGCAGGTTGACGAATGGATAAAATCTGTTGGCGTGCGTTATTTCAATGAGCTTACCAACACGGCTTTGTTAATGGAGGAAGTAGGCGAAGTGGCACGCATTATGGCGAGGCGCTATGGCGAACAAAGCGAAAAGGAACAAGATAAAAATAAAAATCTCGCTGACGAATTAGCTGACGTGTTATTTGTGCTTACCTGCATTGCCAACCAAGCAGGAGTGGATTTAACAAAAGCGGTAGAAAAAAATTTTGAAAAGAAAAATACCCGTGATGCACAACGGCATATACAAAATAAAAAATTAAGGTAAGTTTCATTCTTTTCTGAAAGCATTTTCTACCCTATTATAACTTTCAATAAAAGACTTTTGCGCGATAGCGGACTCTTGGTTTTTAAGAAGAGTGTAGCGCATTTTCAAATCGCTGTTTTTCCTTCCTGTTCTCTTTATAAACTTTGACAAAGAGGCTACCCCAACCGCTTTATCGTGCCAATTGCCCAAAGCAACTTCTATTTCTCGCAACTCTTCCAATGATATGGTGATAGGTTGATATGAAGGGAATGTGTCATTGCTGAGGCGCACAAAATAAAATAAATTTTTTACCAACCGGCGTATTTCGTGAAGGTTTTTGTTTGATTTTTTATCTTTTAACTTTCTGATAATCCGCTCTTTAATATGATATACAATCGTATGTATCAGGTCCAATATGTGTATATTCTTAGGGGCATCTCCATAAAATTCTGTTTTTATTATTTTTTGGGGAGAACATACATCAATTGAATGTAGCATTTTTTGTGCTACCTGTGTATAAAAAGCTATATACCCATCAAGCCAATCAATATACTCATTGTATAAATCCTGTTCGTTTGCTGCTTCCGTAAATTCCTTTTGTATCTGTGCATCACGCACTTTACCCAAAAGTTTAAAAAGCGAAGATATTTTACGTGAAAATTTTATGCTGAAGGATGAATCGTAAAAAGCTAATGCCTTAATAGCCATAAGCTTTTTGGTACATATGCGTATGTCGTGTATGTTGTCGGGCGTGAAATCGGCAGCACATAAACCAATATGCTTTGCAAGCTTTTCTTTTTGCTTGTTGCAATACGCTTCTATGTAATTTCTGTCATTCATTTTACTATAAGTAGCGAGCAAAAAATAGGTTAATTTATTTTAACCACATAGGGATATAGATATTTGTTTGTCAGGTTTAATAAGGCTTACATAGCATTGGAGCACAGCTTCAAAAATTCTTCCTCATGTTGTCTGTTCATTACCTTATCTATGAACATTCATTTTGGGCTTCATTAAGTCTTATCTATATATCTATGCGGTTTAAAAAATAAAGATACAGAAAATAACGAGAGTAAGTCAAAATAAATAAAGGAAAAACAAAATGTTGCCATATCTAATTGTCTCCATGATACTGTAATATAATAATTTTCAAATTATTTATTTTATCTTTGCAAAAAAACACACATAATGGAGTACGAATTAAGCGAACAAGAGCAAATACGCCGCAATTCTCTAAGCGAGTTAAACAACATAGGCATTAATCCTTTCCCATCGGAAAGTTATCCCATAACCCATACAGCCAAAGAAATATTAGATACCTTTAAACCCGATAGCACAGGTTTTGAAGAAGTGAGCATCGCCGGCAGAATCATGACGCGCCGCATTATGGGAGCCGCTTCATTTCTGGATTTGCAGGATAGCACCGGACGCATACAGCTATACTTAAAACGTGATGATATATGTCCGGATGAAGATAAATCGCTATACAATACGGTTTTTAAACGCCTGATGGATATTGGCGATATCATTGGCATCAAAGGCTTTGTTTTTGTTACCCAAATGGGCGAAACATCCATACATGTCAAAGAACTTACATTGTTAACCAAATCACTACGCGTGTTGCCTATCGTAAAAGAAAAGGACGACCAGACTTTTGACGCTTTCAGCGATCCGGAAATACGGTATCGTCAGCGCTATGTAGATTTGATCGTGAACCCCGAAGTGCGTGACGTGTTCGTAAAACGTACGCGTTTGGTTAATACGATGCGCAATTTCCTTTCAGGAAAAGGCTATTTGGAAGTTGAAACTCCCATTTTGCAACCATTGTATGGAGGTGCAGCAGCACGTCCGTTTAAAACACATCACAACAGCTTGGATATGACTTTGTATTTGCGCATTGCAAACGAATTGTATTTAAAAAGATTGATTGTAGGAGGATATGATGGTGTGTTTGAGTTTTCTAAAGATTTCCGCAACGAAGGTATGGATCGTTTCCACAATCCTGAATTTACACAAATGGAATTGTATGTTGCCTATAAGGATTATGAATGGATGATGAATACCGTGGAAGAAATGGTTGAGCGTATTGCACTTGACTTACACGGAACCACAAAAGTGAAAGTAGGAGAAAATGAAATTGATTTTAAACGCCCGTGGAAACGCTATACCATGTACGAAGCTATTGCGCACTATACAGGCATAGATATTTCCGCTATGGATGAAGCTCAACTTCGCGATACCTGTCAGAAACTGAATGTGGAAATAGATGAAAGCATGGGTAAAGGCAAACTCATAGACGCTATTTTTGGTGATGTAGCCGAACCTAAATTAATGCAACCTACATTTATTACCGATTATCCTGTAGAAATGTCGCCTCTTGCCAAAAAGCATCGCAGCAAACCCGGATTGGTTGAGCGTTTTGAGGCTATCTGCAACGGGAAGGAAATATGCAACGCTTTTAGCGAATTAAACGACCCCATTGATCAGCGAAAACGCTTTGAAGACCAATTAGAACTTGGCAAACGCGGCGATGATGAATCAATGGTGTTGGATGAGGACTTTTTACGCGCATTGGAATATGGAATGCCTCCCACAGCAGGCTTGGGTATAGGCATTGACCGTTTAACCATGATTATGACCAACCAGCCCTCTATACAGGATGTACTTTTCTTCCCCCAAATGCGTCCCGAAAAAGTTACTGCCATTGCGGTTGCCACCGATGAGGAGTTTGTTGCCAAAGGCATTCCTGCCGAGTGGGTGCAGGTATTGCGCAAAGCAGGGATTAAATCTCCGGAAGACTTAAAGGCGGCAAATCCCAATAAATTGCTGCATGATTTGAGTGGGCTGCGCAAAAAACTTAAATTAGAAATACCCTCACTGCGAATAGAAGATGTGAAAACGTGGTGCGAATAATAAAAAAGCTTTCAGTTATATGAAATGTACCCCAAAAGTTTTTTATCTAACTTTTGGGGTATTTTTATGAAACCAGATAAATGCCGGCCGATTTACGCTTTTATCTTCCACTATTAATTTATATCTTTATAAAAAGTTTAATCGCTCAGTAGTTGATGATTTTTATAATAAAAACGTTCTACATCCACAACTGTTAAATAATTAACCCAAAATACATTATAATGTCAGGAAAATTTTCGCCTTCTATTTTATCCCAAAAATATTACTTTCACGAAACACCTTTTGCCAACTTAATGCGCAAGCGTATTTTTAATGTGCTGCTTATTGCCAGCAATTATGACTTCTTTATCTTGGAAGAAGATAACCGGATAGACGAGAAAATTTTTAACGAATATGTAGCGCTTAACCTGCGCCATCCCCCGCAAATAGTACAGGTTTCCACAGAAGAAGAAGCCGTAAAAATGTTGCAAACCGAAAAGTTCGACCTTATTATTTCCATGCTCAGTATGGGTAAAAGCGAAATTTTCGCTTCGGCAAAGCGCATAAAAAGTAAATATCCCAATATCCCTTTTATTGTGTTGACACGCTTTTCCAGAGAAGTAAGTCTCACGCTGGAAAAAGAAGATTTGTCGGCAATAGACCATGTTTTTTCATGGTTGGGAAATGCCGATTTGTTACTTGCCATTATTAAAATGGTGGAAGATAAGATGAATGTGGAGCAAGATGTGAAAGAAGTGGGGGTGCAGGCTATTTTGCTGGTCGAAAACTCTATACGGTTTTATTCGAGTTATTTACCTATACTTTATAAGATTATTTTAAAACAATCCCTTTCTTTTATACGCGAAGGACTTAATGAGCACCAGAAAACCATGCGCATGCGCGGGCGTCCTAAAATATTACTGGCTACCAATTATGAAGAAGCCATTGCATACTACGAAAAATATAAGAAAAACCTCTTGGGTGTTATTACCGATACCACCTACAACCGCAATGGCAAAGAAGACGCACAAGCCGGTTTTAAACTTGCTCGCCATATAAAAAATGATAATAAATATATTCCCGTATTAATGCAGTCTTCAGATATTTTCAATAAAGAAATAGCCGAGAAGAAGCATATAGGATTTATACACAAACATTCGCAAACCTTTTCACAGGAGTTAAAGAGCTTTGTGATGGAACATTTTGCCTTTGGCGATTTTGTGTTTGTAGATCCGCAAACCAGAGCAGAAATAGCACGCGCCGAAGATTTGCGCTCCTTGCAGCATAAAATTCTCGAAATTCCGGATGATTGCTTTGTTTTTCACATCTCCAACAACCACATTAGCCGGTGGCTCTATGCAAGGGCTATTTTTCCTTTGGCAGAGCTATTCCGCAGTTTGCATCTCGAGGATTTTGAAACCCTTGGCGATATAAGAAAATTTATATTCGAAACCATAGGCTTGTTCCGGAGAAATAAAGCGTTGGGTATTATTGCCGAATTTAAGAAAGATACTTTTGATGAATATATGTGGTTTTCCCGCATTGGCAAAGGTTCTATTGGCGGCAAAGCGCGAGGGTTGGCTTTTCTTGACGGATTGCTAAAACGCAACCGGCTTATCGATAAATGGCAGGATGTAATTATAAGCATTCCGCGCACCGTGGTAATTACTGCCGATATATTCGATGAGTTTATGGAAGAGAACAACCTGTATGGTGTGGCAACTTCAGATATTTCCGATGATGAAATTTTAAAAGCGTTTGTGAATGCCACATTGCCCAAAAGAGTAAAAGAAGATTTGCACACCTTTGTGCATGCCGCGCAAAAACCTATTGCCATACGCTCTTCCAGCCTGCTCGAAGACTCCTATTATCAACCTTTCGCGGGCATATATTCTACCTACATGATTCCCAATAATCCGCAGACCAAAGCGGCAACCTTAAAAAATCTATACAAGGCAATAAAAGGGGTGTATGCTTCGGCATTTTTCAGAAATTCAAAATCATATATGACCAGCACCTCGCATGTGATTGATGAGGAAAAAATGGCTATTGTTTTGCAGGAAGTTACCGGCAGACAATATGGCGATTTATACTACCCCATGATTTCGGGAGTGGCGCGCTCGCTTAATTTTTATCCCATTATGCACGAAACGGCTAAAGACGGCATTGCCAATATAGCCACAGGATTGGGTAAATATATTGTAGATGGCGGATTATCGTTGCGTTTTTCACCTTCATATCCTAAAAATATATTGCAGCTTTCTACGCCCGATATGGCACTGAAAGAAACACAAAAATATTTTTATGCGTTGAATCTGAAGAAAAGCAGTTTTGCGCCCACACCTGACGATAGTGCAAATTTATTACGTATAAATATTGATGATGCGCCTGCCACAAACGTGATGAACAGTGTTTTTTCCACTTATGATGCGGCTAACCAGATAATGCGCGATACCACAGGCATAAAAGGCAAAAAAGTAGTATCGTTTGCAGGTATTTTAAAATATAATACTTTTCCTTTGGCTGAAATACTTTCGGAAGTTTTGACAATAGGGCAAAAGGAAATGGGATATCCCGTGGAAATAGAGTTTGCCGTAGATTTGGATGTTGAGGAAAATACGCCTAAGGGTTTCAATTTGTTGCAAATTCGCCCCATAGTAGATGTGCGCGAGAATATGGATATTGACTTGCAACAAATAGAAAAAGACAATTTGGTGTTGGAATCTCATTCGGTTTTAGGGAACGGCATCGTGCAAAATATTTATGATTTGGTATATGTAAAACCCGAGTCTTTTAATCCGTCAAAAAACATTGAAACGGCTGCGCAAATTGAAGAAATAAATAATAAGTTACTTGATCAAAACCGTAATTATATACTGATAGGTCCGGGGCGTTGGGGATCCAGTGATCCTTGGTTGGGCATTCCCGTTAAATGGTCGCAAATTTCCGGCGCAAGGCTTATTGTAGAATCGGGATTGGAAAATTATAGGGTAGAGCCCAGTCAGGGAACGCACTTTTTCCAAAATCTCACTTCTTTTAAAGTAGGCTATTTTACCATTAATCCTTTTATGAATGATGGCTTCTGCGATATGGATTTTCTACGGGCACAAGAAACCGTTTTTGAAAACGACATACTGCGGCATGTAACTTTTAAGCAGCCTGTTACCATCAAGATAGATGCACGCAAAAACATAGGTATTATAACAAAATAATTATTTTTGTAAAAAGTTATTCCTACTATTTTATGACATTTTATGGAAGGTTTACCCGAAAATTTTAATAAAGAGCAACCTGAAAACATCCCATTGTCCGACTCATCGGATAAAACATTTTGTAAAAATTGCCAAAGTGAATTGAACGGAAACTTTTGTTCGTTTTGCGGTCAAAAAGCGGATACGCATCGCATCAACTTCAAGTTTTTGTTACATGAAATACAACACGGTGTTTTTCATGTAGATAAAGGTATTTTGTTTACGCTCAAAGAACTTTTTACACGCCCCGGCAAAATGATTAATGGATATTTGCAAGGCAAACGGGTGAGTCATTTTAAACCGGTGGCTTTGGTTTTTATTTTAGGAACGTTGGTATTTCTTGAATATCACCTGGTTTTCAAAACAAAAGACAATAAAGGGGTTGTAAATTTTAAAACATCAGATACTCTATCTGGCGAGGATAAAGAAAATTTGCAAAAGATATTGAAATTTGTAAATGTTGACAGTTCTCAAATTGTAAAACTTAAAGTAAGGAATGATTCAATTTTAGAAGCTAAATCACATATTGGGGAAAAACAGGATAAAATAAGTGATGAGGAATGGGATGAAGGGTTTGATTATGAAAGAGGCAAGAGGTATGGGGAATTTATAAAAAAATGGGGCAAAGAGCACCCTGCGCTTTTGCTTATATTATTTTTACCTATCGGCGCTTTTTCTTTGTATTTATCGTTTTTCAAGTACCGTAAACAATACAATTATGCTGAGTATTTGGTTATTTTTTGCTTTTTGTCGGCACAGATTATACTCGTGCAAATGATAGCCATTCCTATTTCATATTTTACAGGATTTAAAAATATTTTTATCTGGATTTCTATTGGTATTGGAACATGGAGCTTGTTTGAATTGTTTAACAAAAAAACCAAGAAAAGGTATATTATTTTAAGGTTAGCTTTAGGCTTTTTTTATGCTTTCATGCTCACAGTAATTACAATAGCTTTAATAACTACCTTTATA
>CALBZC010000030.1 GCA_937889945.1 uncultured Bacteroidales bacterium
TGATAAACAAACATCTATGTCCCTATGTGGTTAAAATAAATTAAACTATTTTTTGTTCATTACTTACCCAAAAATAAAGCGTTGTTTTAAAGCATTTTTAACTAACTCCCGGGAGAGTCTTTGTTGTACTTTTTCCTAATTTCTTCGCTAAAAACAATGCATACCGTGTAAGTAAAATGATAGCATTTGCCTTTTGCATACAATACATCCCAATCCGGGAGCGAATGAAATACACGCAACACTTCATTATTAAGCTGTATGTTTTTTGAAGCTCTTAGTAGTTCTACTTTCTGTGGATGACGATTACAACCTGTTTGGGTTGAAACATATACTTTTTCCGTTCCTTGTATGTGCGGAATCTTTCCCCAATTCAGATATGCATACATATATTTACTAAGGCTGTCTGTGGTATTGGTATAGCCAAAAACAGACAAATGAGTTTTTGTGTTATCATATTCTTTCTGCCCTATTATTTTGCCTGCCTTCAAAAACAAATGCAACTCCTTTTCATAAAAATATGCATATCCTAAATTCAAACTAAAAAGCATCCGACCCTTAGGAATAATTATAGTATCTGTAAACCAGTCTGCCCAAACGCTATCTTTTTTACAGTCCTGCGTTAAGAGTTTTTTCAAGTCCGCTTTAGCGCTTAAATCACAATTAAATATATTTATCAAATAGAGTTTGTTATTCTCTATTTTCCACTGCGCGATATATCCATTCCAACAAGCTGTAGAAAGAGCAAATGATTGTTGTAACAAGCTTTTTCGTATATCCTCAATATCACTCCTTTTTTCCAAGGGGTTAGTCAAAATAGAAAGTGTATCTCTATTCCAGATAAGAATATCCACATTTTGCCCTGTAGCCCATGTTATAAAAGGAATACAAATGAATGTACATATAATATATATTCTCTTAATGAATAATTTATTATTATAGACAAACATGGCTTTTATACAAAAATATTTCCCGCTACTATGCTTTTTATTGCGCGTATTGGTTGATAACATCTACAATACTTCTTTGGCAAACTTTACAAAATTTTTGATGCCTGCTATACATGATGCAATCAATTTGTGAACGATACATACCTTTGGCATTGTAATTTGCTCCTTCAAAAGCGCCTACTACATCTTTATATTTTTCTTTTGCAAAAAGCTCGTCTTCTTTGTTAAGTTGTTTGAGAAGAAGCGCTTCCATTACTTCTTCTTTCACTTGCGCACTTCTCATGCTATCGCGTGTTTTTTGTATTTTATATCCAAATGTGTCAAATTCTGCTTTGTTCCAAGGTGTAGGTATAGGAGTTGCCTTATCAACAAGGTCTTTCCACTTCAGATTATTTTTATCAAGCAAAGCCGTAACATTTGTTTCCCATGGTTCGAGGGTAATTTTAGGAGCTTCGTATGATACCGATGAAGTATAGTATTCATCAGCCAGAGCAGCCATGTGATGCCCCATTTCATGAATCATGATATAGTCTGAAAATTTATTATCTACAGCTACTGTCGTATATAAATTATATATGCCGCCACCACCGTATGTGCGTTCGTTAATAAGAATTACCATAAAATCATAAGGAGCCGCCGAAGCCACATCTCTTACTGTTTTATTGTCATAGGTAAGCGCATACCGCTCCGAATCAAAAGCGCTGTAGCTAACCGATAATTTTGAACGTTTATAAACGCCATGGTGTGGCTTGCAAACCCCCGATTGCTCCGAAGGGCTCTCAACCGCGCGTATATTTATGTTTTTATATTGTGATTTAAAAGGTTCGGCGCCCAATAAAACATTTGCTAACCGTTTGGCATCGTTACGGAATTTATCCATCTCCTTAGCCGTGTAACCGTCTCCAAGAATTACAATATCAAGCTTTTCCGGTGCGGGTCCATTTTCCACGATAACATTCACCTTTTCGCTATGTATTCTATCCACGGCATTTACCTGTCGGTAAGAAGGATCGACATCCGTGTGCCAAATCTGTTGAAACTTATTTTGTTCGTCACGTTTTTTAACGATAACAGTAACCGGCTTTGCGGGCCATGGAAAACGAAGTGATTCCTGAAACGTGCCCCATTGTTTTTTTGCCTCAGGCGTACCTTGCCACTCGCCAAAAATATTGGCAAAACCTCTTGAATAAAGCAATTTTCCGGTTTCTTTGTCAATTACTTCAAAAAAATACGGACCTAATTCGAGTGTATCTATAAGTATTTTTTTGCTACCACTCCACACCCCATCAGACAACACCTTATCAACCGCGAACATTTCCTGTTTGGCATTGCCGGTATGAAAAAAGTCTAAACGCATTGTTTTATCTATAAAATAAGCGGCAAAATCAACATTGCCGTTGTTAACAACAGAAATAGCAGCATCCGCTTTAGTGGCATTGTCTTTTTTGCCGACATTTTTAGGGTTACATGCCATACATGCAAATCCGATTAAAATAAAGTATAAGTAAGGTTTCATAGGGTTGGTTAGTTTTTGATTATAAATAGCATATGTTGAAATATCCAAAAGTAATCATTATTTTATATCTTTTGCAACGTATATTTTCTAAAAATAAAAAAAGCGGCAAAAGCCGCTTTTTTATCTGTAAACAAACTATATTTTCTTAGTCTTTAATTAAATCGCGAGAAATAACGATTTGTTGAATTTGACTTGTTCCTTCGTATATTTGAGTTAACTTAGCATCACGCATCATACGTTCAACATGGTATTCTCTCACATATCCGTATCCTCCGTGAATTTGAACCGCATCGGTAGTAACCTGCATAGCTATTTCGGCTGCGTAATATTTAGCCATAGCACTGGCAACACCGCTGGCTTTATGGTTATCTTTTAACCAAGCAGCTTTTAAACAAAGGTTGCGTGCATTTTCTACTTTCACTGCCATATCGGCAAGTTTGAAAGCAATTGCCTGGTGGTTGCAAATTTGCGTACCAAATGCTTTACGCTCTTTTGAATATTGAACAGCTTTAGCCAAAGCGCCTGCTGCAATACCCAATGCTTGAGAAGCAATACCTATACGACCGCCATCAAGTGTTTGCATTGCAATACCGAAGCCTTGTCCGTCTTCGCCTAAACGATTTTTCTTGGGGATTTTAACATCGTTGAACATGATAGCGTGCGTATCGCTACTGCGCATACCCATTTTGTTTTCGTGAGGACCTACGGTAATACCCGGGGTGTCTTTTTTTACCAATAAAGCATTGATGCCTTTATGTTTTTTCTCAGGATACGTTTGAGCAATCAAAACATAATAGTCGGCAGAGTTACCGTTTGTAATCCAGTTTTTTGTACCGTTTACAAGATAGTAATCTCCTTTATCTTCGGCAGTAGTGCGTTGCGAAGTTGCATCCGAACCTGCATCAGGCTCTGAAAGCAAGAAAGCGCCTAAATGCTGACCGCTTGCTACCGGACGTAAAAACTCTTCCTTTTGCTCAGGAGTAGAGAATGTTTCGGTAGGATAGCAATACAAAGAGTTATTTGCACTCATGATAACAGCAGATGAAGCATCTACTTTAGCAAGCTCTTCGATAGCCAATACATAAGAAACGTAATCCATTCCGCCACCACCATAGTTGGGGTCGTTAAGCATACCTAAAAATCCTAATTCAGCCATGCGTTTTACATGATGTGCAGGAAATAAAGATTTTTCGTCGCGCTCGATAATATCAAGAGCTAATTCGCGTTCGGCAAAGTCGCGAGCTGCGTCGCGAATCATCATTTGCTCCTCTGTAAATTCAAAATTCATAATCAGTTAGTATTTATCTTTTTAAAAAATATTTCCTATTTCTATTTTGAAGCAAAAGTATAAAAATTAATAAGATAGCATAATTTTTTTTAACATTTTTAAAAAACAATGGCACACATACATAGTCCTGATGCTATATTCGCATTTTTGCAAATGTATAATTTCTAATAAATAATGAATATCTTTATCGCATGAATTTACCTTCTTATAAGAACCATATTTTTAACATAAACGCCGGGGATGATTTTTCTCAAATAGCCCTTGATGTTTTTCATTACCAATATCATCACAACAAAATATATAACCAATTTGTAGATGCACTAGGCACTAACATATCAGCCATACAGCATATACAGCAAATTCCTTTTTTGCCTATCCGTTTTTTTAAAACACAAAAAATAATTGTCGAGCACATGCCCGAAGAGTTGGTTTTTGAAAGTAGCGGCACCACCGGAGCCAATACCAGCAAGCATTATGTTGCAAGTGCAAATTTATACGAACAAAGCTTCCTGAAAGGATGGGAATATTTTTTCGGCAATATAAGCAACTATACCTTCTTTGCATTGCTACCTTCCTATCTGGAGCGAGGTAATTCGTCATTGGTATATATGGTAGAGAAAATGCTGCTTCATAGCAACAAATCGTTAGGGGGGTTTTATTTACACGAAACCGGAAAACTTGCCGAAAACTTGGAAATTGCAAAATCGCTTGGCAATAAAATAGTATTGATAGGCGTAACTTTTGCACTGCTTGATTTAATAGAAAAACATAGTTTACAATTGCCCGATGCCATTATTATAGAAACAGGAGGCATGAAAGGTCGAAGAAAAGAGCTTACGCGCGAAGAGTTGCACCAAAGGCTAAGCAAAGGTTTTGGCGTAGAAAACATATATTCGGAATATGGGATGACCGAGTTGCTTTCGCAAGCATGGTCTAAAGGAAACGGAATTTTTAACACCCCACCGTGGATGAAAATACAGATTGCCGATATCAATGACCCTTTGCACATGATAGGAAATAATGTTACGGGAGGAATAAACGTGATAGACCTCGCTAATATTTATTCGTGCTCTTTTATTGCCACCTCCGATTTGGGAAAAACCTTTGATAACGGCTCTTTTGAAGTATTGGGACGATTTGACAACAGCGAAATAAGAGGTTGTAGTTTACTTACGGTGTAAAGCGCCCTATGACAAAAATCAAATAATTTTAAAATATTTAAACCCATGAAACCATTCGTTTTTGCAATTATCCTTGCCGGAAACGGCGTTTATGACGGCTCCGAAATTCACGAAGCCGTGATGAGCATGTATGCAGTACAAAAAAACGGCGCACAATACGTTATTTTTGCGCCCGACATCAACCAACATCATGTTATCAATCATGTAACAGGTGAAGAAATGCCCGAAAAGCGCAATGTGCTTATTGAAAGCGCACGCATTGCACGCGGCAACATAAAAGATTTAAAAGAATTTAATGCCGAAAATTTCGACGCCCTCCTTATACCCGGCGGTTTTGGCGTTGCCAAAAACTTATGTTCTTTTGCTTTTGATGGCGAAGCTAAACAAATAAACGAACAAGTACTGCAAGCCATACAACACATGCACAAATTGCATAAGCCTATAGGCGCATTATGTATCTCGCCCGTTTTATTGGCAAAAGCAATTAACGGCGCTGCCATTACATTAGGAAACGACAAAGCTACAATAGAAAAAGTAGAAAAAATGGGGGCTACACATCAGATAAGCGCGCACGGACAAGTAACCATCGACAAGAAAAACAAGCTTTTCACTGCGCCTTGCTACATGCTTGAGGCTACTATTCCACAAATTGCCGAAGACGCCGATAACGTGGTTAAGGAAATCATAAATTTGTTAAAAAATTGTTAAAAAACAAATTGCGTATCTTTTCCGCACTTCAAAAAAAGTTTATAAAAGCTTGTTTTAGTTGCTAAAGCAAGCTTTTTATCTTTTTGAAAATCACGATATAAAAAAAAGCTGTAATTTTCTTTTTTAATTAAAAGTAATAAGTACTTTTGTCGAGTTTTTTAAAGAGGTTCTTTGTAATAAAGCCGTTTAAAATCAGACTTAATCTAAATTACTTAAATATATTTGATTTAAGCGTTAGTATTTATGACAGAATTGCACATTTTTTAACAAAAAATTTAAGATGCTGTCATGTTTTTTGTCATAATTTTAAATACAAACTTAAAATTTTATAAAAAAACAAAATAAACGTATTGATAATAAGTAATTTATATTTTTTGGACTACTTATTGCTAACCCTTTTTACATAATAATTGATTAAAAGCTAACCAAAATATTAATTTATAAAATCTTACCACCATGATGACAAGTAAAGAATACATTGAAAGCCTTCGTAAAATGAACCTGAAGGTTTATGTAATGGGAGAATTAGTAGATAGTCCTGTTGATCATCCAATGATTCGTCCTTCTTTAAATTCAGTTGCTATGACCTACGAATTAGCAGAAAAAGAAGAATATAAAGACTTAATGACTACTGTTTCAAACTTGACAGGTAAAAGAATTAACCGTTTCACTCACTTGCATCAAAGCACCGATGATTTGATAAACAAGGTAAAAATGCAACGTTTATTGGGTCAGAAAACAGCTTCTTGTTTTCAACGCTGTGTAGGGATGGATGCTTTCAATGCCATCTATTCCACAACCTTTGATATGGATAAAAAATTGGGCACAAATTATCATAAACGTTTTGTTGATTATTTGAAATTCGTACAAGAGAACGACTTAGTTGTGGATGGTGCTATGACTGACCCCAAAGGCGACAGAGGTCTTTCTCCTTCAAAACAAGCTGACCCCGACATGTATCTTCACATTGTTGAAACACGCCCTGACGGCATTGTGGTTCGTGGCGCAAAAGCACACCAAACCGGCGCGGTAAATTCGCACGAGCACCTTATCATGCCTACAATCGCATTAAAAGAAGAAGATAAAGAATATGCCGTTTCATTTGCAATTCCTAGTGATGCAGAAGGCATATTTATGATATATGGTCGTCAATCATGCGATACGCGCAAAATGGAAGGCGTTGAAATTGACCTTGGCAATTCCGAATTCGGTGGACATGAAGCTTTGGTTGTCTTTGACAACGTGTTTATTCCTAATGATCGTGTTTTCATGTGTGGAGAATATGATTTTGCAGGTGTGTTGGTTGAACGTTTTGCCGGATATCACCGTCAATCATACGGCGGATGCAAAGTGGGCGTAGGTGATGTTTTAATTGGCGCCGCTGCCTTGGCTGCTGATTATAACGGAGCTTCAAAAGCAAGTCACGTAAAAGACAAAATTATTGAAATGACTCACCTTAACGAAACACTATATGCATGTGGTATAGCTTGTTCATCACAAGGTTTCAAGGAAGAAGCCGGAAACTATATGATTAACTTGCTGCTGGCTAACGTATGTAAACAAAACGTTACCCGTTTCCCTTATGAAATAGCTCGTTTGGCTGAAGATATCGCCGGCGGTTTAATGGTTACCATGCCTTCGGAAAAAGATTTGAAAAATACAAAAGTTGGTTCTTATGTTGACAAATACCTCAAAGGCGTTGGCAATGTTTCTACCGAAAACCGTATGCGTGTTTTACGTTTAATCGAAAATTTAACACTTGGTACAGCAGCCGTAGGTTACCGTACAGAATCAATGCACGGTGCAGGCTCTCCCCAAGCGCAACGTATCATGATTGCACGTCAGGGTAATATTGAGCAAAAGAAAGGGTTTGCCAAAGTTATTGCTAAAGTTGACGAATCAAAAAATAAATAAAAAGGGCTCGGAATTATGAGTTGGAAAGAAATTTATCAACAGCGGTGTACCTCAGCCGAAAATGCCATTAAATCCATTAAAAACGGAGATTATGTAGTGTTTGCAGATGCTGCGGGTATACCGCAAACTATTGCTAAAGCACTGGTTGAAAATAAAAATAATTACAAGGATGTTTCTATATTCCACATGGTAGGCTTAGGTCCCGGCGAATATATGAACCCTGAAATGGAAGGACATTTCCGCCATGTAACAAATTTTGTAGGAGGCAACTCGCGCAAAGCTATTGAGGAAGGAAGGGCTGATTTTTACCCTTGTTATTTCCACAAAGTACCTGCCATGTTTAGAACTGGCGGGTGGAATGTAGATGTGGCAGTAATACATGTGAGCCGCCCGGATGAAAACGGAAATTGCAGTTTTGGCGTTTCCTGCGACTATACAAAACCTGCTGCCGAAACAGCTAAAATAGTTATTGCCGAGGTTAATGACCAAATGCCCTATGTGCATGGGGATAATTTTATCCATGTTTCTAAAATTACACATATTGTAGAAACTTCTAATCCTTTGTATGAACTGCAACCTGCTAAAATTACCGATGTAGAACAAGCGATAGGACGCAATTGCGCTTCACTTATTGAAGATGGCGACACGTTACAACTTGGCATTGGGGGTATTCCCGATGCGGTTCTTCTTTTCCTGAAAGAAAAGAAAAATTTGGGCATCCACACCGAAATGTTTTCAGACGGTATTATAGAATTGGTAGAATCAGGCGTGGTAAATTGTGCCAATAAGGAGTTGGATAAAGGTTTGATGGTTTGCACTTTCACAATGGGAACAAAACGTTTATACGATTTTATAAACAACAATCCCATGGTTAAATTTGCTCCCGTTGACTATGTTAACGACCCGTATGTAGTGGGCAAAAACAACAACCTTGTTTCCATCAATTCGTGCATAGAAATTGACTTACAGGGTCAGGTAGCTTCGGAAAGTATGGGATTGCGGCAATTTAGCGGCGTTGGCGGACAAGTAGATTATGTACGTGGCGCCGATTTATCCAAAGGCGGAAAGTCTATCATGGCTATTCCTTCTACGGCTGCCAAGGGTACGGTTTCACGTATTGTTCCTTTTCTTGCCGCGGGTGGCGCCGTTACAACAAACCGTTGTGATGTGGACTATGTGGTTACAGAACATGGTGTGGCAAAACTTAAAGGAAAAAGTTTACGCGAACGTGCAAAAGCACTTATTTCCGTTGCCCACCCGGATTTCAGGGAAGAATTAAAAGAAGTTTATTTTCAACGTTTTAAAGAAAGGATGTAATAATGCAATTTTTTAAGTTAAAAACAGTTATCAGCCGTTTTGAAAACTTCGGAGATTTTGCAAAAGAGTTTAATTTAGGAGAAAACGATTTGGTTTTGACCAATGGTTTTCTTTACGACCCTTTTATGAATAAGCTCAACCTGAAGTGCCATTTTGTAATGCAGGAAAAATACGGTATGGGCGAACCTTCGGATGAAATGATGAACAACATCATTAACGATTTGAAAGGTATTAATTATAACCGCGTGATTGCCGTGGGCGGTGGAACCGTAATAGATATTTCAAAACTGCTGGTATTAAAAGATATAACCAACGTTGTAGATGCTTTTGAAAAGAAAGTGCCTTTAATCAGGGATAAAAAACTTGTTATTATACCCACAACTTGCGGAACAGGCAGCGAGGTTACCAATATTTCCATTGCCGAAATTAAATCGAAACATACCAAAATGGGATTGGCTATAGATGAAATTCTTGCAGACGATGCCGTTATTATTCCTGAGTTCTTGAAAGGCTTACCTTTTAGATTTTATATGTTTAGCGCTATTGACGCGTTAATTCATGCAACGGAATCTTATGTTTCCCCCAAATCAAATATTTATACAAAGATTTTCAATAGATCCGCTATCGAAACCATTATTGACGTATTCAAAAACTTGGCAGAAAAAGGAGAAGAATATCGTTTTGAAAGAATGGAAGATATGCTTGTTGCAGCAAACTTTGCAGGCGTAGGTTTTGGAAATACGGGAGTGGGTGCGGTACATGCATTGTCATATCCTTTGGGCGGCAAATATCACGTGCCTCATGGAGAAGCCAATGCGCGCTTTTTTACTGAAGTTTTCAAATTATATGAAAAGAAAAATCCTAACGGACAAAATTTGAAAGAAGTAAACCAGATATTAAAAGATGCTTTAAAAAGCAGCAAACCCACATACGAAGCGCTTGACGAACTTTTATTGAAGCTTATAAAGCCCGCTAAATTAAGCGATTACGGCATGACAAAAGAAGATATTGATGGTTTTACCGATACGGTTATCAAAACACAACAACGTCTTTTGGCTAATAATTATGTAGCCATTTCGGATGCCGAAATTAAACAGATTTATAACACACTTTTTTAACGAATTATTAATATTTCCAACCATGGAACAAGAAATCAAAGAGATGATCGCCAAAGCGCGCGCAGCTCAAAAAATTTACGAACAAGGCTTTAATCAAGAAGAAGTAGATCAAATTGTTAAAGCTGCAACCAAATCAATTTTTGATAATGCTGAAGCATTAGCTAAACTCACAATTGAAGAAACAGGCATAGGCGTTTACGAACACAAAGTTGCAAAAAACCGCAACAAATCAAAAGGTGTTTATTATGACCTACGCGGCAAAAAATCAATGGGAATTCTTCACATTGACGAAAGAACCAACATGATAGAAATAGCAAAACCCATTGGTGTTGTTGCAGGTATTACTCCTATGACTAACCCCGCGGTTACGCCCATGTCAAAAATTGCTTTCGCCTTAAAAACTAAAAATGCCATTATTATAGCTCCTCACCCAAAAGCAAAAAAATGCTCTGCTTTAGCCGTAAAAACTATTCTGGAAGCCATTAAACCTTTTGGCGTACCCGACGGACTTGTACAGGTAATAGAAGAGCCTACACTTGACAAAACACGCGCTTTAATGAATGCTTGTGATGTAGTAGTTGCAACCGGTGGCATGCCAATGGTTAAATCTGCTTATTCTTCAGGAAAACCTTCATTTGGTGTGGGAGCAGGTAACGTTCAGGTTATTTTGGACCGCCATATCGACTTTGACGATGCAGCTAATAAAGTTATCACAGGTAGGTCTTTTGATAATGGTATTATTTGCTCGGGAGAACAAAGTTTTATTTATCATAGCGAAGACAAACAAGATGTTTTCAAAGCATTTGAAGCAAACGGCGCTTACTTTGTAAAAGAATCCGATAGAGAAAAATTCTTGAATTTCATTTTCCCTGAAGGTGAAATGAACCGTGACTTAGTAGGTATCACTGCTAAACAAATTGCTGAAAGAGCAGGATTAAAAGTTCCCGAAAACACCAGAGTATTGGTTGTTGAAGCTCATGATATAGGCAAAAAAGACCTTATTGCTAAAGAAAAAATGTTCCCTGTAATGGGCGCTTTCGCTTATACTAACTTTGACGAAGCTGTTAACATTGCTCAAACTAACCTTAAATATGAAGGCGCTGGTCACACGGCAGGTATTCACTCTAATGACCAAGGCAATATTATAAAAGCAGGAAGCACTATTTCGGTTTCACGCGTTATCGTAAACGCTATTTGTGCTACTACCGCCGGAGGCTCTATCCAAAACGGGTTACCTGTAACCAACACTTTGGGTTGCGGCACATGGGGTAACAACTCTATTTCCGAGAACTTCACATACAAACATTTACTTAACATTACCAGAATTGCTCCGTTGCAAACGCGCATTCCTTTGCCATCAGACCAAGAAATCTGGAATAGTTAATATCACTTTTAAATTACGTAAAAAAGGCTGCGTTAAATTCGCAGCCTTTTTTCGTTTTATCTCTGTTGGCGTTTCACTTCTTGCTTTTCCTTAGCCTGTATATAGATTCTGAAGCACGCTGCATTAATATAGCCATCTGCTCCGTTCGGGGGTTAATATGTTTTGATGCTTCTAAAAATTGCCCGTAAGTTTGCAGGGCTTCTTTGGCTTTACCCTGCATATCATAAGCAACGGCTATGTAATAATATGTTTCCGCTGCGTTCACATATTGCCAGGATTTTTTAAACTCCTTAAGAGCTGCTTCCCCATTCTGATTTTTTAAATAATTGTCGCCCAAACGCAAGTAAATATCCGCCAGCCGGACACTGTCGGGCTTTATCATATCCTGCGCATAATATAAATACTTTATACTGTTGTCATAATCTTTATACATGTAATAACAATTGCCCAAATAATAAACTACTGCATAACTGCCTCCCATCGACAGCTCATCGGCACGGTTCAATGCATCTATCGCATCTTTGTAGTTTTGCAATTTATAATAGCATATGCCTAAATATAAATAATCTTCATAGTTAAAACTCCCCTTTTCCGTTAACCTTTTATATATAGACGATGCCATATGGTAATTTTTCTGCCGGTAATGTGCCAATGCGTTTATTCTTTTTATTATCTGATTTGAAGTATCTATTTCTAAATATTTTTCCGAAAGCACCTTAACTTTTTGAACAGAATCTTGCTTTAAATAAATTTCTGCAAGCTTCCGGGTTGATAAAAAATCCAACGGGTCGAGTTGCACGGCATGCTCAAGAACAGGAATGGCAGCTGATGTATTTGTTAACCGCAACAAGCATTCGGCTTTTAAACGTAATACCGATTGAACCGTATCCTTTTCGAGGAGCGCATTGCAGATTTGCAGGGCTTCGGACAAGCGGAACATTTTCATATTCAATTCGGCAATTTCTTCCAATAATTTTTTGGTTTTAAAATGTGTGTATGCTTTCTCTTTAATATTTTTCGCTTGTTTATAATTCCCTTGTGCCGTTTCGGCATCTGCAATTTTCTGATATAAATCGAAGTTTAAAGAATCTTTTTCGAGTAATTTATACCACACCGATTGGGCTTGGGTAATATGTCCTGTTTTTTGCAGCATGTCAGCTTTCAAAAGTTGACTCTTCGAATCGGACAGGTTCAATGAATCAATATAATCCACAACTGTCTGATATTGAAGATTATCAATATACTGTCGGATGTTTTTATCCTGAGCATGTATGCATACAGGTAATATGCAGCACCATAATATAAAAATAAAATGACTGAACTTACGCATAACTATATTTGATAAGGGGTTGTACAATAGTTGATTAGTAAAATTCAAAAAATAACATATTATTTTTTCCATCATCGGGAGAATGCGCTTTGCGGTTTAGAAGCGCAAAGCGCGTATGGAAAATTACAACAAGATGTGCAACTTATTTTTTAAACTTTACTTATACAACCCCATACTTTCATTTTTTTAATATCATTTACAACACAAACTCTATAGGCATGGTATATAAAACATTCACGCGGTTTCCTTTTGCATCCTTTCCGGGTTGCCACGTAGGCATTTTTTTTACCACTCTAACAGCCTCTTCATCAAGTGATTTGTCAACGCCTTTAATAATTTTTACTTCATTAACAGATCCATCCGTTTTCACTACAAACTGAACATATACGCGTCCGCTTATTTTATTTTGTTTTGCTTCTGCCGGATATACAATATTATCATTTAAAAATTTTAAGCGTGCCTTTTCACCTCCCCGAAATTGGGGCATACTTTCTACTGCAATTTTTGGGGTTCCTTCCTCATCCTCCTGCTCATTAGATGTTTGCAACTTAAAACCTATAGGCATGGTATATAAAACATTCACGCGGTTTCCTTTTGCATCTTTTCCGGGTTGCCACTTAGGCATAGATTCTACCACTCGCAACGCTTCTTTATCTATTGATTCATATATACCTCTTAAAATCTTAATATCGGATATAGACCCATCTGTTTTCACAACAAACTGCACATATACAGTGCCTTGCTTTTTATTTTTTATTGCATCTGGTGGATATTTAATATTATCATTTAAAAAATGTAAGCGTGCTTTTTCTCCACCCATAAACATAGGCATGTGTGCTGCAACAATAACATTTTGTGATTTTGTTGTAGATGTTGGCACAGGCGGTTTTGGCAAGGAGGTATCAGGAGATGGCGGCACAGGTGGTGTTGAGAGCGTATCAGACACAGCAGCATTGGCAGCATTTGTGTCGCCCAATTTTTGGCTCGCAGGTTTACAACTTAGTATATAGCCGGCTAAAACAATAACGGCAGCAGGCAACACAACTATGGATTTTAAACGCGCCCAACGGCTTGTTTTTTTATACATCATAATAATTCTTCTTTTTAAAAGTAAATAATTAAAGTTGTTACCAAGTACCACTGCTAAGGCAGTACTGTCTTGTTCGAACAAAATACGTGTGTACACTTCAGGTTCAACACCTGAATGTATTACTCGGTAGTCCGCTTCAAATTCATGAAGTGCGCGCATGGACTTTTCGAGTAGGAAGATAAACGGATTATACCAGCATAAAATTTGCAATACTTGCATAAAAAGTATGTCTATGCTGTGCTTTTCTTTAACATGAATATACTCGTGTTTAAAAATTTCGCTAGCACAAGAGGTTCCTTTCAGTTGGTTTGATAAATAAACGGTCTGCAAAAAAGAAAAAGGCTGAATAATTTTATCGCTCCATACTATATTATAATCATTACCCTTTTCTTTAACACCCTCTTTTTTTATTTTCAACAAACTTGCCATTCTCAGCAACAGGCGTAGGCTAAAAAATGACACTCCCACAACATACACACCTATAATGATACCCTGCAAATTATATCCCGAAGCTGCACTTTTACTATTCACAAACATGGTAGGCATTTCTACGGCAAGGATTATAGCACTCTCTTTGCGCGAAAACCAGGATATATCAGGCAAAAACAACAAAAGAGGCAATATAAAAGCCAACAATAGCGATGACAATAAATACAATCGATTAAATCTAAACATGGGCTCCTGGCGAAGAAAAAGCCAATAAAATCCATACAAAACACCTAATACAAGCACAGAGGTGATGAGATATCTATATAAATCAGCCATGACCACTACTTTTTTTGTTTTTTAATTTGTTGCTCTACAAGTTTTTTAATCTCCTCCAGTTCTACAATACTTAAATCATTATTTTTATTAAAGAATGATGCCATCGCTTTATAGGCATTACTAAAATAGTCGCGTGTGAAACTATTGAGAAACTCGGCTGAATATTCTTCTTTTTTTACAAGAGGGAAATACTCATGCGTGCGACCATATGCATTGTGCTGAACAAAACCTTTTTGTTCCAAAATGCGCACAATGGTCGAAACCGTATTATAAGCCGGCTTTGGCTCCCGCATTTCCTTAATAATATCATTTACAAATCCCTTCTCTATCTTCCACAATATTTGCATTATTTGCTCTTCGGCTCGTGTCAGTTTCTTCATTTCTTTTTCTTTTTAAAATAACAAAAACAAATATACAACTAAAAATTTAGTTATGAAACTAAAAATTTAATTTTTATCGTTTTTTTAAAAAATCTCTTTTTATTTTATTTACCAAGCAGGTAAAAGCATATATTTGTGATGGAACAATACTGTTCATTATGATACGCAAAACCCAATTTCATTTTCTGCAAGCACTTTTTAACGTGTTTAGTTATTTGGCTGACAAAACAGGCGGTTGGTTGGTTTTTGTAAGACCAAAATTGATAATAGGTTCTTTATTAATGGGTTTGGGATTAACCGCATGCAATCAAAATAGCCCATCATCAATCGAAAAAAAGCAAAAAGATAATATAAAACAAGCACAAACTACTTGCTACGATGTGCAAATGCCCCCACCCCCTCCCCCTCCACAAACATTAGAACAGATGTTGGGCATAGAAGAAACCGAAGAGGAAAAAAGCGTGATACATTTGCATAAAAAGCACGGAGCATCAACTCCTGTAATAACTTGTTATGAACAAGTGCCTGATCCCGAAATGTTTACAAGAGAAGACTTGCATAGAACCGACACGCTTCCCATGTGCTATGTAATTGAAGAAATGCCCTTCTTTCCGGAAGAGGAAAAAGGTAGAATTGAATTTATCAAAAAAAATATGGTTTACCCACAAGATGCCATTAAGGCAAAAATAGAGGGAACAGTATATTGCCAATTTACTATTGATTCTACCGGCGCAATTTCAGATGCAAAGATACTTCGCGGATTGTATTCCTCAATTGATGCAGAAGCTATAAGAATTATAAAAATGATGCCTAAATGGATGCCTGGTAAACAAAGTGGCAAAAAAGTAAAAGTTTTATACACAATGCCTATTATCTTTGAACTACCGAAAGATAGTACTATCGTAAATCCCTAATAATTTTCTTGTTATATATTATATGTAAAAAACAGGATATTCTTTATGCTCAGCCTTTCGCATATTGCTTTTGAAATTACCGACCGTTGCAACTTGGATTGCGTGTATTGTTACAATATTTGGAAAACAGAACATGCAAAGCGTATTCCTTTTAATTCGTATAACAAAGCAATTGAAACTTTAACCAAATTATTTGGTATGGCAGAGATAGATTATATCGCTTTTACCGGCGGAGAACCTCTTCAATCCGAACGTTTTGAAGAGGTTGTACTTTTCTGTCGCATGCAAGGAAAAGGTATAACTCTTATCAGTAACGGCACACAAGAAATAAAAAGATATAAACGTTTGCTCAAACTGGGAACAGGTATATTTGAGTTTCCCATACACGCTGCCCATGCAAAAATTCACGATAAAATGACCCATATAAGAGGAAGTTGGGAAAAATCCATAAAAGGAGTTAGAGAAATACTAAAAGCCGGAGGTAACGTGGTGCCGGTAGTGGTAATAACTAAACACAATGTAAATCAACTGGGAGACACGCTGGATTTTATTTCATCTTTAGGCTGCAAGCGCATTATGCTCAACCGCTATAATATTGGTGGCAAAGGCTGTAGCAACCCACTCGAAGTTTCAGCATCAGCCGAGGAATTACGCGATGCTTTTACCGTGGCAAACAAAAAAGCTGCGGAACTTGGATTTTTTCTTACATCGAATGTTTGCTCACCTGTTTGTTTGCTCAATCCTGCCGATTATCCGCTTATCGGTTTCGGGCATTGTTCTTTTAACGTATTAAGGCGGCCCATTACTTTAGATATTAATGGTAATATAAGGCTTTGTAATCATTCACCTGTTGTAGCCGGCAATATATATGAGAAAACAATGGAAGATATTTTATTTTCTGATTATACCGAACAATGGGAAACCGAAATTCCCGAATTTTGTAAGCCTTGTAAAGAATGGAACATTTGTAAAGGCGGTTGCAGAGCTGCCTCCGAACAATGTTTCGGAAAATTAAATAAAGAAGACCCTGTTATTGATGCTTTAAATTTAAAATAGTAAAATTATTTGAACGTTTTTAATAAAAAGGTAAGTCTTCTGCTTTTGCCATTAAAAATTTTACCTGCATAAATGTTAACACCCTTACTTTTTGCCCATCTTTAGTACCCGGAATCCATTTGGGCATTAATGATATAACACGCAACGTTTCATTATCAATAGACGGATATACACTTTTAATTATTTTTACATCAGTTAAACTCCCATCTGTTTCTACCACAAAGCTCACTTCCACAGTTCCTTTTATGTAAGACTCTAAAGCATCTTCAGGATAATGTGTGTTTTCAAAAAGAAACTGCATTCTTTTTTTCTGTCCACCCGGAAACAACGGCTTCACATCTATTTCTTTTTCGGTGTAGATTTTATTGTCCTTTTTAACGGACGTATCATTAACACAAACCAACCTTAATTTACTTATGTTAACAGCGGAATAACCGAAAGTATTTTGGACCGCAAATATAAAACCTGCTACAAAGAGAACGTTAGCAATTTTTTTCATATAGTAAAGTTTAAAAAATAAGTACTTAAAGTTCATGTTATGTATGGCATAAAAACGTTCTTTTTGTTTATTCATTCTGTTTAATTAATGGGGCTTTGCCCCAAACCCCACATCCTTTCTT
>CALBZC010000031.1 GCA_937889945.1 uncultured Bacteroidales bacterium
TGCTTACTTACCTAATTTTTTTGACTTTTTTCTTAAACGGAACTCAGGTTATTAATTACTTTGATAATATTACCTGAACGGTCGAAAATGGTAAGTTTAACATTGTTATACCTATCTATACCTTCTATGTAAAGTTTATCGTTTACACCATCTCCGTCGGGAGTCATTGCATTGTAAACTTTTACATCGGAGTTTGCATTATTTTCGATACTACGGTAGGCTGCCACTTGTTCAAATGTAGCAATAATCATCACATTATGACCTGAAGCTTTATCGGTTCTCGGGTTTTCTGTTTTACCATCACTCCACTTCACGAATATATATCCTGAATAGGGAACAGCTGTTACAGATGTACCTTGTTGACCTTCTGCTACAATTTGCGTTGTATTTCCATCAATACGTCCACCTTGATCAGCCCAATATTGAATGTAATATTTTGTCAGTTCTTCAAATATAGCCATTATTGTAGCATTCTTTTTTACCGATTTATCAATCCTGGGGTTTTCGATTACACCATCACTCCACTCTAAAAATTTGTATCCAACATTAGCTATAGCTTTTACCGGAGTTGCATCTTTACCTTCCTCTATTTCTTGATTTAAGTTACCTTCTATTATACCACCTTCACTTGATGTGTATGTGATATTATAGTGCCCTACTATACTTTTTGCAAATTCTGCAACTACGGTAATATCAGCAGTTACGGCTTTATCTGTGCGTGGATTATCGGTAACACCGTCGCTCCATTTTACAAATTTGTATCCTGCATTGGCTGTGGCTTCCACAGGTGTTGCGTCTTTACCTTTTTCAATGATTTGTGTTGCAGCGCCTTGTATAGTTCCGCCTTCACCGGCAGTGTAAGAAACCTTAAACTTTACGGTAACTTCTTTTTCAAACTGTGCAACTACGGTAATATCAGCATTTACGGCTTTATCAGTACGTAGGCTTTGTGTTACACCGTCGCTCCATTTTACAAACCTATAACCTGCATTGGCTGTGGCTTCCACAGGTGTTGCATCTTTACCTTGCTCTACCTTTTGTGTTGCAGCGCCTTTGATAATTCCGCCTTCACCGGCAGTATAAGTAAGGGTATAAATAACAACTGACTCTTTGGCAAACTCAGCGGAAACGCTAATGTTACCCATCACATTTATATCGGTGCGTGGGTTTTGGGCATTTCCGTCGCTCCATTTTAAAAACTTATACCCTGCATTGGCAACCGCAGTTACTTCCGTTCCGTTTGCACCGTGATTCACAGTTTGTAGCGTAGTCCCTGTAATTGTCCCGTTTGCACCTGCGCTATAATTTAAGACATAGGTATTAACTGCAAACTGTGCAGTTACGCTAATATCAGCACTTACAGCTTTGTCCGTACGTGGGTTTTGTGTTATGCCATCGCTCCATTTTACAAATTTATAACCTGCATTGGCTATGGCTTCCACTGGTGTTGCATCTTTACCTTTTTCAACAGTTTGGGTAGTACTGCCTTTGACACTTCCACCTTCTGCAGACATATATTTAAGAGTAAAAGCGCTTGCAGGATCCAAAGAACCTGTCATAATAGGCATATCAGGAGCTTCGTTATATGCATATTCAAGTATTGAAAATCCAGAACCATCTGCATTTACCTGAACTTTCATCCATCCATAAGAATATTGAGTAGGCTCTTGTGTATTTATAGGATATCTGAAACCTACAAATGCCTGTTTCCCTAAGAAATCTTTGAAAGTCTTGTTATAAATATCATGCTGATGAGGAAATGCATCATAATAATTCCACTGTACTGAATTAGGTCCTATTTCTTCCCCTGAATTAATAAGCTTAAGCTTATACCCCTGTTCCGGAATTGATAATAAATCATTCTCATAAGCTTCAATTTTTAAATTTCCAATGAGCTCGGGTATTGTTTCGTTATTAAAATACCATGCTCCAAAGTACTGATTAGAAAGTGTCTTAAAAGAACTCCAGGGTTTACTATTATTTGCCACAATATCTGTTAGTTTTTCACTAATAATCCTATATGCAGGTCTTGTTTTCAGATTAAATTTAACACTCGAGTTTGCAACATCTTTTGCATCTATATTATTAAAGGCTAAGTTTGTAAATGTTAATGTGAAAGTTGCATCTTTATCAGGTTCTGCTAATTTACCTAAAACAGAGATTTTAATTTCGTTATTTTTAATAACTTCTAATTTTAACGACAAGCCTTGCGGTAATCCGCTCACATTATAATGTTGTCCGGGATAAAGCGTTTGCGATAAACCCATAAAACTACCATTATCTAACGTTGCTATTATTGATTCATCAAAAGAACCATCGTTTTTAAGAGCTTCTTTCAAATTTGTTTTATTATAAACCAATGCAGCTTTACCCACATTTAAAGTAAATATTTGCTTTTGGGTTTTAACTCCATCAGTTGCAGATAATGTAATCTCATAGTTTCCTGATACATTGGGCGTACCAGACAAAACTGCATCCCCATTTTTCCATCCTGATAAAGACAACCATGAAGGAAGGTTTAGTGATGAAAGAGTTACAGGCTCTCCGTCAGGATCTATAACCTTAATATTATAAACGTATTGCTTTCCTACAAAAGCATAGTTTTTAGGTAAACTTGAAAACTCAGGCTCCCTGTTTGGTTTCTCAAGTTCTTTCTGACCAGTTAAAATAGGAGCATCAGGAGTTTTTTGATATGCATAGTCTATAAGCGTTACTGTTTCGTTGTTATCTACAGAAATTCTCATCCAGCCATAATGAATATTAGCCTTCTCATTTTCTTTAAACCTAATTCCTATAAATTTCGTTTTACCTTTCCAGTCTTTCAGATTAGCATACTCTTTTGTTACCCATTCTCCCTTAGACTTAGCGCCAACTTCTACATTTTCATCAAGCATAACAAGATTTTTATCTGCTGCTGTTGTACAAAGTGCAAATGAAATATCCGTATTAGGAAATATAGCTACTGTTCCGCCACTTGTATATAGGTTATAGAATACATTAGCCATATCTTTTATAGAAATTGATTTCCAATAATCTGTAGCATTGTTTTTAGCGATTGTGTTAGATTGAACATAAACAATCCCTCCTGTATTATTTATACCGGCAGGTTCCGCATTTATACTAAATTGTTGATATGTGGTGGCTATCCCATCAGATAAAATTAATCGTACATTATATATGCCCTTAAGTGCTGGAGTGCCTTCAAGTTTAGCTTTCCCATTATCCAATACTGTAAATTTCAACCAATCGGGAATTGTTTCCGCTGTTAGAACAAGCTTCTGAGAGGGGTCTGCGTCACTATAGCTAATATTATACTCATATAATTTACCAATAGAAGCATTTTGTACAGGCTTAGAATCAAAAACAGGAGCTACGTTTTCGGTAATAGCATCAATACTACCTGCTTTCAACGGACTATTAGGTCTTTCATTATATGCAAAAGAAAGAACTTGGTATCCTGCGCCATCAGGATTTACCTTCACTTTAAGCCAGCCATAGCAGTACCTGTCTTCAACAGGAAATCTAAAACCTATAAAACCAGTCTGTCCTACAAATGTACGATATGTTTTACCTACTAATGTATGTTGTTTGCCATAAACACCTCCATAGGTGTTAAATTCTTTTCCCTGAGGACCAATTATTTCACCGGCTCCCACATATTTAATAGTAAGGGTTCCGGGGTTAGATAATAACTCCGTAGAATATGCTTCAAGTTTTAAATCCCCAATAAGTTCGGGTAATTCTTTTCCATTAAAATACCAAGCACCAAAAGGTAAAAAGTTTTTCTCCAAAGCAAAATATGACCATGAGGATGTGGAAGATACACCCACATTGGTAAAATCTCCATGAATAATTTCATACGCAGGCTTGAAGTGGATAGAAAATGCTTTGGGAGATCCGTTCATGTTTTGGGCACTTCCATCCGCAAAAGCGGCATCAAGAAATTCTAAGTTAAATTTAGCTATATCTGAATGGTTAATAGCTTTTCCTGTAATTTTTATTTCCGCGGAATTGGCATTAATTGCATAAATATCCAGTTGTAATCCCTGCGGAAGGTCTGATATTTTATATTGAACATTTGGAGTTAATTTACCAAAAGGTTCAGCAAAAGTTTTCCCGTTTAAAACAGCTTTTATCATGGGAGTTACACGCCCGTCGTTATCTAATGTTTCTTCAATAGCATCAGGGGTGTATATAAGTTCGCTTTTTAACCCACCGGGCTTTTCGCCTGCTCTTATGGGTTTATTAGGAGCTTCATTAAAAGCAAAGTCATGTATGGTAAATGATTTTGCATCATCTGATACAGACACCCTCATCCAACCATAGCAAGGACCGCCATCTCCATCAAGAACAAAACCTAAATATGCCATCTTCCCTACCCAATCAGTATATTCTTTATTGGTGAGTTCTAATTGATTAGGAAAATCGTCATACGTTTTCCAATATGACTTGGAATCAATAATATCTCCAAAATTTAATGCTTTTATATTGAATGCGCCTCTATGACATACCAATTTCTTGCCATAGGTTTCTATCTTCAGATTACCAATTTTATCCGGATGAGAAGCAGTATTAAAGTACCAAGCGCCATATGAGCCATTAAAATAGCCTAAATCAAATGCCGTCCATACTTTCCCAAAAGAGGCTCCTATGTTCTTAAGCTCTTTATAGATAATTTGATAGGGATTGCGGAATTTAATAGGCAAAGTCAATGCCGGATTATATATATCCGAAATAGAAATACCGTTAAATGCCGATTCTGCAAAAGTAACCGTAAAATCGTTCACATCATCAGTTGCGGAATGAGATTGTGCTTTACCCGTAAAAACGATTTCCGCTTTGGCATCTCCAATTCTTTTGATTTGTGCCGTAACGCCGGCAGGAAGCTTATTAAATGTATAATCAGCAGCAGTAAACTCGGAATTTTTAAATGTTGCCGCACCTTCAATGGTAAGTGTAATATTTTGTAAAGCACCATCGTTATCAGGGGTTTCCCTAATCTTACCAGAAGAGGCTAAAATTCTGTATTTTTTTAACGTAGGATTAAATTTGATATATGCCGAATATGCTCCTACTCCACTGGTGTTATATTTAACACGGATATAGCCATTTTCGCCCCAGTTAGGACCCCATGAATTTTTTATAATCCAACATTCATTGCTGTCTTCCCATCCTACCAAACATACGATATGTCCGCCACCGGTATTATTTTCCGAATATACGCCTTTTTCATACCCATACCATCCTTTTCCTCCTCCTGTTGTATATACATCAATAGCTAAAGGTCCGTAAGTAACAAGTGCTTTTTTTAGTTGTTCTACAGTAGCATTATGTGTTTCCTGAGGCCATGGTTTGTCCGGTTTTCCATCCACATAGCCCCACTCTTCTGCTTTCTCCAAATAAAAATAAGGCGCTCTGCAAATTCCGTTTGTTTGTGTAAAGGGCACTTCAGATTCACTAACAGCTCCATATTCTACAAACATATATTGAGGAAACCATCCGCCGTCTTTTACAGAAAAACCGTGCACATTACAGTTTCCAAGCCACTGTTCTGATAAATCTCTTTCAATTCCTGTTTTAGCTTTAATAACCCCTTCAAACGAAGCTGAGGTTCCAAAAGCCCAACAAGCATTACTATTACCTTGATTTTTAACCGGCGTTATACAATTTTTACCCTCATGGTTACGCCAGTCGAAAGAAGATGGCAATCCTCTTACGGTATAATCAGCTTTTCTTAATTTTCGTAAAGATGACTTAGTGGAAACATTCATTGAAAAGTTTCCCGTGTATGCTCCCTCTGACTGAATGGTTATAGTTACAACACTTAGAGGAGCAACCAATTTTTCCCAAGGCCTTTTATACTCTAAGTTTAAAGTTATTTCGCCTTTTACTTTAGACCGAATAACGAACCTTTTTATAACATTGCCCCCTGCAATTTTAGAAGGTTCAAAATCTTCGGATATAACCTCAATTGAGCTCTTCCCCTCATCTTTTAAAACCCAAGTATATCCGGCCGAAGGAATTGCTTCTGCTTTAATAATTAATAATTCAGAAGATTTAAGTCTTGCCTTATAATCTTTTTTTATATCTCCGGCAAAAGTGATACCTTCAATAACAATTTTTTCTTTCAAATCTCTCAAAGCAATTCCTAACTTATCGTTAGCCAATTCCTCCTGATAGCGTTTATCAAAAGTATTTGTTTCCTGAGCCGAAATAAAAGAAGGAAACATTAGTAGTATTATTAAGGCCAAATGCAATTGGATTAATAATGTTTTTTTCATAGTAATAAGTTTTTGTGAGTTATAAGCGTTTAAATCAAAGATTATATTACAATAGTTAATATAATACTTAGCATATAGTACTTCTATTCTTTTATAGCAAATGCGCAAGACACACACAAATAATTTACATATTTATCTAAACACATTATATGCTATTATAAATTTAAAATGTGTTATGATTTTTTAATGTTTGATCTTTTGCTATAAGTAATTATGGTATATTAAATTTGCTGTCACAAATCAAATTTTATTTCCCACACGAGAATTCGACAGATTCCTCTGTACTTTAGGCAGAGCGCTTGTTAAGGTTTTTGTAAATTAATTTGGCAATTATCAACCAAATAATTATCCGCTAGATTTAATTAAAAACTTTCACCATAGGCACATAGCTTTGTTAATAATATTTTTTATATATTTATAAATTTTGATTTTAAATAAACTGTCTATTCCCAATAAGCAATAGTTTAGAAGGCTTAGTTAAAAACCGGAAGGAAATCTTGCGCTTATTATAAACACATGGAAATATGTATATAAAAAGTGTTGTATATGTAATAGGACATTACTATTTATACATATAAACTTTCTTTTTATTTGCAAAAAAGCTTAAAACACCTTCTAAAAATGGGATGGGGAAGTAAAACTAACAAATCCAACAAGAAAACAACCGTTTTCCATTATTATGATAAAGAGAGGATATGATATAAAATCTAATCATAAAAAATCGTTATTGAAATACAAATTTAAAAAAAATTTTATTATATTTGACAAATAAATTAAAAAAATTATTTATTTTGTTTATATATTTAAATTTATATATATTGATATGATAATATTTAGTCTTATGGAGATAAATAGAATGTAAAATAAAATTTTTTAGGCATAAATATTTATTATTTAAACATATTAATATATATTACAATAAATACAATAATATAAAAAATTTATATAGTTAATATTATTAAATTTAATAGTTTAAATTTAAATACACTTTTTATCAATTCGTATTGAATTTTATTTTTTAATATATATTATAAAATTTTTATAACCAAATATGTTTACTTTTGTAATTGTAATAAATACAATTAATTTAAACAAATATTGGTTTTTTAAATGCAGAAAATTAAATTTTACAATGGAGAGGATATTCCGCTGGAATTACACAAAGTAAGAGTTGTACAAAAACTACATTTGGTTCCCATCGAACGCCGACTAGAAGCCCTCCATGAAGGCGGATTTAACACGTTTCGCTTAAGCACAAAAGATGTGTTCTTGGACATGCTCACGGATAGCGGCACAAATGCCATGAGCGACAATCAATTATCATCAATGATGCATGCAGATGACGCATATGCCGGATCACAAAGCTTTATGCGCTTACGCAACGCGGTTGAAAAAGTATTGGGCAAAAAATACTTATTACCCGTGCATCAAGGAAGAGCTGCTGAAAATATTTTAGCTAAAACTTATGTGCGCAAAGGGAATCTTATACCCATGAATTACCATTTTACCACTACCTTAGCCCATATCAGCGAAAACGGGGGTAGAATAGCAGAGCTATTATATGATGAAAGTTATGTTATAAATTCAGATTATCCTTTTAAAGGGAATATTAATATAGAAAAACTTGCGGAAGTTATTGAAAAAGAAGGGGCAAAAAATATCCCTTTTATCCGCATGGAAGCTTCTACAAACCTCATCGGAGGGCAACCTTTTTCTGTTCAAAATCTTAGAGATGTAAGGTCTTTAGCAGATAAACATGGTATAAGAATATTACTTGATGCCAGTTTGCTGGGAGAAAACGCTTACCTTATAAAAATGCGCGAAGAAGAATTTAAAAACAATTCTTTAGGCGACATCTTGCAAATAATTACCGAAATGGCTGATATTGTGTATTTTTCTGCACGTAAAATCAGCTCCTCCCGTGGCGGAGGCATTTGCACAAATGATGAAAATATCTACAAAGAGATGGAAACACTTATTCCGATGTACGAAGGGTTTCTTACTTACGGAGGTATATCCATGAGAGAAATAGAATCAATGGCAGTGGGGTTATATGAAACATTAGATGAAACAGTCATTTGTCAAAGTCCTAATTTTATTAAATATCTTGTGGATGAATTGGACAAAAACGGTATTCCTGTAGTAAAGCCTGCAGGTGTATTAGGAGCCCATGTGAATGCCATGGATGTATGTTCGCACATACCGCAATCACAATATCCTGCAGGAGCATTAGCTGCCGCTTTATTTTTAATTTCGGGCGTGCGCGGAATGGAGAGGGGTTCTATATCAAACCAACGGGATGAAAACGGCAACGAAACTTATGCTGATATGGAATTGCTGCGGCTTGCCGTTCCACGTCGCGTATTCACTCTTTCGCAAGTAAAATATGTGATTGACCGTATGACATGGCTCTACCATAACAGGGCGCTCATCGGCGGATTAAAATTTGTATATGAGCCTGCTGTGCTCCGCTTTTTTATGGGTGGGCTGGAGCCCGTGAATGATTGGACCCATAAGCTGATAGCAAAATTTAAAGCGGATTTTGGAGAAAGTTTATAAAAATAGTCCTCTTAATATAAAAATACTCCCCTGCGATTAACAGGGGAGGCTAACATCAATTTCAACAAAGAAAAGTCAAGCGTCCTTCTTACTCACCTCTAATTAACACTTCTCTCTAGCCTACCCGAAATAAATTTTATTTCGGGTAGGCTTCATATTTATTGAAAAAACAGAAGGCTTATGCTACTTTTTTTGTGCATTTAAAATAAATTTAGACGTATGAAACACATCAAGTTGTTTAGATTTGTATCTTTAACAAATTTCTTTCCTTTTTAAAACTAATATTTTAAATACTATTATCAGTGAGTCATTATAAAGTAGAGATATGCACCAATTCGGCTGAGAGCTGCTTGCAGGCACAGCTGGGCGGAGCATATCGCGTGGAGTTGTGCGCAGGCATACCCGAAGGTGGCACCACGCCCTCGTGTGGCGAAATTGCAGTAGCAAGAGATTTAATACAGATAAAGTTACACGTTATTATACGTCCGCGTGGCGGCGACTTTCTTTATTCCGAAACAGAGCAGCAAGCCATGTTTAAAGACATAGAAACAGCACGTAGCTTGGGCGCTGACGGCATCGTTATCGGTTGTTTAACCCGCCACGGCGATGTAGATATGGAGCTCTGCAAACGCTTAATAGAGAAAGCAGGTAGTTTAAATGTTACTTTTCACAGGGCTTTTGACAGATGCCGCAACCCATTCGAAAATTTAGAAAAAATAATAGCTTTAGGTTGTCAACGCTTGCTAACATCAGGACAACAAGCTAATGCAGAAGCCGGCATCCCTTTGCTCAAACAATTGGTGAAGCAAGCGGGCGAAAGAATTATTATTATGCCCGGCTGTGGAGTAAATGAAAATAATATTTCAAAAATAGCGACAGAAACAGGCGCTACGGAATTTCATTTTTCGGCACGCCATACCCTCAGCAGTGGAATGCTTTATAAAAACAGCGGCATTTCAATGGGAGGAAGTATATGCATAAACGAAGACGAAATCACACGCACATCAGCGGAGCGTGTCAAACAAACCATTCAAAAACTTGACAACTTGTTATAATCATGAATAAAATCTTTTCACCTTTAGTATTAATCCTTCTTTTAGCGGGTTGCCAATCGCATTTTATTTCGGATTCATCATACCGTAAAGAAGTAGAAAAACAATTTGAAAAACGCAAAGCAACCTATGGGCAAAGCTGTCCCGAGTTATTTAAGTTTACGGACGACCAAGCTATCGGTAAAGAACAAAAAGAGGCGTTGAAATTTCTCTATGCCTACATGTCATTGAACGACATAGCCGATTATGATGCGGATTTTTTTGAGCAACAAGTAAAGGCAGCATTTCAAGCGAAGAATTATTTTACTTGGGGCAAAAAAGTTCCCGAAGATTTATTCCGTCATTTTGTATTGCCTCCCAGAGTTAACAACGAAAATATGGATAGCGCACGCATTGTGTTTTTCAACGAACTGAAAGAAAGAATTAAAGGGATGACAATGACTGAGGCTGCTTTGGAAGTAAACCACTGGTGTCATGAAAAAGTAACCTATCGCCCTGCCGATGGTCGCACTTCCGCTCCTTTGGCTACCGTGCGCAACGCTTTCGGCAGATGTGGTGAAGAATCAACCTTTACGGTAACAGCATTACGCGCGGTAGGCATACCTGCCCGTCAATGCTATACACCGCGCTGGGCACACACAGACGATAATCATGCTTGGGTAGAAGTTTGGACCGACGGTAAATGGCACTACATGGGTGCATGCGAACCCGAAGCCGAACTAGACAAGGCTTGGTTTACCTATCCTGCCAAACGCGCCATGATGGTGCATACCAATGTATTTGGAAAATATAACGGCAAAGAAAGCAAAACGGAATTTCCTCTTTTCACCAAAATTAATGTATTGGAAAACTATACGGATACCAAAAAACTTGAGGTAAAAGTAACTGACGAGCAAGGAATTGCCATCCCTGATGCCACGGTGAGGTTTCAACTGTATAATTATGCCGAATATTACAACATTTACACCCAACAAACCGATAAAAACGGCAAAGCTTATGTTATTTCCGGCTTGGGCGATTTAGTGGTATCTGCTTCAAAAGGCGAAAAATATGGGTACAAGAAAGTGTCGCTACAAAAAGAAAATAATGTAGTGATAACACTTAGCCGCGTTGCCGGCAATGAATATGAAGAGGATATGGATATTACGCCTCCCGCCAACAAAGCGGTTTTTGCAAAAGACACTTCTGCCAAAACAAAAGAAAACAATATAAGATTAAAGTATGAAGACAGCGTGCGGAATGCGTATCTGTCAACGTTTATGACTAAAGAAAATGCATATAAATTAGCAACACCCCAATTAAACAAAGAAAAAGTAGCTGAATATATTGCCAAAAGTGAAGGAAATTATAAAGAAATAGCTGCTTTTATAAAGCAAAATGCAAACAATCCTTACGCGCTAAGCCTCTTATCTACGCTTACGGATAAGGATCTACGCGACACACCTGCCGATATATTACAATCACACCTTAAGAATACAGAATCAAAGAAAGTGGACGAACAAGTTTTTGTGCAAGGTATTTTGTCGCCTCGCATTTCACTTGAATTGATCCGTGATTGGAGACCCTATCTGCAACAAAAATTTAAAGCTACTTTCTCCTCCAATGTATCCACAGCCGATATAAAAAACTGGGTAATAAAGCATATAGAAGTAACAGATGAGGAAAATTATTCCGGATGTCCCATTTCTCCTATAGGGGTAGAAAAACTACACAAGGCGGATAAGCGTTCACGCGATATTTTCTTTGTGGCACTTTGCAGAAGCTTTCACATGCCGGCAAAAATAGATATGGCAACTTCGGAAATAAAGATATATGAAAACGGACTATGGAAAACCATAAGTTTAGACCCTTCGTTACCCGAAAAACCTATCGGCAACATAACCATCAGCTATAAATCAAATGATGATTTAACGCCTCAGTACTTGTCCTATTATTCTGTTTCAAAATATAAAGATGGCGATTTTATACAGTTGGACTATGAAGATGATGCACGTGTGTCAAAATTTCCCGTAAAATTAACCCTTGAGGAGGGATACTACCGCTTAACCACGGGTAACCGCTATGCCGACGGAAAAGTATTGACGCATAACAGCTATTTTACTATCCAAAAAGGAAAGGATATTAGTATTCCTCTTACCATACGTCCATTAATCGTGAACAAAAAAGTGTACGGCAATGTCGACAAGGGTATTGAAGCCAAGTGGTACGAAAATGGTATGATTATCTGCTTTCTTGAACCCGACAAAGAGCCCACCAAACATATAATGAATGATATTCCTCTTTTTAAAAAAGAGTTTGACAAATGGAGCGGAAAATTTGTTTTTGTAGTGCCTGAAGCCAATTTACGCGAAGGTTTTTCTGCAAAACAGTATAAAAATCTTCCTTCAAACAGTATGTTTTTACCCGCGAATAGTAAAAATGTAGCAATTAACGGCACAGCGTTAATGAACAGCTTTTTAAAAAGCGCCAACCAGGCATTCAGGGATAATTATCCGCTTTTATATATGGTAAATAAAAAGGGCGAGATTGTTTTCTACTCCGAAGGTTACCGCATAGGCATGGGCGATATGCTTTGGAAAGCTATAAAAATGAATGAGTAAATGCAAATTACTGTTTAGTAAGAATAATGAGTTAGGTGTTTATAAATATATTATTTTGATTAATAAATGTTTACAAAACATCAAACAGTCCATTTTAGACTTAACTTAACACTCCTTTGTTTTTACATACACAAAAGCCATTCTACAAATACATTGGAAATCTTTTGTGCTATAAATAAATTTGCATATATCATATATTAACACATTATATAAAAATATACGTACATATAAATATTAGCGCCATTCTATTTATTTATCTGCCTTTACGGTTAACAAATTTTAAAAGCTTTTCCTAAATTTGCCTTCTAAATGGGAACTATATTAAGCCCCGGGCAGAGATTACGCCATGTGGTGATTAATGCAATTTTGATTAAAAAAATTATGAGAAAATATATTTTATTGCTTTTATGCGCTTTCTTCTCCGTAAGCACATTGTGTCAGGAAAAAGAAATACTTATTATTGGGACAATGCACGAGGTTCCTGGCATGGTCAAGAACAGCTATAAACCCCTGCTAAAGTTTGCAAAAAAATACCATCCTGAAGCAATTTATGTTGAATATATTCAGCCATGTGATACACTTAGTTTAAATTTTTATACACCCAAGTTCGTAAAACAATCGGATTCACTTAAAAACGTGTGGATATTGAATGAGGAACGTTTTGAGAAATTGCAAAAGTTGCAATTGACAGAATTAAACAAAGATGATTTCGATTTTCTTGCAAAAACATATCTAATTTTAAGAGATCGTGCAAATTACCAGTACTATAATTATTTGAAAAAATACGGCTTGGCGGGGTGTAAAAAGCCGTTGAGAAATGAAAATACCGACTTAACCTTTAAGCTGGCTGGTGCAATGCAGATAAAACAACTCTATTCCATGGATGATCATCATAGTACAGATAAATATTATAAAGCGTGGCATAAAAACATCCAAAAAGGAGCCAATAATGGAGATAACGACAGTATGAACAAACTAAGTAAAAAAGATTATAATCAATCTGTTATCCCATCTTTGTTAGGCAATTTAGGGAAATACACAAATAAACCCCAATCGCTCAATCGAAAGCACATTATTAATTCAGGCAGGTATGTGGCAAATCCAAGTCCCGAAAGTGATGCCGTTGCAACCTATTGGAATGCAAGAAACTGCCGGATGGCAAAAAATATTGCGGAACGAGTTAATACAAGCCCTTTTCAACGAAACATTGTAATTGTGGGCGCCGGACACGTTATAGGAATAAAAGAAGCACTTGCTAAAAACTATCCCGGGCTGAAAGTAAAATTAATGTTTAAATAAACAGCAACGCACAACAAAACTTTGCAGCAAGGTTTCCTGCTTTTTACTTTACCTCCTATTATTTATATAAATATAAGGAGATTTTTATATACCTTTACCAGAGATCTATTCTATTACGTAATAGACTGCTTATTGTAGCAAATATGCGCAATAGAGTGCAGATGTTGGGGCGTTAGCCGTCAGTGTAAAAAAAAAACGACACAGCAGACAATTTGCTACATAAAGACAGAAAAAAGAAAATACGATATAATGAACAGCCAACGCACAAAACAGCACATTTGCAAACCGCACAAGCCAACGCACGACCGAAGTTTGCAAAAGAGCTGTTTTCTTGCCGACGCACCCGAGGATATTTGTATCTTTGGGTTTTTTAATTAAAAGACTTAGAATAATATATGCCAACATTACACTGGATAGGGAAAGAAAAGGTTATAAATCATCACATGGATGTTCCGTTTAAAGTATTGGAACATTCCTACGGATTTGACAACGGAAAACAAACTGAAACCGAAACAAAAAGCGGTAACAAGATAATTCACGGAGATAACCTTGCAGCACTAAAATCTTTGTTGCCCGAATATGAAGGAAGAATTAACTGTATTTATATTGACCCACCTTATAACACTGGAAACGAAACTTGGGTATATAACGATAGTGTGAACGACCCAAGATTAAAAAAATGGATAAATGAAGTTGTTGGAAAAGAGGGTGACGATTTAAGTCGCCACGATAAATGGTGTTGCATGATGTATCCGAGATTGAAACTACTTCATAAATTGTTGAGTGATGATGGAGGAATAATTTTTATTTCAATTGACGACAATGAATTAGCAAACCTTAAAGTTCTGATGGATGAAATTTTTGGGATAAGCAGTTTTATTGAATATTTCTCATGGATTAAAACTTCAACAGCCCCAAGTTTGGCAAGGAAGTCAAGAAAGACAACCGAATATGTTTTGTGTTATGAAAAGAAAAAAACTAATAGAAAATATAAGGCAGAAGAAGGAGACGGAGGCGATGCACCATTGCTAAATTCGGGTAATGCATCTGTTGAATTAGTGTTTCCAAAAGAAACTCTACTTTTTAAACTTGACGACGGAACCTATCCAGTGGGGCAATACGAAAGATTGACTCTTAATAATGAAATTTACATTCAAGACGGCTATGCTGATAAAGATATTAGATTGACTGGCGAATTTAAATGGACACAAAAAACTTTAGATGAAGAAATTGAAAACGGAACAACATTTATTATTAAGTCAGAAAAGTTCGCAATCCGATATTTAAGAGAAACTGATACTTTCAAAGCACCAACAAATCTTTTAAAGGAAAAATATTTTACCCCATTGGTAGACAAAAAGGAAGCGGGTGTAGAAACAAACGAAGGAGCGAAAAAAGAGATAATTGATATTTTTGGCAAAGCAGTATTTGAATATCCAAAACCATCATCTTTAGTTGAGTTTTTTGTAAAGTTCATGGACAATAAGAACGGCATTGTGCTTGATAGTTTTGCAGGAACAGGCACAACAGCACATGCTGTTTTAAATCTCAACAAGAAAGATAAAGGCAATAGAAATTTCATTCTTATTCAAATAGATGAAACAAATAAAAAAGGAGAGTTTACAAACATTGCCGAAACAATTACAGCCGAAAGGGTTAAACGAGTTATAAATGGTTACAATTCAACGGAAGGAACTGGCGGTAGTTTTGACTTCTACGAATTGGGGCAGCCACTTTTCAACGAAGATGGTAATTTAAACGAAACTGTTGGCATTGAGAAAATACGACAATATGTTTATTACACTGAAACCAAATCTGCTTTTTCAGAAACCCAACATACTGATAATAAGCATTTCCTTGGTAAACATAACGACACAGCTTATTGTTTCAATTACGAGAAAGACGAAGTAACAACGCTTGACCATGTTTTTTTGGCAACCATGAAAACCAAAGCAGAGCAATATGTAATTTATGCCGACAACTGCTTGCTTACAAAGGATTTCATGACAAAGCACCATATTGTTTTTAAGAAAATACCAAGAGATATAACACGATTTTAAGCAATGGAACTAAAACCATATCAACAACAGGTAATAAACGACCTTTCACTGTTTTTGGAACACGTACAGGAAACCAAAGACACGAAAGAAGCATTTTATAATTTTTGGGCAAAACACCCGAGAACACCATTATACCCATTTTCGGGAACAGCAATTGAACCATATAAAAATAATGTGGCACTCGTGCCACATATTTGTATTAAAGTACCAACCGCAGGCGGTAAAACTTTTATAGCATGCAATGCCATTAAAACTGTTTTTGATGCTTTTGATTACGACCGCCCAAAGGCAGTTGTTTGGCTTGTACCGTCCATCACTATTTTAGACCAAACCATTAAAAACCTTAAAGATACTTCGCACCCTTACCGTCAGAAAATCAATTCGCACTTTGGCAACAAAGTAGAGGTATTCGATAAATCGGCATTACTTCAAGGTAGTGGGTTTAATGCAACCTCGGTAAAAGAACAACTAAATATTTTTGTTCTAAGTTTCGATAGTATTCGTACAGCAAATAAAGAAGGACGAAAAGTATTTGAACAAAACGGCTCGTTGCAATCCTTTGAAACGCTTCTGGGCAAAGACGAAGAAATTTCGTTAATGAAAGTCATGCAATTCTTAAATCCTTTGGTAGTGGTTGACGAAAGCCACAATGCCGAAACTGATTTAAGTGTTGAAATGCTAAAAGAGTTTAATCCTTGTTTTATTCTCGACCTAACGGCAACACCACGCAACAATAGTAACATTATCAGTTTTATTGATGCTTTGGAGTTAAAGCGAGAAAACATGGTTAAACTTCCTGTTATTGTTTATAACCATCAAGACAGAACCGAAGTAATCAATTCGGCACTTCAATTACAAAAACGTTTGGAATTACAAGCCATCGCAGAAGAAAAGAAAGGCGGCAAATACATTCGCCCAATTGTTTTATTTCAAGCACAACCTAAAAACGGTAAGGATTTTCTAAATGAAGAAGAAGAAAAATCGAATGTTCAGAAACTTAAAGAAAAACTCATTGAATTAAAAATCCCAGTTGAACAAATCAAAATCAAAACGGCAAGTATCAACGAGATAAAAGGAATTGATTTAATGAGCCGTGATTGTGAAGTTCGTTACATCATAACCATTAACGCACTAAAAGAAGGTTGGGATTGTCCGTTTGCCTACATTTTGGCATCGTTGGCAGACAAAAGTTCGGCAGTTGATGTTGAGCAGATTTTAGGTCGGGTTTTACGTCAGCCATACGTGATGAAACATAACTTTCCGCTTTTAAATCTTAGTTATGTTTTAACTGCATCGTCCAAGTTTATGGACACGTTGCAAAATATTGTAAAAGGCTTAAATAAAGCAGGTTTTAGCGAAAAAGATTATAAACTTGCTGATACTTCAGTGCAGGAACCAGCCCAAAAACAAGACCCATTAGAACAGCTTATTGTATTTCCAACTATAGAAGAAACAACCGAAGATATTACTTCTGATATTGACACAACAAGAATTTCAGTTCCTTCGGAAACTGAATTGCCGAGTGAAACAATATCGGAAATTGAAAAAACTGCAATCGAACAAAATGAAACATTTGAAAAAACTGTTTCAGAAATGGACTCAACAAATACAACGGCTTTGCCTAACGAAATTCAGCAACTTGTGAAAACATACAGTATTAAAGACATTTTCAAGGAACAAGCAGAAAAGATAAATTTACCTCAGTTTTACTTGAAAGTCCCTGCAAATGATTTGTTCGGACAAAAAGAAGAAGAATTGCCTTTAGAAAAGGAAAATCTTTTAGATGGTTTTGCATTAAGCAAAGCAGATACAAATATTGCATTTGACAGCATTACTTCCGAACTCTACAAAGTAGATTTGGATGAAACAAAGAAAGAACACACGCCGACTTTTGTGCGTCTTGATGGTTCGGTAAAAGAAAGTGTAATGGCGTATATTCTCGACCCTGCAAGAAAAGACAGCCGAGTTAAAAACTTTACAAAAAGGATTATGGATATTATCGGCAATATGTACCCAATACCCGATAAGGAAATTGAAAAATACATAAACCGAATTCTTGAAGATTTTAAAGACGAGCAATTTAACGACTTTGCAAATAACGAATACACCTACACCGACAAGATTAAACAGAAAATAAAATCACTTTCAGACCTATTCGCAGAAAAGAAATTCAAAGACTTTTTAGATACTGACAAAGTATTTATAAAACCATCGTTTCAGTTACCCAAAAGCATTTCGCCAGGCGACACAGCGAAAGACATTACAAAATCGCTTTACGAGAAAGAAGGTAAAATAAACGACTTTGAAGCGAGAGTAATAAATGAAATTGCGAATATGCAAAACATCGCATTCTGGACAAGAAATATTGAACGAAAAGGATTTAGGATTAACGGTTTTGTTAATCATTATCCTGACTTTATAATTCAGACAAAAAGCGGTAAGACGCTTTTATTAGAAACAAAGGGCGACCATCTGGATGCTGAACCCAAAATAAGACTTGGCGGACTTTGGGCAAGCAAAGCAGGGAATAATTATCGTTATTTTATGGTTTACGAAAGGCGGACAGTTGACGGAGCATATAAATTGGAGGACTTTTTAAATATAATAAAGGACATCTAAAGCCCACGCTTCGTAGTCAAGCACATTGGCTGGTCGCACAAAAAGCAAACACACGACCTAAACCAGCCAAAGAGCTTGCCTACCCAAACGCACGGCAGACAGAAACGATGTCGCAAATTGAAAGATGAAATGACAGAAAAAATAAACACCGAACGGCTAACACGCGGTATAGTTAATTGCCGGTGCAGTGGGTATTCGAGCGGAACAGCTCGTATCAAAAGTAGTTGTAACTTGATAGGGAAGTGCTTCGAAATCGGCAACTAACCATACCGCCGACCGTTATCTGCAAGCTTAACACAAAATAACGAATAAAATGAAAAAAATCTTAGTAATCATTTTAATATTGACTTCGGTATATTCGAATGCTCAAAAAAGTCTACCAACAATAAAAGCAAATTCAAAAAAAGTAGATATCAGAATTAATGGTAAATCTGTTTATGAAGATTTTAATAATTCATGGTGGCAAATTGATCCTAATGCTAATCCAGATGTCTATAAAACTGACAAATTAGGTTCGAAAATTTCATTTCACACAGACATAGATTCTATAAGTATAGTAATAAGTGAAGAAACAAAGTTTGATTTTATTATTCTAAGAAAAAAAGATACAGCATATACTCAAGTTTTATACGTGGAGCCTTATATAAAGACTTTACAAAAAGCTGGAAGTTATGACATTACACAGCAGAGAGAAATTCCGAATTTTACTTATTTAGAAGAAAAAGACAAACAACTCAAGAAATTAAAAAAAGATTTTAAACTCGACTCAATTGCTGGAGGAGGTAATGATGTTTCAAAACTTTTGAATATTATGCATTGGGTTCATAATTTAATTAAACACGATGGTTCAAGTGATAATCCAACTTTAAAAAATGCAATAGACTTACTTAGGATTTGTAAAAGTGAGAAAAGAGGCGTAAACTGTAGAATGATGGCTACCATTTTAAATGAATGTTTTCTATCTATGGCTTATAAATCTAGAATGGTTACTTGTATGCCTAAACCATTAGAGTTTGATGATTGTCATGTTATTAACACGGTATATTTAGAAAAGGAAAACAGATGGATATGGTTAGACCCAACTTTTGACGCATATGTTATGGACGAAAATGGACAACTACTCGGAATTCAAGAAGTAAGGGAGAGACTTATAAATAATAAGCCTTTAATCTTAAATCCTGAAGCAAACTGGAATAGAAAAAACAGCCAATCGAAAGAATACTATTTATATACATATATGGCTAAAAACTTATATAGACTAGAGGTTCCATTGCATTCAACTTATAATTACGAAACAAAAGAAAATGGTAAAACTATAGAATCCGTACAATTGTTACCATTAGACGGTATAAATCAAATTCCAATAATTCAGATTTTTAAAGATGAAAAAAATAATGTGACATATAAAACTTACACAACAAATAATCCAAATTTATTTTGGGAAGAATAGAAATCCAGCAGAGAACAGCGTATATAAGAAATAGCGGGTTCAGTGCTAAATCAATGGTCAGTGCATTTAATAAAAGTCAGTGCCAAACTGAAAGAGAGGTGCTTTTTAATCCGCTACTTCTCATACACGCCAGCCGTTAGTAACAAGGGGAGAACAACACGACTCCGAGATATTAAGGCTGAATCAAGTATAAAAAAATGAAATTAATCAATATAGATTTTGACTTTCGGTAAGACAGTAAGTGTGGCGACCCCGACACGGACAGTCAAAAATTATATGAAGTCCCCTACTGCCGCGCGATAATATCGTGTGGTAAGAGTATTCGGAAAGTTGCTAAATTGTAAGTTTCAAAATCCAGAAGGGATTTGTTTTTGGCTTTTTCAATTGTAGAATGGATAGATGTTTTTACAAGGAATGAATACAAATACATATTGCCGATAGGCTAAAATATTGAGAAGGAAAAAGGATTATTAGATATTGTTTTGATTTATTGATTGCCAGCACGATTCTATAATCTTACTATTTGCTCTTTTTTATTATCTTTTAATATATCTTTTTGATGAAAAGTAAGCCTATAACCATCCTTATTATGAGCTCCTTGTTTTTGGCTATTATGCTAACCCTATTGGTTTTTATTAAAGATAAGAAGCATAAAAACAATTCTATTTTTAATGATTCTTTAGTTTCCATACAAAAAGAAGATGACTCTATCAATAAAAGTATAGATGTACATGTAGCATCTATAGACAGTGCTTTTTTGAAAGATTCTGCTATAAAAAAAGCGCCTTCCGCTTATAAATCTTCATCGCGGCAAAAAACATATAATATCAACGTTGAGCAATTAATGCATTATGCCGAAAGCCTTATCGGCAAGCCGTACATGTACGCCTGCTCTGATCCTGAAATTGGGTTTGACTGCTCCGGTTTTGTATCACATGTTTTCGGACATTTTGGAATTGATTTGCCTCACTCTTCCCAGGATTATATGAATATAGGAAAAGCTATATCTCCTGAAAAAGCAAAGCCGGGAGATATAATTCTCTTTACCGGAACTACAAATTTTAATAAAAATCTTGTAGGACATGTGGGAATTGTTTACCAAAACACAGATACTTTGAGGTTTATTCATTCTTCTTCAGGAAAAAAGATGGGGGTAACAATTACACCTTTATCAAAAGGCTATGAAAAGAGATTTATAAAAATAATACGTATCCTACTTTCATAAAATGTATATAAATTATTTGTGTATAAGTTGAGTTAATTTAAATTATCAATTTAATAATCAACAACTTGCAATCCATATTCAGGCATGCGTATGGGAGTAATTTTTTGATTTTTTAACAGCTTTTGGCATTCTTTCTCTTTTATTTTTTATTTCAAAAGCTGATTTTTGTTTTCGATAACTTTTAAGACTAAAAAAATTGCGTAAAACTTGTTTAAAACTCACCACGAGTTTGCTGTTTATTTTGTTTTCTTTCAATACCCTTTCGGCATTCTCGTTAAAAAGCGAACCGAACTTTGAAAAACCACCCATTTTATCGGTTAATTTTTTCAATTTCCTTATACCAGGATACCTAAATTGCTTCAAACCCCTATTAGCATTGGATTCTGTAGCGGGAGAGGATACATTCACCCCCCATACTAAATCGCCACGCTTGAGCATTGGTGCAGACGAACTGATTTCATTTGCCGAAAATTTGCTGGGTGTTCGCTACCGCTGGGCGCAACAAAATCCTAAAATCGGTTTTGACTGTTCGGGTTTCGTAATGTATGTTTTCAAGCATTTTAATATAGATGTGCCGCGCAGTTCAAAGCTTTTTGCCGGTATAGGAAAAGTTATTCCTTTGGCAGAAGCAAAAAAAGGGGATGTTATTTTGTTTACCAGTCCTAAAACGCAAAAAACAAGAACGATAGGGCATGTAGGATTGGTATATGAAAACGACGAAGATGGCGTACGTTTTATACATGCTTCATCGGGCAAAGAAAAGAAAGTGGTGATTAGTCCTTTGAGCGAATCCTATAAAAAACGCTTCGTAAAAGTAGTGCGGGTGCTTGAATCTAATAATGCGAGCGATTTAACAAAAAACAATACAACTTCTCAAAACAAAGCCTGCTTTTTTATTGCAGCACATAGGTGTTAAACTTCTCTTGGCTTGCATTAGGCTCTGTCCCCTGCTGATTAACCTCTATAATTCGGTTTGACGAAACGGTTTTGTAGTACTGCATGGGCGACTTGGTAGGAAAAGCTATCCGAATAAGTCCCTTATGGGTATAAGTCCAGTTACCTTCTCTGATTTTATCTTTCGCAGCAGGACAATGTTGAGGAAAAATTTCTTTTATAATTACCCTTTTATCGGCATAAAAATAAATTTCCTTCCTTATATTGTTGCAATTGGCGTTAAACGTTTCGCCCACATAGCCGTGGGGATAAAAAGATAAACCCGCATTGCTTTTTGAAGCCTTCTCCACGCAACATGCTCCGGTAAGCAAAATCAAAAAAAATGCCATAAAAAAAAGAGAGCCTATTTTACGCATATGGTAACTGTTTTCTATTAAAAAAGGCAAAGCAAAAATCTTGCCTTGCCTTTATTGTTATACTTTTTTTATTTATTGGTTTTATTGGTTTTCTTTGTTTGGCGATAAATATTTATAAACTATCCCGGCTAATATAGCACCTGCAATAGGGGCAACCCAAAACAACCACAGTTGTTTGAATGCCCATCCGCCTACAAATATAGCCTGACTTGTGCTACGTGCAGGATTAACAGAGGTGTTAGTAACCGGAATAGATATCAAATGAATAAGTACCAATGCCAAGCCAATGGCGATGCCCGCGAAACCTTTAGGCGCTTTAACATGGGTAGAACCTAAAATTACCATCAGAAACATAAACGTCATTACTACCTCTGTAAGCAAGGCAGACGTTAAGCCGTAGCCCCCCGGAGAATGCTCACCATAACCATTGGCTGCAAAATCTCCAATGCCATTAAAATCAGATTTGCCGCTTACAATCAAATAAAGGATAAGTGCTCCGGTAATGCCTCCGAGTACTTGAGAAATAATGTAAGGAAAAAGATCTTTTACGTCAAACCTGCCACCTACGAAAAGACCAATGGAAACAGCCGGATTAAGATGACAACCCGAGATATGCCCTATAGCATAAGCCATGGTTACCACCGTTAGTCCAAATGCAAGTGCAACTCCTGCAAAGCCTATGCCCAATTCAGGAAATGCCGCCGCTAGCACAGCGCTGCCACATCCTCCCAAAACCAGCCATAATGTGCCGATAAATTCAGCAATGTACTTTTTCATTTTTGTTGTTTTTAGTTAATATTAATTAAATTATAGATATAAGTATGTAATACAGAATAGGTTGGTTTTTATTTTAACCCCATACGTGCATATATTTTTATGTATTAGGTTTGATTAGTTTAATATAGCTTTGAAGCAAAGCTTCAAAAATTAACCCTGATACTTTCTGTTTGTTATCTTATCCTTTAACATTAACTAAAGGCTTCATTAAATGCAATCATGCACCTATGCAATTAAAAAAACAGTATAATGTAATTGTTGTTGAATACTTATATATAATTCATCATTACTATCAAAATTACAAAAAATCAGCCTGTTGTCCAAATTTTCCGGTAAAAACAAAATCTTTTACTTTACGTCTTTGTCGCGCAGCTTTTTCCATCTTTTGCATGTCTTCAGGCAGTTGTGCCAAATCGCCCGGGTAACCTATAACAAATGCTGTTAAAACCTGGTAATCTTCGGGCACATCCAATATTTGTGCCGCTTTTTGTGCATCAAAACCGCTCATTTGGTGTACGTGCAATCCCTCTTGTTCTGCCTGTATGCAAATTGCATATAAAGCTTGCCCGCAATCGTAAGCTGCCAAGGGGTTAGCTCCTTTTTCCGATTTCACTTTCGCCACGCATAAGGCTAAAATCGGGGCTGTCTTCACCCATTGTTTGTTAAAATCTATAAGCGTTTCAAACACATTAGTCCATACCTCGTCACCCTTGTAACCTATTAAAAAATTCCATGGTTGGGCATTGTATGCAGATGGCGCCCACCGGGCAGCCTCAAAAACGCGTTGCAATTTTTCGGGCTCTACTTTTTTATCGCTAAAAGCGCGCGGACTCCAGCGCTGCGCTATAAGTTCATGGATTGAGTAATCCGTATTGGCTTTTTTTATTCCGTTGAGATTTTCCATTTTCTTTTTTTTAAAAATAACAATTACCACCAAACAAAGTTCGATATGTTATAAGTTATAATGTAAAAAATATACGCATTTTGAAGTATTTTTATACACTCGGGAATTAGCTGTATAATGTGTTTAAGTAATTGTTTGTCATATAATTGCATTTAGGTGGCTAATTACTTTAATTTATAAAAAATGTTAAATTAAAACACTTTTTAGATTTTTGGCTGTTATTTTGCTGTAAACATAATCAAAAATATTTTTGGCTGTTTTTATATAAACCTGAAATACGGTAAAAAAACTTTTCGCTAGCCAAAAATGATGAAATAACGGGCATGTTACGTTAAATCTTATTTGGTACGGATATTTACATGCAAATCTGTTACCTGAAACATTAAAAAATCTATTACACAATGATGAAATCAAAATTCTTACTTCTATCATCCGCTCTTCTACTATTAAGTGTTGTTTTGTTCAACGCGTGCAGCAAAGACAACGACAAAATGCCTGTAGCCAAAAATATTGTTTATGAGGCAAAAATGACTAATCCTGACGATAATAACCGCTTTTATATTATAGCTAGTTATACTGACAAAAACGGCAATACGGTGAAGGTAGATCAACAGCTTCCTTTCAGAGTAGAACTAAAAGATGTGCCGGTAGCAGTAAAAGCCAAAATGGAAGGATATTTGTATAGCGTGGCAGGAAAAGAAATCATAGGCGTTATAAGCTGTTCGGTAACTGATGCAGCTTCAGGAAAAAATATTTATAATAATAAAAAAGAGCTTAATCTTATAAAAGATGGAAACAATACGCTGGGATATACCGGAGAGGAAATGAAAGAAAAAACATATTTTTCTTTTGCCGAATAAAGTTTATCTGCCGGCAGAAACAGGTTAGGAATAATTTTCTTAACCTGTTTTTTTTATTCCCGCATGCGCTTGATTAAAAATATTATAACAACAAAGTTGTTTACTTTGGTAAAAAAAATGAAAAGTAATTGATTTAGATTGAAAATATAATTTAAATACAACTGAAATAATTACCTTTGCACACATAAATAATAGACCTGTTGTTTAGCGTATGAAAAACAAATATCTTGACCTGATTGAACAAACTTTTGACTTCCCGAACGAAGAATTTAAAGTTGTGGATAATGAATTGTATTTCAACGATATTCCTCTCATGGAAGTAATTAAGCAGTATGGAACGCCTTTGCGTATATCGTACTTGCCCAAAATATCAAAGCAAATACAAAAAGCCAAACGTATTTTTAACGTGGCAATGGCGAAAAGCGATTACAGGGGAAGCTATAATTATTGCTACTGTACCAAAAGTTCACATTTCAACTTCGTGATGGAGGAGGCGCTGAAAAACGAGATTAACATCGAAACTTCATCGGCTTTTGATATTCCCATTGTGGAGTCGTTACATGCAGCAGGCAAAATAAGCAAGGATACGTATGTTGTGTGCAATGGCTTTAAACGTCCCCAATACATAGAAAATATATGCAATTTGATCGAAAGCGGTTTCGAAAACGTTATTCCGGTGCTCGACAACAAGTTTGAACTGGACGAATATGACCGCAATATCACGCGCAAAATAAAAATAGGCATCCGGATTGCATCGGAGGAAGAACCCAAATTTGATTTTTATACCTCTCGTTTGGGAATCAGGTATAACGATATTGTTCCGTATTACGAAGAAGAAATTAAGAATAATCCCAAGTTTGAATTGAAAATGTTGCATTTTTTCATCAATACGGGTATCAAAGACTCTGCTTATTATTGGAACGAACTTTTAAAATGCGTACACGTTTACTGCGATTTAAAAGCCGTATGCCCCACCCTCACTTCCCTCAACATCGGCGGTGGTTTTCCTATTAAAAACTCGCTGAATTTCGACTATGACTATGCTTACATGGCAGAAGAGATAATTGCGCAAATAAAAAGTGTATGCGAGCGCAACAACACGCCCGAACCGGATATTTTCACCGAATTCGGTTCATTTACTGTTGGGGAATCCGGCGCTATCCTTTATAGCATTATCGATCAAAAAAGACAAAACGACCGCGAGCTTTGGAACATGATTGACAGTTCGTTTATTACCACACTGCCTGATACATGGGCTATTAATCAAAAATTTATTTTGCTGGCAATTAATCGTTGGAATGCTGAATATGAACGCGTTTTCCTTGGCGGACTAACATGCGACAGCGAAGATTACTATAATGCGGAAACGCATACCAATGCTATTTTCCTTCCTAAATTAGACGATGATGAACCCCAGTATATCGGGCTATTCCATACAGGCGCTTATCAGGATTCATTATCGGGCTACGGCGGCATACAACACTGCCTTATCCCTGCGCCCAAGCACATTATCATCGACATAAATGAAGATGGGGAATACACAACCAAGTTGTTTGCAAAAGAGCAAAGTCATAAATCCATGTTAAAAATATTAGGTTATTAATTAAATTTTTGAATTATGATACAATACGGCGGATTACCTGAAGAATACACAAATTACGAAAATGCAAAAGTTGCGGTATTACCTGTTCCTTATGATGGCACAAGTACATGGATAAAAGGCGCTGACAAAGGTCCGGAAGCATTGCTGGAAGCATCGGCAAACATGGAAGTATATGATATAGAAACCGACAGTGAGGTACACAAGTTGGGCATACACACCTTGCCTGCCATTACCGAAAATAAAAGCCCCGAAGCCATGAGCATGGCAGTGTACAATAAAATGAAGGAGATTTTAAACGATAAAAAATTCCCTGTCTTGTTAGGTGGCGAACACTCCGTAAGCATTGGAGCCATCAAAGCTGTAGCGGAACATTTTCAGGATATTACTATTTTACAATTTGACGCCCATGCCGACATGCGTCGCACGTATGAAGGCACTACGCATAACCATGCATGTGTAATGGCGCGCGCAGCGGAAGTTGCCCCTATCGTACAGGTAGGCATCCGCAGCATGAGTGTGGAAGAACGCGAAGATGTTTTCCCCGACAGGATTTTTTATGCGCACGATCTTTACCGAAAATCGGGGTGGATACAGGATGTATTAGGAAAACTTACCAGAAATGTATATATTACTATAGATTTAGATGTATTAGACCCGTCTATCATGCCATCCACGGGCACGCCCGAACCGGGAGGAATGCTGTGGTACGACTTGATTGATGCGCTGAAGAGAGTAAGCGAACAATGTAATATTGTAGGCTTTGATGTGGTGGAACTTTGTCCTAACAAAGAAAATAAATCTTCCGATTTTTTAGCTTCCAAACTTGTATATACGTTGCTTACTTACAAATTTATTACGGGACTGAAATAAATTAACCATGTTTATTGATAAAAAAGCTTCGGGCTGCCCTTTGGGCAGCCCGAAGCTTTTTTATAGTACGCTATTTTCTACCAGCCTAAAATCCAACTAAAAACCAATGGTGCCACTATAGTCGCATCACTCTCAATAATAAATTTAGGTGTATGAATATCCAGTTTACCCCAAGTAATTTTTTCATTGGGAACCGCACCCGAATAAGATCCGTAAGATGTAGTAGAATCCGAAATCTGACAGAAATAGCTCCAGAAAGGAACATCATGCCATTCCAAATCCTGATACATCATAGGAACCACGCATATAGGGAAGTCGCCCGAAATGCCACCTCCTATCTGGAAAAATCCCACTCCTTTTCCTCCCGAATTTTTACGGTACCAATCAGCCAGCCAAATCATGTATTCAATGCCTGTTTTAACAGTTGATGGTTTCAGTTCTCTCTTTATACAGTAGGAAGCAAAAATATTGCCCATGGTACTGTCCTCCCAGCCGGGAACCACAATAGGAAGGTTTTTTTCGGCAGCGGCAAGCATCCATGAATGTTTGGGGTCAATTTCATAATCTTTCTCCATCACTTTGCTCAGTAGCAGTTTATACATGTATTCGTGCGGGAAATAACGTTCTCCGTTTGCCTCACAATCTTTCCATATTTTCTCAATATGATGTTGTATTTTCCTGAAAGCTTCTTCTTCGGGAATGCAGGTATCGGTAACACGATTCAAGCCTTTTTCAAGTAGTGCATATTCCTGCTCAGGCGTAAGGTCGCGGTAGTTAGGCACACGCTTGTAATGACTGTGGGCAACCAAATTCATAATATCTTCTTCCAAATTAGCGCCCGTGCAGGTGATAATCTGCACCTTATCCTGACGAATCATCTCGGCTAAAGAAATACCCAATTCGGCAGTACTCATGGCGCCACCCATTGTAATCATCATTTTACCACCTTCCAATAAATGAGCTTCGTATGCTTTAGCTGCATCTACAAGTGCGGCAGCGTTAAAATGTCTGTAATGATGTTCAATAAACTGGGAAATAGGTCCTTTATTCATGATATATAAATATTTAAAAGTTGCTACAAAGATAATGTATTTTTCAAAAATCATTGCTTCCTGTGTTTCTGTTTTAAATAAGCATATAATAAAATCATAAATAAAAATAATATTTTGTATTACTTTGATTATCAGTATGTTTAATATTTTATCTTACATTTTTTTATGTTACATTTTGTAAAGCTTTATCTTTGCCTAAAATAGATATACATGATTAAATCAATGACCGGATATGGAAAATCTGTTGCCCATATCAAAGAAAATATTATAAACATAGAAATCCGTTGTTTAAACAGCAAGCAACTGGATTTAAACATGCGCATACCCTCAGTTTTCAGAGAAAAAGAAGCCGAAATAAGATCGGAACTTACCGGTAAACTAAAACGTGGAAAAGTGGATTTTTACATTACTTTCGAAAATAATCAGAACTTATCGGAAGTAGTTATAAATAAAGACTTGCTAAAAAAATACTATACGGAAATAAAAGATTTTTCAGCCGAAGTTGGTTTACCCATCGATAAAGATATTATTGCCACCTTGTTTTCGATGCCTGATGTGTTAAAGTCAGACAAAACATCGCTTGAGGATGAGGATTGGGAAACACTACGCCATGCCATTATTGAGGCTGTTGAAAAAAATGAACATTTTCGCGCACAAGAGGGTGTTTTATTGGAGAAAGATATGCTTTTGCATGTAAACCTCATTTTAGAATTTCTTGCACAGGTTGAGCCTTACGAAAAATTGCGCATTCAAAACTTACGCGAACGATTTAAGCGCAATCAGGAAGAGTTTTTAGATAAAAGCATAGAGAAATTTGACGAAAACAGATTTGAGCAGGAAATTTTTTGGTATTTGGAAAAACTCGACATAACAGAGGAGAAAATACGTTTGCGTAAGCATTGCGATTATTTTAAAGATATCATGGACAATGAAGACACCAACGGACGTAAATTGGGATTTGTGTGCCAGGAAATAGGCAGGGAAATTAACACCTTAGGGTCAAAAGCCGGTGATGCCGAAATACAGCGCATTGTAGTGCAAATGAAAGATGAACTGGAAAAAATAAAGGAACAATTAGGCAATATTTTATAACTTATTCATCGTGGAAACTACATTAAACAAAGTAATTATCGTATCGGCGCCCTCAGGAGCAGGAAAATCAACTATCGTAAAACACCTGCTTTCAACATTTCCGGTGTTGGGCTTCTCCATATCGGCAACTACGCGTGCTATAAGAAACGGAGAACAGGCAGGACGCGAATATTACTTTTTGAAAAAAGAAGATTTTGAAAAAATGATTGCCGAAAATAAACTCCTTGAGTGGGAAGAGGTGTATGCCGGCAGCTACTACGGCACCCCTAAATCGGAGGTAAACCGCTTACATAGCACCGGTAAAATACCCATTTTTGATGTGGACGTAAAAGGAGGCGTGAATATAAAACGCATGTATGGCAAAAATGCGTTGTCTGTTTTTATAAAACCTCCTTCCATAGCAGTGTTGGAACAACGTTTACGCAATCGCCAGACAGATACGGAAGAAAGTTTGCAAAAACGGTTGGCGAAAGCCCAAACAGAACTTGCCTATGAACCGGAGTTTGATTGTGTTGTTATTAATGATACGTTAGATATTGCACTTAAAGAAGCGGAAAATATAGTAAAAACGTTTTTGGAAAGTTAATATTTCCGAAGCATTTGGCATTTTCGGTTTCATTGGCATGTTATTGTATCCGTTTATTAGCATATTATGATAAAAACAGGCTTATTTTTTGGATCTTTTAATCCCATTCATATCGGGCATTTGATGGTAGCTTCCTATATGCACGAATTTTCGGATTTGCAGGAGTTATGGTTTGTTATTTCGCCTCAGAATCCATTAAAAGAGAAAAAAACATTGCTGTCGGATCATCACCGCTTGGCATTGGTGAATATTGCCATCGACGATGATTCGCGCTTTAAATCCTGCGATATTGAATTTAAACTTCCCAAACCCTCTTACACTATAAAAACATTGACTTATTTGCAAGAGAAACACCCCAACCGCGAATTTATACTTATTTCAGGCACTGATATTTTTGAAACCTTTACCAAATGGAAAAATTGGGAACAACTATTGGAATATTATAAGTTTTACGTGTATCCGCGTCAAGGTTCCGAAAATCACGAACTACTGAAACACCCGTCTGTTAAGCTTTTTGATGCGCCACAAGTGGAAATATCCGCCAGTTTTATACGCGACAGTATAAAAGCAAACAAAAATATGCTGTATTACTTGCCTGATAAGGTTTATAAATATATACAGGAAATGCACTTTTATGAAAAGTAGAAAGCTCCTATATAAACCGGCTTCTTAAAAAACACCTTTTAGAAAAACCTATAACAGCAGATACTGTAACGTTTTTAGCTTCCAGAAATCCCATGTGACCTACATTTTCCAATATAAGCATTTCGCTGTGCGAGGGTATAAGCGCTTGTTCCATAAGTTGCTTGGTGGGCATGCGAGGGTCTTGCTTTCCGGAAATAAAAAGAACGGGAAGCTGCGCATGCGGCAAAAAGTCTATGCTTCCCTTTCTGTCCCGCATGCCGGCTAAAGCCGCCGTAATGCCTTTTACATCCATTTTCAAAGCTACCTCCTGGTGTGCTTTTATTTCTTTTTCAAATATGGCAATATTTTCAGGCGCAAATAAATCAGGGATAAAAGAGGTGATGAAACTGCCCTTGTTTTCATTCACTATTTTTATGGTGCGGTCGCGGTTTTTCTTTGCTTCAGCGCTATCGGGAGCAGCATGCGAATGGAACAACACAACGCCTTTAGCCTGCTCTTTAAACATTTCAGCTAACTGTAAAGCCACGTATCCTCCCATGGAGTGCCCTACAAACACAGCTTCTGCTATATCTTCTTCCTCCAAAATGCTATGTACAACTTTTGCCATAAGCTCCATAGAATGAATATCGCTTACAACTTCGCTTTCTCCATGTCCGGGCAAATCAATGGCAATAACGCTAAAGTTTTCCTTTAGTTTCTCGGTAAAATATGCCCAAATAGCTTTGGACTCCATAAAACCATGCAGTAGAACCACTGCATCTCCAGTACCTGATACTGAATAGAATATATTTTTATTTTCAAAAACGATTTTTTTATTCATCTTTACTAACTCCATACATATTTATCTCGTGTCCTTCTTGCCCTCGGTGGTTTTCACTTTTCACCACAAAGGCACAAAGAGCACAAAAGTTTTCAAGTTATTCTTGTTTTCTCCGTGTCCTCTGTGTCTTTTTGGTTTATTTCTATTTAATTTGAAGGTAGAAGTTTTATGTAAACTAACTGCTCTCTACGGTTTTAGCCTTTATAGTCTTTCAGCCATAGTTGCTTCAACATCCTCAACCGTTTTGGGTATGGGTTTGCCTAACACGCGCGAACCCGTTTCGGTTACCAGAATATCATCTTCTATACGTATGCCTCCAAAATCGCGGTATTCTTCAACTTTGTTATAATCTATAAAGTCCGCAAATTTATTTTCGGCTTTCCACATATCAATTAATTCGGGAATAAAATAAATCCCCGGTTCATTTGTAATTACAAATCCCGGTTGCAGGCGGCGTCCCATGCGCAAATAAGCTGCTCCGAACTGCTTGCTGGGCTGTATTTCATTATCATAGCCCACATGTATTTGCCCTAAGCCTTCCATATCATGCACATCCATACCTAACATGTGTCCCAATCCGTGAGGCAAAAACAACGCGTGTGCTCCCTGTGCTACTGCTTCTTTAACGTCTCCTTTCATCAAACCAAGTTGCTTTAAGCCGTTGGCAATGGTTTCGCAAGCCACCATGTGGCAATCCTTATAAAAAACATTGGGTTTTGTGGCTGCCTGCGAATCCAGATTGGCTTGCAACACAATGTTATAAATTTCTCTTTGTCTTTGACTGAACTTTCCTCCTACGGGCACTGTGCGCGTAATATCGCTGCAATACAGGCTTTCTATCTCGGCACCGGCATCCATCACAAGCATACGCCCTTCCTTAAGTACATTGCCGTGATAATGATTATGCAATGTTTGTCCGTTAATGCTAAGGATTACAGGAAAAGATACCGGACGACCGCCTTTAGACAAGGAAATACCCTCCATTATACCCGATATTTCTTTTTCCACTCTGCCCGGATAAGCCATTCGCATACCCGTAGTGTGCATATGCCAAGCCACTTCCACGGCCTTTTCTATTTCGGCTATTTCAAGGTCAGACTTTACAGAACGCAGCTTAACAATAGCATCAATCAATGGTTTTGAAGCATAGTCTCGCACACGCCAAGGGTTTAAGCCTAACAACTCACTTACCCACAAAGCTGTTTCGCCTCTGTAGGTGGGAGCAAAATGTACCTGACGCCCCATTTTTACTGCATTTTCAAGAAACGAAGCCAATTGGGACAAAGAACCTGTTTTTTCAACCCCTACGGACTTTGCCAAGTCAATTACCTTTGGCTGAGGTCCCATCCAGATGATATCATCTATTTCAAAATCGTTGCCGAAAACATAATCTGTATTGTTGTCAATATCAATAATTCCGGCAAAGTTAGGATTGTCTAACCCGAAAAAGTATGAAAAATTGCTATCCTGCCTGAACATATATGTATTGTCGGGATAGTTGTAAGAGGCTTCATGATTGCCCGGTAAAAAAACGATGCCGTTTGTCATCAGCTTGCGTAAAGCCTCACGACGCTGTGTATAAACTTGTGGTTGAAACATATGTTTTATTTTTTTAGTTTATTTTACTATAATTTGATAATGTGATTTTATTATAAGCTATTAGTTAGGAGAACGGAGTTCGGAGAATATATCCCTGTTTCCGTTATCCTTTTATTCTACTGCTAATTTTAATGTCTGCTGCTGGGGGGTATTTTCGTTGACAATAACTAAATATATGCCGTGCTTCAATCCCGAAACTTTTATTTGCGTTTCTTTGGTGTTGGGCATATATTTCTGCCGTCTTACTACGTTGCCCATGATATCTGTAATGGTAATTGTTTTTATGGTTATTTCTTCTTTGGTTGTTTTATTTGTAGTACTGCTATAATTTACTTTATTGTTACCATCCTCTGTTACTTTTAACGTAGCGATGGTGTTGGCAGGATTGGGATAAATTGTATATTTCATAAAAGAACCCTGATTTGCGCAGGGTGAACTTTCAACTTCCGTTTCATACCAATCCGAAACTCCGCAATCATTAAATCCTCTTATCTTTAAAACATACATTCCTTGAGGTAAATAACCAAAAGGGAAATTGCCCATATAAAACATTTTGCTGTATTGTAATACTGATAAACTTGGCCAACTTAGTAAATATCCTTCGAACTTATTGTATATATTATTTTCAGAATCTTCAAAGTCTATAAAATTACCCATACAATCAGAACAGACATGATATAGATTATAATCCGTATTATTAATGATTATTCCTTCTATAGGAGGAGTTCCGACATTAACCTTTTTGGTTATAGTAAAAACATTCCCATCATAATTAATGGTTGCTTTAATTATTTCTTTCCCATTTTCTTTTTTAGTAAACGTTGCATTAGGCGTTCCTTGTCCAATTGCGAGATTAAGAAAATTATTCTCACAAATCCATTGTAATGTTGAATTTGGAGGCAAGTTTTCTATACTATATATATCAGAATTACAAACAGTAAGATTACCTACAATCTTAGGAATAGCAGTTGTTACGCTAAAAGGGGAACTTTTCCCCGATTCTTCGCTTCCGCTAACTGTACTGACTGCAAACTTGTAAAGCGTACCCATTTTTAAATTGGTAATTTCCTGTTGCAAACTACTTGTTGTAGCTATCCATACAGGTGTACCTGAAGTAACATCATATACTTTGTAGGCTGTGGCGCCATTTATGGCACTCCAGCTTAGTACTGTGCTTACTGCTGTAGTATTACCGGCTTTGATGTTAGCCGGTGGCGCAATAGCCGTTTTCACCTGGACACCTGCGCTTGTAGCTGAATTACCAGCCAAATCCGTAGCTGTTAAATAAGCAGTATAGGTGGTATTAGGCTGCAAGCTGTTGCTGCTAACCGCTTTAATCCAACTGCTTTCCGTGCCGTTGCATGTGGTTGTTGCTACCGTTGCGCCATTCTGGTCTTTAATGGCTATGACAAATTGTTTGATACCCCTGCGCCCAACGGTATTATTAACCACAGAATAATTATTTGACATTTCATCCCAAGCTTCAAAACCTAAAGTTACGGAATTGGGCGTGTTGGATATTGGGGTTAAAGAAAGATTTGTGGGTGGGGTATTATCGACGATTATTTCAAATTTATTAACATTATTCCAATTATTAGTAACCCCATCTTTTGTTACTCTAAGGGCAATGGAGAATTTATATATTCCATCTGAAATTTCTTTAGGAGAAATATTTAAGAAGAATGCAACTACTTGTCCTGTAACAATATAACTAGGCGCATTATTAAAATAAAACCAATTAAGACGATTTTGAAACGTTCCATATTCATCTATACTCACTGTATAAGGTCCATTACTATTGCATTTCACATTTACATTCAAATTTAAATTTGCATTCGTCTTAACAGGAATACATTTTTGCAGATAAGAATCTGCTTGAGGAATTGAAACTGTAATATCTTGTGCTTTTGCACAAAAAGCAATAAACAAAATTGCTATTCCAATAATATTTTTTTTAATCATACCTTATATAGTTTTTGTGTTAGTTATCTTTTATGCATCGTAAGCTAAGCTCTCCTCCATCTATTACAAATGCCTGATTAATGATAGATATAAATGAATTACTAATAGTGCGTGCAAATAATGCCCTTTCTCCATAGGATGTACTTGTCCAAAATAAACTCATTCTTCCTTTATCCTCATAGCTTTTAAATCTACATCCTGCAGGTAATGCTGTAAAACCACTACTATTATTAGCATAATTAGGAATATTCCAGTGAATGTTACCTTCCTCCTTAAGCTTTCCTCCAACGATTCCATTACTTCCATATGGATCAAAGTCCTTAATCCCATAATTTAAATATGTAATAAGTGTATCCCATTCTTGCCCTGTAGGCACATGCCAACCTTTGGGTGCTATACCTCGCAAATCTGTAACAGCAAGTCCATTATATAAAAGTCCATATGTGGCTATGCTATCCGGATCATTTGTATCATTATAAGCGCAATATAGTCCCTCTTTAGAAGGTTGAAATATAGAGTCTTTTGCTATTGATAATGGAAAATATTTTATGGGGTCACCGTTGCGATAACGTGTAACGCGCAGGTTTTCCGCCATCCATGTTTGCTTGCCTATGGTTATGGTTTTATACACGTTGCCGTCTATATCTGTAACAGTACCATACGTTTTATTCGGGTTAAATATGGCGGTAGTACGACCCGGATATTGGGGATAATCCTTGCAACATCCTTCAAACAAAATTGCTATTATAACTAATACTAAAAGTAAGCGTTTTGGCTTCATGGATTGTACGTTTTAAGGTAAATTACTAATGTGTGAATTATTGGCACGCGTTACAAAGGCACGACAGCGTGGAATTTTTGACATTTACATCCATTTGTAAATTGCTGCCCGATTTTACAGGATAACAGCTTTTTTGATATGGATCTGTTTGGGGAATAGAAACGGTAAAATCAGTATAATTTTGGGCAGGAACATTAAATGTTCCAAATAACAATAGGAATATCAAAATTCTCCTTTTCATAACTATTAGATTTATTTTTTAGTGTTTATTATTTATTCTTAATACAACGTATGCTTATCATATATGCATACATGTGAAATGGTTGACAACCAATACTTGTAAACTGATTCCAAATTCCTCTCATAAATAAAGCTGGAATATTAAACTTAGGATCAGAATATGCTTTATATAAAGAGGGGGAATATGAAGTTGATGTCCAGAAAAGGCAAGCAGAACCCAATCTATTATAGGTATTATCTGTAAATCTAAACCCTCCAGGAAGCGCACTAAATCCACTGGTATTATTTGCATAATTAGGGCTGTGCCAATGCCTGTTACCACCTTCTTTAAGCCTTCCGCCTACTAATTCACTAACTCCGTAATCATCAATATCATTAATACCATAATTTACAGCCACTATAAGGCTATCCCATTCCTGCGCAGTGGGCACATGCCAGCCTTCGGGTGCTATGCCCCGCGGATCGGTTACTGCATAACCGCCGTATAGTAAGCCATACGTTGCTATACTATCGGGATTTGCAGTATCATTATAAGCACAATAAACACCTTGGGTCATAAACTGCAGGCTATCCTGCCCATTTTTATTAACAGGCAGGTAACGTATGGGGTCACCGTTGCGATAACGTGTAACGCGCAGGTTTTCCGCCATCCATGTTTGCTTGCCTATGGTTATGGTTTTATACACGTTGCCGTCTATATCTGTAACAGTACCATACGTTTTATTCGGGTTAAATATGGCGGTAGTACGACCCGGATATTGGGGATAATCCTTGCAACATCCTTCAAACAAAATTGCTATTATAACTAATACTAAAAGTAAGCGTTTTGGCTTCATGGATTGTACGTTTTAAGGTAAATTACTAATGTGTGAATTATTGGCACGCGTTACAAAGGCACGACAGCGTTTTTTTTCATAAATTTTAGTTTTAAAGTTATATCGATCGTTAATTATTTTTTATACACCTTACGCTAAGCATATACGGAGACATAAGAAAAGGCTGGGTACCAATGGTTGTAAATTGATTCCAAACGCCTTTAATAAATAAAACAGGAATATTAATATTAGGATTAAAAAATCCTTTATATAACAAATGAGAATACGGTGTTGATGTCCAAAAAAGAGATGATATACCTTTGTCGTAATAGATATTATCCGTAAATCTATAGCCCCCGGGTAAAGCTGTAAATCCACTGCTATTATTTGCATAATTAGGGCTGTGCCAATGCCTGTTACCACCTTCTTTAAGCTTTCCTCCTACCAATTTACTATTCCCATAATCATCAATATCATTAATACCATAATTTACTGCCACTATAAGGCTATCCCATTCCTGCGCAGTGGGCACATGCCAGCCTTCGGGTGCTATGCCCCGCGGATCGGTTACTGCATAACCGCCGTATAGTAAGCCATACGTTGCTATACTATCGGGATTTGCAGTATCATTATAAGCACAATAAACACCTTGGGTCATAAACTGCAGGCTATCCTGCCCATTTTTATTAACAGGCAGGTAACGTATGGGGTCACCGTTGCGATAACGTGTAACGCGCAGGTTTTCCGCCATCCATGTTTGCTTGCCTATGGTTATGGTTTTATACACGTTGCCGTCTATATCTGTAACAGTACCATACGTTTTATTCGGGTTAAATATGGCGGTAGTACGACCCGGATATTGGGGATAATCCTTGCAACATCCTTCAAACAAAATTGCTATTATAACTAATACTAAAAGTAAGCGTTTTGGCTTCATGGGTTGTATGTTTTTATATTAATTTATCCAAGCTAATAATATCGGAACACGTTATAACAGTGAGCCAGCAAAGGTATTTTTATGCTATTTTAGACCTTTATTCCGTTCTATTTCCGGTTCATCAGCCTTTCAATTTCATCAGCTTCAATAGGAATATCAGCCATAAGATTTACAGGGTTCTCGCTGATAATATAATCGTTTTCCAAGCGTATGCCTATTTTTTCTTCTTTAATGTAAATACCCGGCTCACAAGTAATAACCATACCTTCTTCAAAAACGGTTTGGCGTGTGCCCACATCATGCACATCCAAGCCCATAAAATGACCTATGCCGTGCATATAATATTTGAAATATGCCGGCGAGCCGTCTATGCCTTTTTCCACCTGCTCAGGTGTAATAAGTCCTAATGCCAACATTTCTTTTTCCATGTTTTTGCACACCCCTGCATTCCACTTGTCTATGGTAGTTCCGGGCTTAAGCTCTTTCACAGCTTCTTTCATTACACGCAAAACAGCATCATACACTTGGCGTTGACGCGGTGTAAACTTCCCACTCACAGGTATGGTGCGGGTCATATCGGCTGCATAGTTGCCATATTCAGCGCCTATATCCATAAGCACTACATCCCCATCCTGGCAGGTATTGTAGTTGGTATTATAATGCAGAATGCAACTATTTTCGCCCGATGCCACAATGGGTGGGTATGAAAATCCACATGCTCCTTGCCGTATAAACTCGTGTGTGTACTCTGCCTCCACTTCATATTCTTTTACACCCGGTTTCACAAATTTTAGCGCGCGCAAAAATCCGTCGCGTGTAATTTCGCATGCTTTTTTTATCTGTGCAATTTCTTCCTTTTGTTTCACCAATCTCATGTTGGTAATAATAGGAGCCAAACGCTCATAGCTATGCAAGGGGTATTTTTCCTGCATTTCCTTGGCAAACCTTACATCTTTTACGGGCACATCGGTAGAAAAACGCGTATATTCATTTTGATTGAGATACACCGTGTTAACGCGCGAAACAAGATCTTTGAGTGTCATTTCAAAATCGTCAAGCCATTTCACATTTTTGATACCCGAAACTTGCGTTACTTCTTCAAAGGTATATTTGTGTCCATACCATGTAACCATTAAATCGTTGGTTTTAACGGTGAAAAGTATTTCGCGCATATTTTCTACCGGATGGTCGGGGCAAAGCGTAAGAATACATTTTTCCTGATCCAGACCTGTAAGGTAGAACATATCTGCATTTTGGCGAAATACAAAAGTTTGATCGCCCGAGTAAGGCATCTCGTCGTTGGAGTTAACAATAGCCAACGAATCGTGTTTCATTTGTTTTACAAGTTGCGCGCGGTTGCGGACATACATTTGCGAAGAAATAGGTTGGTATCTCATAATTTTATATAAATTAAATTCATTTTAAATTATCCTTTTTTGGCACAAAAAAAACAATTGCCCCGATATTCTTTGCTATTTTTGCACCCATACAAAATCAAAAGTATAAATTTTTTAATATCGCGAAAAAATAAACCCCGATATTTTTGTTAAATCATTATTCTTATGAGCAACAAATTCTTAAAGTACTCTTCTGTAACGAAAAAAATTGTAATGTCGCTGGCAGGGCTTTTCCTGATAGTGTTTTTGGTAATGCACCTTTCCATAAACCTGCTGCTGCTTAAGAGCGACGATGGCGCCGCATATATGCAAGCCGTTCATTTCATGACCACTAATCCTATTGTGAAGTTTATGGAAATATTCCTTTTCGGAGGCTTTTTACTTCACATTATTCTTGGCATTGTACTGCAAATTCAAAACTGGCAAGCACGCCCCGTACGCTACAAGGTAGAAGGTTTTTCGCAAAAGTCCTTTTTCTCTAAATACATGATTCACACGGGAGCCATTATTTTTGTTTTCCTTATTATCCACTTCATCAATTTTTACTTTGTAAAGCTGGGTTGGGTAAACCCTCCTGAAGGCGTTGACAAACACGATTTTTATCAGATGGCAGGCATCTTGTTCTCCAACCATTTTTATGCCATTTTATATGTTATTTTAATGATTGTGCTTGGCTTCCACCTTAACCACGCGTTCCAATCCGCATTTCAAAGTTTAGGATTAAATCACACCAAATATACACCTGCCATAAAAGCGATTGGCACCATATATTCTATTGTAGTGCCTTTGGGCTTTGCAATTATTCCTTTATATTTTCTTTTAATTAAATAATACTTTGAATATAGTTCAAAGCATAGAAACAGTAAAGATATGACAGTTCTTGATTCAAAAACTCCACAAGGGGCATTAGCCGATAAATGGAACAATTATAAAGACCACATTGCCTTGGTAAATCCGGCAAACAAAAGAAAACTTGATGTTATAGTAGTAGGAACAGGACTTGCAGGCGCATCTGCGGCTGCATCGCTTGGTGCGTTAGGCTTTAAAGTAAAAGCTTTTTGCTATCAGGATAGCTCACGTAGAGCCCACAGTATTGCTGCCCAAGGGGGCATAAATGCCGCCAAAAACTACCAAAATGACGGTGATAGCGTATATCGTTTATTTTATGATACCATAAAAGGTGGTGATTACCGCGCACGCGAAGCCAATGTATATCGTTTGGCAGAAGTAAGCGGCGATATCATTGACCAAAGTGTTGCAAACGGAGTGCCTTTTGCCCGTGAGTATGGAGGATTGCTTGACAACCGCTCATTTGGAGGTGCACAAGTTTCCCGCACTTTTTATGCACGCGGACAAACAGGACAACAACTTTTGCTTGGCGCATACAGCGCCATGAGCTATCAGGTAAACAAGGGAAATGTGGAAATCTTCTCCCGCCACGAAATGCTGGATGTAGTTATTATTGACGGGCGCGCGCGCGGCATCATTGCCCGCAACCTTGTTACCGGCGAAATAGAACGCTATGCTGCACACGCTGTAGTTATTGCAACAGGCGGATATGGCAATGTGTTCTTCCTTTCTACAAATGCCATGGGAAGCAACGGAACCGCAGCATGGAAAGCGCATAAAAAAGGAGCTTATTTTGCAAACCCTTGTTTCACACAAATTCACCCTACATGTATTCCCGTGCACGGCGATTACCAATCTAAACTTACGTTAATGAGCGAGAGTTTACGTAATGACGGGCGTATTTGGGTTCCTAAACGTAAAGAAGACGTTGAAGCCCTACGAAACGGCAAAATTAAACCTAAAGATATAGCGGAAGAAAACCGCGATTATTATTTGGAACGTCGCTACCCTGCCTTTGGCAACCTTGTTCCCCGCGATGTAGCATCCCGTGCTGCCAAAGAACGTTGTGATGCCGGATTTGGCGTGGGAGAAACGGGATTGGCTGTATTCCTCGACTTTTCCTCGGCTATCAACCGTTTAGGAAAAAAAGTGGTAGAAGAACGTTATGGCAACTTGTTCCAGATGTATGAAAAAATCGTGGACGAAAACCCTTACGAAACCCCGATGATGATATACCCTGCCGTTCACTATACCATGGGCGGACTTTGGGTGGATTATGAATTGCAATCTACCGTGAAAGGATTGTTTGTTGCCGGCGAAGCCAACTTCTCCGACCATGGCGCCAACCGACTGGGAGCTTCTGCCTTGATGCAAGGCTTAGCTGACGGCTACTTTGTATTGCCTTATACCATGCAAAATTATTTGGCTGATCAGATTTCGGTACCTCGTTTCGATACCAACAGAAGTGAGTTTGATGAAGCCGAAAAGCAAGTGAAAACGCTTATAGATAAATTGATGAACGTAAAAGGTTCTCAACCTGTTGACCATTTCCACCGACAATTGGGAAAAATTATGTGGGATAAAGTAGGTATGGCGCGCAACAAAAAAGGGTTGGAAGAAGCTGTGAAGGAAATACAAGCCTTACGTGCCGAATTTTGGAAAGATGTAAGAATCCCCGGTGAAATAAACGAAGTGAATCCCGAGCTGGAAAAAGCCATACGTGTAGCAGATTTTCTTGAATTAGGAGAATTGATGGCAATGGATGCCTTGCACAGAGAAGAATCTTGCGGCGGACACTTCCGTGAAGAGTATCAAACACCTGACGGCGAAGCGCTACGCCAGGATGAAAACTTTATGTACGTGGCAGCATGGGAATACAAAGGCGAAGGAAAGTATGAAATGTATAAAGAGCCTCTGAATTACGAATTTATTGAAGTAAAACAGAGAAATTATAAATAGTCTATTATCGTTATAAAAAATAAACATATGAATTTCACCCTGAAAATATGGCGACAAAAAAATGCCAAAGCCAAAGGTAAATTTGTTACATACAATATAGAAAATATAAGCGAAAGTTGTTCCTTTTTAGAAATGCTGGATATTTTGAATAATCAGCTTATTGAAAAAGGAGATGATCCCGTTTCATTCGATCATGATTGCCGCGAAGGCATTTGTGGCACTTGTAGCCTTTATATCAACGGACGTCCGCACGGACCTGACGACGCGGTTACCACATGTCAATTACACATGCGCCGCTTCAAAGACGGAGATACTATCGTGATAGAACCTTGGCGTTCGGGCGCTTTCCCTGTTATACGCGATTTGATGGTTGACCGCAAAGCTTTTGATAAAATAATACAAGCAGGCGGTTTCATTTCCGTTAACACGGGCGGCATTCCTGATGCAAATGCCATTTTAATACCTAAAGATAAAGCAGATACGGCTATGGATGCTGCTGCATGCATAGGATGCGGCGCTTGCGTAGCTGCATGCAAAAATGCTTCAGCCATGTTGTTTGTGTCTGCTAAAGTTTCGCACTTGGCAGTGCTGCCACAAGGCAAAGCCGAAGCATCGCGCCGTGTGCAGGCAATGGTTGCAAAAATGGACGAATTGGGATTCGGAAACTGTACCAACACAGGGGCTTGCGAAGCCGAATGCCCAAAACAAATCTCTATCGACAATATAGCCCGCATGAATAGAGAGTTCTTGGGCGCTAAATTAGGCGCGCAAAAGCAAAAGTAACCCTTCTAAAATTTATTATTCAAATCTATATGGAAGCTCCTGATAATGGAGCTTTTTTTATACGATTGTTTCTTCCTTATTTTTATCTCCTGCAATATACTTTTGTTCATTTTAAAATTAGTATTTTTGGACTATGAACAAAAACAGGAATAAAGGATCGGCATTAAAAGTAAATGATGGCGTGCAACAGCCCCCCATATTAAATGAACATGCGGCGAAAATTTTCTCGCGTAAAAAAAACACGATTACTGATCCGGAAATTTTTTTAAACGGCATTTTAAACGGTAACAGAACCATATTAAGCCGTGCTATTACCATGATTGAAAGCGCATTGCCCGCACATCAGGAAATGGCACAGGCTATTATTACCCAATGCCTGCCCTATGCCGGAAACTCGGTTAGAATAGGCATTACGGGCGTTCCGGGCGTAGGGAAAAGTACGTTTATAGAAACTTTCGGTAAATACCTTACCTCTCAAGGAAAAAAAATAGCCGTATTGGCAATTGACCCCAGCAGTTCGCGCTCCAAAGGAAGTATTTTGGGCGATAAAACACGTATGGAGGAATTGGCTTCAGACCCTAACGCTTTTATACGTCCTTCGCCATCAGCAGGCTCTTTGGGTGGTGTGGCGCGTAAAACCAGGGAAACCATTATTTTGTGCGAAGCCGCCGGCTATGATACCATTTTGGTAGAAACCGTGGGCGTAGGACAAAGTGAAATTACCGTTCATTCCATGGTCGATTTTTTCCTTTTGCTTATGCTTGCAGGAGCGGGAGATGAGTTGCAGGGAATAAAGAGAGGCATCATGGAAATGGCGGATGCCGTGGTTATACACAAAGCCGACGGAGACAATATAAATAAGGTGAATATAGCATTAGCAGAATTACGTAATGCCCTGCACTTTTTCCCGCCAACAATTTCGGGTTGGCAACCTACCTGCGAAGCTGCCTCGTCATACACGGGTATGGGCATAGAAAAAATACAAACTATTATAGATAACTACACTTCTTTTACAAAAGCAAACGGCTATTTTGCGCTACGCAGGCTCGAACAATCAAAACAAATTATGAGCAGCTTTATAGAAGATGCCCTGCACGAAAAATTCTATGCCAATGACAATGTAAAAAAACGTATGCCCCAACTGGAATCTCAGATAGCAGAAGGTAAAATAAGCGCTTATCAAGCTGCCCAAATGTTGCTGGATTCTTATCTCCAATAGCATATGTTCTGTAGAAAAACTTTTAACACCTTATAAATTTTTAAGCCTTTATATGAATTTAAGTAGTGAACAATGCTTCTTTATATTACCTGTTTAATCCCATAGATAGTATATAGTTAAAGAATAAATTAACCTATTTTTTGCTCACTGCTTACTACTAATTTCTGATAAGTTAAAAGTATTCTTTTTATTGCTTTTTTAGACGGATAAAGTTTATACCTTTGTTACTGATTTAATATAAAATTTAAAATCATGGCTAAATCTGTAAAAAATAACCTAACGGAAATGAATCCTAACGTACTTGTGCAATACCTTAACAAGCCAAGCAACTCTTTTACAAAATCAGATATTATTAAATTTGTCGAAGATCATAATATATCAATGATTAATTTCCGCTATACCGGTGGTGATGGTCGGTTAAAATCGTTGAACTTCGTAATTAACAGCAGGGAACATTTAGATACGATACTCACCACGGGAGAACGCGTAGATGGCTCAAGCTTATTCCCTTTCATACAAGCCGGCTCAAGTGATTTATATGTAGTTCCGCGCTACAAAACTGCATTTATGAATCCTTTTTCAGAAATCCCTACATTAGATATTCTTTGCGCCTATTATGACAAGGACGGTAATCCATTGGAAAGCTCTCCGCAAAATATTTTACATAAAGCCCATAAAGCGCTTGAAGAAAAAACCGGCTATTCTTTTGAAGTAATGGGCGAACTGGAATATTATATCATAAGTGAAGAAGAAAAACTTTTTCAGGCTGCCGACCAAAGAGGATATCACGAATCATTCCCCTTTTCGAAATGGGAAATGTTCCGCATGGAAGCTATGCTTGCCATTGCGCAAACAGGAGGAAAAATAAAATACGGACATGCCGAAGTAGGTAATTTTTCAAAAGAAGGAATAGAATATGAGCAGAACGAAATAGAGTTTTTGCCATGCCCCGTGGAAGATGCCGCCGACCAGTTGGTTATTGCCAAATGGATATTACGCACGTTAGCATATAAATATGGTGTTACCATTACTTTTGCGCCTAAAATTACGGTAGGAAAAGCAGGTAGCGGCATGCACATACATACACGCCTGATGAAAAAAGGGAAAAACGCCATGGTTGAAAAGGGCAAACTTAGCGATGCTGCTAAAAAAGCCATTGCCGGATATTTAGATTTGGCTCCTTCTTTAACCGCTTTTGGCAATACAAATCCCACATCGTATTTCCGCTTGGTGCCACACCAAGAGGCTCCCACCAATATTTGCTGGGGCGACAGGAACCGCTCGGTGCTGGTGCGTGTACCTCTGGGATGGACCGGTAGCAACAGCATGATTTACGATGCAAACCCACAGGAAAAAGTAGAAAAGAATGATTTTACCGATAAACAAACTGTGGAATTCCGTTGTCCCGACGGATCCGCAGACGTATATTTGCTTATTGCGGGTCTTACCGTGGCAGCGCTTCACGGACTTGAAATGAAAGATGCCCTGAAATATGCCGAAAAAACCTATGTAGATGTTAATATTTTTGAAGACGAACACAAAGATAAAGTTAAAAATCTGGATCAATTGCCTACATCGTGTTACGAATCGGCAGAGAAGCTTGAAGAACAAAAGGACATTTATATGAAATATGATATTTTCCCCGCTTCGGTAATTGATGGTTATATTGGTAAACTTAAAGCCTATAACGATAAAAAACTACGTAAGGAAATAGAAGGAAATAAAGAAAAACTGATAGAATTGGTAAACGAATATTTCCATTGCGGATAAGTATATTACTAATGCAACCTATAAAGGGCGCGTGCGAAGCACGCGCCCTTTATTTTTTTATACATCTGTAACAAGACCGAAATAAGACAAAAAGTCGCATTTTTTTAAACAACATATGCCATTTTGTCTTAAAAATGTTGTTTTTTACAAATGGTATATATTTTGAAAATATCTTTTACAAATCAAAAGATTATAAACATAAAAAATTATATAACCATGAGAACATTACATTTAGGACTTCGTCCGTTTTTCCCTGCATTTTGCAACGAAATGTCAAACGATTCAAATGATAATGGCGTAGCTACCTATAAACCGGCTGCTAACATTATCGAAAACGAAAAAGACTATCAAATTGAGCTTGCTATTCCGGGCTTTGCAAAAGAAGAAGTTAAAATAGACTTTGAAGAAAATATGCTAAACATTGTTGCCTTGCATGAGGAAAAAGAGGAAAGCAAAAGCAAATATGCGTGGAACGAATTTGCCCACAAAACAAAATACCAACGCAGTTTCCAACTCTCTGAAAATATAAATACAGAAAGCATTCAGGCTGCTTATGAAAACGGTGTTTTAAAAATTACGCTCCCTAAAAAAGAAGAGCAACCCAAATTAACAAAACAAATAACTATATCGTAAATAAATATAGATGTTGTGCTTGAAAGGCGCCCTGTTGCAGGGCGCTTTTTTATTTAAAAAAAATGCCTGAAAGGTAGTAACAGCCAACCTAAAACTTTGTAATGATTGGGTCTAAACTTCCATGCTTCATAATCAAACGCCACACAATCGCGGAAAGTATCCTGCAAATGTGTCCTGCATTCATCCAATATACCTTCGTGGGTGCCTATAAGCAACGCTTCGTGTTGGTAGCGGAAACTACGATAATCAATGTTAGGCGAGCCTAACGCAAAAATTTTATCGTCAACGATGAGTACTTTGGCATGTAAATTCCCCGGAACATAGAAATACAGATTTATATTATTTTCATAATAATAACCATAATACTTACTACTTATTAAATCCACACTACGCACATCAGAATGCTGCGGAATCATGATGGTAACCGAAACACCCCTTGCAGTAGCTTTTGCAAGCAAATGCCTGATTACATGCCCCGGTAAAAAATAGGGAGTTTCAATAATTATTTCTTTTGCTGCCGATTTAATAAGCCGTTCGAGCCTTGTTTTTATATGCTGCCTGTATATGGAAGGAATATCTTCTACAAGCTCAAAATCGTGGTAATATTTTGCCTTTTTATACACATTGGGGCTGTAAAAATATTTATTGTAAATTTTACAACACTCTACAAATGAATTCCGGAATAGTTTAGCCAAGCTACCCTCTACCCGCAACATGGATTCCCGCCAATTGAGTGCATAATCTCCTATATTAGCAGAACCTATATAGCCTATTTTGTCGTCTATTATAAGAAATTTACGATGGTTGCGCTTATGGTTTTTAATAAAATAATTAAAAGTGAATAGTAATTTGTTGAAAAATTGCACCTCTCCCCCATTGTCAATAAGCTCTTTAAAATATTCCTTATTTACGCTTACTCCCCAGGAATCAAGCAACAATCTAACTTTTACTCCTCGCTTTGCAGCATTCACAAATGCTTGGCGATAAAGATTTCCTAAATGATCGTTACCGTATTTATAAATTTCGAGAAAAACATATACTTGGGCATTTGCTATGTCCTTAAGCATAACTCCATGAAACTCATACGGATTGCTGTATAACTTATGAGAACATACCGCACAATCTACTGCTTCGCCCATGTATAAATATTATTTGCATCAAAGTTAATGATAATTGGGTAAACATTTCTGAGATGATAATGTTTTTTTATAGATAAGTTTCTTTTTTCAGGTTATGTTCAGATTTTTCTCCGCATAAGGTTTAATAAGGCTTATAAAATAATATAAGTCCTTGTTTTCATTTTTTATGATTAAAAGTTAACCCTATGTTGAGAAATAAAACGTACCTTTGCAAACTTTTTTACAGTCCTTTTAATTTCATTTATGCAAAGTATCAGAAATATTGCAATTATTGCCCACGTTGACCACGGCAAAACAACATTAGTAGATAAAATTTTACATTCTTGTAACCTTTTTCGCGACAATCAAGAAACCGGAGAGCTTATTCTCGATAATAACGACCTGGAACGTGAACGCGGAATTACCATTACTTCCAAAAACGTCTCGGTTGAATACAAAGGCGTAAAGATAAACATCATAGACACCCCGGGCCACGCCGATTTTGGGGGCGAAGTAGAACGCGTACTAAAAATGGCAGACGGCGTTTTATTGCTGGTAGATGCTTTTGAAGGTCCTATGCCTCAAACACGTTTTGTAACGCAAAAAGCATTATCATTAGGCTTAACGCCCATAGTGGTTATCAATAAAGTAGATAAAGAAAACTGCCGTCCCGACGAAGTTCAGGAACAAATTTTCGAGTTGTTTTTCAACTTGGAAGCTACTGACGAACAACTTGATTTTAAAACTATTTACGGATCAAGCAAACAAGGATGGATGAATACCTCATGGACTGAGCAAACCACAGATATAAAACCTCTTTTGGATGCCATTATCGAGTATATCCCCGAAGCGCCCCGACCTGAAGGTCCTTTGCAAATGCAAATTACTTCACTCGATTACAGTTCATACGTAGGGCGTATTGCCATCGGACGTGTGTCAAGAGGAGTGATAAAAGAAAGTATGAACGTGTCTCTCATAAAGAGGGATGGAAGAATTGTGAAATCTAAAATCAAGGAACTTTATTCATTCTCGGGGTTGGGAAAAGTAAAAACACAAGAAGTACATGCCGGAGATATCTGTGCTTTAGTAGGATTAGAAGGTTTTGAAATTGGCGATACTGTTGCTGATCCCGAAAATCCTGAAGCATTACCCGATATCCGTATTGATGAACCTACCATGAGCATGTTGTTCACCATCAACAACTCTCCTTTTTTCGGTCGCGAAGGTAAATTTGTTACTTCTCGCCACATTAATGAAAGGCTGAAAAAAGAAACAGAAAAAAATCTTGCTTTGCGCGTAGAAGATACCGACTCTCCCGATCAATTTATTGTTTACGGACGCGGCATCCTTCACCTCTCTATTCTTATTGAAACCATGCGAAGGGAAGGCTACGAGCTGCAGGTGGGTCAGCCTCAGGTTATTATTAAAGAAATTGACGGCGAAAAATGCGAGCCCATTGAAACTCTTATTGTTGACAGCCCTGAAGAAGTGGCGGGGAAAGTTATTGAACTTGTAACCCAACGCAAAGGCGAATTGCAAGCCATAAACCCCAAAGGCGACTTGCAACACATGGAATTCAGCATCCCTTCGCGCGGAATAATAGGTTTAAGAAACGCATTGCTGACTGCTACCGCAGGCGAAGCTATTATTGCCCATCGCTTTAAAGCTTTTGAGCCTTGGAAAGGCGCGTTGCCACAACGCTTGGCAGGTGTATTGGTAAGTATAGATACCGGCACGGCTACAGCTTATTCTATTGATAAGTTGGCTGACAGGGGACGCTTTTTTGTAGAACCTTTCGAGGAAATTTACGAAGGTCAGATTGTAGGAGAAAACTCACGCGATAACGACTTGGGTGTAAATATTGTTAAAGCTAAGCAGCTAACCAACTTCCGCACCACATCTAAAGATGATGCCATACGCATGGCTCCCGCTATTAAATTTTCATTAGAGGAAGCACTCGAATATATACAAATAGACGAAATGGTTGAAATAACGCCAAAATCAATGCGCCTGCGCAAAATATTGCTTAAAGAATTAGACAGAAAAAGGATGGCAAAATAAATCCCGTTTTTAGCCGATTATTTTATAATTTTACAACACTTTACAATCGAAAAAATACCTTGTAAAGTGTTTTTTTGTTACTTACCCTCACACTTCCGCTTATCAATTATCAATACAAATATTTATACAATTTTATTTAAACACTTTCTACGAAGATGAGAAAAATACGCATTTTATTTTTGAGCACCTTAATACTTGTGTTAGGCATGGGTGCAAAAGCCGACGAAGGTATGTGGCTACCAATGCTTATCAATCAATATAATTTTGCAACGATGCAAAAAATGGGTTTGAAACTAACGGCAGAACAAATATACAGCGTAAATCAAGCATGCCTGAAAGATGCCATTATTACGCTGGATCATGGCGGATGCACAGGTTCCATTATTTCAGAAAAAGGACTGTTAATAACCAATCACCACTGCGGATATGATGCCATTGCAGACCAAAGCTCAGTAGAAAAAGATTACCTTACCAACGGATTTTGGGCAACAAGGGGTGAAGAGGAATTGCCTTTAAAAAAGAAGTCGGTGTCTTTTTTGGTGCGCATGGATGATGTTACGGCAAAGGTATTGGCAAATGTAAAAGACGGAATGACCGAACAAGAACGCGAAAATGTTATACATAAAGCTATAGAAAACCTGAAAAGTGAAGCCGTTAAAACTTCGGGGCTTGAGGCTTCTATCGAAAGCATGTTAAACGGAAACCAGTATTATTTGTTTATTTATAAAACATACAACGATGTGCGTATGGTAGGCGCGCCTCCATCATCTATAGGAAAATTTGGCGGCGATACAGACAACTGGATGTGGCCCCGCCACACAGGTGATTTTTGTTTATTGCGTGTTTATTCGGCTGCAAACGGAGAGCCTGCCGAATATTCCAAAAACAATATCCCACTAAAACCCAAATATTTTCTCCCTGTATCTACTGCTGGTGTCAAAGAAGGCGACTTTTCACTTATAATGGGTTATCCCGGATCTACTGACCGTTATCTTACTTCGGACGGCATTGATTTAAAACTAAACCAACAAAATCCGGCGGAAATCTTGATGAAAGATGCCAAAATGAAAATTCTTAAATCATACATGGATAAGGATGATGCCATACGCATTGCGTATGCCGATAGTTACGCTTATTTGGGTAATTTCTGGAAAAAGGCATTAACCGAATCGGCGGCTCTTATAAACCTGAAAGTAGTGAAACAAAAAGCCGAAAAAGAAAAACAGTTTGAAGAATGGGCTTTGCAAAACAGCGTATATAAAGCGGCATATGGAAATGTTATGCGTGATATGAAAAATTATTATACCGAACTTGAAAAGACAAAATCACGTGAGGCAGAAACATATTTAATGGAGGGCGTTTTTAACATGAGTACAATGTATTTCGCTTTTCAAGTAGGTGAGGTTGCCAGCGGGTTAGGAACTCCCGATGAAAAAGACCTTATACAACATAACAAAGAACTGGCAAAGGATTTTTATAAAAAGTTTAACCTCAATGTAGAAAAAGACGTAATGGTTAAATTACTGGAAATTATAAAGGAGAAAGTGCCTTCGGAGTATATACCCGATGTGTATGCTACCATTGAAAAAGAATATAAAAACGATATAAGAAAATTTGTAGATTATATTTTTGAAGTATCCATGTTTTCTTCCAAAGATAAATTAAATGCATATCTCCTTGCTCCTACTAAAGATGCCATTGAAAAAGATATGCTCTATAAAACATCTATCTCTTTTCTTCAGGCTTATATGTTAACCAAAATTACACAAATGCAATTGCCTTATAACATAGAATCCTTAAAAAGAAATTACTTGGCGGGATTGCAGCTTATGAATCCGTCGCAAAAACTTTATCCTGACGCCAACAGCACAATGAGGCTTACCTACGGCACCGTTAAAGGATACACGGATATGGATAATAAGAAATTTGCTTTTCAAACTTTCTTAAACGGAGTGATGGAAAAAGAAAGCACCACCAATCCCGAATTTTTTGTATCAACCAAATTAAAAGAACTGTATAAAACCAAAGATTTCGGACCTTATGCACAAAAAGGGCAAATGCCGGTTTGTTTTATAACCACGCACGATATCACCGGCGGTAACTCGGGCAGCCCCGTTATAAACGCCAAAGGTGAACTTATAGGCGTAGCATTCGACGGCAATTCGGAAGCTATGAGCAGCGATATTATGTATAACCCTAACTTGCAAAGAACCATCGTTGCAGATATACGCTATGTACTGTTTGTAATAGATAAGTTTGCAGGTCAGAAATATTTGATTGACGAAATGAAACTTGTGAAATAATACTTTTTGTAAGATTAGGCGTAATTAAGTAGCGAGCAAAAATAGCTTGACTTATTTTAACCACATAGGGATATAGATTTTTGTTTATCAGGTTTAATCAGGTTCACTTAGCTTTGAAGCACAGCTTCAAAGATTCTCCCTGATGTTGTCTTTATTACCTTATCTTATCTCTGAACATTCATTTTCAACTTCATTAAATCTTATCTATCTATGTGGTTTAAAAAAATAATATAAGGTAATTATTGTTTATTACTTACTTCTTTTTGCCTTTGTTTTTAACACTAAAGTAATATGCAAAATGAACAAAGTTTTTTCTGAGATGTATTAATGTATAAATTTCAACGCATGGCTTCAACAAAAGGAATGAAAATAGGCATATTAACGGCGGGCGGCGATTGCCCGGGCATAAATGCCGCAATCAGAGGTGTAGGCAAAACGGCTATTTCTGAATATGGCATGAGGGTTATAGGTATTTCTTCAGGATTTCGCGGACTTGTAGATAAGCAATACGTAGAGCTGGAGGACAATCAACTATCCGGATTGCTCACACTGGGAGGCACCATTTTAGGAACTTCGCGAGACAAGCCTTTTAAAAACAGCGATGCACAAAAAAACGATACGCCCAAAATCATCAAAAAAAATTATAAAGATCTCGGTTTGGATGCCTTGGTAGTAATTGGAGGTAACGGAACCCAAAAAACGGCTGCCAAGCTTTCCGCCGAAGGAATAAACGTTATAGGTCTTCCAAAAACCATTGATAATGATGTATATGGCACGGATGTTACTTTCGGCTTTGATTCAGCCGTAAATATAGCTACCGAAGGTATTGACCGCCTGCACACTACAGCCAATTCGCACAACAGGGTTATGGTTATTGAGCTAATGGGGCACCATGCCGGATGGATATCTTTATTTTCAGGGGTTGCGGGAGGCGGCGACGTTATACTTATTCCCGAAATACCTTATAACATAGATGTAGTAGCTAATTATATATCCAAAAGAGCTAAAAGCAAAAAGAACTATTCTATTGTGGTAGTAGCCGAAGGCATAGAACATCCGGTAGGCGTTTCCGCTGCTTCATTTATTGCGCAAAACATAAGCGAAAAAACAGGGTTGGAAACACGCGAAACCATTTTGGGATATATACAACGTGGCGGCTCGCCATCGCCGATGGATAGGATTTTGGCAACACAATACGGAGCCTATGCGGTAGAGTTGATAGCACAAGGCAAGTTTGGCGAAATGGTATGCAAGCAAAATAATGAAATTACCTCCATACCCCTAGCCGAAGTAGGCGGAAAACTAAAACTTGTTCCTGACAATCATCCCATTATTAAAAAATCGAGGAAAATGGGCATTTGCTTTGGGGATAAATAAACAAGTGTATGTTTAAGCAAATATTTGAAAAACAAAATTTTGCAGATAAACCGCTGTCAGACACAGTATATGAAGAATGTGTTTTCAAAAATTGTGATTTTTCAAATGCCGATTTGTCAACGATTCATTTTATTACATGTGAATTTATACAATGTGATATAAGCTTGGCAAGGCTTACAAAAACCGCGTTCAGGGAGGTTTTCTTTAAAGATTGTAAATTGCTGGGGCTACATTTTGAGCACGCCAACACTTTTGGATTGTGTTTCCATTTTGAAAATTGTATGTTAAAATACGCCTCCTTTTATCAGTTAAAACTCAAAAAAACGGTTTTTAATAATTGTCAATTACAAGAAGCTGATTTTACAGAATGTGATGCGAGCGAATGTATTTTTGAAAATTGCGATCTTTTGCATGCTATTTTCGACCATACCATGTTGGAAAAGGCTAACTTTAAAACAGCTTTTAATTATTCTATTAATCCCCAGCAGAATAGAATAAAAAAAGCGAAATTCTCTTTTCCTGCCATAATAGGTCTTTTGGATATATATGATATTGAGATAAGATGAAATTTATCATCACTGACCCCACCATCCTTTTTAGCAATAAGTATAAATTTATTGATTGAAGATTAGAAAAGTTCGCTTTGTTTGCTACTTTTGCATGGATTGCTGAGCTTGCCGAAGCTCAGGACAAAAGTATCGAGAAGCATAGAGAAAAGAACCTTTTTTCGTATGCTGCGAGGGCGAGTCAGCCTTTCTGAAAACTAAAAATATACCTGTTTTTAAAAAAATATACTATATGAAAAATTTTATTTTATGTTTAGTAATGTCGGTGTGCTTACATACTATGCTCCTCGCGCAGAACCAATACCAGATAGAACAAGTAAATGTTGTGAATATAGGTGATGGTCGCCTTTTGTTCAGGAGTTTATCAAAAAATGAACCTTTGCAAGGAGAACAACGTATTATTGACGGTTATCATTCAGCATATACCCAAGCTAATTTTAAAAACGGATTTTTTGACGGTAAGTATCAGGAATTTAAATATAATAAGATTTCAGTAGAGGGAAATTACAAAGAAGGCAGAAAAGACGGCATTTTTAAAGAATATTATGCTGATGGTATCACCTTGAAAAAAGAAACTCCCATGACAGACGGTAAAACCAACGGAGTAGTGAAAAGTTATTATGCAAACGGTAAAATAGATAAAGAAAAAGGGTTTAAAGATGGGCAGGAACATGGTGTTGAAAAACACTACGATTGGCAAACAGGTGAATGTATAAGAGAACATTTTTATGAAAAAGGGCTGCAACAAGGCGCTCAAAAATCGCGTATCAGCGGCAGCGCCGATTATTGGCGCGTTGAAAATTATAAAAACGGCGGATTACATGGCGCTTATACAGAGCACTATATGAACAAAAAACCCCGCGTGTTGGGCAATTACGAAAACGGGGCTAAAACAGGTAAATGGATGTATTTTCATGAAAATGGAGACACTATTAAAATAGAAACTTACAATAATAATATGTTAAACGGTTTAAAAGTTGTTTTTAGTGGCGGAAAAAGAGAAAGAGCATATTCTTATAAAAACGACAGGAAAAACGGCTTATGTGTGGATTTTGATACTTACACGGGCAAACCTAAGTGGGAAACAAATTACAAGGATGGTGAAAAAGAAGGTAAGGAAAAATGCTGGATTACATCTTCACGGAACAGTTATATTGAAACCATAACGTATAAAAACGGGGTAAAAAGTGGTCCTTATATAGCTGTATATCAGGAGGATAAAAAACTTTCCATAAAAGAAGGTACATTGAAAGAAAAAGGACAATATGAAAATAACATAAGAGTTGGACATTGGATTCTCTATAACCCTGACGGTACAATAAAAGAAGAAAGGGACGAATAAAAAATCTTCTTTTTGTACACTTGTACTAAAATAATGTTAAAAAAGTTCCGTCAGAAAATAAAATATTTATTTTTGCCACACTAAAATTAACTTTTAGACGTTTTAATACATCTACATGTTGATTTTAAAGCTTTTGCTTATTTCTGACAAGTGCCGGTAATAGGTAAGACAACAAAAATTTGCCTGTAAAAGTCGTTGGCTTTGGCTAAAATTTGTTTCACATGCTTTATTATTTTATATTAATTTAATAGCTAAAATATTTTAAATACCAATTATCTAATATTACTCAAACAACCAACAAATCCACTGTAATTTTTTATAGCTTGCACCCTGTTTGCATTACATACGGGCTTAAGTTGCATTAATAAAACTAAAAAAATAAAATCATGAAAAAAAGAATTTTTTACGTATTGGCATTTATTTGCTCAATGGGATTTTTCACTGCGTGCAGTGACGACAACAATGATATTGAAACCATCGGTACCGAGTTTGACGGCGCCTATAACGGAACGATGAAAATAAAGGTTGGTGAAAGTGTAGTTGCTGAAAATATGCCCCAAAGCATTCAAATTAATAAGTCGGGCGAAAACATGTTTAAATTACAAATCACAAATTTCTCTTTAGGTAAAATACTGGTTGGTGATATTATAATGGATAATGTGCCGGTAGTAAAAAAAGGTAATTCGTGCAGCTTTGCAAAAGCAGAAGAGGCAATGGCTCTAAAATTGGGAAAATGCAAAGTAAAATTACACGGAAACATACAAGACAAAAACACCTCTATACAAATAGATGTGGAAGTGTTGGATGGTGATATGAAAGGACAAAAAGTGAATGTGGATTTTAAAGGAAATAAAGACGAACAACTTGGCTCCGCTTTAGCTTTTGATTTTGAAAAGTGGACGGTTCAAAAATCAACCACTACAGGTTCTACACAACAGTTTGAATATCCTGAAGGCGGATTTGGCACCAGCAACGATGGTATAATGATGATAAATGATATGTTAAAGAAAAACTTTGAATATCCTGTTACACAAGTTGCAGGAAAAGAAGGTAAAGGGGCACAGATAAAAACCATTTACACGGATGTAGGCATTAATGATTTAACAAATATTCCTTATGTTACCGCAGGTTCTTTATATTTAGGATCTTTTAAACTGGATATAAATAAACCGTTGGCAAGTACTAAGTTTGGCATTCCTTACACATTCACAACCGCACCCACTACTTTCACCGGCTTTTATAAATATACTCCGGGTAAAGATTACTATACTAAAAACAACAAAGTGATTGCAGAAAAAACGGATGAATGTGCTATTTATGCCGTATTATATGAAGAAAATTTGGGGACCGACGGTAAAACAAATATTCCTTTAACGGGTGAAGATATTATGACATCTGACCGCATAGTAATGATGGCTGCTTTGGAAAACGGAAGCGCTAAAGCCGATTGGACTGAGTTTAGCTTACCTTTTAAACCCGTAGGAACTAAAAAGTTTGACCCAACAAAAAAATATCAAATCACTTTTATTGTTTCATCAAGCGCTAAAGGGTATTTGCTTGAAGGAGCGCCTAACAGCACTTTAACAATTGACAGTTTCAAAATTATTTCGAAATAATATTTAATTATTAAATTGCAAAGTGGCGCGAAATAAATATATTTTGTGCCACTTTTATGCTTTTTATGAGTTTAGTATTGTATGTCTTTTAACGATATAAATGAGAGTATATCAAAAGTGCTTTTAACCATAAAAAACACTCGTAAAAACGCAAAGGAAAACAGATATTTGAAAATCAATAAAATATGTTCGAACCCATATTACATTCTTTAAACAACAAACGTATGTATTTAAACAGCGCTGCCATTGGCTTTCTTCTTTTGTTGGCGTTTGCGTTAAATTCCTGTATAAAAGATGAACCGCTGAATCCCGAAGCCGATATTATTAAAATTTCATTGCCGCCGGGTGTTGCCATCAGCGAACCTATTTTTAACGGAGAAAATATTTTTATAGCTGTTTCCAAAGGAGAAAATCTCAATTCTATTTCTCCTACAATTGCTATCACCGAAGGGGCATCCATTTCGCCTAAAAGCGGTGAAGTACAGGATTTCTCCAAACCGGTTTTATATACCGTTACTTCGCAAAGTGGTTCAACCCAACGAAAATATAAGGTAATATTGGAGCCGTATTCTTTTTTACAAACAGATTTTGACAATTGGGAAACTTTTGTTGCCGAAAGCGGTAAATATAAATATGACACCCCTGTTGAATATAGCGAAAACGGTAATAAAGTAGCTGTTTGGGCAAGCAGTAATCCGGGAGTTTCTATATACCAGCAGTTTACAGACCCTTTATTATATCCTGTTCATAAGTCAATTGGGGGAGCAGCGGTGGTGTTGGAAACCAAAAAAGGTCCCGGTAATATCATGGGCATTCAAAACATTCCGGTGGTAGCCGGTTCTTTGTTTACGGGCAGCATGAACTTATCCAACGCACTAAACGATCCGTTGTCTTCAACCCGCTTCGGTATCTTTTGCGATTATCTGCCCGATCATATTGAAGGGAATTACAGCTATAAGGCTGGCGCAGGCGATTATATCGATGCAAAAGGCAATGCCGTGAAAGGTAAAACAGACATGTGCGCGTTATATGCCGTTTTATTTAAAGTGGATGCAGGGGTTTCGTATCTCGATGGTAATAACATCCTCACGCATCCCAACATTGTTGCCATAACAACGCAAACATACCATAACTCCACTCCCGGCAATGAGTTGATACCGTTTGATTTAAAATTTGTGTACAAAGAAGGAGTTGTGGTTGATTTTGAAAAAAACAGGTATAAGATAGCTGTCATTTTTTCTTCAAGCTATAGAGGCGATTTATACGAAGGTACTCCGGGGAGCAAAATGATGGTAGATAATGTGAGGATTATTAAAAAATAAAGGATATGAACAATAGAGATACTATACGAAAAGCCGCACTAACGTGTTTGTTTGCATGTTTTTCGTTATTCATATTTTCACAGGAAAAAGCAGCTAAAATGTGGGAGTATGAATTACGTGCAGGGCTTAATATTGGCGGTTCCACCCCTATTCCTTTGCCTGCTGAAATAAGAAAAATAAATTCATACCGGGCTGAGTTAAATCCTGTGTTGGCATTACGCGCAACACACTGGTTTGAAAAAAATACAAAATGGGGAATTACCTCCGGGCTGGTCGTGGATTACAAAGGGATGAAAGAAAGTGCCGAGGTAAAGTATTGGTACACACATTTGGATGTGGGAGAGGGTGAAGCCAAAGGCTCGTTTTCAGGCACGTTTTCCGGTGAAAATGAAACAAAAGTAAAAAACGGATACTTTAGCATTCCGCTTATGGCTACTTACAGACCTTTTAAAACATGGAAGTTTCATGGAGGCGGCTACTTTTCCTGGATGCATACCTCGGGCTTTAAAGGCACGGCTTCTAACGGTTATATTAGGAGTGGCGGACCTACGGGCGAAAGAATAGAAATAAAAAATGCCACCTTTGATTTTTCGGAAAAGTTACGTTCTGTAGATGCCGGCTTAATACTCGGCGCCGATTGGCGTTTTCGCAACCGCATGGCTGCCACAGGCGAGCTTACTTGGGGACTTGTTCCCGTTTTCCCTTCTGATTTTAAGGGTATATGTTATAACATGTATAATATTTATTTTGCCTTAGGACTTGCATACAGGTTGTAAATAAGCATATCTTATTGCTTGTCGCGAAGCAAAAAGAAATAAATAAAAATGACTTTTTTTGGAAAAATAAAACATGTAATCAAAAGCCAACGTTTTTTGTTTTATGTGTTCTTGGTTGTTCTTATTGTCCCTAATATATTTTTGATAATCACCGAGCCATTATCTTTTTGGGGCAAAGTCTGCAATGTGTTGTTGCCGCTTGCTTTTTATGCGCTTTTGTTTACCTTCAGCCGTAAACCGGGCATTATCCTTTGGGTATTGTTTCCTTTTATATTTTTAGGGGCTTTCCAGCTTGTATTGCTCAATTTATTTGGCGAATCCATTATTGCTGTTGATATGTTTCTTAATTTGGTAACTACCAACACAGGTGAGGCAATGGAATTGCTGGATAATTTGATACCCGCGCTTATTGGCGTTTTTCTGCTCTATATACCAACTTTAGCGGCGGGTGTAATGTCCATACGAAACAAACAAAAGCTTGATAATGAGTTTCTTTTACGTAATCGTAAATATGCTTCAATTGCTTTATTTACAGCATTACTCTGTATGGCAATATGCTATAAAACAGATAAAAAATACAAAGCCGAGATTGATTTATTCCCTGTAAATGTTTGCTACAATGCATATTTGGCACATGAGCGTGATGTAAAAACCCAACATTACTACGAAACATCAAAAAACTTTAAATTTAATGCTAAGGTTGGGGATTCGTTGACCACCAAGGAGATTTATGTAATGGTTATTGGAGAGGCTTCTCGTGCCTTTGATTGGTCATTGTATGGATATCCGCGCAATACAAATCCCATGCTCTCAAAAGTTAATGATATCATCGTTTTTAAGGATGATTTGACACAATCCAATACCACACATAAAAGTGTACCCATATTGCTGTCAAATGCTTCTGCTCAAGATTATGAATGTATTTATAAGCAAAAGGGCTTGATTACCGCTTTTAAAGAAGCAGGATTTCATACTGCATTCTTTTCAAACCAACGGTATAACCATGCTTTTATAGATTTTTTCGGTAAGGAGGCTGATGTTTGGTATTTCATTAAAGAACAGGGGAATAACCCCAATGCCATGGATGAAGAATTACTGCAACGGCTTGAAAAAGAAATCGGGAAAGGTTATGCGAAACTTTTTGTTGTATTGCACACCTATGGTTCACACTTTAATTATAAGGAAAGATACAAGCCGGGAAAAGCTTTCTTTAAACCCGATAACATATCGGGTGCATCGCCCAAATACAGGCAAGGGCTTATAAATGCCTATGACAACAGCATCAGGAGTACGGATAAATTTTTGTCAGACATCATTCATTTGTTGCAAAAACAGCAGCAAACGGCAAGTGCCATACTCTACACATCCGATCATGGTGAGGATATTTATGATGACGAAAGAAAACTATTTCTGCACGCATCTCCTCTCCCATCCTATTATCAGCTTCATGTACCGTTTATTCTATGGTTTTCGCCACAATACAAACAACAAAAACCACAGGTAGTAGAAGCGGCAGTGAATAATAAAAATAAGCCTATTTCCAGTAATTGTGTGTTTCATACCATGTTAAACATGGGAGGAATTGTAACTTCTTATCGTAATGATTCTCTGTCCGTTGTAAACAGGACATTTCAGGAAAGAAAACGGTTTTATCTGGATGATCACAATAATCCGAAATCTTTGATGGAAATCCGCTTAAAAGAACAAGATTTTGAAATGTTTAACAAGATGAAAATAAAATATTGATGAGTAAAACGTATCATAACATTATAACCTCCATGCTGCTTTTCTTTATTTACAGGAGGGCGGCTATGGCTCAGAAACCCAATGTGGAATTTGTGCCATACGGGGATATGGATAATTGGTTGGTGAGGAATATTACCGAATCAGCCATTATAGGCGGACAAACAAAAAAGCTTTATGAAATAGCGCCCAAAGGCGAAGTTACAGGAGCCAAAGCGTATAGCAACGCCGGCGGTTCTCCGTGGGCTACTTCCAATGTGTTGGCAACCGTATCAGGCATTATCAAAACCAATACTACAGTGTTTCCCGAACCTCGTGGCAACGGATATTGTGCCCGTTTGGAAACAAAGATAGAAAAATGTGTGGTGTTGGGTATAGTGGATATAAAAGTACTGGCGGCAGGGTCTGTTTTTTTGGGGAATATGCACGAACCTATCAAAAATACTTCTAATCCGCAAAGTAAACTATCATCCGGCATTCCGTTTACTAAAAAGCCGGTGTCTTTAATCTTCGACTATAAAGTTAAACTTTCGGGAGAGGAAAATCGCGTAAAGCAAACAGGTTTTAGCAAACCATCTACTGTAAAAGGAGTGGATATGCCCATGGTATGTCTCTATTTGCAAAAAAGATGGGAAGATGCCGGAGGCAATATTTTTGCAAAAAGGGTAGGAACAATGGCAATACGTTTTGATAAAACCACCGGTTGGATTAATCAGGCTCAATGTAAAATTTTATATGGCGATATATCGGGCAGAAAGGATTTTAAATCATACATGGGCTTGGTGCCCTATACCGACCCGCAATATGCTGTGAACAGCACGGGGAAAAGCGTACCCATAAGGGAAATGGCGTGGGGAACAGAAAATGACGAAGTAACGCATGTGGTGCTACAGTTTGCATCAAGTCACGGAGGTCCATATATCGGTTCGCCGGGCAATACGCTTTGGATTGACAATGTGAAGTTTGGCTATTGATTTATTATCATTGCAAGAGCTTTCTACATTTTTCCGTTAACTTCTGATAAAACATTATCTTTGCCTTACTAATATATTGCCGATGAAATTTAAAGAGGTTATAGGTCAGGACGATGTAAAAGAGAGGCTAAGGCGTAGCGTATCGGAAAACAGGGTAAGCCATGCCCAGCTTTTTTTGGGCGACGAGGGTTGCGGGAAACTGCCCTTGGCTATTGCCTATGCACAATACATAAACTGTAAAAATCGCACCTACGAAGACTCGTGCGGAGAATGCGCTTCGTGTAAAAAATACGAAAAGCTTATTCATCCCGATTTGCATTTTATTTATCCTATCAATAAAACAAAAGAGGTAGATAGCAAAAAAATCACAAGTGCCGATTTTCTTACGTTTTGGCGCGAACTGATGTTGGAAAAGGATGGATATATTTCATTGCTTGAATGGTATGAAAAAATAGGCATTGAAAAGCAGCAAGCGCTCATTAATGCCGAAGATGCAGATACAATCAATCAAAAGCTGGCTTATAAATCCTACGAAGCGGAGTATAAAGTGATGATTATATGGATGCCCGAGAAAATGAACATCACTTCAGCTAATAAATTGCTTAAAAATCTGGAAGAACCACCTGAAAAAACACTTTTTATTCTTGTTTCCGAAGATAAGGAGCAAATTATTCCTACTATTTTATCGCGTGCGCAACTTGTAAAAATACCCCATCTGAAAGATGAGGAAATACAGCAAGCGCTGATAGAAAAATATAAAATGCCTGCTGTGGAGGCTAATACCTTGGCTAAGTGTGCTAACGGTAACTTATCGCATGTGCTTTTATCGGTAAATAAAAATAAACTCAGTTCGGCATTGCTCGAAGCTGAGAAAGAAAGGTTTACACTTTTTCGCGAATGGATGCGAAAATGCTACACTGTAATGCCCCGACTTAAAGATTATGTTTTGCTGCAAGATATTATTACACAACTTATAGGAGATGGAAGCCGTGAAAAACAAAAGGATATGCTAATCTATGGGTTGGAAATGTTTAGGCTATGCTTGCAATGGAATATTGGCAACAGTCATGTGGTGAAAATGCCTGATGAAGAAAGAGAATTTATAGAAAAATTTTCTCCTTTTATACATCCCAATAACATCCATTTACTCGAACAAGAGTTTAATAAAGCGCTGGTGCATATTGAGAGAAATGCAAACCCCAACATCATTTTCACTGATTTGTCTCTTTTAACGGGGCAAATATTAAAAATGAAGTAAACTCAAATCCAAAAAATTAATACCTTTGTAAGTTAAACAGTTTCATCCGAAATATAAAAAAAGAAACTGTAGTATGTAATATTTATGGAAGAAAATACAAATCAAGATATAACAATAAAAGATATACCGTTTGAATCATACAGAGGTTGCTGCTCCAGGCGTAAATCGCATGCAAGAAGCAACTATAACGAACAGTCTTGCGCCAAATTGTCTGTTTATAATTGGTTGCAGGATATTGTACTCCCCGGAGGAGCTAAAAAGTTTGATTGCATAGAGGTTCGCTTTAAAAATAATCATAAAGATTTTTACAAATTGCCTGAAAATCTTATGGTGCAACCGGGTGATATTGTAGCTGTAGAAGCTTCGCCAGGGCACGACATCGGCATTGTTACACTTATAGGCGAAACAGCTCGCTTGCAAATGATTCGTAAAGGGTCTTTCCCTGTTAAAGAAGATATACGCAAGGTGTACCGGAAAGCAAAGCAAAATGATGTGGATAAATGGCTTACGGCAATATCACATGAGGTAGATGCGCTTTATTTTACAAGAGTTTCAGCATTGCAACTTGGACTTAAAATGAAAATCAACGATGTAGAGTATCAAGGTGATGATACAAAAGCTGTATTTTACTACACAGCTGACGACAGGGTCGATTTTCGCGAACTTATAAAAATATTGGCTGAGCACCTGAAAATCCGAATAGAAATGCGACAAATAGGTATGCGGCAGGAGTCGAGCCGATTAGGGGGTATAGGTTCCTGTGGTAGAGAATTATGTTGCGCTTCATGGATTTCCGATTTCCATTCGGTATCAACCATTGCAGCTAAGGTACAACAATTGGCAGCTAATCCGCAAAAGCTGGCAGGACAATGCTCAAAACTAAAGTGTTGCTTAAATTATGAATTGGAAGCCTATCAGGATGCTCTCAAAGAATTTCCCAATGAAAATGTGGTGCTAAAAACACGCGCAGGTGAAGCAACCTTACAAAAAATAGATGTTTTTGCTCAAATGTTATGGTTTTCTTATACTTCCAAAGAACATGAATTTTTCCCCATAACGCTTAAACAAACCACCGAAATTATTGAAATGAACAAAAACGGGAAATTGCCCGAAAAGTTGGAAGATTTAAGTTTTAAAGCGGAAACAAAAACCAATGAAATAAGTATGGTTGTGGCCGATGAAGATTTGCACAGGTTTGACAATCAAAAAACGAATAAGCCCAACAATAATAAGCATAACAAAAAGAGAAAACCGAAAAGAAACAACGAGAATACTAAAAATACAAATAATTAGCCCTCTAAATCCTGATATATTTTAGTAAAATGAATAATAGCATAAAAGATAAAAAAAACTTTTCCATTAAATTGTTTGTAATTTTTGCATGTGTAGTGCTCTTTGCTTTAACGGCTTGCGACAAAACGCGTTTTTATAATAAAACAGTACAAACGCCCAAAAACGGATGGAAAGCTTCTGATACGCTTTATTATACTTTTAATATTCAGGATACTACGCAATTATATAATTTTTATTTTGAAGTGCGTAATACTTCAGATTATAACAAACAAAACCTTTATTTATTTATTACCGCATTTTATCCTAACAAAACTTTTTCGCGCGATACCGCGGAATGCCTACTTGCCGCGCCAGACGGCAAGTGGCTTGGCAAAGGAATGGGGAAATTCAAAGACTCACGTTTTCTTTTTCGCAAAGGGGTAAGGTTTCGTAATAGCGGAGAACATACAATTGCGGTTAATCAAGCTATGCGCGATGAAAATGTACAGGGAATAAAGGCTATTGGCATTATTTTAAAGCATTACGATTATGGGAAAGATTAAGCAAAAATATAAAGGACGTAACCTAAAAGAAAGTGAATGGGTTAAACGGTTTTGGAAAACCTATGCCTTTTCATTTATAGGTATTATATTGTTTTTCTTTATGTTATCTATGGGCTGGTTGGGCTTTATGCCTTCTTTTGAAGAATTGGAAAATCCGAGCAACAGTCTGGCGGCGCAGGTTATATCAGCCGATCAGGTAGAATTGGGTTCTTTTTATATTGAAAACAGAACAAATGTCCACTACGAAGACTTATCGCCTTGGCTTGTAAAAGCCCTTGTAGCCACAGAAGATGCCCGCTTTGAAAAACACTCAGGCATTGATGTACAAGCGCTGGCTCGCGCTGTTTTTGGTGTTGCCATCAGCACCAACAAAGGAGGCGGAAGTACCATTACACAACAGTTGGCAAAAAACCTTTTCCCTCGCGATGAACATTATACGCGCTTCGGAACGGCTTTTGCAAAGTTGAAAGAATGGATTACGGCTGTAAAACTTGAACGCAACTATACCAAACAGGAAATTATTGCACTTTACCTTAATACTGTTGATTTCGGAAGTTTAGCTTTTGGTGTGAAATCGGCAGCAAAAACCTATTTTAATAAAACCCCAAAAGAGTTAAATGTGCAAGAGGCTGCAACGCTGATAGGACTCCTGAAAGCGCCTTCTTATTTTCATCCTGTACGCAACAAAGACCGCTCTCTCAAACGTCGTGAAGTGGTATTGAACCAAATGCGTAAAAGTGATTTTATAACAGAGAAAGAGTATGATTCGCTGCGTAAGCTTCCGTTAGATTTATCACATTATTCGGTGCAAGACCATACCTCCGGCTTAGCTACTTATTTCAGAGAATACCTTCGTTTAACATTGAATGCCGAAAAACCGATAAAAGCAAATTACATAGACCCTGATGACTATATTGTGGATTCTATTCGGTGGGAAAGAGACCCTGCTTTTGGGTGGCGCGTAAAAAATAAAAAACCTGACGGTTCTTACTATAATCTGTATAAAGATGGTTTAAAAATATATACAACCGTCAACTCAAAAATGCAGCAATATGCCGAGCAGTCTATCGCCGAGCATATGGGAAAAGATATACAGCCCGCTTTTTTCAAGCATTGGAAAGGCGCTAAAAATGCACCATACGATTTAAAGGATGTAAAGGAAATTCAAAAAATGTTACTTTCTTCCAAAAAACGTTCCGACCGATATAAATCCATGAAAAAAGCAGGTGCTACCAACGATGAGATAGAAAAAGCTTTTAATACGCCTATTCCCATGCGTGTATTTTCGTGGAATGGAGCAGTAGATACGATGATGTCGCCTATGGACTCCATTAAATATCATAAGTGGTTTTTACAGGCGGGATTGATGTCTATTGAGCCACAAACAGGCTATGTGCGCGCTTATGTGGGAGGTATTAATTTTAAATATTTTAAATATGATCATGTGGTAATAGCACGCAGGCAAGTCGGGTCAACTTTTAAACCCGTAGTATATACCACAGCCATGCAGGATGGTGGAATGACGCCTTGTACAAGTTTGCTGAATGTGCAACCCTCAGTGCAGTCAGGAGGAACGGTGTGGGCGCCCCGAAATGCAAGTCATTATAAAGAAGGGCAAATGATAACCCTCAAAGATGCATTGGCAAATTCGGTAAACTGGATTTCGGCGCAGCTCATTATCAAGTTTTCACCCGGCGCAGTAGTTAAAATTGCACGCAAATTAGGTATTATAAGTCCTATACCTTCAGTATATTCCATATGTTTAGGCACACCTGATTTGTCTCTTTGTGAAATGACAGCCGCTATGAGCACTTTTGTAAATCAAGGAATGTATATACAACCTATATTTGTAACACGTATTGAAGATAAGCATGGTAACGTAATAGCTAATTTTACCCAACATGTAGATGAAGCAGTGAGCGAAAGAACAGCCGCCATGATGGTAGGATTGATGAAGGGAGTGGTAGAAACCGGAACGGGCATGCGCTTAAGAGGGAAGTATGGGTTAAGAAATCCTATAGCAGGCAAAACCGGCACTACGCAAAGCAACTCCGACGGATGGTTTATGGGTTTGACTCCTGAGCTTGTTACGGGCGTATGGGTTGGAGGCGACGACCGAACCATACGTTTCCGCAGTATGAGTTTAGGACAGGGCGCCAATACGGCTTTGCCTATCTTCGGCATTTATATGCAGAAAATATATGCAGATCCCAATTTAAAGGTTTCGCAAGGCGATTTTGAACTTCCGCAAGGAATGAACGCCGACTTCATGAACTGTTGGTCGGGCGAGGGAGATATGAGCAGCGAAGCGGTGGATGATAAAAATAAGTTTTGATGTGTACTTATATATGCTTGGGTATTTCTATACCGAAAAGTTTACGGTAGAGTTCTATAGCAAAGGAGTCTGTCATGCCGGATAAATAATCCAGTACGGAAAAGGTTTTTTCATAACTTTCCGAAGCGTTGGTTTTAAACTGTTCAGGCAGTAGTGATATTATCTTTTTTTCTTTCATATTAGGGTTGAGGGTTAAAACTGCAGGAATAAACATTGCCAGCAAGTCGCTCATTACCTTATAACCTGCAAGTTCCAACTGAACAACCGACTCATGATTGTAAATCTCTTCTTTAGAACGCTTTTTTATTACCTGTAGCACATCATACTCCGCCGATAGGTAATCAATTAAACCCATGTTAAATTTACCGTCCATAATGGCATCTGCCTCATCCAAGAACAAATCGGAAGCCTTTTTGGTAAGCACGTTTATACTCTTTGCCCGCAAATAAGCGATTTGCTCGTTTTTGTCGCCAATCTTTTTTAACTCGCTATTCACTTTATTAATAGAATTTTTATCAAACCTTCCGATTAATGTTTTAAAAAGGTCAAGCACATCTTGGTGTGCCAACAGATGCAGACGTTGCGCATCCTCAAAGTCAACAATAAGATAGCAAATATCATCGGCAGCTTCGGTAAGATAAACAAATGGATGTCTTTTAAAAACCATGGGACTGGCAGAAACAGACTGAATATTCAACTTTTCCAACATTGTGTTGGCTAAAGATTTTTCAGACTGGAAAAAGCTATACTTAGAAGTGTTTTTTTCTTTTTTATCCATGGCTATAGACTCGCAAGGATATTTCATGATAGCGGCAAGCGTAGTGTATGTAAGTCGGTAGCCGCCTGTTGCTTTGCCGTTAAACTTATGCGTTAAAATGCGGAAAGAGTTTGCATTACCTTCAAAGTTAGTCAAGTCTTTCCATTGCGGGAGGGTGTAAAAATCTTGCAGATGCGTGTTATCAACCAAAAAAGAGCGGTTGTTTAAAAAGTAGTTAGAAATGGCATCTTCTCCTGCATGCCCGAATGAGGGATTGCCTATGTCGTGCGCAAGACAGGCTGAGGCAATCACATTTTGCAACTCATAACGGTAAAACTCCTTATTTATCTGATCCGTAACATTTCTTTCGGCAAGTACTGCCCCCGTTATTTTCCCCAGCGATCGTCCCACGCTTGCCACTTCTAATGAGTGGGTGAGGCGGTTATGCACAAAAGTAGAACCCGGCAAAGGAAACACTTGCGTTTTATTTTGCAATCTGCGGAATGCCGACGAAAAAATAAGCCGGTCAAAATCAATTTGGTAACCCGTGCGGCTGTCGGGTTGGGCTTCCTTGCCCGTGCGTTCTGCCGAAATAATATTATTCCAATTCATATATAAAATTTCATTATTAACCGACAAAAATTAAAGTAACGTCTATCTGTATTTTATTAACTTCAATTTTTAGTTTTAAAAAAGGTGCTGCTGCTTCATAATAACACCCAAAAACTTCCTTTATTTATGCTTTTCTCAGCTTTTATCTTGTTGTTGGACAAAATCAGCCATCAATGCAAAAGTAGCAAACAAAGCGAAGCTATTTCATAAGCACCTTTAAAAATAAATAATGCGCACATAAAAATCAAGGAATTATAAAAAAGGATTTTTTTATGATGCTTTCAGCCTTAATGGGGTATCCGTGGGTGAAACGACGAATTAGGGCAGGTTTTCGTGGGCAGGGCATCGTTTTGCCTTGATTTTTTTAAAAAAGTTTAAATTATTTAATAATCCATTTGAAAAAATATTACTTTTGCACTTCTAAAAGTATCCTCTCCGTAGCTCAGCTGGTAGAGCAAATGACTCTTAATCATTGGGTCACAGGTTCGAATCCTGTCGGGGAGACTAAAAAAGCCACAAGATTCATTTCTCGTGGCTTTTTTTATTGGTACTCAGCCAGCTATCCCCTGAAAAATATTGCTTATACAGTTTTATTTTATCTTTTTTTCAAAAAACTTTTCTTGTAAATCATTGTTGTATAATCAACTATATGTTTTTTTAATTTTAATTTTTAATTCTATATTTATATGAAACGTTTTAAATTTTTATTTTTTATGATGATAGCGCTTCCTTTCTTTCAATCTTGTTCCACCATACCCAAAAATGCGGTTGCCGTACAACCTTTTTATGCAGAAAAATACTTAGGTAAATGGTATGAAATTGCACGTTTTGATTTCAGGTTTGAAAGAAATATGAACAATACAACTGCTAACTATTCTTTAAACGATGATGGTAGCATTAAGGTTGTGAATCAGGGTTTTAATTACAGGAAGAATAAATATGAAAAAGCCGAAGGCAAAGCCAAATTTGTTAAGTCAAAAGATGTGGGCATGCTGAAAGTTAGCTTTTTCGGACCGTTTTATTCAGGTTATAATGTAATTGCTATTGATAAAGATTATAAATATTCGCTGGTATGCGGTAAAAACCTGAAATATTTGTGGATCCTATCCCGCGAAAAAACCATTCCTGACGACATCAGAAGAGATTATATTGCCAAAGCTAAATCATTAGGCTATAATACGGACGAACTTATTTGGGTAGAACACGACAAGTAAAGAGTTATGCGCCTGTGGTCATTAAATCCCGGTTATTTAGACGCCAAGGGATTAGTTGCATTATGGAGAGAGGCTTTACTGGCTAAAAATGTTTTGTTAGGCAACACCAAAGGATATGTTCATCATCCGCAGTTGAAACGATTTAAAGAAGCAGAAAATCCTGTTTCTTCCATAGATTATTATTTGGGATGTGTGTATGAAGAGGCTTTAAATAGAGGCTATAACTTCAATTCTTCTAAGTTTAAGTGTGGGAATAATGTTTCACATATAAAAGTTACTGACGAGCAACTAAAATATGAGTTCGAGCACTTGCTACAGAAGTTGAAAATAAGAGATTACCCAAAATATCTGCTTTTGAAAAATGTAAAAGAAATTGATGCACACCCTCTATTTAAGGTGGTGAAGGGAAAAATTGAAGATTGGGAAAAAAGTTATAATTTTTAAGATAATGAACGTATTAATTACCGGTGGAAGCGGAATGGTAGGCTCTCACTTATGCGCAAAACTTGCAGATAAAGGATACCACGTAACTGTAATGACAAGAAAACAGGATACTTTACCTTATCCGTCCATATCACTGGAAGAAATAATACATAACCCTCCTTTTTTGAAACAGTTTCAATACATCATACATTTGGCAGGCGCTAATATCAGTGATAAAAGGTGGACAGATAAGCGAAAAAAAGAAATAGTGGAAAGTAGGGTGAAACCCGCCGAGCAACTTTTTTCTATTGTTAAATCACTGGAAATTCCTTTAAAAGCTTTTATTTCGGCTTCAGCCGTAGGATATTATGGTACTGTTACCTCAAATAAAGTTTTTGAAGAAGACGATGCCTCCGGAAATGACTTCCTGAGCCATGTATGTAAAAAATGGGAAGATGCTGCCGATTTATTCTCATCAATCGGGGCACGGGTGGTGAAAATACGTACATCCGTTGTGTTGTCAGATAGTAAAAGCGCTTTACAACTGATGGAGAAACCTGTAAAAATGAACCTTGCATCACCTTTAGGTTCAGGCAATCAATATATTCCTTGGATTCACATTGAAGACCTGTGCAATATATACATTAAAGCCATAGAAGATAGCGCTATGGTCGGTGTTTATAATGCTGCCTCGCCTGCGCATGCTACAAACAAAGAATTTATTAAAACTCTTTCCGGCGTTTTAAAAAAGCCTTTTTGGAATGTAAATGTGCCTTCGTTCACGTTAAAATTGCTATTCGGCGAAATGTCTTCTATATTATTAAAAGGAAGCCGCATTTGTAGTAAAAAAATACAAAACACGGGCTATTGCTTTTCTTATCCAACCCTCACGCCAGCGCTTAAAAACCTGCTCATTGAGCAAGATAAAGATGATGCTTGATTTTTTTGAAATCAAAAAATTATACTTATTAATAAAAACCTTATCTTTGCATCCTGAAATTTTGAGCGGGATGTAGCGCAGCCTGGTAGCGCGCTTCGTTCGGGACGAAGAGGTCGCAGGTTCGAATCCTGTCATCCCGACTTAATAATAGAAAATAATAGAACAAGTTCCTTATTAGCAAAGCCACTTTAGCTCAGTTGGTAGAGCAGCGCATTCGTAATGCGCGGGTCGTGGGTTCGAGTCCCATGAGTGGCTCTTTCAAGAAAATATCCCAACAGTTTTACGCTATTATATCGCGAAACTGTTGGGATACTTTATTTTTGTTGTTACCGTTTAATGGGTAAATTTTAATTACTTATAAATTTTCTTTGTAATAATCGGCTAATTTCTGATATAAGTGTAAACGGTCTTTCCCCATCACATTGTGTTCATGTTGCGGATATACAAAGTAATCTACCTGTTTGCCCTCGGCAATACATTGCTGCAAAAACGAAAGCGTGTGCTGCCATACCACAGTACCATCCTGTGCGCCGTGAATAACCAATACCTTACCTTTCAGGTTTTTTACATAGTTTAATAAGCATGATTTCTTATACCCTTCGGGATTTTGCTCAGGAGTATCCATGTAACGTTCGCCATACATTATTTCATAGTATTTCCAATCTATAACGGGTCCTCCACATGTGGCAACTTTAAAAACATCGGGGTTTCTTAATTTTAACGTTAAAGTCATAAAACCACCAAAGCTCCAGCCATCTATGCCGATACGTGTGGCATCCACATAGGGTAAGGATTTAAGATAATTTACCCCTACCATTTGGTCTTTTTCTTCTATATCGCCTAAACGGCGGTGTATGGCTTGTTCAAAATCAGCGCCACGGAATGATGTTCCTCTGTTATCAAGTGTCCAAATAATATAACCTTGCGATGCGAGATAATTAAAAAACAAATTGGCGCCCCCCAGCCATGTATTTGAAACCAACTGAGAATGCGGACCTCCATATACATATACCAAAACAGGATATTTTTTATTCTCATCAAAATCAACTGGTTTAATCATCCTGCAATATAAATCACTTCCGTCCTCAGCTTTTAGTGTCATGATTGAGGTTTCGGGCATTTTAATGCCTTTTAGGGGGTTGGCGCTTTCATATATTGTACGCACCTTACCTGTTTTTGTACTTATCAAAGAGCTACGGGATGGTACTTCTAAACCGGAAAACCTGTCTAAGGCATAGTGTGTATCAGGCGACATATCTATAGTATGTGTACCTCTTACTTGTGTAAGCTGTTTTTGCTCCATCGTCTGCATATCTGTTTGATACAAATGTCTTTCTATCGGACTTTGTTGGGTGGAAAGATAATATAAGGTTTTGTTATCGCTAGACAAGCCTAAAAAGTCTGTAATTTCCCAATTTCCTTTGGTAATTTGTTTTAATAATTGCCCTTCGGAAGAGTACAGGTAGAGATGGTTCCAGCCATCACGACGACTTTCCCATAAAAATTTATCAGAAGTATTATTTAAGAAATGTAATCCTTCCTGGGGTTCCACATATTGCGCATCAGTTTCTTCAAAAAGCGTCTTCACAAAATTTCCCGTAATAGCATCGTATTTGTTAAGCCAAAGGTGGTTTTGGTCGCGATTAATTACCGCAATATAGATATACTTTTCATCCGGACTCCAGCTCACATTGGTTAGATACTGTTCTGCCGGCTCTCCTGTTTTAAGAAAAATAGTTTTGTTTTGTGCAGGGTCAAACACACCAACGGTTACATGATGACTTTTCATGCCAGCCATAGGATAGCGAATGTTTTTTACTGTTGCAATGCGTGTATTTATGTCCACTAAAGGATATTCGGTAACCATCGTTTCGTCCATGCGGTAAAAAGCGAGCTTATTACCTTTTGGCGACCAGAAAGAGCCCTTTTTTATCCCGAATTCATTACGGTGAACAGACTGTCCGTTTACAATTCCTTTATCCGTATCTTTTGTTACAGCAACAGACTTGCCGTCAATAGCCACATATAAATTATTTTCAATGGTATAAGCTATTTTAAAAGAATTAGTTTCTAAGCCCGTTAAATCGCCATCGGCAGGAATACTATTTATCACTTTCAGCTCTGTAGTGCCGAAATCGTAACAATAAAGCTTTGAATTGGCTAAAAAAGTAATGATTTTTTCAGTTTGCCATTTAAATGATGGTAAAACCTTAAGTTTGGGCTGGTCGATTTCCTCTAATGCTTCGTTTATATCGCCCAGATTTCCTAAGGTGGTGGTGCTTTCGTTATAAATATTACCTTGTATTATGTTATTATTTTCAACCCACGTATAAGTGCCTGAACTCTGCCATTGAAGATTGTTTAAACCTGTGGGGTAGTATTGGCGGTTCATCAAATCGGCAATATCCAATACTTTATTCTGTCCGTCTGCAAAAAACGGATAAACTAAAAAAGAGGCTACTAAAACAATTATAAATCTGCGCATAATGTATTTAAAATTTATTTTTTATAACGTAATGTTTGAGGAAAGGTAAGAATTTACACCTAAAGGACAAAATTATAAAATATCAATAACGTATGAATGTAAAAACATGAAAAATCACTAAAAGTTTAAAAAATAAATATCTTAATAATCAAAATTATAGCTAATTTTGCAGCCCAAAAAGTGAAATTTAAAATACCTATTTAATATGAACATAGAAAACAATCTTCCATACAAAGTACAAGATATTTCCTTGGCTGATTGGGGTCGTAAAGAAATTGAAATTGCAGAAAAAGAAATGCCCGGTTTAATGGCTATCCGCAAGCGTTATGCTTCTGAAAAACCTTTAAAAGGCGTTCGCATCACGGGTTCCTTACACATGACCATACAAACAGCCGTTTTAATTGAAACATTAGCCGAACTGGGCGCAGATGTGCGTTGGGCAAGTTGTAATATCTTCTCCACACAAGATCATGCCGCCGCCGCAATTGCGCAAAGAGGCATCCCTGTATTTGCATGGAAAGGGGAAACACTACCTGAATATTGGTGGTGCACATTGCAAGCCTTATCATTCCCGGGCAATAAAGGACCTCAACTTATTGTGGACGATGGTGGTGACGCCACATTGCTCATCCACAAAGGATATGCAGGGGAAAACACACCCGAATTGCTGAACGTGAAAGGAGCAAATGAGGAAGAGGAAACTGTTATGAATTTGTTACGCGAAGTGCATAAAAAAGACAACCAGAAGTGGCATAATGTAGTAAAAGAATGGAAAGGCGTATCGGAAGAAACTACTACGGGCGTACATCGCTTGTATCAGATGATGGAAAAAGGCGAATTACTTGTTCCTGCCATCAATGTTAACGATTCGGTTACCAAAAGCAAATTCGATAACCTTTATGGATGTAGAGAGTCTCTTGCTGACGGCATAAAACGTGCTACCGATGTTATGCTTGCAGGCAAAGTTGTTGTGGTTTGTGGCTATGGCGATGTGGGTAAAGGATGCGCCAAATCCATGAAATCATACGGCGCACGCGTTATTATTACGGAAATAGACCCTATATGTGCACTACAAGCCGCTATGGAAGGTTTTGAAATAACAACCGTTGAAGATGCATTGGCAGAAGGAAACATTTACGTAACCACCACAGGCAACAGAGACGTAATTACATACGAGCATATGAAGCAGATGAAAGATCAGGCTATCGTTTGTAACATAGGGCACTTCGACAATGAAATCCAAATGGATAAATTAAACGCGGACAATACCGTAAAACGCAGCGAAATAAAACCTCAGGTTGACAAATACACTTTTGCGGATGGACATTCTATTTTTGTATTGGCAGAAGGTCGTTTAGTGAATTTGGGTTGTGCCACGGGACACCCTTCTTTTGTAATGAGCAACTCGTTTTCAAATCAAACATTAGCTCAAATTGATTTATGGAAAAATAATTACGAAGTTGGCGTTTACCGCTTACCTAAATACTTGGATGAAGAAGTAGCTCGTTTGCACCTGGAGCAAATTGGTGTTAAACTTACTAAACTAACTAAAAACCAAGCAGATTATATTGGAGTGAAAGCCGAAGGTCCTTATAAACCGGAACATTACAGATATTAAGTATATTTAATCTTTTATTTAAACGTAGTCAGGAATTTATTTTTTGACTACGTTTTTTAATTGTAAACATTCAATACACCTGTTTGTGGATCATAAGAATAGTGATATTCAAGTAAACCATATTTCGACACGCCCGAAACCACGCTCCCATCAAGCAAATTATACTTGGTCTTACATACCGGACAAACAACAAATGGTTCGCCTTTTACTTTTTGCACTATAGCTTGCGGATCGGTAAAATCATGAGGACATGCACTTTCATATATTTTAAAATCGGTGAGAGAAAAACGGAATATCACCACTCCCCTTAACCCTCGCCCATAGGCATAGTTGAATATTCTACAATCGCCGATGGCTATATTGTCTATGGCATCAGGATAGGCAACAAAACTTACACGTGCATACGGAATAGGATTATGCCCGTCTTTGGAGCAAGAAACAATAATACCCACACCGATAAAAAACATCAACATATATATTTTCCTCAAATTCATAAGCGGTTTATTTATTTTCAAAGATAATATTAAATGGGGTATTAATAAATTTTTGTATTTTTATCTTTTCAAAACCACTTACCCTTATTGATAAAATGAAGAATTTATATCTTTTCTTAAAAAACAAAAGCATACATTTTATTATATATGCGCTTTTACTAAGTTTTATAGCTTCTGGTTGCAGCATTTTTCGCAAACCTACCGAAGAGGAACGTGCCGAAAAAGCAATGATAAAACAAGAACAACAGCGCAAAAAAGAATATGAAAAAGCCTTGAAACGCCACTACAATATGCAAAGCGATGCAACAAAAGCACAAATGAAAGCCTCACGTAAAATGGCTGAAAGCAATAACAGAGGCTTTAAAAAGAAAAACGGGAAATGCTATTGATTGTTAAATATTTACGTGCTTCTATAGCAAAATAATCAGCCGGAATAATAAAATTTGTTAAACATAACTTTTATATAAAAAATATTATATCTTTGCATTGCTTTATAGCAAAAAAGTTAAACTTTTGCGGCGCCTTTAAAATGATATATCGGATGGACAGTCCGATGTTTTTATTAAGAAGGGAGCCGTTTTGATTTTTAGCATGTAATTGATTTTGAAAAACTAAAGCCCTTTGATTAGGGCTTTTTATACATAACAGAACGTATTTTATCATGGCACAAATTACCTATTACACCAAAGAAGGCTTCGAGAAGATGAAGCAAGAGTTGGAACATATGATTAGTGTGGAAAGGCCTCATATTTCCGCGCAAATAGCAGAAGCGCGCGACAAAGGCGATTTGTCTGAAAATGCCGAATATGATGCCGCCAAAGAAGCGCAAGGCTTATTGGAAATGAAAATATCAAGACTACAGGAACAAATACGCAGCGCCCGATTGCTCGACGAATCACGTATTGATAATACAACCGTGCAGGTTTTAAATACAGTTAAAATTAAAAACCTTAAAACTAAGGCTGTCATGACCTACACTTTGGTTCCGGAAACAGAAGCAGACTTAAAAAAAGGAAAAATATCCGTTACTTCGCCTATAGCACAAGGTTTATTAGGTAAAGAAGTAGGCGACAAGGTTGAGATTGCCGTTCCGGCCGGAACAATTACCGTTGAAGTTATGGAAATAAGCTAAATTTTATACTATGGCAGGAATATTTGCAAAAATAGCAGCAGGAGAAATACCTTCTTTTAAAGTAGCCGAAACCAAAGATTTTTTTGCTTTCTTGGACATTAATCCTTTAGCAAAAGGACATGTTTTGGTTATCCCAAAACAAGAAACAGACTATATCTTCGACCTTCCACAAGCCCAATATAAAGATTTATGGGCTTTTGCCCAAAAAGTGGCTATTGCACTAAAAAATGCGGTTCCATGCATAAAAGTTGGCATAGCGGTGATAGGATTGGAAGTGCCTCATGCACATATTCATTTGGTTCCCATGAACGAGATGAATGATATTAATTTTAGCCGTCCTAAAATGAAATTTCCGGATGAAGAAATGAAAGAAGTAGCAAATACAATTGCTTCCGAATTTGAAAAGATAGCTTAAACGCTATCTTTTTTTGTAAATTGAAAAATAAAAAAACATAAATGAATATTGTAAAAAAATTTTTCCTTGTAACTCTTTTATTTGCCGGAGTTACGGAATTTTCAACAGCTCAGAAAAAACCAACAGAAGTTATTATACTGCATACGAACGATATGCATGCTAAAATTGACAATATGGGGAAACTCGCCTACCTGCGAGACAGCTTGCAAAAAACACATAAATATGTTTACCTGTTGTCAGCAGGTGATAATTTTACCGGTAACCCTATAGTGGATATGTATCCGCAAATAGGTTATCCTATGATAGATTTAATGAATAAAACACATTTTACTCTATCAACAGTAGGGAATCATGAATTTGACATGGGGCAGGAAAATTTGGAAAAAAGGAGAAAAGAGGCACAATTCCCTTTTATATCAGCCAATATTGATGTAAGCGGAACTCATATGACAAAAATAAAACCCTATGCGTTTTTAAAAGCCGGATGTGTTGAAATACCTGTGTTGGGATTAATACAGTTAGGAAAAAGAGGAATTCCAGACTCTCACCCTTCTAAATTAATAGGATTAAAATTCACTAATGGTATAAAAAAAGCAGAAGACTACAAATGGCTAAAGAAAAAATACGGAATGCTTATAGCGCTTACACACCTTGGGGTGGAGGACGATAGTATTTTAGCAAAAAATATGCCGCAAATAGACCTCATTATTGGAGGGCATTCACACACGATACTTCGCACACCATCTGTGGTAAACGGGGTAATGATTGTGCAGGCGGGATCCAGTCTGGCTTTTGTGGGTAAAACTACTCTTATCTTAAAGGATAAAAAAATAATAAACAAGAAGTATGAGCTAATACCCTTGGATTGGATTAAAAACACAAACAGTAATGTACAGAAATTGGTTGATAAATATAACAATAATCCCGAAATGATGAAGGTAGTAGCTGTTGCCGAAGCGCCATTCCGTAACAAAGAAGAATTAGGCTGTTTAATGACTGATGCCATTACTTCGGAGATGGGTACTGACTTTGCATTCCAAAACTGGGGAGGTGTGCGTGTTTCAAACATTCCGGAAGGCAATATACCCTTAAAGCAGATTTACCTCTTGGATCCTTTTGGCAACAAGGTAATTATATATAAAATGACCTATGATGAAATTAAAGCATTGGTACTAAACTCCTTTAACCGTAGCAGAGAAATAGATTTATATGTTTCCGGAATGTCTTATACCATCTTAACTGATAGTAAAGGTAATGGCATAGATGTTGAAATGAAAACTATTGCAGGAAAAAATCTTGATAAGAATAAAATATATAAAGTAGGCATGAACAGTTACATTTCATCGAGCTATGAGTTTAGCTATACCGAGAAAGTGGCTGAAACAAATAAAACAAGTGCCCAAACCCTGCTCGATTATTTGACTAAAGTGAAAAAAGTAAATTATGCTAAGGTGAAACGCACCTCGGTAGAAAAAAAATAAACCCAAACCATAACGGTAAAAATGAAGCACGCAAAACATGAAAGTGTTTCAAAAGTGTTTTTAACCACCAAATATGCCAAAGGATAAGAGACTGTAAATTAAACTGTGTCAATAAAGAATAAAATTGTTTTTATAACTTTAC
>CALBZC010000032.1 GCA_937889945.1 uncultured Bacteroidales bacterium
AATCGCCTGAATTTGATAAGAATTTTTACTGACACAGTTTATTTTACGCTACCAATCAATCATTACATCTTTATAATACCATCCAATATTTCCGTTATATTTTCAGATGAAGGCATAGGTCCTTGCATTTTAAAAATTTTAAAATCTTTTCCTATTACAATTACGCGTGGAATTCCTTTAATGTTATAATCCTTGAGCTTAGCTCTGTTAATATTCCATTGCAAACCCTCAGCGTTTCTTGCTTTTACGTTTTTAGCCCATTCATCTGTTTTTTCGTCTATTGAAAGGGAAATAAAAACAATATCTTTATTGTCTTTATAATGTGTTTTCAGCTTTTCAAAATAAGGCATTTCTTGCATACATGGACCGCACCAAGTTGCCCACATATCTATAAATATAACTTTACCCTTAAATTGTTCAATGCTTTGAGGCGCGCCTTTTAAATCGGTTGCCGTAAAATTTATTGCTTCGTCTCCGTCTCCAAAGCGGGTTAATTCATTATAAACTTTTTGAGCTGCATCGCGAAATTTTATATTCTTAATTTCTTGCAATTTAGCGAGTCCATATTCTTGTATAGTTTTTTTGTCTTCAGTTCTTATCAATTCATTAACTATATAATACGCATGTAGCCAGTCAGATATTTTTTTTACTTCTGTGTCGGTGGAATTGTTGCTTTTAATAATAAGAGGCGCTATGGATTGGTAAACTTCTAACTGCAAATAATCAGCGTTTGCAAACCCTGTAAGGTAGCTTTTTTCAACAGATCCGCATATTTCATCTACTTCTTTTTTGAGAGGCGTTAAATCAGCTTCCGTTATATCTCTGTTTTCAGTGTATCCATAGTAGAAAGCTAGATTCATGCCTAAACTGTTTATTACATCAGCTTTTATGCGGGCTTGTTCCAACGCTATAAAACCTTTTGAAACATTTTTGCGTGACAATAAATCTTGCTCCCTGTTTTTGGCGCGTTCAAGTATATAATCAAATGTTGATTTTATATCTTTCTTTACGTTTTGTCCGCCATCAAGAAAAGAGCCTGCTTTAGGGAAAGGCGTTTCTTTGAGATAATCATTGGCTTCACTGCCTTTTCCTTTAAATATAGCGCGCTCAGGGTAGTCATAATCTACTTCTATTGTTAGATTATCGCCCGGACATAGGTAAAGGATGTTTCTTCCTAAGCGATAATAGCCAGGCGCTGATACGGGAAGCTGTAAATTAAACTTGCCATCAGTAGTGCCTTTAATAAGGATATTATCACCATCAATTGAAAGTGCGCTAATGGCATCAATACGTTCTATGGCAGGCATGTTGCCAAATCCTGTTAATTTCCCGCTTATAACTGCATAAGAAGGCGTATTGGGCTTTCCGTAAGCAACTATTGAGAAAAGAGCAAAGGAAAGTAAGGTGTAAAAACGTTTCTTAAAATTTAAATATTTCATGCGTCTAAATGGTTGATGTTTTAATTTGTTTTTTAGTGATATCAATGGTTGGGTTCGCTGCTATTTCGTGCAGGTTTATTTTTACGTTAAATTTACTTTTAACAACCTATACAATAATCTCATCTTATCATAATTAAGATAACTTTTTAATTGCATTGGTTACCTGATTAATAAAGACTTTTTAATTATATTTTTAGGGGTAAGGGAAAGCATATATTCAGTAAATTTTTAACATTAAAAAAACAAGGAGCCTTTTTAGGAGCTCCTGGTTTCAAAAATTAACAAAATTAATCAACCTATGTATTTTTTATATCTTTGTTTGCTTTGGAGGTAGTGAGGAAATAAAAAGTTTTATTTTTGTATTTATAACATCTAATCTTACTAAAAAGACTTTTTAAAATAATGTAAGGGGGTATTCCTTAAAAAATATTCTAAATATCTATGAGTCAAATAAATCCTAAAATAGAATCGGCGTGGCTTTCCGTGATGCAAGATGAGTTTCAAAAGCCCTATTTTACACAGTTAAAAACTTTTTTGGTCGAAGAAAAGAAACATCAAACGGTATATCCTGCCGGATCCCATATTTTTTCCGCCTTCAACTTAACACCTTTCGATAAAGTAAAGGTGGTGATATTGGGACAAGATCCTTATCATGGTGCAGGACAAGCGCACGGATTGTGTTTTTCCGTACCGGAAGGTGTTGCTCCGCCACCCTCACTTGTTAATGTTTTTAAAGAGCTACATGATGATATAGGATGCAATATACCCCGTTCAGGAAATCTTACTTCATGGGCACAACAGGGTGTGTTATTGCTTAATGCCACTTTAACCGTGCGCGCTAATCAGGCAGGTTCACATCAAAACAAAGGATGGGAAACCTTTACCAATGAAGTAATTAAGAAACTTTCGGAGGCACATACAGGCTTAGTTTTTATACTTTGGGGAAGTTACGCACAAGCCAAGCAGGCATTAATTGACACACAAAAGCACTATATCCTCAAAGCCGTACATCCATCGCCTCTTTCGGTTTACAGGGGTTTTTTCGGGAGCAAGCCGTTTTCGCAAACCAATACATATCTGCAAAGTATAGGCAAAGAGCCTATCCGGTGGTGCTTGGATTAACCCGCATTTTGTAATATTGCGGCAAGAGAAACCAATGACACCGCTACCCATAAAATAAATCCCTGTAAAAGTGGCTTGAATCCTACGTTTTTTATTGTTTCAACGGATAATGAGGAGCCAATAAGAAACAAGGTTATAACAAGTCCCTTTTTAGCTATTTCTACAATTAAGGCAGATGCCGGATGTATGATGGGGAAATAAGTATTGATGAGCATGGCAAGTATAAAAAGGAAAATAAAGTAAGGTATCTTTATTTTTTTTCCCTTTTGTCGGGTAAAAAGTATAATTGCCAATGATAAAGGGATAATCCACAGCGCCCTGGCTAGTTTTACTGTTGTGGCTATCTTCAAAGCTTCCTCTCCATATTTTTGAGCCGCACCCACTACCGAGCTGGTATCGTGAATGGCGATGGCACACCACAAACCAAACTGACTTTGCGATAAGCTCATCCAATTTCCTATAAGCGGGAATATGAGTAAAGCTATTGAATTTAATATAAAAACAATGCCCAATGCTACAGCTGTTTGGTTTTTGTTTGCATCAATAATTGGAGACACTGCGGCAATAGCGCTTCCTCCACATATGGCAGTGCCGGAAGATATCAAAAGTCCGGTTTTCTTTTCGGTTTTGAAAAGTTTTCCTAAAACAATGCCAATAACCAAGGTGAAAACAATTGAAAAAACTGTAAAAACCACGCCTTGCTTGCCTGCGCTGATGGCATCCGCTATGCTCATGCCAAAGCCAAGCCCTACCACGCATATTTGAAGCAAATATTTGGTGAGTTTATGATTTATGTGCTGCCAAGGTGTGCCTATTGTGAGTGCTATTAAAAATCCCAGAAGTAAAGCTAAGGGTGGCGAAAGAAAAAAACAGGTAACAATACTTGCATAAAATATAAAATCACGGTAAGTAGTTGAAAGTAGTTTTGCTGCACGCATAATTAAAATCGTTTTATGCGGCAAAATTGCTCTAAAATTAAGTACTACACCAATTCTAAATTTTTATGGGCTATAACTTTTTGTTATAATGAAAATATAGCAAGATATTATCATTTTGAAGTTTTGCGATATTCATTTATGCAAAAATTCATGAATATGTCTGATAGCTTATCAGTTGCACCTTGCAAATGCACAAACCGAAATACGCGGTTTATTTGCAGCCCCTTGATGTCAATAATTTTAAAATCTCCTTTAGCAATTTGTTTACTTACAGCCGCAATAGACATAAAGCCTAACGTGTTGGCATTTTCCAAAAAGGATTTAATGCTTTCCGTACTTCCTAAATGCATTACCAAGTTAAGGTCTTTAAGTTTGATGTGATGCTTTCCCAATTCATACAATATAAACTCCAAGCTTCCCGACCCACTTTCTCTTAATACCAAGGGCGTGTGGGTTAATTCTTCAATAGAAATTTCATCTTTTTTTGCCAGCATTTGCGAAGTGCTTGCCACTGCTACAATTTCATCCTCTAAGAAAGGGATATATTTAAGTTCGGCATTTTTTGATTTACCTTCTACAATACCCAACGTTATTTTTTTCTCGCAAAGCGCTTTTTCTATTTTTTGAGTATTGGCATTAGACAGTGTCAGTTGCACATCAGGAAAACGCTCGTGAAACTTGGCAAGCAAAGGCGGTATTACATATTGTCCAAGCGTGGTGCTGGCACCAATTAACAAACGACCGGAGATTTTTTCTTTTAAAATATTGATATCAAAATCTATATCATTATAAATTCGTGATATTTGAGATGCGTGGTTATAAAGGACTTCTCCCGCTTTGGTAAGCACTATTTTATTGCCCTGCCTGTAAAAGAGAGAGGTTTTATAAAACGCCTCAAGTTCCTGAATGTTTTTGGAAACTGCGGGCTGCGATATAAATAATTCCTCTGCCGCTTTAGTAAAGCTTAAATGTGTAGCTACGGAAAGAAAAACCTTTAATTTAAAATCAGACATGGCACATAAAAATAAGAATACTTTCCAAAAGTATTGAAAAATGGATACAGCGCATTTGCCGAGAGCAAGAAAATTATTTGTGTAATAATTTTATAGGTCTGATATTCACCCTTGTTGTAATAAATACGGGGCATGTATTATATTTTAAATTTTATGTATGATTATTAATTACTGAACGATAATTACCTTAGTAAATCTTAAAAATAATTTATCACATTTTGATTATATATAAGTAACGAGCAAAAAATAGCTTGACTTATTTTAATCACATAGGGATATAGATTTTTGTTTATCAGTTTTAATCAGGTTCACTTAGCTTTG
>CALBZC010000033.1 GCA_937889945.1 uncultured Bacteroidales bacterium
TACTTACCTAATTTTTTTGACTTTTTTCTTAAACGGAACTCAGGTTAATAACACCATTTGAAAATTTTTGTTTATTTTTTAATTTTTCTTTATGTATGGGGGGGGGTAATATAATTTATATATAAATTTTCATTATATATAACAAGAAGATTTGTTATAATCTGTTTATATAATAAGCAGTAAGAACAAATGAAAACTTCTTTAAGGTTCATTTTTAAAAATAAATTTATTATACCATTTAACTTCTAATTTTTCAATTCTATTTATAGTTAAACTAAATATTCAATTATATGACATAAAGTAATTATTTAACAGCCAGTATATTGAGAAATATTTTTTATGTTTTTTCTTATTTTTTCGTTTCATTTACTTGCCATTAAAATAATATGTTTCACATTTGTTGCGTTAAACAATAAAATCTTATTCAATCATTATGAAAAAAATCTTATTCATTGGAATTTTAGCATTAGCTTGTTCTTTTGCTAACGCTCAAGTTAAAAACTCTATTAAAGTTAATCCTTTTGGATTTTTCTGGGGAAATGATTTAATAACTTATGAAAGAGCTTTAGGAACTAGTTCTTCTTTTGTTATCGGAGGATCTTTTGGTTCAATTTCTGCTGGTGATTATAAATACACCAATTACGGAGCTGAAGCTCAATACAGATATTATTTTTCTGGAGAAGCTTTACGCAAATTTTACTTAGCTCCTTTCGCAAGTTATAAAGGAGGTGAAGTTAAAGCTGGTGACGACAAAGCCACTTCTTCTGGATTTGGCGTTGGTGGAAGAGCCGGATATCAATGGGTTTGGAATAGTGGATTTACCCTTGATTTAAATATCGGCGTGGGGTATAAAAGCATAAAATATAAATGGGATTCGCCTGAGCAAGAAGCTAAACACGATGATGTAAAAGGTTCAGGAATAATGCCTGTAGCTGCAATAGCTTTAGGTTATTCTTTCTAAGAAAATTTAAAGTTTATTTTCTACAAAAAGGCTCAAACAAATGTTTGAGCCTTTTTGTTATATAATTATTCCTCTTCCTTGATAAATATTTCTAACACCTACCTATTATGGAAAAGTTTATAATAAAAAAGCAGATAAACGGACAATTTTATTTTGTATTGGCAGCCACAAATGGTCAAACCATTTTAAAAAGTGAAGCTTATGACTCTAAGCAAGGTTGTATAAATGGGATGAACTCCGTTAAGAACAATGCGCCGGAGGATGCTCGCTACGAAAAACTTGTTTCTAAAAACGGGCAATTTTATTTTAATTTAAAAGCACGCAACGGCGAAATCATTGGCACCAGCGAAATGTACACTACCGAACCCGGAAGAAACAACGGAATTGAAGCGGTAAAAAAATCAGCACCTACTGCTGATATTGAAGATGCTACAAAATAAAAAATACCATAACCATTTTTTCGCCTTTTCACATTATATAACTCCCCATAAAACTTTTTAGTTGACAAATTAATTTATTATATATGCCTCAAAGCGAAGAAGCCCGTGAAAATTAATCTTCACGGGCTTCTTAATTATAAGCTAAAAACAATAAGCGGAAAGAATGGGATTCGAACCCATGATACGCTTTTGGCGTATACACACTTTCCAGGCGTGCGCCTTCGACCACTCGGCCATCTTTCCTGAATGATGCCGCAAAGGTACAAAATAATTTTATACCGCTACACTTTATTTTTAAAAGGCAGGCAATAAAAAACAAACAGCACAATCTTTATTGCCTTGTCTTTTTGCTTTTTTAAAAATTTTTTTACAAAAACTTGATTTTGCTATTTGAAATTATTTACATTTGTAGTGTTCTAATATACTAATACACTATTATATGATACAATTAAAAAGTTTAACTTTCGGATATACAAATAATTACAATGTTATAAATGATATAACCCTTGATTTGTACTCCGGAAAAATTTATGGTTTATTGGGCAAAAATGGCGTAGGTAAAACCACCTTAATGAAACTTATGTGTGGTTTATTATTCCCAAAGTCAGGAAGCATTGAGCTAAACGGTAACAACCCTGCATTACGCAAACCATCTTCTCTAAACAATTTATTTTATCTGCCCGAAGAAATTCATTTACCGGCAAAGAATCCGCGACAATTGATAGATTTGTATGCTCCTTTTTACCCCAATTTTAACGAGATTCAATTTTTTAATTTTCTTACCGAGTTGGATGTTGATCATCATAAAAATCTTAAAAAACTTTCTTTCGGTCAAAAGAAAAAAGCGCTTATCGCTTTCGCGTTAGCTTGCAACACACAATATATTTTTCTTGACGAACCCACAAACGGATTGGATATCCCTTCAAAAATAAGCTTTCGCAGTATTATTTCCCGTGCATATGACGAAAACAAAGTGTTTGTAATATCTACACACCAAGTGCGCGATTTAGACAGCCTCATTGATACGGTGCTTATTATGAATGAAAATAAAGTAATTTTTAACGAAACTATAGAGCGCATAGGAGAAGTGTTAAAATTCAGGTCAGGCTCTGTAGCTCCTGAAAATGCCTTGTTTTCACACAATGATGTGATGGGAATTTCCTACCTGATGAAAAACGAAAATAATATTCAGGAAAAAATTAACATCGAAACGCTTTTTAATGGCGTTATCGCCAAACCAGAACAAATTATTCCACTATTTAAAAAATAAACAACATGAACGATATATTTAGCTTTAACAGAGTTCTCAAACTCATAAAAATACATTTAATAGAAAACTGGAAAATGTATGCAGCTTCTGTGGGGATACTGGCTATTATTGTTTTTCTTTTACCTTCAATGGGCGGAAACCCTGAAAAATATTTAACATACATTATTCGTGAAACTTATCCTGTTATAATGATTGGAGTGCTTTGCCTTTTTACGGGAAACATTTTTGGCACATGGACAAAAGAAAGTAAAGCCATTTTTTACATTAATATTCCTGCAACTGCGTTTGAGAAGTTTTTAAGTAAATTGGTTTTAATTATACTTTACTTTCCCGTTTTCACATTTTCATTCTTCTTGTTAGTATATATTATAGGAAATATATTTATGAAAACGCCTTTTAATGTAAGCCGGATGATGGATCTGGGATTTATAAAAGCTTTTGAAGGAACGGGAAGTATAAGGTTTTTATATATTACTTTTCTCTTGCAGCCTTTGTACTTATTGGGAGCGTTGTATTTTAAAAAATATCAGGTTGTTTTTTCAAGCGTAGCGCTTATAGGCATATTTATTTTACTATTCTTTTTGCCTCATTCTTTTCTTTCATATCATCCATACAGAACAAGTTTAAACATATGGCCCGATAGCATCACGGCTTCTTACATGAAATCGGGAGCACAACAATCCCTTAATATTGGTTTTAAAACTTGGCTGGTAGCATTAAACACCTTGATTTATGTATTGGCAAGTTTAGCCTTATACGTAGCCGCTTTTTTTAAACTTAAAGAGAAAGAAATATAAGCATGGAATTTAACGAACATCAACCCATATATGCACAAATTGCAAATTTGGTAAGCGACAGAATTTTGCTGCAAGAGTTGAAAACGGAAGATAAAATTCTTTCTGTTCGCGATTTGGCAGCAGAATTACGTGTAAACCCCAATACCGTAATGCGGGCTTATGAGTATCTCCAACAACAAGGGATTATTTATAACAAAAGAGGATTGGGAAATTACGTGGCAAAAGATGCGTGCAGCATCATCAAAAATACGCGCCGGGAAAGCTTCTTTCAAAATGAATTACCCCAGTTTTTTAACAGCATTAAAATGATGGGCATTTCGTTTGAGGATATAGAAAAAAAATACAGACAATATATAGATATAGAAAAAAAATAAAAGTGTCCATGAAAGGTAGGATTAACAATTTTTTTGCCTGCTTTTATAAAAATAAAATATGGGGCAACTAAGCAAAGCGTTCTCATTTACATCTTATAAATAAAACAAGGAAGTGAATAAAAAAACCGGAATTTCCACCTAGGTGAACGACTATGATTTAACAAGCTACCAAGCAGACAGATGCCACCTAAATAAAGTGAAAGTGCGAACACATTAAAAAAACAAACAGGTATGCGAGCAACTCCATACAGCCATTTAAAAAGCAACCTGCACAAAGTGCGCCACTAAGTAGCAGCGAAACTAACCATTAATACAATTAAAACCAATCGATACATTAATAATTAAGACGTATGAAAAAAAATATCATTATCATCATAGCTGCTTTTGCCCTGATTACAATGTGGACTATAGTCCGCACGGGAGTTATAAGCGCCTCGGTTAAGAAGGTAATTAACAACAAACCTTCTGCCATAGCATACCAAAAAACGAATGCAGAAAACACATTACAACCTTTTAAAGTATTAGTAATAAACACAAACGATAAAGCAAATATTCATATTTTGCAAGATGCAACATACCGTATGGGAGTTTCTCCTCATCTAAAAAATATGGTTTCCGTGAAGTATGCAAACTCCGACAGCGTAAACATTTCATTAGTTTCTGAGTCCAATACATATGCCGAAATATACCTGTATATGCCATCGATAGAAAAAGTTTATATTAATAACATAGGGAAAGCAAAGGACAACCGCTTTTTAGAGGATATAGAAATAGCCAATTTTAAACAAAATAAGTTACGTGTGTTTTTCTCTAACACCAGCAGCCTTATATTCTCAAAAATAAAAGTGGACGAACTTGAAATAGCAGGAACTTTAGATGACCCAAGCGGCTCGGTGAACATAAAAAATTCTGTTATGGCTAAAAAACTTAACCTTAGTATAAAAGGAAACGGAACAGTAGATATTTTTTCATCAGCCTCTGAAGAAAACAACTTCAAGCTTTCCGATTCTCTAAAAATAAATGCGCCTACGTATGTTTTACAAAAAGCAAAAATAGGGTTATAGTGTTAGCAAACCATTGACAAAAGGCTTTTTTTCTAAAAAATCTTATAAAAACATAATCTTTTGTTAGCAATAGATCAAAACCGCACGCAACCTGATAATTATATGAGTGTTTAGCTAAGCGTAATGAGTTCCGAATTTAGAGATGTATTATTTTGATTAATACATATTTACGAAATACCAAACACGTCATTTTAGGCTTAACTTAACACTACATGTTAAAGAAACTGTAAATTTATTCAAAACAACTAATTTTTTAGTTTTATACGTATAAACATAGTTTTAGATTACAAAATATAGTTTACATTTGTGCGTTATTTTTAAATACATATAAATTTTCACTCTAAGTACTAAACAATAATTACCTTATATTATTTTTTAAACCACATAGATATATAGATAAGATTTAATGAAGCCGAAAATGAATGCGCAGAGATAAGGTAATAAACAGACAACATCAGGGAGAAGCTTTGAAGCACAGCTTCAAAGCTATGTGAACCTTATTAAACCTGATAAACAAACATCTATGTCCCTATGTGGTTAAAATAAATTAAACTATTTTTTGCTCATTACTTATTATAAATTACATTAAAATATATGAAGCAATATTTCTCTTTTATTTTGATTCTATTTATAGGAATCATGTATTATACATCACTTGAAGCACAAACACCTGCTAAAATTACCATTAAAGGGGTAGTCCAAGACACTACCAAATCAACATTGCCGGGAGCCACGGTAATGCTATTGAGTGCCAAAGACTCAACACTGTTAAATTTTACCGCTACCAACACAGAGGGAAAGTTTAGCTTTGCAGGCGTTCGTAACAAACCCTATATTTTTAAAGTATCGTATGTAGGCTTTTTACCTTACCAGCAAACCCTACAAACCTCTTCTTCGGAAATTGTAAACATGGGTAACGTTATCATAAAACCCATTTCCAACACCTTAATGGAGGTTGTTATTAAAGCAGCTAAAGCGCCTCTGCGCATGCGTGGCGATACCATAGAGTATGACGCTACTACTTTTAAAGCGCCCATCGGAGGCACAGTGGAAGACTTGCTTCGTCGCCTGCCGGGTATAGAAGTGGATGCCGACGGTAACGTGAAAACACAAGGAAAAAGCGTAAGACGCATGTATGTTGACGGTAAAACATTTTTTGGAAACGACGCCAAAAGTATTACTAAAAATCTTGGAGCAGAAGCTATTTCAAAGGTTCAGGTATATAACGAAAAATCGGAACAAACAAAGCTTACAGGGGTTGATGACGGAAACAAAGAGAAAGCCCTGAATTTTGAACTCAAAAAAGAATACAAAAAAGGAGCTTTTGGAAAATTATCCGTAGCCGCAGGCACGGAAAAACGATGCGCTGCCAAAGGCAACTATAACCGTTTTAACGATAAAAATCAGCTTTCGTTTATTGCCTATGGTAACAATGTAAATCAAACAGGGGTTAACTGGGACGATTATGGCGAGTTTAAAGGCAATAATGCTTTTAGCAATTATGACAATGGTGATTTTGGATTTAGTAACGGAGGCGGCGGAAGAATGATTTTTATCATGGGCGATTACATAAACTTTTACGATGGCAAAGGTCTTACCAAAAACTTTGGTGGCGGAACAAATTATAACTACGATAATAAAAAAACAAAGTTTAATGCCAGCTATTTCTACAACCAAACCCAACTTGATTATCTCCAGAAATCATTTAAGCAAACGCTCATAGCCAACAAAAAATATAATAGCTACGACACTACTTCGCAAAACGATTTTCGCTCCAACCACTCCTTAGGCACGCGCTTAGAAAAAGAAATAGACTCAGCAAACAAAATAATCGCTAAACTCAATCTGCGTTATTCATACAATGACAACAACCGCCTGCTTAACCAGTATTTTTATAATGCTGAGGAGATTTTATCCAAAAACAATAACCTCGATAACTTCTCAAAATTGTATTCCTATGCTATTAACTCCACAGCTATTTATAACCACAAGTTTGCTAAAAAAGGACGCTCTGTAGCAGTAAGTGGGGCTTATAATTATACAGAAAATAACGGCGATGAAAATTTGCTATCCATATACAGGTTTTTCAAAGCAACTACTTTTACCGAGCAAATGCGACAGTTAAATAATACCAACATAGACTATAACCAAGTTAAAGCCAGCGCATTATACACGGAGCCGGTTTATAAAAAACTGTATTGGCAAACATTCTATAATTTCAGTAATACCAATAATAATGTTAACAAGCAGGCACACAACGCGCTTACGCCTGATAAGCGCATTGACACGCTAAGCGTGTATTATGAGAATAGCACCATGTATAACCGCGTAGGGACCAGCCTGCAATACGCAAATAACGGCTTAAACATTTCCGTAGGCATTGCAGCGCAACAGCTTGCCCTACAAGGAAAATATGCCTTAGATAGGAATATGCCATGGATAAAAGAGCCTTTAAAAAAACGCTATAACAACATAACGCCTAACTTGGAAATAGGTTATGAACCTATTCAAAACACACGATTAGACCTTTCCTATACCAATAATATACAAGAACCATCATTTAATGATTTGCAGCCTGTGCAAAACAACAACAACCCCTCTTATATTATACAGGGAAACCCTGATTTAGTTCCTCAAAAACAACATTCCATTTCTTTTAACTGTAATTATTGGAATTCGGCTTCTTTTTCCAATTTATTCTTTTCATCGTCTTATTCCATAACAGAAAAGCCAATAGTGTATAATCAGATTTTTGACGAGAAGACTTTTGTAACTACCACACGTCCTGAAAATATCGATGATTTGGGAAAGAGCATCTCATCAAATATATGGAGCAGTTTCCCGATTGTGAAAACCAAACTTACGGTTAATGTAAGCGGCAATGCAAACTTCAGCAAAAGTTCTGCTTTTGTAAATAAAGAAAAAAACCAAACACAATCCAACCAATATACTATCGCTTCAGGCTTAAACTTCACACCCTCCACAAAATTTATCCTTTCAGGCGGAGCAACCATCAACTTCACAGATATCAAATATTCTATTCAGGATAACCAAAATCAAAAAATAAGAAATTACACCTGCAGCGCTGCCGCTAAATGGCAATTTTCAGATAAGTTCTTCTTTGAAAGCAATTTTAATTATAATTTCTATAAGAATGAAAAATTTGGGTTTAACAAAGAAATGCCTATCTGGAATGCTTCAGTACGTCGGTTGTTGGGGAAAACCAATAAATTTGAGCTTCGTTTAGCAGCCTTTGATATTTTAAATAAAAGTGCCACAATTTCACAAAATGCAAGTCAAAACTATATTTTACGTACCGAAACCAACACGTTGGCACGTTATTTTATGCTAAGCCTAACATATAACATGAAAGGTTTTGAAAATAAGTTACAAAAAAGAGGTGGAATATTTTAAACGTTTCCCTTATCTCTATTTATCCATATAAAAAAAGCATACCTATGAAAGGTTTTTTAACAAAAATAATTATCGCGGGCTTAGCCCTTATTACAACATCTTCATCCTATAAAGCAATTGCACAGCAAACCGAGCAAGGATATATTAAATACACAAAATCCGTAAACTGGTCTAAAATGCTTGCTTCTGTGGATTATATCAGTAAGGAAAGAGCGGATAAAATGGCATATATGTTTGGAAACGAAACCGACTGGAAAACCAATGCTATATTGTATTTTAGTAAAAATGAGTCGAAATATGAAGATATAGAAGACACCAACCAACCTGACATGTACAGTTCAAAAAAACAAGTTTTTTTTATGCATCATAACTTTTTGAAAGGAAAAATGAGTTATGCATTTCCTTTTAATTCAAAAACATACATTATAAACGATTCGCTCCAAACACCCGCGTGGAAAGTACTCAATGACATGAAAGAGGTAGCAGGGCACATTTGCATGAATGCCACCTATCGCGATGAGTTGCGAAAACAGAATATAGTTGCATGGTTTGCGCTCGACATTCCGACGAACATAGGTCCTGAAAGGTTTATAGGACTTCCGGGCGCTATTTTGGAAGTAGATATCAACAATGGCGCGATGGTAATATGGGCTGAAAATATAGTTTACAAGAATTTGACAAACAACGAATTATCCATTCCTTCAAAGGTAAAAGGAAAAAATGTAAGCGTGAGCGAATACAGCGAGATACTGAAAAAACATTATGAAGAACAACGCAAGGCAGAACGTATCCCCTTCGGCGAGAATCGGTATTAACGACACCGTTTTTTATTATAATGTTTTAGTGTAAAAAACAGGAAAAACAGCATTGCGGCAAGGCTTATCAACGCAAAAAGGTTGAAGGTTTGCCGCAATCCTATTTTAGCGGCAAGCACACCCGTAAGCAACATACCTAACCCTATGCCCAAATCAAGTCCTGTAAAAAGTGTTGAGTTGGCAGCGCCACGTCGTTGTGGCAACACTAAATTGTTTACCATTGCCTGAAAAGCCGGCATCATTACACCTGTGCCAAGCCCTGTGAAAAAAGCCGCCATCAAAAAAGATGTATTACCCGGCAATTGCCCCAACAAAATGTATCCCCCGATAAGGCACAAAAATCCGAAAAAAGAAACATGTTTGGGCCCGTTTTTATCGAAAAATTTACCACCCAACACACGCGAGATAGTAATGCCCACGGCAAACACGATAAAAAACAACGCTGTATGCCCTATCCCCATTTCCATGGCATAAATAGCAATAAAAGAAACAAGTCCGCCATAACATATATTTGTAATAAGGAGTGTAACAGCGGTGGGAATAGCCGTTTTTTCTATCAGGTTTGCCCATACAAATTTTTTAGGCACTTCCGCGGAAATGGGAGGACATTTTACCATGAGCGTAAGCAAAAAAGCAAAAATACCAATGCACGCAGACACAACAAACAAAGTGTTGTAATGCGCGGAGCCTTGCGTAAGTTTTAACCCTATAAAGGGTCCCAGCGCCATAGGGATGGTCATTGACAATCCAAAAATCCCTATACCTTCCCCTCTCCGGTGTGCCGGCACTAAATCCACGATGAGCGTGCTGCCCGTGGTGGTTGCCACGCCCCATGAAAATCCATGCAAAGACCTAACTATTAAAACAAGCATAAACGTTTGCGCCAAAGGATAAAAAAACAATATTACCGCAAATAACGCATAGGAAAGAATATAAAAAAACCGCTTACCGTGTATATCTATTAAATATCCCGAAACAGGTCGTATAACTAAAGCCATCGCGGTATATATGGCTAAAGCGATGCCTGTTTTTGTGGAAGAAACCTGTAGCTGTTGTGTAAGATAAACAGGAAATGTAGGCAATAACAAGTAAAAAGCCGTAAAAAGCAGTAAACTTGCCAAAGAAACCAGTATAAAATCGCGGGTAAATAAAGTTTCCTTACGGGAAATCATACATTCAAATTTTCTTATTCTAAAAAATCTAAGTAGCGAGCAAAAAATAGTTTAACTTATTTTAACCACATAGGGATATAAATTTTTGTTTATCAGGTTTAATAAGGTTCACATAGCTTTGAAGCACAGCTTCAAAGATTCTCCCTGATGTTGTCTGTATTACCTTATCTCTGAACATTTATTTTCAGCTTCATCAAATCTTATCTATATATCTATGTGGTTTAAAAAATAATATAAGGTAATTATTGGTTAGTACTTATATTTATTTAACAATGCCCATCTTCTTTTCTATTTTTTTGCAAGCATACGCGAAATACGCGAAGCGGGTATAACTGCAGCTATCACCCCTATTGCAAAAACAGTAATAAAAACAGATACAAAATCACGCCAAATCATTTTCACAGGATAAGCCGAAAATATAAAAGAGGTATTCCCCTGCAACCTGACAAGCCCGAAACGTTGTTGTAGCCAACACACACCAAAGCCCATAAAAATACCCACCATGGCACCTATAAGTGTAATAGAAACACCTTCCACAAAAAATATATTACGAACTGTAGCATGCCCGGCGCCCAGATGATTAAGCGTAGCAATATCTTTTTTCTTATCGATAATCAACATGATAAGGGAACTTATAGAGTTGAAAGATGCAATAACAATAATAAAAGTCAATATCAAAAATACGCCCCAGCGTTCCGATTTCATCATTTTAAACAACAGCTCCTGCTGTTCCAATTTGTTTTGCACCTTAAACCTTTCACCCACCATATTTTTTATACTTTCTTTCACTTGGTCTATATCAGCGTCAGCATTCACTCTTATCTCCACGCTGGTAAGCTCATCATTATATTCTAATAGTTTCCTTGCCCAGCGGAGAGGAACAATTACATATTTGTCGTCAAAATCCTGCAATGATGAAAAAACCCCCATGGGCTGTATAATGCTCATATTAAAAGGATCTTCAACCATATTTATGTTGCCTGTTCGTCGTGGCATATAAGCAGTAATATATGCATCAGGGCTTTCCGTGTTAACGCCCAGCGCCTGCATCACACCCACTCCCAGCAATGCAAAGTTGAGCGTATCTTTCTGGAGCAAAAAATTCCCCGCCACTATTAGTGTATCCAAAGCGCTATGATGTATGTAAGCTGAGTCCACTCCTTTTATAACTGCTAAATGCTGCTTATTTTCGTTACGCAGCAAAGCATTTTCTTCCACAACTTCAGTATAGTTGGCTATGGATTTTATGGATTTTATTTTTTCAGAAGGGAAATCGGCAGAATGAAACGTTTTACCTTCTGCCGCCGATATTTTAAGGTCGGGATCAAAAACCGAGAACATGCCCGAAACCACATTTTCCAACCCGTTAAACGCACTTAAAACCACAATAAGCGCAGCAGTACCCAATGCCACACCCACCATTGAAATACCCGAAATCCAATTGATGATATTGTGCGATTTTTTAGATAAAAGATACCGACGGGCTATATAAAACGGAAGTCTCAAAATAAAAAAAGATTAATGCCCTACAAAAATAGAAAAAAAGTGAATGAAAACCATTAAATAAAATCAACGCTACTCACGCACGAAAAGATCACTGCCTGTAGGCAGACAAGGTGGTGTGGGGCGTGGAGCGTGGAGCACGCCTGCCTGTCGGCAGACAGGGAGCTGGGAGCGCGGCATCACTCATCACTCATCACTTATCGCTTATCGCCACCTATCACTCATCACTTAAGCTGGGCTTCCAGCCCGCTCGTCCTCCCCTGCTATCCTATCCCCGAGGCGTTGCCTCAGGTTAATATAAGCTGGGCTTCCAGCCCGTAGCAGGGAGCAGGGAGCAGGGGGCTCGGGGCTCGGAGCATGCCTGCCTGTCGGCAGACAGGCGACAGGCAGGCCTCCAACCTTCCAACCTTCAATTAATTTGGTCTTTCAGCCCGTAGGCTTAGGCACAACATTAAAAAAACCTCCGTATACTATATCGGAGGTTTTTCATTAATAATTTCAGGCATATTTATTTTACTTGCTTTTATAAGCTTCTAATCCGCTGTCCAGAAATTTTATAAAATTATCCACATTTAAATCATACGACTTTGTGGGTACCAACAAATTGCCGTTGGGGTCGAGGATGGCATAACACGGCTGCGAATTGGCTTTAAACTTCTCTATCTCCAATTCCATGTTTTTTTTGCCCAATAATTTTACTTCGCGACCATCTTTATTTTTATACCATTCATTTTGGGGTAGTTCAATGGTCTTGTCATCTACATAAAGCGCTGCCAGCACAAAGTTTTCACGCAAACGTTTAAGCACTTGCGCATCGCTCCACACCCGATTTTCCATTTCTCTACAATTGGTGCAACCATGTCCGGTAAAATCTATAAACAAGGGTTTGTTGAGTTTTTTTGCAATGCCTAATGCCTGTTCGTAATCAAAATATCCTTTCAGCCCGTGGGGTAATTTCAAACCTTTATCGGCATACTTAGGCACTTCCGTCAATTCAGTTGTTTGCGTGCTACCCACGGAAGCAACCGCATGCTCTCTCACTATTGCATTCACATCAAAATCTTGGGTTTCCATAGGAGGCAACCATCCCGAAATTCCTTTCAAAGGAGCACCCCACATACCGGGAATAAGATACATCATAAAAACAAATGAGAATATGGCAAGCAAGAAACGGGTAAATGATTTGATAACAGGATAATCGCTATCATGAGGAAATTTAATTTTGCCTAACAGGTATAAACCTAACAACGCTGAAAGCACAATCCAAAATGCAAGGTATATTTCGCGGTCTAATATGCCCCAGTGATACGTTTGATCGGGCACGTTTAAGAATTTCAGCGCAAATGCCAACTCCACAAAACCCAACACTACTTTTACCGTGTTTAACCAACCTCCCGACTTGGGCAACTTATTCAACCATTGAGGGAATAAGGCAAACAATGTAAAAGGTAAAGCAAACGCTAATGAAAAACCAAGCATACCGATAATAGGCTTTAAAATTTCGCCACCTACAGCTGCCACAAGCACGGTTCCTACAATGGGACCTGTACAACTGAAAGAAACCAACACTAAGGTCAGCGCCATAAATATTGTACCTATAAGACCGCCCTTATCTTCATTTGCCACCGACTTGTTTACCATCCAGCTGGGCATGGTAATTTCGAAATAGCCGAAGAAAGAAATGGCGAATATAACAAAGATAACAAAGAATAATACATTAGGAATCCAATGGGTGCTTAGCCAGTTGCCGAATTCAGCTCCAAAAAGCACAGCCATAAGCGTGCCGAAAAGTGTATAAATAGCAATTATCGAAAAACCATAAATAAAAGCTTGTATTTTACCTTTGCTCCCCGATTTCATAAAAAAGGAAACCGTCATAGGTATCATAGGGAAAACACAAGGAGTGAGAATGGCAATTAAACCTCCCAAAAAAGCCATCCAAAAGAAAAGCCACAAAGAAGTATGTTTCTGCCCTTCGTTTTGTTTACTTTCGGCTTTAACAACAGCTTTTGAAGAATCTACAACCGGAGAAGCCGTTGCTTTAGGCGCTGTATCGGCAACAACAGTGTTGCCAACGGCGGCAACAGCAGCACCTTCCAAACTAAAAGAAAAGGAACTATTGCCCGGCACACAACTTCCGTCATTACAAGCCTGATATTCTAATTCGCCTGTAACTTTTACGGGTTTATCGTTTAAGCGTTTAATTTTTTGCTTAAATATAACCTTACCGGTAAAAAATTTAACTTTCACGCCAAAAGCCTCATCCATTTCTTCCTGCGGTTTAGGCTCTGTAACTTTTCCTTCAAGCGCGATACCGGCATTTTTATCAAAAATAAACTTTGTAGGTAATGGACCGCCTTTTGAAAGGTTTTGTGAGTATAAATGCCAGCCCTGATCTATTGAAGCTATAAATTGCAACTCAGCCTCAGTATCACTTATTTTATTTACTTTATACGACCATTTTACCGGTTCCTGCATCTGCGCGTATGAAGCAGTAGCTCCGGAAAAGAGTAAGAAAAAAACTACTGCCAGTTTTTTTGTTAAGTTGTGTGTACTAAATATTCTCATGTAAAAAGATTGTTTTGGGATACAAATTTATAATTATAGTTTTACCTTTTTTATTATTTATATAAAGACATTGTTTTTATCTGCGAGGGGGGATGTATTTAACACACAGCCTGTTTAGAGATGACAAAAGCCAAGGTTGTATCCTGGTCAATCTTAAACCGTTCATCTGTTCTATACCCTGCAATCCAAACAATATTTCCTTCTGAAACCAACAACCATGTACTTTCTTTTTCGAACTGGGTAAACTTGTTGTCTATGAAAAAATCGCTTAGCTTTTTCTTACCTTTACTGCCATAAGGAATAAACCAATCTCCTTGTTCCCATTTTCTTAATACCAAAGGAAACGAGAGCTTGCCAAAATCAAGGCATGCTGTATTTTTATCTCTCAGATATAAATTTTTAACATCATCCGTAATAGAAATTTTCAGAGATAATGGAGTATCCAACCTTTCATCATCCTGAAAAACAAGAAATTCTTCCTTTATTGTTGAGGCTTCACTTTTATTGTTTTTTTTGATAATCAAGCTTTCTCTGTCTTTTAACAATATGTGGGTTGAAGAGTAAAATGCTTTGCCTGTTAATCCCGACAAGGATTTTACAATATCTTTTACTTGACTTGCCGTGAAGTTATACTTTCTTAAAATTTCGAAAAGATACACATCCACATGTGATAAACGCTCTATTTTTTCTAAAGAAATAATTATTTCATCCCCCTGTAAGCTCACAACCTCTTTTTCCACCTCCTTTATCTTATCTATATAAACATGTTCTGCTCCACGCAAAAAGAGAATGGTTTCGTTGAGGGTGCGGCTAAAATCGGGATTTAAACGATAAAATGCGGGAAGAATATGATGCCTGATGTTATTGCGCAAATATTTATCACTTGCATTGGTACGGTCTTCGCGCCATGCAATGTTGTTTTCGCGTGCGTAATCTGCAATTTGCTCACGTGTGGCAAACAAAAGCGGTCTGATAACTTTATCCATTTTAGGAGCTATACCGTGCAAGCCCGCGATTCCGGTAGCGCGCAAGATATTTATAAAGAAAGTTTCTGCCTGATCGTCCAAATGATGTGCTGTGGCAAGATAATTATAATCCGCATCGCCAAGCAACTCCTTAAACCATTGATATCTTAAATCCCGAGCAGCCATTTGCACGGAAACACCTTGATTTTCAACAAATTTTAGCGTGTCAAAACTTTTACCATGGAAAGCTACATTGTATTTTTCGGCTAATTGTTTTACAAACCTTTCATCATTGTTTGAATCTTCTTCTCTCAAATGAAAATTACAATGTGCAATCCCAAATTTAATTTTTGCTTTGGAGAACAAATCAACCATTACTACCGAATCGACACCTCCACTCACGGCAAGCAATATCCTGTCTTTATCATTAAACAAAGACATTGTTTTAACAAACGATTTAAACTCTTGCAACATGACGCATCTAATTATAATTCAGCCACCAAAATTATAGAAAAAATCTTTTTTGAGGCTGTAAGTACTAAACAATAATTACCTTATATTATTTTTAAAACCACATAGATATATAGATAAGATTTGATGAAGCTGAAAATAAATGTTCAGAGATAAGGTAATACAGAGAACATCAGGGAGAAGCTTTGAAGCACAGCTTCAAAGCTATGTGAACCTTATTAAACCTGATAAACAAAAATCTGTATCCCTATGTGGTTAAAATAAGTTAAACTATTTTTTGCTCGCTACTTAACACAATTTATTTTAGAGAAATTAAGAAGCGTAAGCTACTTTTTATCATGAGATTGTAAAAAATAAATTAAAATTCTACCTTTGTAGCCTTATTTATTTTTAACAAAAGTTTTATTTATATGGCAAGTACAGCTGACTTCCGCAACGGATTATGCATTGAATTTAACGGCGATTTATACAAAATAGTAGAGTTTCAACATGTGAAACCAGGCAAAGGCGCCGCGTTTGTACGTACAAAACTTAAAAACCTCAGAACCGGAAAAGTTATACCCAACACGTTTGACGCGGGTGAAAAAATTGATTTGGCGCGCATAGAGAGGCGTCCGTACCAATTTTTATATAAAGACGAAAACGGATATAATTTCATGAACACCGAAACTTTTGAACAAGTTTCTATTGAGGAAGAATTAGTGGACGGTCATCAATTTATGAAAGAAGGACAAGGGGTAGAAATAACTTTTCACGCGGAAACAGAAAGCCCTCTCAGTTGTGAGCTTCCTGCATTTGTAGAGTTGGAAATTGTTTATTCAGAACCCGGCGTTCGTGGAGATACCGCTACAAACACATTGAAACCCGCAACTATGGAAACGGGCGCCATTGTAAACGTACCTCTATTTGTTGAAACCGGCGAAAAAATACGTGTTGATACCCGTACAGGCACATATTTTGAAAGGGTAAAATAGAAACAAATTAAGCAACTGCTCTTCACTAATGAAAAAACTATCACTCTTACTCTTTTTACTTATACCTTTTTTTTCTTTTTCTCAAAATAATCTTAAAGATCTGGTCGGGAATTGGTCGGGAAAAGGCAAAATGCTCGATAAAGACATAAATCTTTCCTTATCCACCACGTCCATGTCTAATTTTCAGTTTCTGGAAATAAAGATAGACGAAGATCCTATTTCAGCAAGACTTTCAGGAAGCGCGTTATTGAGTTTTGATACGGAAACCAATACCTATGTGGTTAACTGGACTGAAAAGATTATGGGCGTATCGTCAGAAGCTTTTGGAAAGGTAGAGTTACTGGGCGAAACTATTAATTTGGTCTTTAACGATGATTATAGAAATTTTGTCTGCAAATTCGTTTTTAATAGTAGGGAGAACAATTGGGCATTTTCTTACAATCAGTTTTCAAATAATAAGAAAACGGTTTTAATTGATGCCATATTCGAAAAAAAGAAATAACCAAGGATGTTTCAAAAGCAAAAGCGACTCGTAGCAAAAACTATTGATAGTTTATGATATCATTGTTTTAACACACTTTAAGTTAAAGGGTTAAACTTTTTTACTTATAGTTATAAAAAGCATTTGAAACATCCTTTTAAAATTAGTAAGTAAAGTTTAAAAAAGAAGTTATCAAAGTTCATGTTATGTATGGCATAAAAACGTTCTTTTTTTATTCATTTTGTTTAACTAATGGGGCTTTGTCTCACACGCTACATCCTTTTCCGGTTGCTTCACCTTTTGTTTTACTTTAAAAGTGTGCAGCGAGCCCGCTCCACTTCGTGTAGTTCGGTTGATACAAGAAAGGATGCAAAAAACGTAGTAAACCAAGCGAAGCCACCTTGCGAACATTCCATTAAAATAAAATAAGTACTAACCAATAATTACCTTATATTATTTTTTAAACCACATAGATATATAGATAAGATTTGATGAAGCTGAAAATAAATGTTCAGAGATAAGGTAATACAGACAACATCAGGGAGAATCTTTGAAGCACAGCTTCAAAGCTATGTGAACCTTATTAAACCTGATAAACAAAAATCTGTATCCCTATGTGGTTAAAATAAGTTAAACTATTTTTTGCTCGCTACTTAATAGTATGAAACACTAAGCTATTTTGTGAGTTCCTTAAAGATAATAAAATAGCCGAATAAGTCATCCTGTGTCAACAGTTTGCGTATGCTACGCTGAATAAGTTTACAATCCATACCCTGCACATCGTTCTCAAATAATAGCTAAGCTAACCCATTGATACAATTAAATGATATACCAATAATTAAACAATACGTTAACAAGTAATATCTATGAAAAAGTTATTTTTTTTACTACTCACTTGTTCTTCTTTGCAGTTGTTTGCTCAAGACTATAAAACCGCGGTAGAAACACAGTTTATGCATTATACCCATGCGCTCATGCAAAAGGATTTTAAGGCTGCCTTAGAATACATGAATGATGACTTTTTTACATTTGTTTCAAAAGAGCAAATGTTATTGGTAATGGATAAAGTTTATAACAGTCCTGAAATTGAATTTAAAATATTGAATCCTCAGGTTTTAAATGTAGATACTCTTTATATCATAGACGGCATTTATTATGTTATGCTTCGCTATTCCAATGATTTGGAAATGAAATTTTTAGATAATTCTAAAATACAGGACAGCATGGCTAAAGCAGAAGAAAACAGTCTTACTCTTAAGGCTTTACAACAAGAGTTCGGAGAAAATAACGTTAAACATGTTAATGAAAAAGATTTGTTTTCTATTTATTCGGCAAAGAGTGTAATTGCCAACTCCAGAGACCTTAAAAGTTGGAAGTTTATTGTAGTAGAAGAAAAACAAATACCTTTATTGGAGAAATTTATACCGAAAGAAATATTGGAAAGGGTTAAATAGATTATTAAATTAACATCAATACCTTTGTATTGCCAAGACAATACATCTATTATATATAATATAAATTAATACTAATCTAATAATTGTTCTCTATGCATTTTGGCAATGTAAAGAGAAATTAAAAAAAGTTATAACTTCGCATACCTTTTTAAATTAAGACACATGAAAATTTGTCCGAAATGCCGTGCCGAGGTTGAAAATAACCTTGATGTATGTTGGAGCTGTAATTATAGCTTCGTGCAAAATAAAACGCTCGCCTTTGAAGAAGAAGCTGAAAAATTCTCCGGCAGAAAGGTAAACTGCCTGAGGTGTAACACACCCATGCGTTTCGTAGGGAGCAAAAGTTTTCACGAAGGCGCTAATTGGGGCGCTTTAGGCAATTTGTTCGAATTGTTTGAGGCTAAAACCTATTTTGATTTGTATGTGTGTCCCAAATGTGGCAAAGTAGAGTTTTTTATTCCTGTAAGGTAGTATAATTCTTGCTTTTGTAGTAATTTCCTGTATCATTATTCCTGAATATCGGGGAATAATAGGATGTTTTTATATTAAAAGTTAATATTTTTGATGCTATTTTGGAATTTGTTTTTACTTTTGTTTGCTAAACAAATATTGATATGTCGGAAAAAGTAAACGGAAAAATTTCGCAGATTATCGGTCCTGTTATCGACGTTACCTTCGATGAAAATGTTGTACTTCCTAATATTTATGATGCGTTGGAAGTGCAGGGTCCTCAAGGGGAGAAAATTGTATTGGAATGCCAGCAGGATATTGGCGAGAGTACCATACGCACGGTAGCCATGGATACTACCGATGGTTTGAGCCGTGGCATGGATGCGGTTTCTACCGGAGATACCATTGCCATGCCCATTGGAGACCAAATCAAAGGGCGTCTTTTTAATGTGATTGGCGAACCTATCGACGGGTTGGCAAAAATGAACAGGGATAAAACATACAGCATACACCGCGACCCACCTACTTTCGAGAATCTTACCACATCTAAAGAGGTTTTATATACCGGTATCAAAGTTATTGACCTTATAGAGCCATATTCCAAAGGAGGTAAAATCGGGCTTTTTGGAGGTGCAGGGGTAGGAAAAACCGTTATTATCCAAGAGTTGATTAATAATATTGCAAAAAAATATAACGGATTTTCAGTATTTGCAGGTGTTGGCGAGCGTACACGCGAAGGCAACGACTTGCTGAGAGAAATGATAGAAGCCGGATTGGTTAACTATGGCGAAGAGTTTAAGAAAAGCATGGAAGAAGGCGGTTGGGATTTATCTAAAGTGGATGTGAAAGAAATGGAGAAATCCTTACTTACTATGGTGTTCGGGCAAATGAATGAACCTCCCGGAGCACGTGCACGCGTGGCTTTATCAGGGCTTACGGTTGCCGAATATTTCCGTGACGGTGATGAAAACAGCGCGGGTAATGATATTCTTTTCTTTATTGATAATATTTTCCGTTTCACGCAAGCAGGTTCCGAAGTATCGGCGCTGCTTGGCCGTATGCCTTCGGCGGTAGGGTATCAACCCACATTAGCTACCGAAATGGGGTTGATGCAGGAACGTATTACTTCCACAAAACGCGGCTCCATTACATCCGTGCAGGCTATTTATGTGCCTGCCGACGACTTAACCGACCCCGCGCCGGCAACCACTTTTGCCCACTTGGATGCAACTACCGTGCTTAGCCGCAAAATTGCCGAGCAAGGTATTTATCCTGCCGTTGACCCGCTGGATTCCACATCAAGGATACTTACGCCTGAGGTAGTGGGAGAAGAACACTATAATACCGCACAACGTGTTAAAAATATATTGCAACGATATAAAGAACTACAGGATATTATTGCTATTTTGGGTATGGACGAGTTGTCTGATGAAGACAAGCTTGTGGTACACCGTGCACGCCGTGTAGCTCGTTTCTTATCGCAGCCTTTTCACGTGGCAACGCAATTTACCGGTATTCAGGGGGTTTTTGTGAATATAGAAGATACCATCAAAGGCTTTAAGATGATTTTAGATGGCGAAGTAGATAAATATCCCGAATCGGCGTTTAACCTTGTAGGAACTATTGAAGAAGCCATTGAAAAAGGCGAAAAAATGCTGGCTAATAAATAAAACGGTGATGTTATGCATTTAGAAATTGTAACCCCCGATACAAGTGTTTTTGAAGGAGAAGTTTCACTCGTTCAGCTTCCCGGTTTAGATGGTTCGTTTGAAATTCTGAATAACCATGCACCTATGATTGCCGTGTTAAAAAAAGGGCAGGTAAAAATAGAAACCATGGCTAAAGAAACAAAATTTTTTGATGTTAACGGGGGCGTATTGGAAATAGTGAACAATAAAGCTGTAGTGCTTGCCGAATAACCAGAGGCGTAAAGATTTTATAAACAGACTGTATCAAAAGTCTTTTTAACCACAACGTACACAAAGGATAATACTAAGTACGCAAAGTATATTCTATCAGCATTAACTTGTTGTTGCTTTTGCGTTTACCTTATTTTGCTTTCGTGGTTTATTAGCTGACTTTTACTTTTGATACAGTCTGTTTTTGTATTTTTAGGTTTTTAAATTGTTTATGCACAACAGCGATATTTCATTCTTTGCTAAAGTATATGAGGTGGCTAAGCTTATACCCCGAGGTAGGGTTACCAGTTATGGCGCCATTGCTGAATACCTGGGCAGCGGACGCTCCGCGCGTATGGTAGGGTGGGCAATGAATGCATCGCACAACCTAAAAGATATACCCGCACACAGGGTGGTAAACAGAAAAGGATTGCTAACCGGCAAACATCATTTTGGCGGTGAAAATATTATGCAGCAACTTTTAGAAAGCGAAGGTATTATTGTTGTTGATAACCGGATACAAGATTTTGAAAAAAAGTTTTGGGATCCAATGAAAGAATTGAAGTATTAAAAAGAACAATCCTCCCTAAAAAAGTATAGTAATAAAATGCGGTTAACACAATTCTTTAACCCACAACATTACAACTTACATATTGCCCTTGCTATGCATACCTTATAAGATTAAGTCCTTCCTTGTGTGTTTTTCATTACACTTTATAACAAAAACAAAAATAATAGATATATTTTGTTTTTAAATTTTACTTTCTACATTTACTTCATTAAAAACATATAAATTATAGCGCATTTTTTACACTTTTTATTATATATTTCTCTATATTAACAATTTAAATTTGTGTAATAGCGTATGTCATTTGCGGAAAAACACCACAAGCTTAATTACCTGTTAGAGTTGATAACTAAAGGCAAGAGCGGTAATGCCGGATTTCTGGCTGAAAAATTAAACGTTTCTACACGCACCGTTAAAAATTATATTGCTTGCCTCAATGAAATGGGACATAAGATTGGTTATTGTCCTATTTGTAAAAAATATTTGAAAAAAGAATGAAAAAGTTTTGAGCGTGCAAGTTTTTTGCACGCCGAGCTTTTAATTTTGTACTTGTAAATATTTTGTTTCTTTATTTTTAATTCTAGATAAAAAGTAAGGAATAAAGGTATTGTAACAGTTAAATTACTTTATTAATCATTTAAATTTATTAAAAATGAAAAAGTTAAAAAAATCTCAAGAGAGGAAATGAAAACTATCAATGGGGGAAAACATCCTTGTGATGGATGGCGTTTATGTCATGCAAACGATGATGGATCATATGGATGGGGCATGTGTCCGCCTTCTACAGGAGGTACAAGCTGTGATAACTATGCGTGTGGTGGTGGTTTTTGGTGCTAATATTATAAAAAGAGTATGTTCCAGACTTTTGGAACATACTCTTTTTCTGTCAGTTCTCAATTTAAATATACATATTATCAAATACTTGAGATTTTAGTCTTATGCGAAAATTACATATGTCAAATAGTATATATATAAAATTAATTATAATTACTACGCTGTTTGTTTTACATTCTTGTAAGGATTCTAGAATAAATAAAACGCCAAATAAACTATCAACTCAAATTACTGTTAACTTCAAAAAAGACTCAGATAAATCATTTATAATTTTTCAACAATATGATTCTTTCCCTTTAAGAGATTATACAATAATAGATCCTCCTGCAAATAAGCAAGAGCACGATACACTTAAAACTATTATTAGATTCAACATATCCCATCCCGCCCATATCCTTTTAGGATTTAACGAACTTTATATTCTCCCGGGCGCTAATCTTGTTATCAACTATGAAGTAAAAACAGATTCCAAAACTCAATTTATAGACTATATGCAGGTGGCTTCAGGTTCAGGAGCTGTATTGCAAAATGGGGAAATGCATAGTGTGTTAAATAACCGTTTTATTGAGTCTATTAGAAATGCTAAAAATGAGAAGAAAATTAATGCGATATTGAATATTGAACGTATCTCTAAAGAAGCAGATAATCATTTACAAAAACTTAATTTGAAATACATCCCTGCAAAAGATGCTGAGAATATTCAACAACATGTGAAACTTTTTTATCTCAAAAATTATTACATTCAATTGCTTCTTCAGTTAAAAAAATCCTTACCTACAATGGATAATAAAAATAAAGAATATACCATTGAAAAAGTTTATAAACTTTCTGAAAATTTAAATAGAGTTTCTCTTCAGGAGCAAGACTATAAATATTGGGTATGCATGAAAATTTTTTATGAACAAATTTTAAATGAAGAGTTTTTGAAAAACAATTTTGATTTGAAATATATTGATTCAAAAATCAAAAACTTTGATCCTTTAACAAAAGAATATTTTCTCCTTTTTTCAGCAAAAGGAATGATAATGTCTAATCAAAAAGACAATCATAATTTTAACAATATCGTAAGCCGAATTAAATATCCATTATTCAAATCTTTTATTAGTAAAGCTTCTATTAATCAAACGGGATCAAAAGATGAGATGAATGAGATAGTGAAATCTCTTACCCTTTATAATTACAACATGAAACCTGTTGCACTTGAAAATTTATTCAAGCAGGCTTCCCAAGATTACTTATTTTTTGATTTTTGCGGCACATGGTGTCGTCCGTGTATAGAAGAAATAGCTGAGTATGCTAAAAATAAAAAGTTTGACAATTCAAATAAGTTAAAACCTTTTTGGATATTTTTTGAAAACAACGAATCTGATTGGTTAAAAATCATAGAAAAGTATCATCTAAAAAAGGAAAATTGTTTTTTAATAAAAGGCGAAGATGCAAATACTATAAAAAGAGAGTTTAGCATAAATTTTGGATGGAAAGGAGAATTTCCACATCATTTTATATTCCACAAGAATTTTAAATTAGTAGATCGAGAAGCCCATTATTAGTATCATTGTTAAAAAGATTTGATTAATACAGTGAAAGCTTCTTATGTACCCTAAATTCAACTAATAAATGCAACTTTTGGAAAGATAGCGGAGAATATTTTTTTC
>CALBZC010000034.1 GCA_937889945.1 uncultured Bacteroidales bacterium
TTTTCTATCTTTTATATTTTTTATTGTGGCACGGTTGCAAATCTGCGCTAGCGGGTGCAGCACGGATTGCAAATCTGCGCTATCGGGGTTTTTACTTTACTTGATTTTCAAATATTTTATTACAATTTTCAAATTTAACCTTTGAAAAATCTATTAAATCATTTTTTCTAAAGGTATAATAATCAAAGATAAATCCAATAAATCCATCTCCTTCAAATTTTTTGAATTTTGGCTTTTCGTAACTATAAAAGGCAATTTTCGTATCTGTTATATTTCCTATTCTTATAGATATGGAGTCCTTATAATCTGTTTTATATATAATTTTTTTGACTTTTTTGTCATACTCTTTTTTGACTAAACTTATTTGAAATCCTTTATCTAATTTTTGATACCAATCTTCAATATATTGATCAAAAATACACGGCATATTTTCTTTTTTATAACAATACATATCAAAATCATAAATTTCAATTTTATCATGCATTATTATAAATAAACGCCTTGTGGAGTCTGATTGAGACATGAAAGCTATGGCAGAATCGTTAACTTTGTATAGTTTACCTTTCTTAATCGATTCTATACAAAAACATTCTTTATTTTTATCTTTATTGCTGATTATATAATTATTTAACTCTCTAATAGAAAAAAGCTCGTTCTCTTTCTCTATTTTCTTATTCTTACAAGAAAATAAAAAAAATAAAAAAAATAAAAAAATATAATATATTGTATTTTTTTTCATGTTATTTTTTTACTAATTTCTCAAATAAATAAAAACCATTTCTCATCTCTGTAGGCTCATAAGAATAACCAAATTCTTCTTTTATCCATTTAGCATACTCTTTCATATATTCTCTAAAATATCCTTCTTGGGCAAAAGAGTCTTTCAACTTTGCAGTAAAGTATGGGATTATTAAAAGATCGTAAACATGCTTATAATAGACCTTTTCTATGTTTTTTCCATTATCTAAAAGTAATCTTTCAATTCCTTTTATTGAATAATTATATGTTTTACCATTTTTTATATCTTTTTTATATCTGAGTAAACCAACAAAAGGCAATAGGTCATCAGCTTGATTGTTATAGAACTTCTCCAAAAATGCTTTCATTTTATCCGCATCATTTCGTGTGGCTTCATCTGCGTTTATAAATGCTTGGTAAAATAAAATTAAACGGGTTTCAACTTCTAAAGTAGCTTCGCTATAATTTACACCATCTTTTTGTGCGATTATGAATTGTGCCGCATGGTTTAGCTCGTGGAAGATAACATAAGGGCTTACGTTATCCATTTTTAATTCTATATAACCTTTGTACTTCAATTTATTCTCTTTAGAAAATGTATTGATTTTTTTAAAGTAATCATCAAATGAAATTTTTCCATACGGGCTCTGCATAAAAATAGTTATATAGGGATTCATTTTATGGGTTACCCCCAATGCCTTATCAACTTCCACGTAATTTTTAGGGCCTTTTTCTTTAAAGCAATACAAAATTTCGCTTTCATCATTAATAAATTTGAAAACTTTATTATAAATTGACATTCCCTTTAACTTAGCTTTCACTTTATTAAATTTTTGTTCATTTACATGTTCGTCAAAACAATTTTCAAGTATCATCCCCTCATCATCTCCTTCCCAAAGCTGTATTACGGTACCCGGGCTATGGATAATATCCCACTGGTGTTTGATAAGGACATTCCCGCCTTTGTAATCCATCAGGTTATCGGTACTATTTTCCGGCACTTGGTATGTTTTTTCAAACGTATGTTGCAAGCTAAATGCACCATGCCCAATTTCATGGGCTACCGTGCGTGGTGTATAGCCATTGAATAAATAGCCAAACTGCTGGTTGCGCGGCATATCACCGTGGGGTGAGCCTTCTTTGGCATCTCCTTCATTTACCAGCAACAAGTACAATTTGTCCTTCTCTACTCCGTATGCTTTTGCCACCGCATTATTCAATGCTTTCATCTCGGGGGTGTATTGCGTAAACAGCCCACTGCCACTTACCTGCAACTTGTTATCGCCGTTCTTATCCCAATCACCGTAGGCAATAGGCTCTTTCTCGCTTATATTAAAAGTAACTCCTATTTTGCCGTAGGTTTTTTGTAGCTCTTCTTGCACGGCATTTATGTCAAAACTAAGCGTGTTGCCTTGTTTGTCTTTTACCGGTACAATATATACATCTTGTTTTTTAGGCGCGTAACTATAAATATTCAGCTTGCCAAGACTTTCATACTTGCCATCGTTATTCTTATACGTTGCAAACAGGTATTGCCCGTCTTGCGCGGGTCCGCCTACTATAGTTACCGTGTAACTCTTATCTCCCTCATACTTGGCTTCAAACTTAACGCCTTTGGAAGTAATAAACTCTACCTTATCGGGGTCTATATCGCCCTGTGTTATTTTGGCTATAACTTCATCCTTTTCATTGGGCAGTATGGCTTTGTTGTTTACATGGTAGCTGCCTATATGCTCGTATGAACTTTTTATCTGCAATGCCTTGTCATATACACTGTTGTAGGTGTCAAAAGCATATTTGGCTGCCGGCGCATCGCGGAAGGTTACTACTGCCTTGTCTGAAAGTTTGTCTAAGATTTTAGTGTCAGGCACATTGGTTTTTGCGGTAACAGTATCTTTTACATAATACATTCCTTGCCCGTATGCCTGCATACAGGTAAAGAAAAGCAATAATATGTAAAAGTGTTTTTTCATTTAGTTTTCTATCTTTTATATTTTTTTATTGTAGCACGGATACAAATCTGCGGTAGTGGGTACTCATATTATTTTATATATTTTTTCAATAAGGAAACATTAATCACATTATTTTTATCTTTTACCTTATTTTTGATATCTTCTATTATTAAATCTTTATCTTTTTCAACCATTGAGATTCTTTCAATGAAATTAATATCAACTTTTCTCATTACATCTAATACATCCTTAATAATACTATCATCCGTATTTACTATAATAAAATTTTGTTTTTCATTTTTTAAATAAATATTTACATTGATAGCTTTTGCTAAATTCATATACTTTAATATGGAATAATAATTATTATTGTAACTAAAATTTAATTTTAATATAGGTCTTTCATTTTGAGTATTAAAATTTTCATACGCATCTAAATTTTTATCTATTTTCGCATTGCTGTAAGAATCATCTACATAATTATAAATTATTTGATCAGATATCTCTTTAGTATAAATTAAACTTAAATTTTGTCTATTTAAAAGTTCTTGTTCATATCTAATTATAGATTTATATGTCTGATTGTTAATATTATTTTTGATTAACAAATTATCAATTAATATCTTTTCTTCTCTATCTGACATGTCAATCTCAGGCGTATAATTCATATAAGCAGTAAGGTTAAAGCTATTACCAGAGTATAGCTCTTTCACTTTATTGTCAAAATATGAAACGTTTGTTTCTTTTTTTAGGAAAATACCATCTAATGCCTTATCTGAAAGGCTCATAAACATTATATAAATTTTACTAACACTATTTTCGGGAAAACATATAAGCCAATTGTTATTTATTTTTTTAAACAAACTAGCATATGGTTTTAATTTATTATTTTCACTTATATGATATTTAATGATTGAATAATCTTCATTTCCTATACTAAACTCTAACTTTCTTATAAGTTTAAAATAATTAGATTTTATATCCATCCTCTTTTTTATACTAAATTTTTCTTTATTTTCATCAATTTTATAAGAATAATTACTTTGTTCCCAAGCATAATTGTCTGATGAAAAAAGAGAGATTAAGGTTTCTTCCGGTGTTTTATTTGAACAATTCTCCTGTTTTTTACATTGCAAAGTAAATGTATAATCATCTGGATATATCGAATAGAATGTTTTTGCATTATCTATTTGAAATCCAAAATTTGACGCTGTTTCAATATATTTAAATTGTGCAAACAGCATATTCGCTTGTAATATTACAAAACATAATATAAATAAAGTTTTTTTGTGTATTTTCATGATAATTCCGATTTTATAAATGAAACAATTAGTGAACAGCTTATAGCAAAGCAGACTACCCAAAAACAATCTACTATATAATAGTATCTATTAACTTTTTGATTATTGGCATCTAATATTCTTACCGAAATATTGTTATGTAGAACCCTAAAGGTTACACTATCTCCAATAGAAAGAGCAATTCCTAAGGGATAATCTGAGTGCCTATAATATTTGTTGTCAATAGATCTTATATCATAGTATAAGTAACTATGACCGCTACGGGAAGCACTATTTACTTTACATACAACGCCTTTCTCTATGTCGTTTTTGTTAATATACTTTAATAAAAAATACATTCTAGAAGCCGAAACCCACGCAAATAGTATAAATAATATGTATAACAAATTTTTTTTCATCTTATTTTAATAGTTTATTAATATCTAAGCGATAAACAATAAAATCTCCTGCTGTAGGCAATCTGAATACCTCGTAGCTAAAGTCTCTAGTAACAAAAATACTTGCATCTTTTGATATAACAACCTTGCCAACAAAATCATCAGAATAGAAAATGAACCCTACTACTGAAAAATTCCCTTCTAATGGATATTCAAATTTTAATCCCGCTTTTAATTCTGCAACACCTTTTACTCCCAATAAAGAAGCACTAAGGCTAGGAATAATATATCCACCACCTGATACTTTGCTATTAATCCAAGATACTTTATTTGTTTCTATTGCTTCCTCTCTTTTAATACTAATACTACCTTCCAGTCCAGCTGACAGTTCTATATTTGCACTAGCTATATCAATTTTATATGAAGTTCCTGGAATTGTTATTTTTATTTCTTTACCACATGATAGTTTTAAAATCTCCATTCCGGTTGCAGAAAATTCAAATTCTTGTACTTTATTATAAAGTCTATTAGACTTTTCTTCTTGATTATAGGTGTTATATGAAACTGCCATCTGATTCTTTTCAATTGACTTTTTAATATCATCTAATACGCTAATATTACAAGGGATACCAACCGTTTTAAAGTTCTTAGTCCAATAATTTATTTCATTAAATACTGATAAAATTGGTGACAACTTACTAACAATATCTATTTTCTTTCTACTCTCATTTACCCACTTTATCTCTACTTTCTCACTATTTTGTTTGGGGTGTCCAGTAGTAACCGAAACAATTGCATTATCATTACTCTTTATTACAGTCTGAAATTTATTTTTTCCTTGAGCCTCTGTATAATTATTATCATTCCATTTCCAATTAATTTTATCTTTTGGTATTTCTTTGATTGAGATTTTGGGCGAATACGTTATATTAAAGCCAGTATTTCTTTTTGTTTTACCTATAACATAATATAATGTTTCATTAGACTTGGCTACTCTATTCTTATTTAGTATATCGGTTGCCGTTAATTCCGTTAACGTAAAAGCTTTTGTAGTAGAATTAGAAGAATTTTGATTGATGTTGGTATTGGTATTTGAATTATTGCTTTTACTATCATTATTTAAATTAACTATTGGATTTGTTACATTGGCATTATCAGAATTATTTGTGGTTGTTGTATTGTTTTGATTTACACTTGTAGAGTCAGTATCAATTGGTCGCGTTGTTTGACTTTGATTAGGCAAAGCATTGTTATTATTACTCTGAATATTACTCTGAATATTATTTTGTGTATTATTTACATAATTATCATCTATAGTAGTATCCGCATTATTGGGATTAGAAATTTGCACTCCAAAAAGGTCGTTAGCTAAAATATCGATATATTTTAAATCAACCATATTCTTTCCCGTTTCATCGTAAGTTGTTTTCACAAAACCGGCTATCAACTGCCGGTCGGTATTTATTTTTATGTTATCAAACTCGGCAACGGCTTTAAACAAACCGTATTCCAGCACGGGTATGGTTACCCAGCCTTTGCCTGTGTAGTTTTCTCCGTTTTGGGTTACTTCTTTTACGGTTACCGGAAAGTCTGCCGCGTAAAAGGTTTCTCCGGCGCTTAGCTGCGGCAGGGATTGCCTGTTTGTTATATCTTGCTTGGGTATAAGTCTGCCGCAACTCAGGTTTTCGGGGTTCACGGGTTGCTTTTCGGTTACAAGCTCCCGCACATCGCTGTATGCATAGCCGTTGGTGAGGGGGCAGCGCATGGCTACACGGTATTGGTATGTTTTTCCCGGCTTCAGGTTATAGAGGGTAGCGCGGTAGTTGTCTCCGGGGGTGTTATACCAGCTTGCTTGCCCGCTGTAGTTGTCCGCTCCGGCATTGTCCATGGTTTTTTCACGGTATTCTACCATATAGTTGCCTTCCGCATTTTCGGCGTGCATAATGGGGTTGGGGTTCCATGTTATGGCGGCTTTGTTATGGGTAGGGGTTGCCTGCACGTTTTCGGGCGGCTGGCAAGCGCTCTGGTAGGTGAAACCGTATATCTGGCTGTAGCCGTTGTTGCGTATAAGGGATTCTTCTCCGGGTATATCGCGCCTTGCCTGCACGCGCCAGGCATAGCGTTTGCCTTCCATTAGCAGGGGCTTATCGGGTCCATAGAGCAGCGTACTGGGTTTAAGCACTTCCTCATATAGCGCGGGGGTGTTGTTGAATGCGGCTTCTACAGACAAGCCGTTGTCGTAGAGTTCGTGCAGACTGAAAACGTACTCGCTGTTGAAAGCCAGCGAGGGAACGCTTAAATGACGGGGTGTCCACTGAAAGATGATATGTTGGGGTTCGCGGCTGAACAGTACCTTGTTGTTGAAAGGCAGGTTGAGCAAAGGTGGCTCTGCCAAGAGCAATGGCGCCATGGCGCAACTGCTGCGCCCTACTACTTGCCCTGTGTAGTATTCTATGGCTTCGAAACAGAACTGGTACATGCCCTCGGGAAGGGTTTTGCTGCGCAAAAAACGCGAAACATCCATGCCTTGTATGTCTAAGTTGTCGGTATTAAAATAGGGGGCTAAGTCCTGCAGGCTTATTTTGGTGGGTATGCCGCTTTGCAACTGTATGGGAGGATAGTTTCCGTATGGCTTGCTTTGCAGTATAACTTGGTTGTTGCATTTTACCTGCATGCGCAAGCGTATGGTGAGGTAGGGTTTGGCAAGGTCGGTATTGGTGAGCAGCACGGTGAGTTTTTCATTGTCCCCGCTTACATAGTCAACCGTATTTATACTGTAAGGCGGAACAAGATTGACTATAAGCTGAACACTGTACTGGGGATGCTGGGCAAATAAACCATAAGAAAGCGCAATGTTAATTGCACTTATTATGATTATTTTTAATATGTTTTTTGTTTGGTTCAATTTTAATATTTGTTAAGTAGTGAGCAAAAAATAGTTTAATTTATTTTAACCACATAGACATAGATGTTTGTTTGTCAGGTTTAATCAGGTTCACATAGCTTTGAAGCTGTGCTTAAAAGATTTTCCCTGATGTTGTCTGTTTATTACCTTATCTCTGAGCATTCATTTTCGGCTTCATTAAATCTTATCTATATATCTATGTGGTTTAAAAATAATAAATAATATTAAGGTAATTATTGTTTAGTCCTTAGATTAATTATCTTGCATTTATTTCTTTCAGGTTTTCTTCAATCAATTCTTTAATAAACAGAACCACTTGAGGTGTATTTATAGGTACCGTACCTAAAGTTTTTTTAATTTCTTTTGTATTTAGCTCAAATTGTCCTGTGGGAGTGGTGTGTGTGTATATAAATTCAATTTCAGGGTGTGAGGTAAACGTTAGGGATATTGTTCCTGCCAAATCTCCGGTAGGCAGCATATCAATATTTTGCGGGTTGAACAGCACTTCCACTTCGGTTCCTTTGCCTGTTTGCGAGCTTATGCTCACATATCCTCCCGTGCGTTCAGCGTTTTGTTTTATCAGAGGTAAACCCAATCCTACTTTGCGTGTAGTGCGTGTAGTAGTGAAAGGGTCTGCTACTTTTGCCAGCATTTCATCATTCATTCCTTTCCCATTATCAATAAAACGGATAAGATATTTGTCTTTTGATAAGTCTTCTTCTATATGTAATTGAATAAGGCTAGCCTCGGCAGAGATAGAATTCTGTAATATGTCCAGTATATGTAATGATAAGTCTTTCATACGTCTTAATTATTGATTCTAGAGGTTGTATGCCTGTCTTTCGACAGACAGGTAACTCCGCATGTATCTATTCATTCACTTGGGTGGAGATTCTGGTTTCCATGCTACGTTTCATATTTCTTTAACTCAATATCACGGTTCTTCCGTTTTCTTTTTTTAATGCCATTCTTATTTCTTCAAAAGTGCGGTGTTGCATTATAAAGGAACAATATGCTTCTCCTATTTGGTTGGGATAATGCGCATCGGAAGTGCGAATGATGCATTTATCCTTGTGCACGTTTATTACTTCTTTTAAGTGTTCTATTTTTCCTTTTGCGGAAACCTCAAAAGCATCAATATTCAAATCAAAAGGAATAAAGCCCAATTGACTGGAAATACTGAAACTTGGTCTGTCTATATGCGCGGGAATAAATAAGCCGTTTAAGCTGTGTACTTTTTGTTCCACTTCGTCTATGGATTGGTTTAAGCCGGAGAGCAACAGATATTTTTCCAGTTCTATAATATCTTCATTTTCATCAACAACCGCTTGATAACCAAACTTATCCACATCGTTTTCGATAGGGGGGAGGAAAGTTTCGATATATTTCTGAAAGTCATCCAGTTGATTAAAATTTTCAAAGAACGCCAGGCAATGTACTTCTTCTTTGGTGGTAACTTCAGCTCCCATTAGCGTAAAAACGCCTTCTTTTTCTGCTATTTGCTTAATGAGCTTGCAATGCTTGGTACTGTTGTGGTCGGTAATTCCTATAATATCCAATCCCTTTGCAAGCGCCTTGTCCACAATTGTTTTAGGACTCATGTCTAAATCTCCACAAGGCGAAAGAACGGTATGAATATGTAAATCAGCCTTGTAGGAGTTCATTTCATTGCGTTATTAGTTTGTTAATGCTTTGCATTTCTAAATTATTAACACCTGATATTTTCAGCATCCGATGAAGGAAGCGGTTACCAACTTCTGTTTTCTTATTTTTTAAGTAAATTATATAATTCTCCTGATATTTCAAATGCTGCTTTGCCGGTACCCAAAATAGGAATACCCTCTTGCTGGGCTTGGTTTAGCATATCGTTATCAGGCTGTAAGTTTTTGATAAGTATTACGGCTGCAAGTTCTTTTAAAGAAGCAACGCCTAATACATTTTTGTGTGTTTGCAATGTAATCCAAACTTTACCGCTATCGGCATGCCCCATTACATCGCTCAATAAATCGGAAGTATAGCCTCCGGTAATTTCGTTCGACAGGCCTTGTTCGCCTCCAAACACTTGCAAACGCAGTTGTTTTACTAGTTCATTTACTGTCATGATTTTTCGATATCAGGATTAAATTTTTCTTTGCCCCAAATTTTTTTCATTATTTCAACCGATTTTTTGGGTGAAATCTGCCCTTTTATTTCTTTATCTTTTTGTATAAAAATACATTGTTGCAATTCGGCTTCACCTTGCGCAATGTCTGTTGCAAATGCCTGGCAACTGGGCGATCCGCAAATGCCGCAGTCAACCAAAGGTAATATACTCAAAGCTTGTGATGAAAGTTCGAGTTTGCGCATGGCTTCTTCCATGTTTTCGTCAAGAGATAGCATGCTGCGTGGTTTTACCTCTTGCAATACGATACGTTTTTCCAGATAACTTCTGTATTCATTGATATTTCCTGCTGATGTATCGGGCTGTGTGTTTATTTTAGTGGTTTTCATGCGCTCAGTTGTCAGGAAACGGTTGTTTGTGAGCAACACACCACCTGTGCAGCTTTGGTCGCATGCCCTGAGTTCAAGGTAATCTACATCCTTCAGTTCATCATTTTCCACTCTTTCCAGAAATCGAATTACATTATGTATTTCGTCAATAGCCAAACACCGCCCTTGTATATGTTTAGCTTCGCCGTTTGTGAGCATCCATCGGAAAGCTTTTTCCGTAAGTTGGTCGTTCCACTCTACTTCGGCAAATTGGTTTTTGTTGTTTTTAATGTATCCATACACCTTATTGTAAAGAGTGTCCATGTTTATTACGCCTGTTATTACCGAAAAATCTTCTCCTACGGGACTTTTGACGGCGGCAATTTTAGCGGCGCAGGGAGTAATGTAAAAAACGCCTATTTCGGCAGGATTAATATGGTTATCTACCAATTTTTTACGGCAATATAAAGCGGTAGTATCCAAAGGTGGCTTTAACAACAATATGTTTTCAGTAAGTGAAGGAAATTTAACCTGTATTAACCGCACAATTGCCGGGCAAAATGAAGATATAACGGGTTTTTTCTCTGCTTTTTTTACGTAAGCGTTTATTTTTTCGGATAATAATTCCACACTGGTTTCCACTTCATATATATCTGTGAAACCGTTGGCTTTTATAGCATTTACAATTTCTTCGTGTGGAATTTCTTTTGGGAATTGCCCAAAAAAAACAGATGGCACCAATGCTATCCGATGGGTGTAGTTTTTAATTTGGTTATAATCGTCTTGATCAATAAAAATGGCAGAAACAGGACATGCTTTAAAGCATTCTCCACAATCTACACAGCGGTTGGGATATAAAATGGATTTTCCTCCGCGTATGCGTATAGCTTCAGTAGGGCACTTCATCATACAATGCGCACACCCGATACAAATATCGTGGTCTATTTTCAAGGCGTGATGAAAGTGTTTCTGTTCCACTATAGCTGTGCTTTTTTATTAATTCAGATTCACAATTATTTCTACCTCCGTTCCTTTGCCCACTTCGCTCTTTATATTGAGTATATCAGCATTGTTTTTCATGTTAGGTAATCCCATGCCCGCGCCAAATCCCATTTCGCGCACTTTGGGCGAAGCTGTGGAGTAGCCTGCCTGCATGGCTTTTTCAATATCGGGGATGCCCGGACCTGTATCTATCAAGCGAATCCATACTTTTTTCGGATTAACTTCGCAGATGACTTTGCCCCCGTATGAGTGCGCTACAATATTCACTTCTCCTTCATACAACGAAACCACGATGCGTTTTATAATTTGAGGATCCACGTTCAACTGTTTCAGCACTTTTTTAAAATTGCTCGATGCATCACCGGCTTTGGTGAAATTACCTGCTTCTATATTATATTCAAATTGCATTTGTTTTAATATAATGGGGCAACCTGGTTACAAAATAAAATACCGCAAGTCCTATACATCGAGTATTCGCACTCCAACAAACATATTCCCAATTCTTTAGCCATTGCAATTATCTCCGAACTCACTTTTTTGTTTCTTACAAAAACAATGTGTTGTATATCAGACATTTCAGCCGTGCGTATAGTTTGCACATTTACCAAACCCGTAATAAGCAAAACGTGCGTACTATCATGAATGGTAAGTACATCACTCATCAGGTCTGAAGCAAAGGCTGCATTTATATCGTGTTCAAGCTTTTCCTCGCAGCAAATAGCTTTCGCGTTTAACATGTGAGCAATGTCATTTAAGGTCATAGTTTATATATATAAATTATGTTTTGTTATTAAAAATAAAGTAAAAGAAAAACAAATAAAAATTTCTATAAGCAGCATTAAATTAAAAAGTTAAATTATAGAAAATGAGTTGTTTCTTTGTGCAAAATTAGAAATTTACACCAATGATTTGTTAATTTATTAACAATGTTAAGGAAATAGCTTAAATTTATATTCAGTCTTAATAAGATGTGGCGTTGAGGTATATATAAAATAAGAGCTTCAGATAATGAATGATACCTGTTTCTAAAAACAAGTGTTTTTTACTGTTACATTATTTCTGTTTACAAAAGCATAAGAACTGAAATCACTATTTATTTTCATGATTTTATAATACATGCCTTTTGTGGATTTGTTGTGTTCGCAGTAATTTTTGAAACGATTAATCAAAAACGTGTTCTGTTTTTTTTGATAAGAAGTATAATACGCATTGCCTCGGCTGTCAACACTATACTTATAATTCGCTATTTCGGGATAAATGTTTTTCAATAATTTTATGCCCCACTGTATGTTTCTGGGCGTTTGTTTTTCGCTTGTGATGGTTTTTAAAATATAACCTATGGATTGGTATGTAAATTTTATACATACTTTTAATGTGTCGGAATAAATTTTTTCAAAATTATCAGCATATTGGAGGCTATATTTTCCGGGAATTATATTTTCTAAAACAGGCGTTTCGCCCAACAAATCTATTTTAAAGCTTAGGTATTCGTTTGGCTTTATGGATACGCGTTCTTTGGATAATGTCATTCCAAAAGAGCAGGAAACACAGTTTTCACGTGTGTTTATAAAATTTAACTGGTTAAAAGTAATCTTATTCCAATCGGAGTTATTCCAAAAGCCGTTTCTATAGCTCAGCGTACATGATTTTGAATAGTCGTTTGTGTGTAGATGCCATGTTCTGTAATAGCCGTTGTGGTAACATACGGTAACCACAACAGGTTCGCCCAATGCATATTCTGTTTTGTCTGTGCTTAGCGTTACATTGTAGTAGGGCCAATAACCCAGAGAAGCTTTTGCTTGCGCAGCCAGAATAAAAACCAGAAAAAGGAAACCCAAGTATCGCTTTGCCATATTAACAAGTACTAAAACCTACTATTTTGTGGTAAAAATATTAAATATAAAGCTAGCATCTTAATATTTTAATCCTTTTTAAGAAAAAACAATCTTTATCTTTGCCAAAGATTTTAAAATTATGGCTTTCAGGTATTTTATTCATTTGGCATATAACGGTGCGGCTTATGGGGGATGGCAGGTGCAGCCTAATGCGGTCACGGTTCAGGAGCTTATTACCAAAGGACTGGGCTATATGGCAGGGGTGCATAATGTTGTAGGATGTGGTCGTACCGATCAAGGGGTGCATGCTTCTGATTTTTATGCCCATTTCGAATCGGCGACTCGATTTTCAACTGCCGAACTACAAATTTTAAAAGCCAAACTTAATCGTTTTCTTCCGCATGATATAGTAATTTACAATATATTGGCTGTAGCTGATGATGCACATGCGCGCTTTAGCGCGCTTTCGCGCTCATACACATATGTTGTTATTAAGGATAAAGATCCATTTTTATATGACAGGGCGCACTTTCATTATGGAGAGTTGAATGTAGAAAAAATGAATGATTGTAGCCTAATTTTGCTGGGAGAGCACGATTTTAAATGTTTTAGCAAATCGCGTACGCAGGTAAATAACTATAATTGTAATATTTTTTCTGCCCAATGGACAGCATGTAACCATGTGCTGACTTTTAAAATAACGGCAAATCGTTTTTTGCGCAATATGGTGCGTGCCATAGTGGGTACCATGCTTGATGCAGGGCAAGGGAAAATTACAGTAGAAGATTTTAGGGAAATACTTGCAAGCGGCAACAGGAGCAAGGCAGGTCTTTCAGTTCCAGCAAAAGGCTTAACGCTTACAGGTGTTACATATCCTGCAAATATTTTTAAAACTTAAAAAAATTTGGAAATAAAAAAATAACTTAAAATAATACATACAACTATTTTCACGAGTGTTCCCGTTATAAATCCTATAAAAGAACCCCACGCCGAGCGAAAAGCCTTTTCCGTATTTTTTTCGTTAACATATTCTCCTATAAATGCACCCGCAAAAGGTCCTACAATAATACCGAAAGGAGGAAGTAAAAACATCCCTATCAATAGTCCTATGGTGGAGCCCCACACTCCGTACTTTGTGCCCCCGAATTTTTTAGTCCCTATTATGGGTATGATATAATCCAATACAACTACAAGAGCTACAACAATACCCCAAACTACAAGGAACGTTGTAGAAAATTGATATTTGGAAGTCATGTGCAACAGGATAATAGCTATGTAGGATAGGGGAGGTCCCGGTAAAAAAGGAGCTATGGAGCCTACTATGCCTCCAATCAATAGGATTATACCTGCAATAATTAAAAATGTATCCATGGATAGTTAAGAAATTTTATAAAATCAAAAATATTATTTGGTTGTTTTATTGTAAAAATAATAACAATAAATGCAAAAATATAAATTTAATACATTAGGATTGTTTGTGCTGCTGTTGCTTTTTGCATCTTGTGGTTGTAGAATAAATAAAAACACCGATAAAATGGATAAATACCCTGTTAATAAAAGCGAAAGCGATTGGAAAAAGGAATTAACGCCACTGCAATATAGTATTTTAAGAGGGAAAAATACGGAATATCCCTTTACAGGCGAATATGATAACTTGTTTGAAGAAGGTACTTACGTATGTGCCGCGTGTGAAAATGAATTATTTAAGTCAAAAGATAAGTTTAATTCAGGGTGTGGTTGGCCCGCGTTTTCTTTACCTTTTGAGAAAGGTAGTGTGGTGCAAAAACCTGACTCTTCGCATGGAATGATGCGCACCGAAATTTTATGTGCGCAATGCGGCGGTCATTTAGGACACGTATTCAACGATGGTCCTGAAGAAAAAGGTGGTTTGCGCTATTGTATAAACTCGGGGGCATTAAAATTTATACCGCACAAGGTAAATAAATAAAAACCAATAACTTCCACACTGCAAAAACTATAAAATATTGTTCAATTATTCATATGTGAAAACGGACTATAAATACTTTCGAGTTACAACATATAGTTTCGATGGTATTCTATAAGTGCTTCAATGGGGTCTTTTACAAAATTGCCCGTTTTAACGCCTATTTTTTCACCAACCTTTTTTAATGCATCCTGATAGATATATCCGATAGAACCTGCAAAATTTACGGGTAGCGTTTTACTTTCGGGATAGCAAAGTACCATGTATTTATAAAACTTATCGAAAACATTTTCCAGAATATTTCTTACCTCCTCGTTTTCTTTATTATTAAGGAAAAAAGTACTGAATGATGCCAAAAAGCGGTTAGGCATGGGTTTGTTATAGATGCCGTCGAGTATGTTTTCCAGCGTTAAGGGAAATTCTTTTTCGAAAAGCATTTTAAGTTCAGGTGAAAGCTCATCGTGAAAATACATATACAGCAATGTTTTTCCTAAATGCGCTCCACTGCCTTCATCGCCAAGAAAATAGCCAAGAGAATTGTATATTTGTGTAATTTCTTCTCCGTTAAAAACACATGAATTAGCGCCTGTTCCTAAAATAGCAGTAATGCCCGCCTGCTTACCACAAACAGCCCTTGCAGCGGCAAGCATATCATGCTCAACATATACTTTTGCATCGGTAAACACGTTTTGGATAGCGGTTTCTACGGTCATCACTTTTGTAGGTGTAGAGCATCCGGTTCCGTAATAATAAATTTTATCAACAGAATTTACATCTACGTAAGGTTGCAATTCACTCCATAAAATATTTTGAATGCCGATGGTGTCAATATTGTAGGGATTAAATCCGGTGGTTTGGATTTTATTGTTTTCAATACCATCATTATTTACAAGTCGCCAATCGGTTTTTGTAGAGCCTCCGTCTGCAATTAAAATCATATGTATGTTTGTGTTTAGTTTGCTGTGAATAAATTAATTATATGGGGTGTAAAAATAATTAAACCAATGATAAAAGTAATAAAAGAAATAAACAACACGGCACCTGCAGCCAAATCTTTTACAATGCCTATTTTTTCGTTGTGTTCGGGCGAAATTTTATCGCAAAGCGCTTCAATAGCGGTGTTTATGATTTCCATACTTAAAACGCTGCCTATACATAGCAATACAACAAGCCATTCGGTATTGCTAATGCCGAACAAAAAGCCCGAAAAAATAACTAATATAGCAATAGTCAGTTCCACCCGGGCATTGAGTTGTGTTTTAAAGAAATAGGTTATTCCCTGAAAAGCGAAAGCAAAACCTCTAAAAAATTTTTTCATGGCTTTAGCTGTTTAAAAATCTGGTAAACACAGGCATATCAGTTTTTGATAAATCAGGATTATACACATATCCTTCTTCCGAGAAATTAAAAATGTCATCAACGGTTGTAATTTTATTTTTGATAATAAAGCGGGTCATCATTCCCCGTGCTTTTTTTGCAAAAAAAGAAATAACCATCAATTTACCGTTTTTTATCTCCTTAAAAACGGGTATAACTACTTTTGCTTTTAAAGCTTTATTTTTGATGGCATTGAAATATTCTTGCGATGCCAGATTTATTAATATATTGTCGCCTGTTTGTTCTATATCTTTATTAATTTGTTTGGTGATTTTATCTCCCCAATATGCATACAAATCTTTCTTGCTTTCTATTTGCAGGTCATTATCGAAAGCGGCACGGTAGGGTTTTATGTTGTCCAGGGGCTTTAATGAACCATATAATCCTGAAATGATGCGCAAATGTGTTTGTGCAAACGCTAAATCCGGTTTTGTGAGAGAGTATGCATCTATTCCATCATACACATCGCCATTGTAGGCAAATATAGCCGGACGCAGAGGCGCATGCTGCCAGTTGGCATAACGTTCTGCATTTAATGATGCAAGGTTTAAAGAAATTCCCATTATATCCTTGAGTTGTGCCGGATTGTATTTTTTAAACTGTTGAGCCAGTAGCTCAGTATCTTTTGCAAACACAGGATTTGTTGTGTCAACTGATGGTAATTGAGATGTATAATTAAGTGTCTTTGCGGGAGAAATAACAATGAGCATAGCATTATTTTTTTGTGAACATGGCAATTTTCTTCAAACGCTGTTCAGGTGATATTTCGGTATAATCATCACTTAATTTATAAACTATACCGGTATTTGAAAAAACAATAGCAGCCATTCCAATAGCAACAAAACCTGCAACAATATTTTCTGCTTCACGGCTTTTGATGCCTGCCATTTTAACAAAATGCGACAGCGTAATATTTTCTTTGGTTTCAAGTAAATTTAAAAGTATTTTTTCAGGTTCAGTAAATTTGATAAAAATACCCCTACCCGAATTTTTCCATTTGTTTGCTTTGAGCCAAACACTGTTTACCGGAATGTTTTGGTCTTTTACACGAATATAGATGAGATATTTATCTTTTTTTTCTGGTGCTGAATGCAGCACATCAGGTATTTTGGGTACAATAATTTCCAGAACCGTTTTTCCTTCTACCTGCCATTCCTTTGCTTTAAAAGGAACTTGCGGGCGCGTGTATAATTCCGAAGCCGCCTGTATCATATAAAACTCTTCTTCTGATTTTACACCCGCTATCTTCCCGTTATCTTTCACTCCTACCAGCAAACGCCCTCCGTCGGTGTTTGCAAATGCAGCCAAGGAACGAGCTATTTTCACGGAATCCGTTATTCCGAATTTGAAATCCAGTTGTTGGTGTTCGCCTTCGGCAATCAGTTTTTTTATATATCCGTTGTCGGGTTCCTTTTGATGAGGTATGCGGGAAGGTGTTTTTGCCATATTGTTAATTAAAGTACAAAAATACAAAAAAGGGCTGCCTTAAAAGCATTTTTAACCAATAAGTATCCAAAAAGAAAGCACAAAGTGTATTGTTTATATGCTTTATACTTACTTTTTATCACCTTTGTGATTTAGCTATTCTTGCTTTTAATGCAGCCGTTTATCAGTTTAAGGAATCGTTTATAAAAAGTCTATATTGTCTTTATCCGTGAACTTCTCGCAATAATGGCACTGCAATTTCATGTTTTGTTTATCAACCACGTTGAAACGGGTTGGTATTTGTTCAATATTGGTAATGCAATTGGGATTAATACATTTTACCAAGTTGTAGATTTCATCGGGCACCTGCACATCTCTTTTTGCCGTAACGTTGAAATCTTTTATTTCAATAATAGTAGCAGTGGGCGCAACCAAGGCAATTTTATTTATTTCTTCTTCGGTAAAATAGGCATTCTGCACTTTTATGAGCCCTTTTCGTCCATATTTCTTGCTTTCCAAGTTATCCCCAAAAAGCATCTGGTTGTTTTTGTTTTCTAAATCCAAAATGCGGATTACCTTAAAAACATTATTAACAGGAATGTGGTCTATAACGGTTCCGTCTTTTATAGCTGATACATTAAGTTGACGTTTATCTTTATCCATGATGTTTTTTGATTAAAAAAGTTATTAAAATCTTATTCTTTAACGCCCAAAATAGAAGCTAATAGTGCTTGGCGCACATAAACTCCATTTTCAGCTTGTTTAAAATAAAAAGCTTCTTTCATGTTATCCACATCTTCGCTTATTTCGTTTACGCGAGGTAGGGGATGTAGGATTTTAAGATTATCTTTTACATTTTGAAGCATGGAGCGTTTTAAAATGTATGAATTTTTAACTTTCTCATATTCCATCGGATCGCTGAAACGTTCCCTTTGGATACGGGTCATATAGATAATGTCAACATTTGGAATAACTTCATTTAAATCGGTATATTGATGGTAGGTTAACTTGCTGTTTTTAATATGCATTTTAACAGAACTGGGTAATTTTAATTCCTCGGGCGACACCAAATGGAATGTAGCGTTGAAATTGCACATGGCTTGCACCAAAGAGTGTACTGTGCGCCCATATTTCAAGTCTCCTACAAATGCTATATTCAGGTTGTCTAATGTGCCTTGTGTTTGCATAATGCTGTATAAATCGAGCATACATTGTGTAGGATGCTGGTTAGCTCCATCACCTGCATTAATTACCGGAACCGAAGATACCTCACTTGCCCAACGGGCTGCTCCGTCTTTAGGATGGCGCATCACAATTATGTCGGCATAGCTGCTTACCATGATAATAGTATCTTTTAACGACTCTCCTTTTTTTACGCTTGTAGATCCGCTGTCACTAAACCCGATAACGCGTGCTCCAAGCCTGTTGGCAGCAGTTTCAAAGCTTAAGCGTGTGCGGGTAGAAGGTTCAAAAAACAATGAAGCTACAACGTGGTCATTCAAAAGTTTTTGGTTTGGATTTTTCTCAAAATCAGCGGCAATTCTTAAAATTTTCAGATATTCATCTTTGGTGAAATCTGTGATAGAAATTAGATTTTTATTTTTAATCATTTGGCGTTTAATTTTGAGGGTTAAAATTAAAATAATATTTTGTGTTCACAGTTATAATGTTAATTTGTTTTCATAAAAAAAGCGGCTTTTTAAAAGCCGCTTTCAATAATTATTTTTTCAGATTATGTTTTGCAACAAAATCGTCAAGAATTTCATCTAAGTTAGGAGTTCCTATTTCTTGCAAATCATACCCAACTTTCACGGTAGGCTTATTTATTTTCACAATTCGGTTTAAGTCAATAGGAGTGGCAATAACAACAGCATCGCATTCAACTTTGTCTATAGTAGCCTGTAAGTCGCGCACTTGCTCATCTCCATAGCCCATAGCCGGCAGCAAAGTGCCTATGTTAGGATAAATTTTAAATGTTTCGCTTAATTTGCCAACAGTGTACGGACGAGGGTCAACAAGTTCTGCAGCGCCATATTTTTGAGCGGCTACAGTTCCTGCTCCAATCTTCATTTCGCCATGTGTCAATGTCGGACCGTCTTCAATAACCAACACTTTTTTTCCACGAATAAGTTCAGGTTTATCTACTGTAAGAGGCGACGCGCCATCAATAACTTTAGCATTCGGGTTTATTTTGGCTATATTTTCGCGCACTTTGGTAATGTTTTCGATATTTGCCGAATCTATTTTATTAATAACAACAACATCCGCCATGCGAGCCATTACTTCGCCCGGATAGTAGCCTATTTCGGCGCCTGGTCGGTGTGGGTCTGCCACACAAATGGTTAAATCGGATTTATAGAAAGGGAAGTCGTTATTTCCGCCGTCCCATAGTACTATGTCACAACCATCAGGATCATTTTCAGCGGCGCGAAGTATAGCTTCATAGTCAACACCGGCATATATAACGTTTCCGCGAACCACGTGTGGTTCATATTCTTCCATTTCTTCGATGGTACACTTGTGTTTGGCTAAATCTTCTACTTTGGCAAAACGTTGCACTTTCTGCGCGTTCAAGTCGCCATAGGGCATGGGGTGACGGACAGCTACAACTTTTAATCCTTTCTTCATCAAGGTTTCCACTATTTTGCGCGATGTTTGGCTTTTGCCGCATCCTGTGCGTGTTGCACCTACAGCAATAACGGGTTTGGTGCTTTTTACCATAGTTTCGGCAGGTCCCAGTAAAATAAAGTTTGCGCCACAAGCATTTACCAAAGCGCTTATGCTCATTACCCTGGGATAAGGCACATCGCTGTATGCAAATACACAGTCTTTAACATCCAACTCTTTAATTAATTTAGGTAAATCCTCTTGTGCATAAATGGGAATCCCGTTCGGATATAAATCTTCACCCGCGAGTTCCTTTGGATACTTGCGTCCATCAATGTCCGGAATTTGAGCAGCCGTAAAAGCTACTACGTTGTATTCAGATTTACCTCTGAAAAATGTGTTGAAATTGTGGAAATCGCGACCTGCGGCTCCGATAATAATTACGTTACGTCTCATACAATTGAGATTTTTAGTTAAACGATATGTGGATAATTGTAATAGTCGTGTTTTATTATATATCCACAAAGTTAAAATTTTAAAGGAATTATCAAAATTTTAAAACCCCTTTTTTTGGAACTGTTTGCAAATTTTATGAACAATTTAACTATAAATATCCTAAAATAGCTTTTGCTATTATATTTCAGCACTATTGATGATTATTTCTATGGATTTTGCAATGTAAAGTACAATGAAAAACATTTTAAAACCGTATTTTTGCACTTCATATATAAAAAACTATACATGATTGAAAATTTGTTAATAAATAGTACGTTGCAAGCTATTGAAGCATTATATAATGCAAAAATAGATGCATCAGCGGTGCAAGTGCAAAATACCAGAAAGGAATTTGGAGGTGATTTCACGATAGTAACATTTCCTTTTGTGAAAATTTCAAAAAAGTCACCTGATGCTACGGCTAAAGAAATAGGTGATTATTTAAAAGAAAATATTGCAGAAGTTAAAGATTATAATGTAATAAAAGGGTTTCTGAATATTTGTTTAAAGCCAACTTTTTGGTTAGGGTTTTTAAAAAATAATTATAAAAATGAAAACTACGGCTTTATTACTCCCAATTCGGATGAAAAACCTGTTGTTATTGAGTTTTCTTCTCCTAATACCAATAAACCGCTACATTTAGGGCATATACGAAATAATTTGTTGGGACAGTCGCTTTCAAATCTCCTAAAAGCCGCCGGTAAAAATATTATAAAAGTTAACTTGGTGAACGACAGAGGCATCCATATTTGCAAAAGTATGCTTGCATGGCAAAAGTGGGGTAATGGAGAAACACCTATAACATCAGGTATAAAAGGAGACCATTTGGTAGGTAAATATTATGTAGTGTTTGACAAAGCTTATAAGGAGGAGATAAAAACACTTATCGAAAAAGGCTTATCGGAAGAAGATGCAAAAAAGCAAGCTCCATTAATAAAAGAAGCACAAGATATGCTTTTGCGTTGGGAGCAAGGAGATGAAAAGGTAAGAGATATGTGGAAAATGATGAATGGATGGGTTTATGAAGGTTTTGATCAAACATATAAGCAATTGGGGATTGATTTTAATAAAACATATTATGAGTCTCAAACCTATTTATTAGGAAAGCGTATTGTGGATAAGGGTTTAAACGAAAATGTTTTTCAAAAACGTTCGGATGGTTCTGTGTGGATTGATTTAACCGAAAAAGGATTGGATGAAAAGTTGTTGCTTCGTTCCGACGGCACATCCGTTTATATTACACAAGATTTGGGAACTGCCCAACAGCGCTATGAAGAATATAATCCTTCGAAACTTATATATGTTGTAGGCAATGAGCAAGAGTATCATTTTCAGGTATTAAAAATGGTATTAAAGCAATTAGGATATCATTGGGCTGATGATATATTTCACCTTTCATACGGCATGGTTGAATTGCCTCATGGCAAAATGAAATCACGCGAAGGCACAGTGGTAGATGCCGATGATTTAATGCAGGAGATGTTTACAACTTCCGAGCAGATGGCTCGTGAATTAGGGAAACTAGATGCTTTTGATGATGATGAAGCTAAAAAACTTTATCAAACTATAGGCTTAGGTGCGCTAAAATATTTTATTCTTAAAGTAGATCCTAAGAAAAACATGATGTTTAATCCGCAGGAATCTATTGATTTTAACGGCAATACAGGACCTTTTATACAATATACGTATGCGCGCATCAAATCTATTTTCCGCAAAGCGCAAGAAACGGGCATAGAATGGAATATGATGGACGAAATTAAAAATTTGAATTTCGAAATCGTGGAAATGGAAGTGTTAAAGAAGCTTTATGATTTTAGTGGCGTAGTTAATCAGGCAGCAACCCAATACAGTCCTGCAATTATAGCTAATTATGCCTTTGATTTGGCAAGCTTATACAATAGATTTTATCATGATGTTCCCATCTTAAAGGAAACGGATGAAGAAAAAAGAAGTGTGCGTTTGAGCATTTCTTTATTAACGGCTCAAACCTTAAACAATGCATTAAATGTGTTGGGCATAGATGTTCCGGAACGAATGTAGCTTTTTAGTAATATAACTAATAAGAATGAGGAGTTGATTTTTTACGGCTCCTTATTTTTTTGTAATATAAAAATTGTATGTGCCTATAGGAAAGAAAAACAATAAAAAGAATACGTTTTTATTGCAGATTTTTATTTTCATAGTTGTATGAGATATAAGTATTATTGAGAGATAGTATATTATTTGCAGATGGATAAAAACAAAAAAAGACCGATTTTAAATCGGTCTTTTTTTTGTAATATATCAATTAAGATTATTTGTTTCCTTTGATTTCAACGCGACGGTTGTTAGCGCGACCTGCATCAGTATCATTAGTATCAGCAGGTTTAGATTCGCCGAAGAAAGCAGTAGTTACGCGAGATTTTTCAACGCCTTTCTTAGTTAAGTAATTCTTAACGTAGTTAGCACGTTTTTCAGATAATCTCATGTTGTAGTCATCAGAACCTTTAGAGTCAGCGTGACCTTCAACAGAAACATTCATAGTTTTGTTTTCTTTTAAGTATTTAGCAACTTCGTCTAAATCTTTAGTGTATTTAGCAATAACAACTGATTTGTCGAAATTGAAGTAAACAACTTTGAAGTATTCGTCTTTCTTAGCTTCTTCTGGGCAACCATTGTTAGCATATGTACCCGGAACGTTAGGACATTTGTCTAAGTTATCAGGAATACCGTCACCGTCAGTATCAGGACATCCGTTGAATTTAGCTAAACCAGCAACGTCAGGACATTGGTCTTCTGCATCAGCAATACCATCACCGTCACGGTCAGGACAACCAGCTAAAGCTTTTACTCCAGGTACGTCAGGACATTTGTCATCTTTATCAGCAACGCCGTCACCATCACGGTCAGGACAACCGTTTAAGCTAGCAATACCTGCTTCGGTAGGACAAGCATCATCTTTATCAGGAATACCGTCACCGTCAGTATCAGGACATCCTTGGAATTGTGCTAAACCGGCAACATCTGGACAAGCATCATCTTTATCTGCAATACCGTCATTATCACGGTCAGGACAACCTTGTAACTCAACTTTACCTGCTACGTCTGGGCAAGCATCTTCTTTATCAGGAACGCCGTCACCATCAGTATCTTTAGCTCTGAATTTGAAAGTTAAACCTCCAGAAATATAAGAATATTGATCACGTTTCATTTTACCTTCGCTACCGGTTAAATCAAATTCGGTATCGCGAGCAAGAATTCTGTGACCGTATTCCAAGTTTAAATCAACATTGTAACCTAGTCTGAAAGCTAAACCACCACCAAAGGGGAAAGATAAACCATTATTTTTAACATCTGTTTGTCCGTTAATAGCAGTTCCTGCAGGAAGAACAGATAGTGTGGTTTTTTCCATAATATAGGCTGCACCTCCAAATAAATATACGTTTAAGAAACGATCCGGATTGTAGTTGAATAATTCATTAACATTTAATGTCAATTGTCCACCAATTTCGTTCATTTTGGTTTCCATTTTTCTTCCGCCTAGATTGTCCCAAGCGTCTTTTTCACTTTTTACGGTACCGCCAACATATTGAGCGCGAATGCCTAAAACTCTGTGAAATTGCCATCCTAAAACAGCTCCGTAACCCAAAGATGCTTTTTTGTTATGATAGTCGAATTTATTAAATTCACCAAAATATTGAAGAACACCTACATTAGGTTGAAGATAAACGTACCCACGGAAAGGGGCTTGGCTTTGCGCCTTAGAATCTAAAGATGAAAGATTAAATGACACAATTGCAATTACAATAAGTGCCACTTTTAATAGATTATTTTTCATAGTTTTTAAAAATTTGGTTATGCTTGTTTATAAAAAATTGTTTTATATATATAATTAGTTGCAAAGGTAAAAATAAAATACAAACAAAAAAAAGTATTCCTAATTTTAACAATCATTTAACTATTTGAGGTTTTGCTTAATTCCCACAAAACTATTCCTGCTGTTACAGATACATTAAAGGAATGCTTTGTTCCAAACTGTGGTATCTCAATGCAATAATCAACAATATTTAATATGTTTTGTTCAATGCCGTTTATTTCGTTCCCAAAAATAATGCCAATTTTTCTATTTTCTTCAAATTTACATGTATTTAAACAGATACTATTTTCAACTTGTTCAATTCCAATTAAAATATATCCGTTTTTTTTTAATTTTTCGATGGCTTCCTCTGTAGTTTTAAAATATTCCCAATTTACGGATTCTGTTGCGCCAAGCGCTGTTTTACTTATTTCCCTATTGGGAGGAGTTGCAGTTATACCACATAAATATATTGATTCAACATTAAAGGCATCACATGTACGAAAAATAGACCCTATGTTGTGTTGGCTTCGTATGTTGTCCAATACACACACAATCGGGTTTTTAGTTTGTTGCTTAAAATCTTCAACACTAACCCTGTTTAATTCTTTAGTAGTAAGCTTTCTCATTTAAATAACGATATTTTTGCAAATATATTATGTTTAGTATAAAAATATTAATAAAAAAAGCGATTTTTCCTTTTTAATGTTTGATAATTTTATCTTTGCGTTTGAAAAATATTTTTTGTGGCAAAAGAGAAAAAATCAGTTAAAGAAGATAATAATAAAGGTGTTGATAAAGAAACTCCTTTAATGAAGCAATATAATGCAATTAAATCAAAATATCCTGATGCGTTGTTGTTATTCAGGGTAGGAGATTTTTATGAAACTTTTGGCGAAGATGCCATAAAAGCTTCTGAGATATTAAATATTGTTCTCACCCGTCGTGCAAATGGAGCTGCCGCTTATATTGAACTGGCAGGTTTCCCTCATCATTCTCTTGATACGTATTTGCCAAAGTTAGTTAGGGCGGGTTATCGGGTAGCTATATGCGACCAACTTGAAGATCCCAAGCTTACCAAAACTATAGTAAAAAGAGGTGTTACCGAATTGGTAACCCCGGGAGTGTCTTATAATGATAAGGTACTTGAACATAAAGAAAACAACTTTTTGGCATGTGTTTATTTACAGATCAAAGATTCCGGTGTAGCTTTCTTGGATATTTCCACAGGAGAGTTTTTGGTGGCGCAAGGCAATAATGATTATATCGAAAAATTGCTTCAAACTTTTAAACCCTCCGAGGTAATTATTCAAAAGAACAAACGGCAGCAATTTTTTGAATTTTTTGGAGATAAGTATTATTTCTCCTACTTCGATGAATGGGTTTTTGAATATGATTTTACACAAGATTTATTATTAAAACATTTTGAAACAACATCGCTTAAGGGATTTGGGATACAGGAGCTTAGTAGTGCTACCATTGCTGCGGGTGTGTGTTTATATTATTTATCCGAAACCCAACATGATAAGGTAAAACATATTTGCAAAATTTCCCGTATTGAAGAAGATTATTACGTGTGGTTGGATAAATTCACCATTCGCAACCTGGAAATTATGGGATCGGCTAACGAAAATGCCCGCACATTGCTTTCTACGCTTGACTATACCATATCGCCTATGGGGTCGAGGCTCATGAGGCGTTGGGTGTTGCTGCCTATGAAAGATAAAAGTAAAGTTGCGGAAAGGCTGGATATAGTAGATTATTTTTTGCAGCACGAAGATTTCTCTAACATAATTGCGCAAAATCTTAAATCCATAGGTGATTTGGAAAGGCTTATTTCCAAAGTAGCCGTAGGAAGGATAAATCCGAGAGAGGTTGTTCAGATAAACAGAGCGTTGCATGCACTGGAGCCCATAAAGGAAGTTTGCTTAAAAGCTTCATACGAACCGCTTAACATGGCAGGAGAGCAAATAAACCTTTGTCAGCTTATAGCTCAAAAAATAGAGCAAACATTGGAGACAGATCCTCCTGCCGTAATTAATAAAGGGCATGTAATAGCAAAAGGTATTTCTACGGAATTGGATGAATTAAGAGAGATTGCTTACTCAAGTAAAGATTATTTACTCAAAATACAACAGCGCGAAATGGAACGCACGGGGATTTCGTCGCTTAAAGTGAGTTTTAACAATGTATTTGGCTATTATCTCGAAGTTACCAATGTTCACAAAGAAAAAGTCCCTCCTGAATGGGTGAGGAAGCAAACGTTAGTAAATGCAGAACGATATATTACGGAAGAGCTTAAAGATTATGAGTCTAAAATATTGGGCGCAGAGGAGAAAATTATAGCCATTGAGTCGCAAATTTTTAATGAGTTGTTATTGCAATTATCGGAGTATGTGCAACCCATTCAGGTGAATACACAAATTTTGGCTAAGTTGGATTGTTTATATTCTTTTGCAATTGTTGCCAAACAGAATAATTATGTAAAACCTGTTCTTAATGATAGTTTTGTGTTGGATATAAAAAATGGGCGACATCCCATTATCGAAAAGCACTTACCTATAGGCGAAGAATATATTGCCAATGACGTGTTTTTAGATAATGAAAGGCAACAAATTATTATACTAACAGGTCCCAATATGTCCGGGAAATCGGCTTTATTAAGGCAAACAGCTTTAATAGTGCTGATGGCGCAAATAGGATGTTTTGTGCCTGCCGCAGCAGCTAATATTGGGGTAGTTGATAAGATTTTTACACGTGTGGGCGCGTCTGATAATATAACTTCAGGTGAGTCCACTTTTATGGTAGAGATGAACGAAACAGCAAGTATTTTAAATAATATTTCTAACCGCAGCCTTATTTTGCTCGATGAAATAGGACGCGGAACGAGCACTTATGATGGTATTTCCATAGCGCGTGCCATTACGGAATATTTGCACGATCATCCGTTATATCGTCCCAAAGTGTTGTTTGCCACGCACTACCACGAGCTAAACGAAATGGCTGAAAGCCGTGTAAGGATTAAAAACTATCATGTTGCCGTAAAAGAAATAAATAATAAAGTCATATTTTTGCGAAAGCTGGCAGAAGGAGGAAGTGAGCATAGCTTCGGTATTCATGTAGCGCGCATGGCAGGCATGCCCGACAAGGTTTTGCAGCGTGCAAAAATTATATTGGCGCAACTGGAAACCAAACATGTGGATGACGGCATGCCCGATACAAACGCGGGCACCACTTCGGCGAAGGGCAGCATAGATAGTGATATGCAATTAAGTTTTTTCCAATTGGAAGATCCATTGCTTGAGCGTATAAGAGATGATATTATGCGCTTGGATATAAACACCTTAACTCCCGTAGAGGCGTTGATGAAATTGAATGAAATAAAAAAAATATTAAAAAATTATTGAAAAATTGTTTTGGGAAATAAAAAATGTGTGTATATTTGCAGCCTCAAAACAATGCGGAAGTAGCTCAGTTGGTAGAGCACAACCTTGCCAAGGTTGGGGTCGCGAGTTCGAGTCTCGTTTTCCGCTCTCAAAAAGTCTATCTAAAAGGAAGCCTCCATGTATAGCGGAGGTTTTTTTTAAAGTGCTCGAATGGCGAAACAGGTAGACGCGAAGGACTTAAAATCCTTTGGCCATTGCGGCCGTGCCGGTTCGATTCCGGCTTCGAGTACAAAGTGCAAAGCCCTGTTTTCAGGGCTTTTTTGTTTTTTTGCAGAAATAATCGTCTTTAGTATAACGATTTAATATTCTTAGAACGGGTATCCAATACCAATATTAAGTACTAGATTTTCTCTACGCCATTGTTTACTGCTAAGGTCAAATTTGTCTATTACCCATCGTTGCCCTTCGGGAAGATATGGTTTTCGCAAAGGAACGGCTATGTCAAAACGAATAAGAAAAATACGGGCATCAACTCTCAACCCTATGCCGGCACCCATAGCCAGTTCTTTCATAAAACTGTTAAATTTAAACATACCCCCCACGCGCACGGTATCTTTGCGCGAGAGCCATACATTGCCTGCATCCAAAAATACGGCGCCTTGCAAAAAATTATTAAACTTGGGTCTGTATTCAGCGCTGAAGAGTAGTTTGATATCCCCACCTTGATCAGCAAATAGTTTTACACCATCTTTATTGATGTTGAAAGTGCCGGGACCTAATGAACGTGCGGCAAAAGCCCTTACATCGTTTGAGCCGCCGCCGAAAAACTGGCGTATATAGGGGAGAATGGTACTGTTGCCATAGGGATAGCCTACTCCAATGTTTAACCTTGCGGCAAGCGTTTGTGTTTTAGTTAATTTATAATAGTTTTTAAAATCGGCATTTGCTCTTACATATTGGTTTACGGGTACACTTGCCAACACTTTCTGCCCACTTTCATTTTTAGGAAGCATCAGGTTGATGATATTCCCCGATGATTCAAATTGTCCGGTAAAAGACATTGTGTTGCTAAGGTCTTCACGCGATTGGTTGTTGAAGGAAAATTCGTAATTGGCACCTATAATATACTGACTTTCATAGTTTTTCTTCAGTGTGGGTATATCCTCAAGCTGTTGTTTAAAAGCCTCGCTCATATTCATTGTGCGGATATAGCTGATATGAATAGGATTTAAAATGTGCTCGTTGTAAGAATTGCCTTTCCAGATGTAACCAAATTCACCATATCCCGAAATCATGGAATAGGAAAACTTCCCTGCTTTCTTTAAAAACTGTGCACCGGCACGTATATGTGTTTTAGGAACGTATGAATTTACGGTTTTAAAATTATAAATGGGCATAATAAAACGAGGAAATATAAGTCGCACATCACTGCTTAAAGAGTAAGCATTTACTTTACTTATATTACCGCCTATTTGTTTTTCAAAGCCTCCGGATACACTTATATTTAATTGTTCTGCAGCTTTTAATAAATTTCGGTGTAACCAGCCTACTTTTACTTCGGAACCTACGAAATTATTAGATTTACTGGTTCCCAACACGTTAAAATTTAAAGATTTTGTTTTGAGAGAAGTTAAAACTACATTGGCATCCAAACGATTGGTGGCAAAAGTATCTACGGGATTAAATTCAACTTTCACAAATTTAAAAGTACCGATGTTTACCAATCGGTTTAAGGTTAAATTATGATCGGTTCTGTTGTAAGTTTCATTTTTCTCAAAAAATACAAGTTTCTCGAATAATTGAGGTTTATATTTGTTAAAAGGGTCGTGTATAATAAAACCTTTATATGCTACAGGTGTCGCTTTTTTTATAATGGAATCCTGTTCTAATGTATAATTAGGATATATATCTACATTTCTTATTACATAAGGTTTTAAGGCAGTTTGAGGTACATTGTTCTTAATCCTTACATATAAATCTACCTTGTTGTCCCCGATTGTGCTGTCAACCTGAAAAATGAGAAAATCGGGATTAAAATAAAAATATCCTTCCTCTTTCAAATCCTTGTCGATACGCTCCCTTTCCTGTTTCATTATATCTAAATCATAAGGATTTCCTGATTTTAGCAAGGTTTTGTCCGAGTGCTTTAAAATAACCTTATAAATATCCAAGGTAGTATCCGTGTTTTGAGGGAAATGTATATTTTTAATTTGATATAGATTTCCTGTTTTCACGGTATAAAAAGCACGTCCTTTTTTACCTTTTACTTCTTTCCGTCCTTCGGAAGTGGCTTGCAGATAACCTTTGCTCTCCATGTAGCTTTGCAGCACCTGGTTGTTGTAATTTATGTTTACAGTGCGTAAAAGAACAGGCGGTTCGCCCACTTTATTTTTCAACCAATATCTCAATCCTTTCGTTTTCTTTACATCGCCGGCAATGTTATACATATATAGCTTAAAGCGTAGCCCTAAGGTTTTTTTATTAGGCTTGGGGCGCGTTTTGTCTTTCAGCTCTTTTTGAATGCTTTTTTGCTTTTTTATTTTTTCTTTGCTTTCGGGATTTATTTTAACATCCGCGCCGGTATATAATACTTCTCCCGGCTTGAGGTATTTGAGGTTGCTGCAACCGGAGAACATAACGGTTAAAACAATAAGAAAAATAATATTTTTATTAAACGTTTTCACCATAGTATTATAAATTCGGGTTTTTATTGCGTTTCCTAAAACTTTCAAAAATTTCGGCAAACTGGTTGTAATCCACAATCATCATAAAACCTACGCCTGTTTCTATAATTTCTCCTTCTATAATGCCTTCACTTTGGTTGCGCCTGTACGCGCGCAAGCGGTAGCGCCCGTCTTTTGAAAGCAAGTATTCAACGTTTACGTTGTTTGCAAGTCCAACTGCTTTGGACGTACCTGCTTTGGCGCCGGCAACTTCAAAACTGTTGCCTACCGAAATAATAAACCGGTCGTTAAATAATCTTTTAGAAACAGCCATATTCAAGTCAGCCTGTGTTTCTGCTTTTCCGCTCGAATAATCTTCTCCTATGTTGGCGTCAAAATTAATATCAACACCTTTTACCAAGTCGGATGCGATGCGGTTTAGCTGGTTTGTAAGTAAACGGCTGGCGCTTTGGCGTAGCGGATCAAGGAATAAATTGTTGTCGTTTAAGCTGTTGAAAGGGTCGTTGGGCATAAAACGGTTAAAGGCAAGTAATGAAAATACTTGTTTATTTAATTCGCTTTCGTTGGTATTAAGCTGCTGAATACGTTTATACGGTAAGCTTTGCAACGCATTGCGTTCACGTTCGGGCATATCGAGCTGAAAACTTATACTTGGCTTGAGCAATTCGCCTTTCATAATTAAATAAACGAGAAAAGGTAATTTTTGCTTATACATGTTACGGCTTATTTCGTCTCCTTGAATTACGTCGGCAATAAGGTCTATGGAAGAAGTATTGACCTCATACACAGCTTTTAAATCTACATTGGCTTCGGTGGGTGCACCTGTCCACTGTATTGAACTTCCTTGTTGTATTTTAAAATCTTTACGTTGAAATCCGCCGATAGAAAGACGATAGTTGCCTTCGCTAAACTCATAACGCCCCGTGAAAGTTATTTTCCCGCTCGGATCCATTTGCACGCTTAAATCTCCCTGCCCTTTTACTTTGAGGGCATCCCCATTTTCCGGATCCACCACAATGGTAATTTCGGCATTTTTATCGATAGAAAGATTTCCCGACAACTCCACACCTTTGATGGGTGAGCGTGTAGTTGTGTCTATACTTAATGCTTTTCTGCCACTATGGGGCGCTTTGTTCATATCCACAAATTCCACCACGCCTTTTTGTTCCACAACAGTAGGATCATTTTGGGGAATTACAAAGTTAAATTTCGAATTTTCAGCAATGCGTGTAAAAGCCGTAACTTTAGGTTTATTTATATCACCTTTAATATCACTGTTTAAATCGATAAATAATTTGCCGTAGAACAATTTATTGTCGGCTTCCGTGGAATTCATCACATTAAAATTGTCGGCTTTGGCTGTAACATTCCAGGCAAAATCGTTGTAGTTGAGGGTGTAAATTCTTCCGTTAATTACCGCTTTATGATTCAAGGTATCTAAAATGGTGAAATTGTTAAAATGTATGCCATCACCTTTGAAGTTGATTTCTTCGTTTTTAAATGAAAAATAAGCATTTAGCTGTTTTACGTTTAGTCCTACATCTTCAAATTTTATTTTTCCGTCAATATCAGGAGCCGATAAAAATCCTTCAGCGTTTATGTTTCCCTTAATCGTTCCCTTGCCGTATTGTATTTGATTTTGCGTAAGACTTTGTATGTTTTTGATATCAATTTTATCCAGTGTCAGTTGCATATCTACCCTGTTAGCGGGGAAAGTGTAGAAAAATCCTTTTATTTTAGCCTGGTGCACACCGGAAAGCTCCGTATTGATTTCATACCCGTGCTCAGGTTTGTTGTTGGCATTAATTTTTACGTTGCCTAAATTGTCTTTCTGATAACGTAAGCGTAAAATATTTAAGTCTGCTACGAACTTAGGACTTTTCATAAGTTCGGTAACATCTACCGTGCCATTTACCAATCCCCCAAGTAGGGTAGAATCTTTTTCTGCAAATTTGGTCAAGGATTCTAACTTAAAGAATTTAAATGTAGCTCTAACCGGCGAGTTGGCTTCATTTGAAAGTGATGTTACAGATAAGGACTGTCCTCTGTTGCTGATAAGGAAATTTTGCACAAAAATACCGGCTTTTCCATATTGGAAAAGGTTATCAGGTGCAACATTCCATTTATCGTAGTTTAAAACAAGTTTGTTAGGATCTATTGAAAATTGCGATGTTTGGTTAAGGGTTTTAAAAATACCTCCCAATACATATTTATCTTTCTTGTTGCTGTCGCGCAAAAGCACATTTACATCCAACAGATTATTGGCGGCGTTGCCTTTCACCTCTGAGGTGTAAAACTGTATACTGGGGCTTTCCAATGCTTTAAAACTCAACACGTAATCCAATTTTGAAGTATCTTTATTATTGATGCCCAGATTCATTTTTTCCAATCTGTAATCTTTATAAGAGATAAGAGGAAATTCAGAAGCAAGGTTTAACTGGTGTGTGCGCGTATCCAACAGTCCTTTGATGGTTGATTTTTCAAAAGTATTAATATCCGGCACCAGCTTATGTAAAACGTTTGAATTGAGTATTGTTATATCAAAACTAATGTGTTGGTGGGGGATAGGTTTCACCTTGCCGAAAGCGTAATATTTATTGATTATATTTATAAAAGCTTGTCCTATTTGTGATACGGAATATTTTCCTTCGATATCGGCATTTAATATTTCGGAATTGATTTTTAATGTATTATTAAGCTCGGTAGATGTAGCGTTGATAGAAATAGGGGAGAGCGCAATATGTTGTTTGTCCTTTACAATTTGCAGGTTGGTGATGGTAGCGTTTCCGTTGAGCGAATCCGGATTCAAGGATGTAAAATCCATTTTTATCACCCCTCCAAGGCTTATATCCGTTTTACTAAAGTTAAGTTTCTGTAAATCAATTTGCGATAAATCAACAGTGCCTTTTATGGCGGGCGCTTTTCCGGATAAATCAATATTAGCATTCAGGTTTAGAGTCACATTAGGATCGTCCGACTTTGTAATTATGTGTAACGATTGATTAGCAAATGCGCCTGATATATCCACATCTTTATAGTTATAACCGTTATAATGCAGCGCTATAACCTTACCGTCAAATTTGGCATTGGCAGTTTCTTTGCTTATGCCTGATCCATCCACGTGCATGTTGAGGCTCACTTTCCCTAATACATCCTGCTTGCGTAATAGTTTTCCCGCGTCAAAAGCCAATAAACCCAAATCTGCTTTATAATGCTCCTTTCCTTTTTTTGTCATGTCAAAGGTTCCGTTAACATTCACAATGCCTAAGTCGGTTGCGGTATTCAGTGTGGTAGAAAAACGCTTGAGGCCACCTTTAAAATCCCCTGAAATTGAAATATAGTTAGGTAACGTAATACTGTCGGGCAATGATTTTTTAGGTATAAAAGCCTGCAAATCTCTTTTTGTGGTGCGCAAATGATGAATACGGATATCAAAAAAAGCTTGTTGCATATCGGGCAAACCCTTGATATTACCGCTTATATTAACATTTGTATTACGGAGCGCGCTCAGTTGTAAATAGGGGATAATAATATAATTTAAACGTCCCGATAATTCGGTGTTTAATTTTATAGATTCGTTGTGGTACGTGGTAGGTATGGAGTTGGTAAAATAATTTAAATCGCTTACATGAATAACGGCATTGTCAAATTTTGAGTTTACTTTTACCTTTTCGGGATGTTTACTTAAATCTTCTATATTAGAGTAGGAGAGGGTTGTATTGTTTTTTACCGTGGATTTTGGTGTTTTAAGAAATAAATTATGTAGCATGGTTTGCTTATCATCATAAACCAGTTTTGCTTTAAGTTCATTTATCACTAATCCTGATTTTTCTTCAAGTTTTAAGTTGGCAATGTCAGCTTTTACATTTTTATCAATTACGGCAATATGGTTTCCTTCCAATGTAAAATCTTTGATTTCCATATCATTGGCTGAAAATTTTCCTTTAGTCGCCTGAGGCGAAGACAGATTTCTGAACTTGATATGATTGTTTTTGAATAATATATGGGTGAGTAAAAGGCTGAATGCGGATTTTTTTATATTTTCATTTGTTTTTTCAAGCGCTTGTTCATTGGGAGGGGTAGGTCTGTAGGCAACATCAATGGTAGAATTGGCAATATATCCTTTTTCTGCTCGGTATCCGCCTTGTGAAAGGTTTAGCTGAAGATTTGTGAAACTGAAATCGTTTAAATCTGCGTTTGCGCGTGTGTCCGATAAACGGTCGTCGTATGCCAGATTTACTTTTTTCAAAGTTAGTTTGTCAAACTCAATGAATGGCAATTTACCGCCCGAAGCGTTTTTTGTTTCATCAACAGAGGCTTCCGCAACTTGTTGCAGTACGGTTAATGGTTTCTTTTGGTTATAAGTAAAGTTTGTATTTGATAAGTCAAGCGTTTTAATCTTAAAATGTAGATTATTTAAATCAAACGTTTCTATTTTGGTATTAAAACGATCAATAAAAACGTTTCCTTCATTTCCGGCTACATCATCCTTGTAATTGGCACGGATATTTTCAAACGATATTTTACTTATATTTAATTTTAATGGAGCTGAAGGTTCATTGGTATGCTGCGGTTTCTTTTGATTACCCGATAATGAATCGATCAGGAACTGGAAATTGAAAACCGTATCCGGATTGTTGCGATATATTTTGGCGCGTACGTTTTTAAGTAAAATATCCTGAATTTCAACATTGTTTTTCAATAGTTTAAGCATATCAATATCTACTGCCAGTTTTTCGGCAAAGAGCAGTGTATCGTGCTTTTTATCGGCAATATAAAAGTTTTTGAGCGATAAATCTCTTGGAATCCCAATGTTTATCCGTTCTAAACGGATTTCGGTAGCTGTTTTTTTCTGTAAATAAGATATAACCTTATCTTTTGCAAAATTTTGAACAAAAGGAATATTAATGGCAAGCGCTAGCAAAATTAAGAGCAAGATAAAACTTGCTATAATTATAGCTGTAATCTTAGCAATTTTCCGGAGATATTTTTTCAAACGTTTGTATGCTATGTTGTTTAGGTTTGCAAAAATAATGTTTTTAATTGATTATGTTTTTATAGAAATAAGCTACTGACACTTTTTACGTTTTTCAGTAGCTTTTTATTTATTTTTTATTTGTAGTATCGGCTGTTTGTGGTGTTTTTTTCTTTTTTGAAAAAAGCCTGATAATCCAACTGTCTTCAATGGCTTTTGCTGTTTTTATAATCTGTTTTACGCCATCGTCAACGCTTGAAACAGCTGTGTCCACTTTATTTGCAAGATTTTTATCATAAATAAGGCGGTTAATCACTCCGTTTCCATCATTTATGCTGCGCGTAGTCATGTTAAGTTGATAAACAGCGCTATCAGCCGTTTTTGAAGTATTATTTAAATGGGTTAAAATTTGTTGCGCCTCTTTAGTTAAGTTGCTGTTATTCAATAGTTTTGATAAATCTCCATTGCCATTATTTATTTTCTGTGTAATTTGGTTAGCATTTTTACTTACAAGAAAAAGCTGGTCGGCAGTAGCATTGAGTCGGGGGGTAATTGTTTTTTCATTTAACAATGCGCCAAAATCCCCATTGCCAGAATTCATTTTTTGTGCAATGGCATTCAGGTTTGTAGCTACGCTTTTTGTTTCTAACACTACTTCGCGCGCTTCCATGAGCATAGCTTCAATATCAATACCTTCTTTGGCAAGCAATAGATCATCTTCTTCTATAGGTCCGGTATTGGGTGTTCCTTTGGAAAGAAAAATAAGCTTGCTGCCCATTAGTCCTTCCTGTCCTATTTCAACCAGCGAATTTTTGTAAATAAATTTGGCATATTGTTTTTTCACTGCCAATTCAATCATTATTACGCTGTCTGAAATAATTTCTATATTCTCCACGTTTCCCACGTTGAGACCGTTAAATCGTACTTTATTGCCTGAAACTACGCCTCTCACGTCTTTGAAGGCTGTTTTTACATGTATCACGGAACTAAACAAATTCTGACGGCTTCCTAAAAAATAGATAGCGACAATAAATAAGATTAAACCAAGCGATACTAAAATACCCAGTCTAAGCGTTTTATTTTTTTCTTTTGGCATAATAAAAGTTGTTTTTTTTAAATAAAATAATCCCTGATTTCTGTATCTGTGCTTTCGCTTAATTCATCAAAAGTACCTTCTTTATAAAAAGCGCCTTCTTTGAGCAGCACAAGCCTGTCTGTTGTTATCTTGGCGCACTTCATATCATGGGTGATGATAATGGCTGATGTTTTGTATTTTTCCTGAATATCAACCATGAGGTCGCTTATTTCGCCTGATGTTACGGGGTCTAACCCTGTAGTAGGCTCATCATATAAAATAATTTCAGGTTTTAATATCAAAGTGCGAGCCAGCCCTATCCTTTTGCGCATACCTCCCGACAATTCCGAGGGCATTTTGTCAATAGCTTCCAACAAGCCTACATTGTCAAGTGCTTCTTCAACCATATCCTTTACTTCGCTTTTTGAATCCGCAATTTGCGTGCGACGTATAGGGAACTCCAGGTTTTCTCTTACGGTCATAGAGTCGTAAAGCGCTCCGCTTTGGAAGAGGTATCCTATCTTTTTTCGTATTTCGTTAAGCTCTTCACTGTTTAATGATAGTATATTTTCACCCAGCACTTGTATGCTTCCCGAATCTGGTTCTATAAGGCGTACAATACATTTGGTGAGTACAGATTTTCCCGTCCCCGATTTGCCGAGTATGCCTAAGTTTTCTCCTCTTTTGAGTGTGAGGTTTAAACCTGTTAATACTTTTTTCTCGCCAAAGCCTTTTTTCAGATCCTTTATTTCTATAACATTATCTTTATCCATATATTCTCAAGAAATTTAAAATCCAACAAATAATTCGGAGAGCTGTGCTGCCAGCAAATCAATGATAAAAACGGTGAGCGATGCCGTAACCACCGCGCTGTTGGCTGCATCACCTACAGCTTCAGTGCCGCGGTTGGCGTTGTATCCTTTATAACATCCTATAAGCCCGATGAAAAAACCGAAAAATACTGATTTTATGGTGGCAGGTATTAAATCTGAAAATTCCAATGAATTAAAAGCTTGTGTAATGTATAATTTAAAACTCATTTGCTCTTTTATGCTAACTCCTATATAAGAGCCCAGCAATCCCAGTGCATCGGCAAAAAAAACAAGTATAGGCACAATAAGCGTTGTAGCCATGATGCGGGTTGCTACTACGTAGTTCATGGGTTTGGTGCCTGAAACTTCCATTGCATCAATTTGTTCGGTAACTTTCATGGCGCCTATTTCGGCTCCGAAGCCTGAGCTTATTTTGCCTGCACACAGCAGCGCTGTTATTACGGGACCTATTTCACGGATAACGGATATGGCAATCATACCCGGAATCATGGATTGTGCCCCAAAATCTGCAAGAACGGGGCGGGTTTGTATAGTGAGTACAAATCCCATGATGAAACCTGTAGTGGCAATCAATGGAAGTGTTTTGTTCCCTACCACATATGCCTGACGGATGAGTTCACGGGTTTCGAAAGGTGGGATAAAAAGATGCTTAATGGCATCTATGGAAAATGAAACAAGTTCTCCTACCTCGGTAAAAAAACTTTTAAGTGAGGGAGTTAATATTTTAAATCTCTTTAACATGTATAAATTATTTCGATATGAAATTCTTTGTTGTTAATTGCTTTTTTTTGCGTTTAAATAATTTATCCCACAATGAAAGCAGTAATCTTTTAGGGGAAGTAAAAATAGCATTTTTTATATTATCCCACACAATAAATGCAGCATCTTTAAGATTTCCTCCAAAACTTTTTTGTTTAAGTTCAATTTGGGCTTTCATTCTTTTTTTTTCTTCGACTAATTCGCTCAAATTGGTAAACTGGGGTTCATATTTTTTGTAAGCCATATAAGTAAATATTAATCATCAAAAAAAGCATCTTTTAACTTACGTACAATTGCGCCGGAGAATATGTGGCGACGAAAAATGTAGATAAAAACTTGTGCAATGATAAAAACCAACGCCGAAAGTAAAAAGCCAAGCGCGTAAGAGCCTGTAATTTGTCCCATCCAAATGCCGAAAGAGAGTCCTAAAAAAAACAAAACTACGTCAAACACCGCTATAAAAAGAAAAACAGAGAATGCGTATGTGCCTAAAACAGATGCTTTTTCTATAACGTGCATTTTCCACAACGAAACATTGAGGTTGGCAAGCTCTTTGGCATCATCTTTCAATTGGTCAAAGTTTTCTCCGAAAGTTTCTTTTTCCGTTTCGGTTTTTATTTGTTCTTCGTCCATAAGGCTATTGTTGTTTTAGTGAATAGTAAATGTGTAATATGGTAAAAAATATATAATAAATCAATCCTTAAACTAAAGGTAATATGTAAACACTTTTCTTTATAAATTGTTTTATTTTCCTAATTTTCCATATCAATATTTTAGTGTTAACCATTTAAATTATTTTATAATTATAATGAAAGTTAAGAAATTGGCGTATTCGCTCATTATTATCCTTATTGTAGGATTTCTTTTTGTATATTTCGGTTATGTATTGCGACCCATATTTTTTGCTATGTTTCTGGCATTTTTTCTTAATCCGCTATCCGATTTTTTTGAAAGGAAAATGCCGAGAGGCTTAGCGGTATTTTTATCGGTTTTTTTGGTGGTAATATTAACCTCAGGCATTTTATTCTTTTTCGCTAATCAATTCTACAGCCAGATAGATACATCTAAAGATATAGGCACACATTTTAACGAAATAGCACAAAACATAAGCCTAAAGATTAACGATGCGGCAAAAAAATATCATCTGACTGCTTTGCAAAAGCAATTGGAAGGGGGTACGGCTGGAGTTAATGTTTCTGCATATTTAGGAACATTTATAACTTCATCTACATCTTTTATATTGTCGCTGGTAATGGTTTTGATTTATACCATTTTGTTTCTTTTGTATAAAGATGCTTTTTTAAAATTTACCTTGTTACATTTTGAAGAAGAGAAGAGAGAAAAAATTTCTGTTATTATACAAAGGGTTCAGCGTCTGGCAAGAGATTATTCCATAGGTTTGCTAACCATTATTTGTATTTTGGGCATCTCTAACAGTATAGGTTTGTGGGCATTAGGACTCGATTATCCTTTTCTTTTCGGATTTTTTGCGGCATTCCTCACTACCATACCTTATATAGGTACTACAATAGGCGGCACCATACCTGTAGTTTACGCTTTTGTTGTACAGGGCAATCCTATGTTATCGGTGTTTGTTATGTTATGGTATTTTATGGTGCAAACCATTGAAGGTAATTTTCTTTCACCTAAAATTGTAGGTTCAAAAGTGAGTATAAATCCTTTGTTTGCCATTATTGCCATATTTGTAGGCGAGCGTATTTGGGGAATTGCAGGTATGATATTGTTTTTGCCCCTGTTGGCTATAGCTAAAGTAATGTTTGATAATATTCCGGGCATGGAACCTTATGGATTGCTTTTAGGAAGCGACTTTAGCAGAGACAAGAGTTATGGTTTTCTGAAATGGCAACTGAAGAAAAAAAGGGAAAAGAATGAAGGCGCTCCGCCAACCAGTCCTTTTTCCAACCAAAATGAAGAGTCAACGGGCGAATAAATTTATTTTTTAAAGATAAAATATACTGCCAATATAAGAAAAATAAAACCAATCACGTGGTTGGTGCGGAATGTTTCTGTCTTGAAAACAATAAGCGTGAAAGCGGTAAATATGGTAAGTGTTATAACTTCTTGTATTACTTTGAGTTCTACCAAGCTAAAAGGTCCACCATTCCCCTTGAAGCCTATCCGGTTTGCCGGCACCTGAAAGCAATACTCAAAAAGCGCTATGCCCCAACTGATAAGTACTATGGCTATTAATCCGAGTTTGCTAAACCATTTCCATTCGGCAAATTTTAAATGACCATACCAAGCTAATGTCATGAATGTATTGGATAAAATAAGCAAGCCAATTGTAAGGAAGGCTTTCATTTGTATCGTAGGATTTAAAATTATTACTCCGAAATATTTAATTGTTCCCAAAGCAAATCTTTTAACTTAGGCAGTCCCATGCGTGTATGGGACGAAATAAAGACGTGCGGAATGCGTGGAATTTCCTTTTTTAGCATCTTCATCATTTCGTCATCAAGCATGTCGCATTTTGTAATGGCAAGTACGCGACCTTTGTTTAAAAGCTCGGGGTTGAATTGCTTCAATTCGTTGAGTAATATTTTATATTCTTCCTTAATGCTCTTTGTATCTGCCGGAATCATAAAAAGGAGTACGGAATTCCGTTCAATATGTCTTAAAAATCGTGTTCCCAATCCCTTTCCCTCATGTGCACCTTCAATAATTCCGGGTATGTCAGCCATAATAAACGATTTTTCATCATGATATGAAACAATGCCTAAGTTGGGGCGTAAGGTGGTAAAAGGATAGTCGCCAATTTCGGGTTTTGCCGCTGAAAGTACGGATAAAAGTGTTGATTTTCCTGCATTAGGAAATCCTACCAATCCTACATCGGCTAATATTTTTAACTCAAATATTTTCCAACTCTCCTGAAAAGGCTCTCCGGGTTGTGCAAACTTGGGCGCTTGGTTGGTAGCTGTTTTAAAATGGTTATTACCTAAGCCGCCACGACCGCCGGGTATTACAATATGTGTTTCGTCGTGTGCGGTAACTTCGCAGTTGATTTCTCCTGTTTCAGCGTCTTTAATAACCGTGCCCAAGGGGACTTCTATAATAATATCCTCACCGTTGGCGCCTGTTCGCAATGCTCCCGATCCGCTTTGCCCGTCTTTAGCCATAATATGCTTGGTATAGCGCAGGTGCAGAAGAGTCCAAAGTTGTTGATTGCCTTTTACGATAATGTGTCCTCCTCTTCCTCCATCTCCTCCGTCAGGTCCTCCTTTCGGATTTCCTTTGCTACGGTGAAAGTGCATAGAGCCACCACCGCCTTTGCCGGATTTAAGATAAATTTTAACGTAATCAACAAAATTGGATGTAGCCATATAATAAAATCGGGTTTGGTTTAAATTTAACGGGAGTGCTTCATTGCTTGGCTTACTACATCAGAAATACGTTCAAATATTTCTTCCGAAGAACCTCGCGCATCCACAAGGGTATGTTTATTTTGTTTTTTATATCCCTCCATTACAGGAACAGTTTTTTGGTTATATTGTTCCAAACGGTGGATTATTAATTCCGTAGTTTTGTCGTAAGGACGTGGATTCTCTGATCGTCCTCTTGCATCCAACCTTTTAATGAGTTCGATAGTGGGAGCAGTAAGCTCTACTACAAATGAAACTTCCATGTTAAGCTTGCGCAACAATCCTTCCAAAATATATGATTGAAGAATGGTTCTGGGGAAACCTTTGAAAATGAAGCCATTTACGTTTTTGTGCATTTTCATTTCATTTTCAATCAATTTTATGATAATTTCATCCGGTACCAAATCGCCACGGTTTATTTGGTCTTTCACTTTCAACCCCAGCTCTGTTCCAGCTTTCAGTTCTTTTCTTAGCAATGCGCCGGTGGAAATATAATAGAGATTGAATTTTTTAGCCAGCAAATTTCCTTGTGTTCCTTTTCCGGCGCCCGGAGGTCCTGATAAAACCAGATTAAACCATTTTTTCTCCAACGTTTTTTCGATAGCTTCACAAAGCTTCCCGAAAATTTCCTGTATATCTCCCAGTCCGTTAATGGGGCAACATAAACCACGCTCTGTATAATAGTCCAATACAGGAGCAGTTTTTTCATTGTATTCCCGCAAGCGGTTTTGAATTACTTCCATGTTGTCGTCACTACGTCCGGAGTTTTTTCCTCTTTCAATGAGGCGACGTACGAGCTCATCATCAGGAACTTCTAAACTCAACAGGCAGGATAATGAAGTGTTTAATTTTAATAATAAACCATCTAAAATATAAGCTTGCACAAGTGTGCGCGGAAACCCGTCAAAAAGGAAACCGTTTTTATCTACGTTGGCAGTAATTTTTTTTTCTATGAGTTCCACAATAATCTCGTCCGAAACAAGTTCGCCTTTGGCTATGAGGTCTTTTACTTTTAAACCTATTGCTGTTTCTTCACTAATTTCTTGTCGCAATAAATCGCCGGTTGAAATATAATCCAAGTTGTATTTTTCCAGCAGCATTTGCGACTGCGTACCCTTGCCCGCGCCCGGAGGCCCGAAAAGTGCAATGTTTAACATGATTTTTTAAAATTTATACCGTAAATATTTTTATTGGCAAAGTTTGTACAGATGTTCGGAGTTACGGCCATAGCCATCATAGTCCAAACCATATCCTACTACAAAATCGTTAGGAATATCAAAACATTTATAATCAATAGGAAATTTGTTTTGAAAAACATCAGGTTTCACAAAACAACTCGCAATTTTTATTTCGGCAGGATTTTTTTGTTTTATCGAATCTAAGAAGCTTTGTAGCGTAAGCCCCGTGTCAACTATATCTTCTACCACCACAATGGTACGCCCGTCAATATTTTTATCCAAGCCCATAAGCTCCTCAATGCATCCTGTGCTGGCAGTGCCACGATAAGATGAAAGCTTGATAAAAGTGATTTCGCAATCAATGGTTATTTTTTTGAATATATCGGATGCAAAAATAAAAGAACCGTTTAAAATCACGATAAATAAAGGATTTTTACCTTTGAGTTCCTCATTCATTATATGGGCTGTGGCTTTAACACGCTCTTCTATGAGGTTGGAATCGATAAATTTTTCAAAGTTTTTGTCCTTAATTGTCCAGTTGTTAGGCATGGTAAATTATTTATAATGTGAAATATTTCTGCAAATATACATTTTAACTTAATAATACATACAAATAAATTTTGGAAACAAATTTTTGACCGAAAAAGGAACTATATTTTGCATATATTTGCAATTAATATAAAATGCAATATAACAAATAAAGGCTTGCAGTATTTAGATATACTGTAATCGTAACCCCTAAAAATTTTCAAATGACTCCATTAGTAAGTATAATTATGGGCAGCACCAGCGATTTGCCGGTTATGGAACAAGCTGCCAAGGTTTTGAATGAGCTGCAAATTCCTTTTGAGATGAATGCTTTGTCGGCACATCGTACGCCCGAAAAAGTTGAGCTTTTTGCCACACAAGCTGCCGGAAAAGGAGTTAAAGTAATTATTGCGGGCGCGGGCATGGCTGCGCATTTGCCGGGAGTAATAGCCGCTTTTACGCCCTTGCCTGTTATTGGGGTGCCGGTGAAATCCTCATTTGACGGAATGGATGCACTGCTTGCCATTGTGCAAATGCCTCCCGGAATTCCGGTAGCCACTGTTGCTGTTAATGGTGCGCAAAACGCGGGATTATTGGCTGCACAAATGCTTGCGGTAGGGGATAAAGCTATTTTCGATAAACTGGTAGCTTATAAAGAAAATCTTAAAAATAAAATCACGCAAGCCAACGAAGAACTTAAACAGGTAAAATACACATATAAAGTTGATTAATCCTAAATTTTGAAAATTCTGCAATTTTTAAATCAGGATAAAATTTATTTAGGCGATTTTCATAAAAGATTTGAAGATGAGAAAAATTATAGGATTGTAAATGAAAGGATTAAAAGCAAATGCATTAAAAACAATCACTTTTGATTAACTTCGCCATATAACTTTTTAGATCATATTTAATAGTAAAGTCCCTTTCATATAGCTTGAAAGGGACTTTTAAAATTAAAAAAACTATGTATGGGAATTTAGGATAATTTTTTACGGAAGTAGCACTCCATCAATAATATGCACCACTCCATTAGTAGCCATCACATCCGTAATGGTAATATTTGAAGGGGCATTATTGTTCTTACCTTTTACCTTAGCGCCTCCGGCGAGTGTAATGGTTACCATTCCCTTATTCAACATTTCAGGCTTCATCCCTTCGGTTAAATCGGAAGAGAAAACTCTTTTGGCAATTACGTGATAGGTAAGTATAGCGGTTAAATCATCCGGTTTTGCTGCTTTAATAGCATCAATGGTTGCAAAACCGGCGGCTTTAAAAGCATCATTAGTAGGTGCAAATACGGTATATGCACCTGGTTCGGACAATAATTTCGCCACATTGGTAACTCCTTCGCTGGCACGTACTACAGCTGCTACAAGATAAGACAATTGAGGATTTGCTTGTGCTGCCTCTACAATGTTTCCTGCTGGCGGCATAATCACTTTACCTACTAAATGTACGACACCATTCTTGGCATCAATATCAGCTTTTGTAACTTTTACACCATTTACAAATACGCCTTCCTTGTTTTTGGTTACATAGCTTTTTAAGTCGTTGACGGTTGAAAGTTCGCTGGTTCCGTCAGGAATAGCAGAAGCCGGATACTTTGTTCCAAGGACATGAAACAACACTATCTTCTTTAAATTTTCTACCGGAGTTGCCTTTATTTTTTCTTCCGTATCCAATCCTGCCGCTTTAAACGCATCGTTTGTAGGAGCGAATACGGTGAAAGTGGCATCTTCTTTGGATAGGGTTTCCAAAAGTCCTGCTCTTACCACGGCTGCTTTGAGCAAAGAAAGGTCGGCTGTTTCGCTAACTAAAGCGGCAATTGTTTTTTGTGGGCTAACGGGTGTTGTTTTATCTTCTTCGCCACAAGCTGCGAAGATAAGCAGTGGCATAGCTGCCAACACTAATAATTTGAGAATCCTTTTCATAATGTAATTTTTTTGAAATTTTAAAATAAAATATAGATTTATTAATAAATTAATTGTTTTTAATATTTGTTATAACAAAAAAAAATAGTATATTGTTTGTCTTTTTTCTAAAAAATAGAACAAAAACAATCTGTTTTTTGATTTTTTAATAAATTTCATTTAAAATCTATCTCCAATTTTAACTTAAATTTCCGCTGTTATTTGTATAATTGATTAGAGTTTAACTATTACACCCACGGTTGGCAGTATGGTTCCACTTTGTAAATTCAGCATTCTCAGCAACTGACGCTTTTGTGGGTCGGCAGGATCGTCCATTACATTGCCGTTTTTATCTAAATTGGTATAAATAGGAGCATTTTCCGATTGAAAATTATAAACATTTTGAATATCTAAATATAAATTTAACAACCATTTTTTGAAGTAAAATTCTTTATCAATTCTCATATCCAATTGATGGGCATTTTTTAGGCGCAGGGTGTTGAAATTTTCATAATCTGTATAAGGCTGATTGCTGATGTTCCAGGCATCTTTTAGTGTAGATAAATCCATGTTGATAGGAGAGTAGGGGGCTCCTCCCACATATCGCCATCGTGCAGCAACATTCCAATTTTTTGAAAATCTATAGCCGCTCACAATATTAAGAATATGCCTTGTATCCCACGAAGAAGGGATATATTTTCCATCGTTACCCGTAAATTCGCTGCGGAAAAAAGTGTAAGTCGAAGTAAAATTTACATTTTTCCAGGATATGATTTTACACACAACTTCCAACCCGTAAGCCCGTCCTTTTCCTGATGAAACCACTTCTTCATCGCCCACCTGCCCATATTCTGCCCCTTTGCTGGCAATACTTATGCCTTCTGCCACAGAAACCGGATAATGAAGATATTGCTTATAAAAACCTTCTGCCGTAAAACTGATTTTTTCTTTAGGGCGGAACTCAAAACCCAGTATAGCTTGATTGGAGATAATATATTTTATGTTTTCATTTTGGTTGGCATATGCTCCGTCAGCATTTTTGTAACCCATTGTAGTGTATGAGGGTTGCATCATATATCTACCTATGTTGGCGTTTAAATCCCATTTGTCGGATAATGCGTAAGATACCGAAAAGCGAGGCGAAAACTGATTAAAAGGATTTTTCATGTGCTTATTAAAAGTATTACCGGTTAAATTTATACCCATAGATATTTTTAATGTTTCGTTCACATATTCATCTGAAAGTTGAATAAAAGTTTGATACGCGAATATTGTTAGATTAGAAGCATAATTAAAATCACTGACAGAGCCATTTTTGAATACTTTTCTATAGGTTTGATTAGTGTAATGTGCATGTTTTATCCCTGCTCCTAATTGCATTTTTACCGGAAGGCTGGGGTAGTTTCGCTCAAAACGGATTTTGTTTTCAGCTTCATCAGAGAGGTAGTCCGATATTTTGGGCTTGTTTTGGTCGTTTGCGGGATACTTAAAATTTTGATTACGTAGCATATTTCGGCTCAAAACCCAAGTGTCGGAATAAGCTTCCGAAAAATGCTTGTAAACCATGCCTAACGTATAATTCCATTGTTTATATATAGGGAGGTAATTGAGGATGTATTTTTGCGCTTCCGTACCGTTTTTTTCTAAATCTGTGTTTAGGGTCATGTTGTCAATGGCTCCTATGCCGACAAGGCTAATTTCGTTTTTTGGATTTATTTGATATTTATATTTTAGCTGAAAATCGTTGTAGGTAGGCAAAAAAGGAAGTCCGATGGCTTTAAAAAGTAGTTGCAAATAGGATTGGCGAGCAGAAACAATAAAAGTGGATTTTTCGTTTAGCGGACCATCCACCGTAAGCGCGGCATCGGATGCACCCACGGAAATTTTTGCATGCACCCTGTCCTTGCTGCCGTCTTTTTGTTTAATTTCCATAACTGAACTTAAAACGTTATTGCGGTTTGCGGGGAAAGCGCCTGTATAAAAGTTAATTTCTCTTACAAAATCAGGGTTAATAATTCCTACTACCCCTCCTGAAGCTCCTTGCGTAGCAAAATGATTTATAATCGGCATTTCAATGCCATCGAGGTAAAATACATTTTCTGAAGGACCACCACCTCTTACAATCAAATCATTTCGATTAGCTGCTGTAACTCCAACACCGGGTAGGTTTTGAATTACTTTAGATACGTCTCGGTTAGCTCCGGCGCTTTTTTCTATGTTCTGCAATCCCAAAGATATTACAGATAGTGGGCTCTCAATGCGCTTAAATGAAACATTGGGTCTAACCACTATTCCTTCTAAGTCTATAGCTTTTTCTTCTACTTCAATATCAATGAATGAAATTTGATTTCCTTGTACTTGTATTTCGGGCGAAATAGTTTTCTCAAATCCGATCATACTTACAATAATCTTTTTGAATCCCGGCTCTACGGCTTCAAATATAAAATTACCGTTAGAGTCAGATATAAACCCATTGGTGGTTCCTTCTATTTGTATAGAAGCAAATGGAAGTGGCTGGTTTGTTTTTGCATTATAAACTCTGCCTTTGATAGTACCTTTTTGTGCAAAACCAAAAAAATTTATCAGTAAAAAAATAAATAAAAATATAATCCTCTTCATAAAAAACAGCTACTTTTACGCATACATTATTTATATTGGTATGTTTTTGTCCTAGAGCAAACAGATAAAGTTCGGTTTTGTTCTTAATTTTATGCTGTAATTTTAAAAATAATAATGAAAACAAAGGAAATATTTGTAGAACTTCTTGATTATCTGGAAGAATATGAAAGTCAAGGTTTCAAAGATGAAAAGTCTTTAAACACAACTGATTTTCTTGGCTTTCTCAATGCAAAGTATGAATTTAAAAGCGTTAAGCGTGATTCTATCAGCGGTGGGGTTGATGATTGGGGTGAAAGGGATTACAAAAACGGACCTAAGACTGATATTTCCATTCTTGTGGTTATGCTTTTTCGCTATGCAAAAGGATATATTAAAAAAGCATTAAAAGATAGCATAATTAAATCAGGTGAAGAATTTTCATTTATGATAACATTACTTACTTATGAAAGCATGATCAAAATGGAACTCATCAATATGCAGGCAATGGAGAAAACTTCGGGCAATGAGATAATAAACAGGTTATTAAAGCTTGGATTTTTGAACCAGCGAGAAGATGCAAGCGATAAAAGGAGCGTACGCATAAGCCTTTCAGAAAAGGGCAAAACAGAACTGTTTCGTATTCTACCTAATATGAAAATGGTATCGGATATTGTAATGGGAAATCTTTCCCAAAACGAAATAAATACATTGGCTTATCTTCTTAGGAAACTAGATTCTTACCATAAAGATATTTTCGACAACAAACGAAATTATACATTAGATGAAATATTGAAAAATAATAAAATATAGAACAAAAATAATATTTTTTTGTTATTTTTAGCATATATTTGTACAATATTTAATGTATATTTGTACAAGTTTTTTGGAAAAATTTTTTTATGGCTGAAAATAACAACGATATTTACATCTACCAGAGGCTTTGCTTTGATATAAGCAAGCAATTTACTAAAGCATATAGTACTTCGTTTTTTTCAGCTACTCGTTTTTTTAATCGTGATATACGTTATGCCATCCATAGCATTTACGGATTTGTGCGCCTAGCCGACGAAATTGTAGATTCATTTCATGGATTTCCACAGCAAAAGCTTTTACAGCGTTTTCAAGAAGATTATTATATTGCACGTGACCAAGGAATTAGCACAAATCCCATACTCCAATCTTTTTTGCATACTGTAGAGAAATATGGTATTCCTGATGAATACATTCACTCTTTCTTAAAAAGCATGCATGTCGATTTAAAGAAGAAGGAATATAAAACCTTAATTGAAACAAAACAATATATCTATGGTTCGGCAGATGTGGTAGGATTGATGTGTTTAAAAGTGTTTTCTGAAAACAATGATAGTCTTTTCGAGTCTCTTCATATTCCTGCAATGCGCTTGGGATCTGCGTTTCAGAAAGTAAATTTTCTACGTGATTTGCGAAAAGACGTTTTTATACTGGGGCGAAATTATTTTCCCAATTTAGCTATAAAAAATTTTGATGAAAATAGTAAAAATGAGATTATAAAAGATATTGAAGAAGATTTTAAAATTGCTTATTCAGGTATTATCAAACTTCCTTCCAATTCAAGATTAGCAGTGATGGTAGCTTATCGATATTACCTGAAATTATTGAAAAAAATTAAAAAAACTCCCTCTCATAAAATTATTTCAAAGAGAGTGCGTGTATCTAATTTAAAAAAATTTGTGTTGCTTTCAGATATCACACTTAAACAAATCTTTACAAGAAACTGGATAAATGATAAATGGTGTAAATATAGTACAATTAGTAGATGAGCATGATAATCCGATAGGCACGATGGAAAAGATGGAGGCTCACCTTCTTCCAGCGCTTCATCGGGCAGTCTCTGTTTTGTTGTTTAATAAGCAAGGAGAATGGTTGTTACATCAGCGTGCTGAGGAGAAGTACCATTGTGGAGGGCTTTGGACAAATGCATGTTGCACCCACCCATATATAAACGAAAAGTATGAAGATGCAGCTAGAAGAAGGTTGTTTCAGGAAATGGGAATATATACTTCGGAGCCGTTTACCTTCATTTTTGATTTTATCTATAAAGCCAGGCTGAATGATAATTTGTGGGAATATGAATATGACCGTGTTTTTACTTGTATTACTGATATAGAGCCGGAGCCTGACCCTTGCGAGGTAAAAGATTGGAAGTATATATCAGCTAACCTTTTGGAGGATGATATAAAAAATAATCCTCAACAATATACAATTTGGTTTAAAATCATTCTTGAAAAACTGATAGCCAACTATGGAAATTTGCAACAAGTTTCGCACCAAGTTATATCAAAAAATATAAAATGATAAAAATATGATACTCTATATCTCAATGATTATTCTGGGTTTTGTAATGATGGAATTTGTGGCATGGAGTAACCATAAATATATAATGCACGGCTTTTTGTGGAGGTGGCATAAAGATCACCACACCCGCGATCGTGAAAAAGTTACACTCAAAGAATTAGGAAAAACCGAAGCCAATCGCTTTGAAAAGAATGATTTATTCTTTGTATTGTATGCTTTTCCGGCTATTTTGCTGATGATAACGGGTCTTTCTTTCAACAAACTTACTCTTGTGTTTTTTAGCATCGGAATAACGCTTTACGGAGCTGTTTATTTTCTTATTCACGATGTTGTGATACACCGCCGCCTCCCTTTGCCGTGTTTACAAAATTCAAGCAACAAATATTTACAAGCTGTCATAAAAGCTCATTTGGCACACCATCGCCCGAAAAGTAGAAGAGATTTTTACAATTACGGACTGCTTATTTTTCCGTCTAAATTTTTCAACGATTGACATTTATGTGGTTCTATTCCGCTATATTGTTTTTTTCTTTTATCTTTCCTTTTGCATTGAGCTTCGACAAGAAAGTGGCATTTCATACGCATTGGCGAACGTTACTGCCCGCCATTGCATTGGTAGCGGTGTTTTTTATCGCTTTCGACGTGCTTTACACCCGATTGGGTGTGTGGGGTTTTAATGAAAATTTTGTGCTGGGCATCCGCGTATTTAACCTTCCGTTGGAAGAAATATTGTTTTTTTTGCTTATTCCGTACGCCTCGGTGTTTCTGCATTACGTGATAAAACAGTATTTTCCCAACCTTTATTTTTCGGAAAAACAACGCAACGTTATTTCATACGCACTTATCGGGATGTTGTGCGTTTTAGCGGTTATCTATTTCCCAAAACTCTACACCGTGTACAGTATCGGGGTGTTTATCATTGCCTTACTCGCCGGAACGGCGGACAAGCGAAACGAAATGGGGCGTTTTCTCGTTACGTTTATAGTCATTCTCGTTCCGTTTCTGTTGGTCAACGGGTTGCTAACCGGTTCATTTTTAGGGCGCGAAGTAGTGTGGTACAATAATGCCGAAAATTGCGGCATCCGCCTGCTTACCATTCCGTTAGAAGATATGGGTTACGCTTTCGGCATGCTGTTTGGCGTTATTTGGCTGAAAGGAAAGTGGGAGAAAATTTGCGATTGAGAATGAAAGGACTTCTTTTTAGACAATAAATGCTAATTTTATAAACAAGTATTTACAAAAAACAGAATTTATGAAAACAAATAAATTAAACTTACTTGAAACGTTACCGGTAACAATCCTATTCGCCCTGCTCTTTTTTATAGCATGCGGAAAAAGCGAAACCTCTGTTACACCCACGCCCGAACCCAATCCCGGCGTTTCCAATCTGGATGGCTCTTTGGTAGCCGGCGATTATATTGCCGATTATTCCAAGGCAAAAGAAAACGTGCTTCGCGCCATTCCGAAAAAGTACATGGATGTTGCCCGCAATCAGTTGCAGGTTGCCTACCAACATACCTCGCACGGTACGCATGTTACGCGTGGTTTGTTCGGATTGAAGGATTATAAAGTCGGCGACAATACGCTGTTTGCCATAACCAATAACAATCCGGCGACAGACAAGCTTGCTTTTTTTGACAACTTTGCAGGTTGGGGCGATTTAAGCGCAGACGAAACGATGTTTATTGCTGCCACGCGCCAATTTCTGGATGACCCTAAAAATGCAAATGTAAACGTAATTATGTGGTCGTGGTGCGATATTACCGGACATGATGTCGCAAAAAATTACCTGCCCGGCATGAAACAGCTTATCAGCGAATACGGCAAAAACGGAACGAAGAAAAGAGCCAAACCTGTGTATTTTGTTTTTATGACCGGACACGCGGTAGGCAATGCCAATATCGGCGACGGAAAACCCAAAAATCAGGCGGATTTGATTACCAATTTCTGCAAAGAAAACAAGCAGCTGTGCCTGGATTATTACAGTATCGACACGCACGATATGACGGATAAATACTGGGACGATACCGATGACAACGGTTATTCCGCCAAATACAACGGAAATTTTTATGCCGATTGGCAAACTGCAAACACAAAAGGCGTGGCATGGTTTGAAAATAAAAACACAAACGGCGACGTCGCTTTTGGGGAACATAATACGCAGCACATTACAGCCAACCGTAAGGCGTATGCCATGTGGTGGATTTTAGCGCGTATTGCAGGCTGGGATGGTGTTAGTAAATAAAAGATGACAAAAACGGCATATACCCCCAAAGATATAATCTTTATAGCCATAGCCATCCTGTTTTATGGCGTGGGCGTGGTGGGATTTCGTGCGGATGCCGCGCATGATTTCTTCACTAAGCTCACGCCACTCATTTTGATGCTGTCGGCTGTTTTTCTCGCTTATTACGATAAAACCGAAAACCGTAAAATCCTTTCGTTCTATTTCCTGTTTGTATTTACAGCCAGTTTTTTGGTGGAAATGGCGGGCACGAATACCGGCGTGCTTTTTGGCGATTACGCCTATGGAAGCGGGTTAGGAATAAAGCTTTGGCGCACGCCTCTTCTAATCGGCGTCAATTGGGTATTGCTGGTGTATATGTCGGCTGCCGTATTTACGTTTTTGCCGCGTACTATTTTTAGCCGTGTCGTTTTCCCCTCGCTATTGATGGTGGGCTACGATGCGGTAATGGAACAGAAAGCCCCGCAAATGGATATGTGGCAATGGGCGGCAGGCATTATTCCGCTGCAAAACTACGCCATGTGGGCGTTGCTGGCGCTTATTTTTCATTCCGTTATTTATTTTTCACACCTTAAAATTATCAATAAAATGGCGCTACCTCTTTTTGTGTTACAAATTCTCTTTTTCCTGCTCGTTCCGACGGTGGAAAACAATACTCATTTCAATAATTCTGATATGAAAAATAATTTTTATGCCTTTTCGGCAAAAACGCTTCAAGGCGACACCGTTTGCATGGAAACCTACAAAGGGAAAACCGTTTTGGTGGTCAATACCGCCAGCAAATGCGGACTGACGCCTCAGTACGAAGGGTTGGAAAAACTCTACCAAAAGTATAAGGACAAAGGATTGGTCATTCTCGGTTTTCCGTGCAACCAATTCGGCAACCAAGAGCCGGGTGACGAAAAATCCATTGCCGAAGGTTGCCTGCTGAATTACGGCGTTACCTTTCCGATGTTTGCCAAAGTGGATGTAAACGGCGACAATGCGCACCCTCTCTTCAAATACCTCAAAAGCGAATTGGGCGGCTGGTTCGGCAGTAGTATAAAATGGAACTTTACCAAGTTTCTGATTGATAAGAACGGCAAGCCCGTAAAACGCTTTTCGCCCACCACCACGCCGGAAAGTATAGAGAAATATGTGGAAAAAATGATTGAATAATCGCCTTGTTTATGCTCAAAGCCCGCCACCACTTCCTTATCTACCCTTTCTTTCAGCATTACACAATGTTTTTGCTGAAACGAAAATTTCATGCGATACACATTGTCGGAGAGTTTATTGACCAAGGAAAACCGATTTTGCTTATCGCCAATCACGTAAGCTGGTGGGACGGTTTTTGGGCGATGTACCTGAAACTGAAAATCCTGAAACGAAAATTTTATTTCATGATGCGGGAAGACCAACTGCTCAAATTCCGGTTTTTCAATTACACAGGCGCATTTTCGGTGAATAAAAACAGCCGCGAAATGGTTGAAAGTCTTCAATACGCTTCGTCGTTACTGGAAAACAGGCAAAATATGCTTTTAATCTATCCGCAAGGAAAAATTCATTCACTTTACGATGCCGATGTTGTTTTTGAGCAAGGTATCGAACGGATTTTGCATGCAAAAGAAAACAAAATACACGTAGTTTTTTCGGCAAACCTGGTCGATTATTTTTCACAGCCCAAACCCTCGTTGTTTATGTACGTCGATACATACAACGGCGCGTTTTCCCTGCCGGAATTACAGTCTGCGTACCGCGCGTTTTACCGTCGTTGCCTGAAAACGCAAACAGAAAGGCATTTGCCATGATATACGTTGCCGATTTCATAATCGCCTTTTCCTTGCTGCAACTGCTGGTAGCTTTTGTAAACATTTTTTTTGCCGAAAAACTTCCGCGCGGCGGCAGCGATATTTCGGCATATTCCGTATCCGTACTTATTCCGGCGCGAAACGAAGAGCGTAATATTCAAAACCTGTTGAACGATTTAACCCGGATAAAAGACAATTGGCTTGAAATCATGGTGCTCGACGACCAATCCGCCGACCGTACGGCAGATGTAGTCCGAGACTTTGCTGCGCGCCACGAACGTATCCGCTGCATACAGTCGAACCAATTGCCCGAAGGCTGGCTCGGGAAAAACCACGCCTGCCACCAGCTGGCGCTCAACGCCGCGGGCGATTACCTGCTATTCTTAGACGCCGATGTGCGCGTGTATGAAGGATTGATTGATAACGGTTTACGCTATATGTTGGATAAAAAAACCGACTTGCTCAGCATTTTCCCCGTGCAGGAAATGCGTTCGGTAGCCGAAAAAATAACCGTGCCCAATATGCACTTTATCCTGCTCACGTTGCTGCCGTTGCCACTCGTGCGCTTGTTGCGCTTTCCTTCTATGGCGGCTGCCAACGGGCAGTTTATGCTTTTCAACAAAGAGACTTATCACGCGTTTTTGCCGCACGAACGTTTCCGGAAAAGCCGCGCGGAAGACATTGAAATTGCCCGGTTTTATAAAATGCGAAAAAAAAACGTAAGCTGCCTCACTGGCGCGCGACAAGTGCGTTGCAGAATGTACGGCTCGTTGCCCGAAGCGGTGGAAGGATTTTCAAAAAACGTTGCCTATTTTTTCGGAAATTCATACCTGTGGGCTGTCGTTTTTTGGCTGATAACCACGCTTGGATTTATTCCCGTGCTGATGGCAGGAAAAATGTATCTGCTTGTTTTATACGTTTTTACCACTGTGCTCACGCGGGTGTTTTTTTCGCTGGCGGCAAAACAAAATGTGTTTGAAAATCTCGTTTTTGCCATTCCGCAACAAATTACGCTCGGGTTATTTATCTGTAAATCAATTATCAATAAAACCAAAAATCAATTTAAATGGAAAGGACGAAATATTTAATAGTGGCATTTTTCTTCGTTTTGCCATGGCTCGCATTTTGTGCCGATGAGCAACAAAACATTTATAATGCCTATTTGAAAAACGACATGGCGACGTGGAAAAAAATGATGGACGCCATGCACGCCGAGAGCGGAAAGTCCAACGAAAGAGAGTTGGAACTGCTGAATTATGAATACGGATATATTGGTTGGTGCATGGGAAATAATAAAAAAAGCGATGCGAAAATCTATATTCTTCGGGGGGAAGAACGGTTGAAAAAACTCTCGGCGTTAAACTATAAAACAAGTATGCTATATGCCTATAAATCGGCTTTTTACGGCTTTCAAATAGGGCTTAACAAAACCAAAGCCCCATTTTTAGGCGGCAAAAGCATAGACGCGGCAAATAAAGCCGTGGAATCGGACAAGAATAATCCTTACGGCTATATTCAATTGGGAAACATAGAGTTTTACATGCCGGCTATTTTTGGCGGTTCAAAGAAAAAAGCGATTGAACATTACCTGAAAGCGCAAAAGCTGATGGAAAGCGGCGCGGTAAAAAGCGATTGGAACTACCTGAGCCTTCTCACACAAATAGCCAAAGCATACGAAGAGTTGAAAGACTACAAAAACGCCGAAACTTACTACCGGAAAATCCTTAGCCTCGCCCCCGATTTCGCGTGGGTAAAAAATGAACTGTATCCGGCGTTGTTGAACAATAAAAAACGATAAAAACGTACGGTTTTTCACGACGGATAAAACGAACAAATAGAATATACACATTGAAAAATTTTGATGAATATGAAGCACTATTTATTCTTGATAGGCGCAATTATTTGCGAAACAATAAGCACGTCATTCTTAAAGAAAAGCGAACAGTTTAGTAAACCCTTACCTACATTGATTTTTGTTGTGGCAGTGGTAGCCTCTTTTTATTTGTTGTCTTTTGCCTTAAAAAGTATTCCATTAGGCGTTGCCTATGCAATATGGTAGGCGTTTGGAATTGTACTTATTTCGCTGGTAGGTTATTTTGTTTTTAAACAGAGCTTGGATTTCCCCGCCGTGCTGGGAATAGCGCTTATCATAATGGGAGTAGTCATTATTAACCTGTTTTCAAAATCAAGTGTGCATTGATAATGTGATAATTAAAGGAAATCAGGTTCTTGGCGAAGCAATAAAAGTAATTCGATGTTTAAGCCAATAGCCGCAATAGGGTTGCAGAAGCTTATGAGTTATAGACAAGGCATAGAGATAATAGTCAACAAATTCTTTCTATTGCCCCCGATCTCGTATGGGTAAAGAATGAACTGTATCCGCAATTTTTAAAAAAGAGGAAATAGCAACATTCAATTCCATTTATTTTTTGTATTTTTGGTACTGATTGTCAAAACAATAGTTGTTACGTGCCATTTAAGTACAATAGGGTATAGGCAATAGCGGTTTCGGCGGTGTGTGCAGTACGACTTTCCGCCGTTTTTTTATAATTCAGGCAGCTTATATGTGAAAGTTGTGTAACTTTGTACATGCGGTTTTATTATGCAACACATGCCGGCTTGGGCGGACAGGCGCAATGAGGTTGCACATATTTGGGAGTTATCCTACATTCAAAAATCAAAAATCCATTTTGCACTTAATTATACTGTTTATTAATTAGTTATAAAATAATATTATGCAGATTAAAGCATAAAAAAGCAAGAAAAAGCTTGTTTTGTTGTACTAAAAGTTGTACCTTTGTATTCGGTTGCATTACTTTTAAAATATTGAAAAATAAATAGTTTCATCAAATTGCGCCGTTTTTATTTTATAGTACAACATTACAAAACTTGCTTTTTATGGCTTCAATAAAATTAGTGCTTCGCACGCAGCAGCAAGATGCGGCAGGCAACTGCCCGATTTATATCCGGTTGATTAAAGACCGCAAAGCCAAGTTTGTAGCTACCGGCGTTAAGGCAAAGGCGAGCGAGTGGGACGACGCCAAGCAAAAACTCAAAAAGAGTTATACCAATAGTGCTCGGATGAACGCCTTTCTTGCCCAAAAGGTAGCCGATGCGCAAGCGCAAGTGGCAGACGTGGAACGAACCAAAAAGTCCGTTTCAGCCCGCAAACTCAAAGAAGCCATAAAAGGAAAAGCGGACCCCAACTTTTTCGATTACTGCGACCGGCGGTTGGAAAAACTCAAAGGTATTGTATCCTATCGTACTACCGAAATATACGCCACCTATATCGGAAAATTCCAACGCTTTTTAGGTACACGCGATTTCTATTTTTCGGACATTAACGTGAACATACTTACCGATTACGCCAACTACTGCAAAAAGAAATTGGGGAACGGCAACACCACCACGTTTTCCTCGTTACGCATACTCAGCTTCTTTTACAACGATGCGATGGAGGAAGAACTTATACCCTTAGTTGTTTCGCCGTTTTACAAAGTGGATATACCCAAAAGCAAGGTAGAACGCAACTACCTCAACAAAAAGCAGATAGAAGAACTTGAAAATTTGGATTTAAGCCAACGCCCCAAAGCGCAGGTACACAGGGATATGTTTTTGTTCAGCGTGTTTGGCGGCGGATTACGTGTAAGCGATGTGATGCTGTTGCAGTGGAAATGTTACGACGAAGAAAAGCAGAAAATCACCAAGGTCATCCAAAAAACGCAAAAGCAGCACAGTTTCAAGCTGGGTGCCAAATCCATTGCCATACTCAACAAGTATACACCCTCTAAGCCCAATCCCGAAGCGTTTATATTTCCGGTACTCGAAAATCCCGAGCGTATATTTTCCGATGAAAAGTACAAAAGCGCCAAAGTACGTGCAAAAGTTCATTTGGGCGACATACACCTGCGTAAAATGGGCGAAGAGCTAAAACTGCCTTTTAACTTGCACTTCCATTTAAGCCGCCACACTTTCGCCACCAATGCCATGAATAACGGTATGCGTATAGAATACGTAAGCAAGTTACTCGACCACGCCACCATTCAGCAAACACAAGTGTATGCCAAAATTGTTAGCGAGGAATTGGATAAGGCGGTGGAAAAATATATTTACTAAGAACTTAAAAACAGTCTTAAATCCTTAAAAGGATATGGTTAGTGTTCAAAATAAAAATAATACCTTTGCATATAATTGATTTTCAGACTTAAAATACACTTTATTTTTCACTATGCTTGGCGTTAAATTTTATAGAAATAATGAAAGTAATGATTGGCTAATTCGCCAATTTGAAGTTTTTAACTTCAATGAGTCTTTTTTGGCGGAAAAATTCATTCCTCGTCCTGATATTTCCATTGTTTTTCACTTCAAAGACCGCCCCTTGATATTAGGCGAAACCAACATACAACTTGAACCTTTCTTTGCCGCGCCCATTATCCCCAAATCAATTACCCTGAATTTTATCGGAACAATGGACACCTTCATTGTTATTTGCAAACCAACGGTTTTTACACGAATTTTCGGGATAAATCTATCGCCTATCCCAAAACGAAGCATTGATTTACCTTATCCGTTTTTTTACCCGCTTTGGAATGAATTAGCACAAATTAAAACTATACAGGAACGCATTGATTACTTTACCCACTTTGTCAATACAATTCAAAAAACGCCTTATCATCCCGATAACATTGATATGTTTTACGATAAAATTGTAGAAAAAGGTTCAACTACGCTACTGAAAGACATTGTGCAGGATTGTCCTGCCTGTCAGCGCACATTGGAACGGAATTTTATAAAACGCACCGGCGTAAGCCCCAAAACATTGATGCGAATTGTACGCATAGATTACCTGTGGAAAAAGATTAAAGAGGATAAAGCGATTGATTACCAAGACTTGGTTTTTGATGGGAATTATTTCGACCAAGCCCATTTTATTAAAGACTTCAAATCCATCATTGGCGAAACACCCAACTATTTTTTCAACCGAAACCTGCAAATTACCAAAATGTTTTCCGGCAGAGCCGAAGGAACGGTACTATAATCTGTCGTTTTTTTACAATCACACCATTTTATAGCAACCTAATTTTGCACTTAAATTCACTTAATTGCAATATTAATACAGTTTTGTTATGAAAAAAGCGATAGTTTTTATATGTGGCTTGTTTTTAACGACAAGCATACAAGTTTCAGCCCAGTCATGGCTTGAAAAAATGGGCAACCGAGTAAAGGAAAAAGTTGTAGAAAAGGTGGAGCAACGTATTGAAGACAAAGCCGATGCTGCTGCCGACAAAGCGTTGGACAAATCGGAAGATGCGGTTAAAAAAGCTGGCAAGAAGAAAGGAGAAAAACAAAATTCCTCTCAAAGCAATAAAAACGGGAATGCGGATACAACGTTTTCTAATTCATCCAAAACCGATGTTTCGTACGCCAAATACGATTTTGTTCCCGGTAATGAAGTCATTTTTGAAGACGATCTGAAAGGTGAACGTAAAGGCGAGTTCCCGAGCAAATGGGACTTGATAGAAGGCAATGCCGAAATAGCCCAAATAAACGGAGAGAATACGCTTGCCATTGTAGGTTTTACGTACATTACCCCGCTATTCAAAGATAAATCTTTCAAACTCCCCGATGAATTTACACTTGAATTTGACCTGTTCATTGATGATAAAGAAGGTGAACACGCCGTTGAATTTATGAACAGTAACGATGAAGTTATTGCAAATTCTCTATTTTGGAAGGACAACACCCGATTTCTGTTTAATTGGAACAACAATACCAACGAAAAATCAAGCGAAGATACTTACGACAACAGGAAGGGGTGGCGACATTACGCACTTTCTTTCAACAAAAGAGCAATAAAAGTATATATGGACTCCAAACGTGTGGCAAACATTCCCAACATTGCCGAGAAACCGGCAAAAGTTAAATTCTTTGCCCGCGGACCCGAAGACAACAGCTCGTTTCATATCAAAAACATACGCATCGCCAAAGGCGCTGTTCCGCTCTATGACAAGTTTTTAACTGACGGCAAAATCATTACCTACGGAATTACTTTCGATGTGGGAAAAGCGACTATCAAACCGCAATCAATGGGAACCATTAACGAAATTTTCAGCATACTTCAGAAATATCCCGACTTGAAATTTTCCGTAGAAGGACATACCGATAATATAGGAAACGCCTCAGCCAACCAAACCCTTTCCGAAGCCCGTGCCAAAGCTGTGTGCGAAAAGTTGCAACAAATGGGCATTGCCACCGCCCGACTTTCATCCAAAGGATACGGGATGAGCAAACCGATAGATTCCAACGACACGCCCGAAGGCAGAGCAAAAAATCGCAGGGTGGAATTTGTCAAGCTGTGAGTGCATAGCCGATAAATCAACGCAGTTAATTTGTGAAACAATGAAATAAGTAAAACAACATTAAACTATATGAAGAAGCAAAGCATATTTTTACTTACAATACTTTGGGGTTTTGTATTGATTTCGTGCGAAAAAGATAATAATGATAAGAATATCAGTATATTTCCTTTTTTGAAAACAGGAAACACTTGGACATATAAAATGACAATTGATGGGAAAGATGCACCTTCGGATGTAATTTATAATATACAAACCATTGATGATGGCGGGTATTGTGTTATAAAATTCACAGCGGGAAATAACTCTCACACTGATTACCGTTGGTATGCCAACAGCGATTTTTTTGCGGATGAAAGCGGCTCGGAAACCGATTATTGGTTCCCGCTTTTTTATAAAAACAACACTGTTGGTAAAAAATGGACTTCGCCGGTAGAAGATGAAGAGTTGGGAAAAATAACTCGGGAAATACTATCTACGTCCGAAAACGTATCCGTTCCAGCAGGTACATTCTCAAATTGCATTAAGGTAAAAGAGACATTTATAAAAGACAGTAAGGTTATCAATTACTACTTTGTTTCGCCCCAAATGGGAATTATCAAAAAAGAATCAACGGGTTGGGCTGACGTAGATGAGAAACCGCGTATCTATTTTCCTATTGTAGTAGAACTAAAGAGTAAAAACTTTTAAGATGAAAAGAATAACGCTTGTATTATTGTGCTTGCTTGCCACAGCAGCCATTTTTGCTCAATCGGAAAAAAGTAACATTTCTGTTTCTTTGCCCGAAGGTTGGGCAAAGGTAGAAGGTTCGGTACTGGAACATCAATACCTGAAAAACGGAGCGTCATTTATGATAAAGGAAGAAACGGCATTAAACGGCAAAACACTAAACGAAGCCGTTAAAACAGCCAAGCAAAACATCAGTAATTATTTTAATGACTATAAAATATTGAAAGAAGAAATAATAACCGTTGATAATAAAGAGGGACGAAGCATAACTTTTAGTTACTCGGCAAAAGCGGGAGGAATGGTTTTAAAAATGACGATGCAAACCGTGTATGTAATGGTAAAAGGCAAATGTCAAACACTTTCGTTTGGAGCTACGGAAACAGAATTTTCTAATCTTGTTGCAGATATACAGAAAATTATCAAAAGTATTAAATTCATCGCCAAATAATGAAAGTTCTCAAATTAATTACAACCCTGCTTTTTATATGTATATTTTCGGAAGCCAAAACACAGGTTTACGAGCAATCCTTCTTTTTAAAGATGATGCCCCAAACGCCTCAAACCGTTATTGGTGTTACCGATAAAGAAAAAGAGGCTTTCCGCAACCAAATTAAGGTTGTGGAAAATTACCTCGACAGCCTTGCACAAAATTACAAACACCCGATGTGTTCGTTGGAAAAATCAAGCCAACAGGAAATGTTCGAGTTTAACCGCATTTGGGAAGAACTTTATCAATTTCATGACGCCTTTTTTAATGAAATCCAATCAAAAACAATAGAGCAAATGAGCGTTTTGTCGCAGGATGAATTTACCAAACAGACTGAGCTGTCTGAGAAATTACGAAAAGCAAGAAATGCAGCCGCAAAAACGATGAAAGATATAAGTGGCGAAGAAAATCAAATAGACAAGGAAATGTACGATAATCACGCTCGATACAGCCAAATGAGAGCAGATTTACTTACAAAAAGCATTAATTCCTACAAATCGTACATCGAAAACGTTGCCCCAAAAGTAAAACGTGCCGATACCATTTTACTGGCTGAAATCACGCCAAACAGTAAATACCCATGTGCCGCCATTTTCAATGCACAACAATTGCTGGCAACGTACAAAGGGTATATCGAGTTGTTCGTTCCGCCCCACACACCCAAATTTGAATAATAAATTGTAAACGATGAATAAAACCTTGTTTTCCACGCTAATAGCCATTTCATTACTTTGTGTGAATGTCTCTGCACAAAAAACGCCTCAATATTTTTTGTCGAAAATTCCTGCTTTGCCTCGTAATATTTGCGAAGCAAATGATAAAGAGATTATGCAATGGAATGATAAAATAATAATGCTGAAAAATGAGATGCTTTCGCTGAAAGCTGATGAAAAACAGAAAATGGAAGAGGCAGAAGCCCATGCAAAACCAAGAATGGATATGTTTGAACCCGCGAATGCCGATAAAATACAAAAATTGGGCGAAGAAATACAAGTCGTTGAAACGGAAACAAATGCCATACAAACAGAACTTATCTCGCCATTTATAGAAAAACAGAGCAATATCGAACTGAAATACTACGGAACGTTAGATAAATTTGAGCAACGAACAAATAAATGCAAGGAAATATCGGCAGCTCGTGCTGATTATCTGATGAATTATAGAGGTAATTTGGGCAAACTCATTGAGTTGGGCATAAAAGGCAACAAGTTGTCGGACGAAATGACGACTATGAGCTATGCAGGCTACGCATTCCGCACACAATACGGTTTTTGGCTGGATTTTATTTTGAGCTATGTAGATGAACTATCTCATGTTTACGATGATATGCCGACTTCTAACACCGAGAAACATTAGGAAACCATAATTTAATTAAACGATACAAACATATGAAAAGAAATCAACTTTTATTATTTGCTATCCTGATACTGAATATTAGCGTCAAAGCACAGCAGACACCCGAAGCGTTTTTGAGTCAACTGCCAACGCCGCCCGCCGTGAATTGTGCAGCCGATAGAGCAGAAATCGACCGTTTTACCGACAGGATTTATCAAGTGAAAGCTACCCTGAAAGAAGTTGTTGACCGTATCCACACCGATTCTCAAGCGAATATGGCAAAGAACAAAAACAAAATCGTATCAAACGCCATTCAGCAATCGGGATTGAACAAAAACGATGCACAGAAACTTCAACAGTCGGATGGCAGCGAAAAAGAAGGACGGAAAGCGACAGAGAAAGTAGTTAGCGAACAATACGGCGTTTCGTTGCAGGAATTGGAAAAAGTAGGCGAAATGAGCGATGCCGAACAAGAAAAATGGGCGCAGCAGTATGCCGACCAAATGAAAAATCAGGCAAAGAAAAACCCACAAGCCGCCATAAAAAAAGGCGACAAAGCCAAGCGACTGTTCGACCTTGCCAACGAACAAAAACTACTCGGTGAACGGATTACAGAACGGATGAACCGTATAGCACAGCTATTTAAGCAAGTAGATTTACAAGATTCCATCGAAAGCGAAAAATTAGAAAAAAAACTTCAACCCTTGCGTAAACAACTCTGTTCAGGAATATGCTCCGATGCTGAAATTGCCCGTTCCAACGCCGCCGAAAAACAGATTTATGCGTTAAAAATTCAGTTCTGCCAAAAAATGTCGCCTCAGCAAACCGATGCCATTTCTCAATATCAGACTACGGTCAAGGCTCTTTTGCCCGATTACCGAAAACTTACTGAAGTTCAAAACGAAGTAGCCAAACTTCAGCAAATAGGCGAGATTGTACCTATTGATTTAAGTTGCTATTCGGCAATTGACGACTATGCCGACGTATTGTCGTCTGCGTATAAATATTGGGTAGGAAAGTTTAACAAATAAAAATTATTCGCAATAATGCGTAAACACCTCTTTATATTACTTTTTGCAGTTTCAAATATAGCCGTTTTCGGTCAGCAGTATTCGCGTAAAACCGTAACCGTTGGCGATGACACATTTTTGCCTTATCTGAAAGGCAAAGTTGTAAACCGAATTTCACAAACTGATATAAATTCTCAAAAAATATTCGCCATCCTGCAATCACATCCAAGCGTAAGCGTACCACAAGGCTACGAAGTAGAAGCATACAGCGACGGAACTAATCGCATATTGGAAGTGTATTTTATGCCATACCTATTGAACGAAGGAGAAACCGTGCGAAAGCCGGGCGGAAGTATCAGTTTTTATTTTAATAATATAGCCTCTATCCTCGGACAGCCATTGCAATCGGGCGTTGGCGAAATTTATACCCTACCTAAAAAAACAGGCGATTTTATGGGCTATCCCGTTTATGAACACGAAGGACGTGAAACCACCGCAATTTACAGAGGCAATGAGCCTCTGTTTTTACCCGTTTCGCAAGAAGAATACCTCTCAGCGCTCATAAAAGCCGAAGAAAAAAAGCAAAAAGACAATGCCCCAGCAGTTTCCAAAGACAAAAATTGGAAAGAAATAGAAAAAGCATACCAAGAATTACTGAAAACCGATAAAGCAGCCGCCGAAGAATTTAAGAAAGAAATGGAAAGCTACCGAAAAGATTTGGCTCAAAACAACGCCACAGAAGATGTAACAACTTCCTACAAAAAAGAATTAGCCCGCCTTTCGCTTGCCGAGAGAAAGAAGCAAGCTTATTATGCAACGTATGCAATGGAGAAATACGGCAACCTCTCAGGGCTCGTTCCCGAAAATGAAATAGGAAATGCTCAACCCTTAGTAAAACCGAACTACAAAACAATCTCAGAAAATACGAACAACACTATTCGATTAATAGTGATAAAATGGAAACTAAGTAACAACGAACACTCGTATTCGCCACGTTTTTACCAACTTCAAAACAAACTCGGCTATGCGCTTACCGATGATAAACTATACGAATTGCGACAAAATCAAACTGTTTGGAAACGGATTATTGAGCTGGTAAAATAGAAATGAAGTTAAACAATTTTCAAATCAAATCCACCGTTCAATTCTCTGAACGCACGGCTATTCCCAAAGAACAGTCCGAGAATGCTTTGTTTGATATTTTACAGGAAGAAAGTATTGCCGACAATGCCGCTTATTGCCAAGCCTTGATAGATAAAGTGTTTACACTGCCTTACGCACAACTGCCCGATTTTTTTGCTTACCATTGCACCCTGCTTGCCGACCCCGTTAAATGGCTCAACAAATTCGAGAAACTCATTGCGGAAAACGAAGATTTATTTAGCGCCACGTCCAATCGTGGACGAATGATAAAATGCTACACCATCATCGAAAGTAAACGCAAAGAGTTGGAGCATTGGCATTACCGCCATTCCAACCACAAGCCGCCGATGCAATACATCAATGCCGAATGCGAAGAACGTTATTTTTCATTCAAAGAAGTAAAAACAAGGGTAGATACAATGGCGGACTATACCGAAAAAATTATGTTTCTCACCACCGAAAAATTCATATACGAGCAATCCAGCATTGACTTTATCAATCCCAAACTACCCGATTATTCCGTGCAATGTCAAAAAGAGATTGACCAAATACAGCACCTCTACCGTTTGACAAACGAATTTTCAAAAGCGCAAATGCAGCACAGCCAAACCATAACAACATTCAGCAGGCTAAAAATAAACTGCAATATCAACCAGTTGGTCGATATTTTTTACCAATTGCACCGTGAACTGTTTATTGATGGGAAACCCATTATTGACGGCAATATCAACGACTTTGTAGCCGTTATCGTCAACTCTTTTGTAGATAAAGACGGCAGAACCCTCAGCCCCGACAGCGTAAAAACAATGCTCACCCCTTCCAAATACGATAAACGTCCCAAACCCCACAAACGAATTGATATAGACAAGCTATTGTAAGCCTCTCTTACTCCCTCCCCTTGTGGGAGGGTTGGGGTGAAAATTCGGTCTTTGGAGGTGTTGCTCATAAGCTCTCTTACTCCCTCCCCTTGCGGGAGGGTTGGGGTGGGGTAATCTTGTCCCCAAAGACCATTTCGGGACTGATTGACTTTTTTTTAATGCTGTCCTTTGCTTCCGTAATCATAAAAATTATTGAAAATGGAAGCAATTATTTTAAGCAAAGACCAATACACGGAATTGGCAGCGAAATTGGACGAAATTACCAACCGCCTCAACGCGAAAAACGAACCCAAGAAAGACACTTTTCTCGACAATCAGGAATTTCTGTTACTGATGAAAATCTCTAAACGTACCGCCCAAACGTGGCGGGATGAAGGACGTATATCATTCTCGCAAGTCGGTAACAAAATCTACTACAAGCTCTCGGACGTAGAAAAACTTTTGCAAGAACATTACAATAAAGCTTTTGCTAAAAAATAGAAAGCTATGAATGTAACTCTTTTCAAAAACTTCAACGAAGCGACACAAAACCTAAGCATTGCCGAAGTACTGAATGACATTAAAACAGGCAGGTATAAAAATCAAATCGTTTACCTGCGCAAGTCGTTGGCTGAAAGTAAAATGGAAGCCTACGAGCGGGCAAAGAAATCCCTGCCGGCGTTCACGCCTTCGGCTTGCTTTTCGGGAGGCAGAAAACCGGAGTTTATCACAGGATACACCGCCATAATCGTGTTGGATATTGACAAGCTCACACCGGAACAACTAAAAGAAGCCAAAACATCGGCAGTCCGCACATCGTACACCTTTGCCGCGTTCATAAGTCCGTCGGGTAACGGATTGAAAATTTTGGTAAAAGTCAATTCCGCACAGGAAAAACACAAAGACGCGTTTTTGGCATTGCAACAGTTTTATGAAAACATTTTGAAACTGCCCATTGACAAATCAGGCAAGGACATTACACGCCTTTGTTTTGTCTCTTACGATACGGATTTATACCTGAATGAAAACGCATCGGTATATCCGGTTATCCCGATAAAAAACAAAGACATAGCTTATTCCGAAAGCCCCCTCTCTCAGGGAGAGGGGGTTGGGGGTGAGGCTTTTCTTGCCGTTTATGAACACTGCCAGCGTTTTACCGAAAAGAAGGAGAGCTACACCAACGGTAACCGAAATAACTTTGTACACCGGTTAGCCTGCAATCTCAACCGCAAAGGCGTACCCTTAACGGTGGCAATGGGCTTTATTCTTGCCGATTACAACTACAACACGCAGGAAGTAACCGCGACCGTAAACAGCGCCTATAAAAACACCATTGAACACAACAAAAACAATTCAACCGATGGCGGTCAACTCCCCTCTCCGAGCGGAGAGAACTCAGGGGTGAGCTTTAATAAAGATTTGGAAGATGCTGAAGAAGAAAAGCCAAGCTATATCGACCGTTTGGAAACCTTTTTGAATAACCGATACGGCTTTCGCTATAACATTGTTTCAGGAAAGTTGGAATACGTGAACAACAATAGTGAGGCTTGGAAAGCCGTTACCGATTTTGTTGAAAATTCTGTTTTAAGGGAAATACTCAAAGCCAAAGTAAAATGTAATATCAACACGCTTCGCAACCTGTTACATTCTGATTTTTGCCAACAGTACGACCCTTTTAACGACTATTTTGAAAACCTCAAACCCAACGAAACCCCTGCCGACTATATTACACAGCTTGCCGATACCGTAACCACTACCAAGCAGGAGCTGTGGCGGATCTGTTTCAAAAAGTGGTTTGTGGCAATGGTCGCCTGTGTTACCAACGAAAAAGCCATCAATCAAACCGTGATTGTATTCAGCGGCAAACAAGGCGTAGGAAAAACCACTTGGATTGAAAAGTTAGTACCCAAAGAGCTTAAAGACTATATGTTTTCCGGCACTATCAACCCCAACAACAAGGACACGCTTATTCATTTGGCGGAATGTATGCTGATAAATTTAGACGAGTTGGAAAACCTGAACCGCACCGAGATAGGCACACTGAAAGAGCTTATTACCAAAACTCACATCCGAATGCGTAAAGCCTATGGTCGCAACAACGAAACCCTACCTCGCCGAGCTTCCTTTGCGGGCAGCGTAAACACCGCTCAATTCCTGAACGATACCACAGGTTCACGCCGTTTCCTCTGCTTTGAAGTAGAATGCATAGACTATACCCACAGTGCCGATATAAACCTTGCCTACGCACAAGCAAAGCAGTTGTACAAAGAGGGTTTTCGGTATTGGTTTAATCAGGAAGAAATCAGGGAAATCAACCAAAACAACGAGCAATACCAAATCCGCAGTCCCGAAGAAGAATTGCTCTTAACGTGGTTTGAAACCGCTGACAGGGACACGGCAAACAACTTCCTCAACACCTCGCAAATTGCCGCCAAGTTAGCCGAAAAAGCCAAACTGAATATCACAGACGGAACGGTAATGAAACTCGGCAAAGCATTGAAGAAACACGGCTACCTACGCCTATCCAAAAAGAACGGCTATGTATATGCCGTGAAAGAGCTGAATTGGGAAGAAGTAGAACAGAAAAACAAAGAACGAGAAGCCATTCCCACACCGCCATCACCGGAACAATCGGAGATAAAGTTCCTTTAAGTTACCTCTCCTTTGGAGAGGGCTGGGGAGAGGCTTTTGCGCCCTTTTACATTCCTTTACGAAGATAAGTAAGATAACCTTTTTCAGGCAAAAACATTATTGAAAAGATCGGCACAAAAAAATCAAGCCAAAAAGCCACAAACCAACGCGAATAAAAACAACCGCTTCACCCCTTTACACCCGCACAACCCGATAAATCCGTTTTTATATTTCTATCAAAAAAATAAAAATGTTTTTGCCCAAAGTTACTTATCCTACTTACTGTTTAAATTAGGTGCAAAAGGAAACGCTAAGTTTTTACTTGCGAAAAGGGTTGAAGTTCTTCTGGTTCTATAAAAAAAGAACGTAATAAAAAATAATTAGAAAAAAAGAAATTATTTGCAATAGTTTATATATCTTTGCCTAAAATGCAAATAATTTTGCCTGCAAAAGAATTAAATAGAATTAGGATTGTTCTGGCTGAACTAAATAAAAAGAACAAATGGCTTGCTGATGAATTAGGGAAAAATCAGGCTACAATCTCGCAATGGTGTAATAACGTAAGACAGCCGTCTATTGAAACATTGTTTGAAATAGCTCAGGTTCTTGATGTGAATGTGAGGAGTCTTATAGTATCAACAAAAAGTGATTATTAATGACAGATATACATTCTAAAGAAGTGAGAAGTTATAATATGAGTCAGGTTAGAGGCAAGAATACAAAACCTGAACTTTTAGTAAGAAAGTTTCTTTTTTCTCAGGGGTATCGGTATAGATTGTATGACAAAAAACTTCCGGGAAAACCGGATATAATATTGTCCAAATACAATACCGTTATTTTTATACACGGTTGCTTTTGGCACGGACACGAAAATTGCAGATATTCAGCTCTACCAAAGACCCGAATGGAATTTTGGTCCGATAAAATAAACACAAACAGAAAAAGAGACTACGAAAATATAAAACAATTAAAAAGCAAAGGTTGGAATGTCTTAGTTGTATACGGATGTGAATTGAAAAAGAGAAAACAAGAAACGACTTTACTTAATATTTTACAAAACATACAAAACCAATTACAGAATTGATTTTAAGGTATGAAAAAAATATCTAAAAACAAATACAGTCAGAGTAAGTTAAAGGCTGTTGATTTTTTTTGCTCTGGAGGCGGGATGAGTTTCGGAATGCAGGAAGCCGGCATACAAATTCTTGCCGGAATTGATTTTGATAAGAATTGTAAAGAAACATACGAAGCAAATATAAAAGGAGCCCAATTTATTCACGCGGATGTTTTCGGTTTAAAAGAGCAGGAACTTGAACAAAAACTTTCATTAAAAAAGAATGATGACGAGCTTGTTCTGATAGGATGTAGCCCCTGCCAATTCTGGAGTATAATTAATACAGATAAGACAAAATCCGCCAAATCAAAAAATCTCTTAGTTGAGTTTTCTCGTTTTGTAAAATATTTTCACCCTGGTTATGTGGTCGTTGAAAATGTACCGGGAGTTCTCAGACGAAAAGATGAAAGTGGATTAAATGAGTTTATCGAATGGCTTAAAAATAATGGTTATAAAAATCCTCATTTTAAAGTACATAATGTAAACGACTACGGAGTTCCCCAAAGCAGAAAAAGATTTACGTTAATAGCTGGTCGTATCTCTAAGGACGAGATTAAACCTATAGAATCAGAAGGAAAAAAAGCTGTAGTAAAAGATGTTCTAGGGGTTGAAAAAGGTTTCCCAACAATAAAAGCTGGTCATAAAGATAATTCGGATTTTCTTCATACAGTGCCAAGTATTAGTGAAATAAATAAAAAGCGTTTAGAGAAAGTACAAAAAGACGGAGGAAACAGGCTTGGCTTTGCAAATGACCCCGAATTACAGTTAAAATGTTTCATAGGAAGAGACGATTCTTTTAAAGACACATTCGGTCGTTTATGGTGGAATAGACCTGCACCTACAATTACTACTAAATTTTTCAGTATTTCTAACGGTAGGTTTGTACATCCGGAAGAAAATCGTGCATTATCAATCAGAGAAGGTGCTACTTTGCAATCATTTCCCTTAAACTATAAATTTAAAGGAACAAGTATCGCAAATATTGCCAAAATGATTGGAAATGCCGTACCTCCGAAATATGCAACTGCCATAGGTAAAGCAATAATTCAAAATCATAAATGAAAGTAACCTTTTCTATATCACCCCGAATACTATCTCACCTTGGAGAAGATTTAATAAAAAATGAGAGTATAGCGTTGTTTGAGTTAATTAAAAATTCTTATGACGCTTGTGCTAAATATTGTATTGTGGATTTTAGTTTTCAAAACGGGAAATTAAAATCACTTACTATTGAAGATGACGGTTTCGGTATGAGTAAAGAAATAATAGAAACGGTGTGGCTTGTTGTCGGAACAGATAACAAGAAGAAAAAACTTGAACCGAATGAATGTGGAAGAATACCTTTAGGAGAAAAGGGCATCGGTCGGCTAAGCATTCATAAATTAGGAAACAAGATTACGTTAATTTCTAAGGCAAAAAATAGTAGCGAAGCAGAACTGTCAATTGATTGGAATAAATTAAATTCAGCTAAAAGTATAGGTGATTTTTCTATTGAATTAAATGAAAACTCTAAGCCTAAAATATTTTTAAATGCAACCGGTACAAAAATAATTATAGAAGACTTGAAAACTGACTGGGACAGACGACAGTTAAGAGAAGTTTATCGAAATATCACATCGCTAAATAGCCCTTTTTCTGGTAACAGTGATACTTTCCGTGTTTTGGCACAAAGCAATACCGACGTATTTGAAGGACTTCCGGACTTTGAAGATATAAAAAACAACGCTCTTTATTTTGGTCATTGTAAAATGCTTGGGAATAAATTGGTTGAATTTAAATATGAATTTAAACCGTGGAGTTCTCTTAACAAAGTAGATAAAGGAAGAGTCATTGAATTAGAAAATTTATCAGAAGAAGATAAGGTTATAAAGAAATGGAATGCTGATACAAGAAAATTTGAATATATTGATTTAGATGAAAGTGAAGTTGGCACTATTGAATTTGATATAATAATTTTTGATACTGATGCTCAGATTTTCAGTTATCTTAATACGGAAAAGAAAGCATTAAGAGATTATTTAAGAGAAAACGGAGGTGTCAGAGTATATAGAGACGGAGTACGGGTTTATAATTACGGAGAAAGGGATAATGATTGGCTTGGTATTGATTTAAAAAGAGTACATAGGCTTGGCGGTAATGTCAGTAACAATATTTTAATAGGTGCAGTTAAAATTAACAGAGGTTACAGCACCGGGCTTATTGAAAAGACCAATAGGGAAGGATTTATTGAAAACGAACATTATTTTGATTTTGTTGAAGCCGTAAATTACGGTTTATCTTTAATTGTAAAGGAACGAAATATAGATAAAGCTTTATTAACGACATTATATAAGAAACATCATTCCGTAGAGCCTGTTTTGTCAGACCTAAATGAATTAATGACACTTGTTGAAAATACAATTGAAAATAGTGAAGTGAAAGATGAAATTTTGAAATATTTGTATAGGATTAACGACCAATATAAAGAGGTAAAAGAAATATTGATTAAAAGTGCTAATGCAGGGTTAAATCTGGGAATTGTAATACACGAACTGGATAAATTGATTGCGGAGTTGACAGGTTGTATTGAACGCAATGAAAAAGACAGAGCTGTGAGAATTTCACTATCATTAGAAAAAATTATAAGGGGATATTCCGCAATGCTGAAAAAATCAGATATTCGATTACATTCTTTAAGTGAAATTGTATCAATAGCTTTAGATAATTACGAGTTCAGATTTTCAGACCATATAATCAATATAATTTCAAATCGAAAAACATCAAATCTCGAAGCTTATTTAGCACAAGCCGAATCAATCTCAGCAGTTACTAATCTGTTAGACAATGCTATTTTTTGGTTAAGTTATGCCAGAAAATCAGACAGATATATTTCAGTATTTATAACTGACCAAATTAAAGGTTATAATTCCATTATCGTTTCCGATAACGGTCCGGGATTTAACTTGCCCTTAGATGTTGCAGTGGAACCGTTTCAAACGGGAAAACCTCACAACATCGGTTCAGGGCTGGGATTACACGTCGCAAAAGAAATGATGTCGGCTATGAAAGGTAAACTACTTTTAATATCGGATGAAAATGAAATTGATTTTCCGAAACCTGTTAAAGACAATAAAGTTAATAAAGCAATTGTTGCTCTTTGTTTTCCGAAAGAAAAAAAATAAAAACATAAAGGGAAGGATGATACAAGAATTTATTACAAGTGCACTAGTTATAGATGACGATTTTGAAGAAGTAAAAGATTTGATTTCTTACTTGGAAAAAGAGAAAGATATTTGGACAAAATACTTTTCTCCCGATGACCTTAATAAAAAAATAACTTCGCTCAATAACAGAAAAATCATTTTTCTTGATTTGTATTTAAATGATTCAAGGAGTTGCACCGACAACATTGCTTTAATCAGAAGATACTTCACATCTGTTATAGGAAATGATTTCGGAAGTTACGGAATTATTTTATGGACTAAGCACGTTAATCATTTTGAAGATTTTTGTGCTAAAATATTTCTAAAAACTAACCCTTTTACATTACCTCTTTTTGTTATTCCCTTAGATAAAACATACTACAAAAGAAAAGGGAGTTATCAAGGCATTTTGGATGAACTTGAAGATAAACTACAAACAGATACCGCATCTTCATTTTTTATCGAATGGAATAAAGCTGTCAAGAAAGGTTCGGATAATACTATTTCTACATTATACAATCTGTTTGATACAAACGAGAAAAAGAATAAACATCTAAGATCTGTATTATATAAGTTAGCTTGCAATTATACCGGAATACCTGAAAAAAGTACAGAGAATTATGATTTGCAAAAAGATTTAGTTAAATCACTGATAGACACTTTGCAATTCAATATATTGGAAGACTATCAACCTATTCATAGTCTTTTCTCCGAACCTCAGAAATTAAATTACAATGAAACCCCTGAGGAAAAAACAATTGTCTTTTCCAAACTTAACTCTTTATTGTTATTTGATTTTCAAAATTTATTTCAACAATCTGTAATGCCAGGAAACATATATGAAATAGTAGATAACAACTCGCCTTTGTATATTAAGACAATTGAATCTAAGAAAAATACTATAGATATAGATGATAATGAAAAGTTTAAAAACATAAAAAAACGTAGGATTTGTATTGAAATAACTCCTCCTTGTGATTTTGCTCAAAATAAAAAACAATCATTATCCAGAATCGTCGGTGGAATACAAATGGACTATGATAAAGATTTATTAAAAGGTAATGAAAGCCCTTTTAAAACTGATAATTTCTACACCTTTCTATATCCGATTAATGTTGAAGGTTATGAAAAACCGCAAATGATAATTTTTGACTTCTATAAATTTCAAACAATTAAAGAAAATGAATTAAAAGAGGAAGCAAAATATAAAATCATAATGAAAGCTAAAGGTAAACTCTTTGCTGATATTCTTCAAAAACTATCTTCTCATACGGCAAGGCTCGGAATAGCAGTATTATACCCTTAGGAAAATATTTCTGCCCGCTATCGCAAAAAAAAACACGGCTTTAGCCAGTTTCCCAACACACAGAGCTAACGCCAAAACTGTCTTCTATGGCATTGCCGCCGTTTGCCTTCCGTCATACTTTTTGTGTTCCGTGCGCAGACACACATCAGGCACATACACATCCTCGTTTCCCGCATAAGGCGGGACAGGCACTGCGGTGTGTAAGAGCCTGCCCACGCTTGGCACGGAAAACAAAAAGACACTTCACGCCTTCCGATAGCTATCGGAACGCCACCACTGTTCCGTTTATGCCGGAATGCAAAGCGGCGGAAGCTAAATTACATAATGTGGCATTATAGTACTTTCCGCTATCCCTTATGCAAGCATTCTACGCTGAAAATTCCTATAATAACATTATGTAAAATAGCCAATGCCATAGCCGCTACCCGAAAAATATCCCCACGCACAATAAACTACGCTGATATTCTCGGGTATCGGAAGCCGTGTTTTTTCCCAACGCACACCCACCCGCTTTGCCGCTGCACCCCACCACCCTTTATGAAATTGTTCCTTTTCCCTTCTCCTTTGGAGAAGGTGCCTGAAAGGCGGATGAGGTGGTGCAAGAATAAAAAGGCATTGACTGTTTATTTCCCAAGTGCTTGCGGCAGGATGCAAACAGCCTTGCTGCATTCCATTCCGCTTTGGCTTATTTGCACCCGCCTCAGCACCGCACGGCAAGCGTGGCTCATTGGCTACGCTGCACTCGCCACCCTTGCATAAACCCACGCTAAAAACGGTATGCCTTTTCATTCCTGCGAACTGTTTACCCCAATCCATCCACAAAAGCGGACTTTTTTCGATAATTATTCTTTTAAAAAGAGGATAAGGAATCAGGGATATAAATAAAAAAAGAAAGCAAAGTTAGGCGGCTTACCACAGCCCACACACGAAAAAAAGCAAAAGACTACGGCATAATGGCAAAGCTGTTTTGGTGGCTTCGCCCGATTATTTTTGCCTTGCCACCCTTCGGGACTTATTCCGTTTCCTTTTGCTTTTTTGCCACGCCGCCTGTTTAATCGGCTTTCTTTTTTATTTTTCCCCTTTTTTCGTTTTTCTTTTGTTTTTAAAATTTATAGCTGTGAGTAAAAAATATTTCTATACTTTTGCTCGTTGATTAAGAGATATTTGCGGCATTAACCCTACATAAAAGCAATATAAACGCTCTCGGTGAGAATACAATGAAATAAGGCATAAAAAAATCCTGCCCAACGGACAGGATTTGAAAGAGATTGAAATTCTGAAAGCTTTTTACTGTGCCTTTTCTGCAGGTTGTAAGTCTTTCTTTTCTTCTTCGTTGCCGTTTTCCTCTGACTGTATAGCGGTTTGTGCCACGGCAGTGGCAATTGTTCCGCTCAAAGCCAAATAACCGGCAACGGCTACAATGGCAGTAGGCAAAGCCACCGGCGAAGCGATAATGGCTCCGCCTACAGCTGTTAATGTAATCCCGATGGTACGAATAATCCTAAACCATTTCGGGGTTGGGGACTTTATCCTGTCCACCAAATTAAGATTGTCCTTTTTCATTATTTAAATTTTTTAACGTAATATTTTCTAAATTGCTTACCCTGTGTTCCAAATAATCTACTTTTTGGTTGAGTAAATCATAGCTGTTCTTAAATTCTGTTTTGATTAGCAATGCCATTGTTTTGACCTCGGTTAAATCCTTTTCCATTTTCTTGAAATCGGCGTGAAGCTGACGGATAAAATAGGCTACAATGGTCAAAAGCATCGTTATCACGGAACCAAAAACAACATTGGATGTAATTACATTTTCCATTGGAGTGATGTGTTTTAAAATTGGAAATTGTTTTCAATACCCACCTCGTTATCTTTACTTTCGGCAATGCTTAAAAGCTTGGGATAAATCATTCGGTAAGCGTCGTTACTATGTACCACTTCGTAATCGTCGCCGACTTTCTCAAAACCGAAACCGCACAACGGGCATCCGGCAGTTTGCTTGTAGGTATTCCCGATGTGGATATACACAAAGCTGAAAGCGGGCAGTCCGTTTATCTCTATCATTCCTTTGTGAAACTTAGGAAACTTGGTACGGTATTCCGTGTTTTTCCCTTCCCACGTATTTAGGCGCAGGGTGTAATTTCCTGTAGGGATGGCTGTTTGCTTCGGTATTTTAACAACTCGAATTTTATCTTCCAGCAAATAGCACTGAAAAATACCGTCAATGTAAAGATGGCTTAATGTGCTTTGCCTGCCTTCGGCTACTCGTATGATTTTTGTTCTCATAAAACTGTTTTTAAGGTGAAGTAAAAAAGCCCTCTTTGCTACAAGAAGGCTTTCATTTTAGCCTAAAATGCTTCTTCAATTCTCAAACAGTTGCCTGATGAGAGAGCATAATAGTTGCCGTTTACCTGCTGGAAAAACTCTATACCAATACATTGGATAACGGTTACATCTGCCCCAAGCGTAGGCGTTCCGGGAAACGCTGATGTTATCGTACTGCCGGCATACGCTACATTCAAAGGGATATAGGCTGAATAGGCTACGTTGCTCAACTCATTGTTCGCTCCGTCCGTTGGTTCGTAGTTTCCGGTGGTGGCATTGTATGAAAAATCCGCAATCACAGCCAATGCGTTGATTAAACGAAAGTGAGTAGCTCCCGAAGGTGCAGCGATTAAATCGGCAGGATTGAAAGCTGCCACTACGAAATCCGCTTTGTTCCTTTCCGAATTATACGCCACATCATACGGCGCATTGAAAACAGCACCCAATGAGAGCCTTCTGTCAAACTCAAATCCGAGTAAATACTTCCGTTGCGTAGAAATTTCAATTTTACGGTAGCCTCTTGCTTCGGTGCCGTCCTCGATATTGATTTTCTTCATTATGGACGTTAAACGTCCTGTAACCTGACTATCCGCCATTTTTGACATCAACGCCGAAAGCGCCGTGCGAACCGATTTACCAGCTTTGGCACATCCGCCAAACTCGTTCATATTTTCACGGGTACGTTCAAATTCGGGAGCCGTATTGACCTGCTCGGCAGTGGGACCGCCTGCCATTCCCGCGAAAAATCCATCTTGTCCTTTGATTTTGAAGTGCCGGACATCGCCAATCGTCCCGACATACTTTATCAAACCTTTTTGTCTTGCCATTTTTGTAAAGTTTAAATTGTGAATAATTGCATTGCTTAAGCAAGGGTAAAGTTATAGCATTGCTTTCATACTTACAATATATAAATAATTGTAAATCAATGCAATATAGCGCAAAGAAACCGTACAAAGGAAGTGATTTTGAAAAACGGATGAAGTAGCCTAAAAAAGTAGTGATTTTTTGTAGGCACAAGTTCACTTATTTGCCCGATGAAATTAATTTGGAATATTGCGGTAAAGATTTAAATGGTGTATTTTTGTGAAGAGATAACTGATTTAAAATAACCGGAATAGCGACCGTAAAATTAATTCGGTAAAAGTTGTACTTATGTTGTACTTTTAAAATGAAAGTAAGATAAAACCCTTTACTGAAAAGCTTTTCCAAAAGATTGACAGATAATTGGGAGTTGTGTGCCATAATACAAAGACAGCATATGAACAATTGGACAAAAATTCCAAACTTATTCAGACCAATAAAAGACAAAAAAATGAAATCACATTTTGACAAATATAGACAGGAGTTAAACTCAAAAAACTTAACTTCATTTGAAGATTTAGAAAAACTTGTAAAACCTATAATTAGGACAGCAACAAAAATTGAAATAAAACAATCTACTCGACCGCCTGAAAATTCACAATTACTTTCTCATTTTGGAGGACAACCTTTTTTTGAAACAGGAGAACAGTGGCCAAAGACAAAAAATGGAAAGCCTTTGGATTTTATTTTTCAAATATTCAACAATGGAGAGATAAACCTTCCAACAAATATTAAATTAGTTCAATTTTTTTATGACTGGGAAGAGTTCCCTTGGGATACAGAAAATGACGGTTGGCTTGTGAAAATTTATGAAACTCTAAACAATGAACAAATAATTAAAATTGACAAACCGGCGGAATTAGAAAAATCAAAGTATTGTGAGGTGATTTTTAAAACAATAAAATCACTTCCTGACTGGGAGGGAATCGACAGGTATAGTGATATTTCGTCTAAACTTTCTTGCGTATTGAACGAAGATGAACCTTGGGATAGCTACCAAAAAGTTGTAGAGAGACTTATTGGAGACCAAGATTATCAAAGTCAAATTGGAGGTTATCCCAATTGGGTACAAGGAGAAAGCACACCAAATAATAATAAAGGAGAACCTATGAAACTTTTATTTCAAATTGACTCTGAGGAGAATGCTGGACTTATGTGGGGAGACGTTGGACTAATTTATATTTTTTATGACGAGACGACTAAGAAAATAGAATTTACATTACAATGCCACTAAAATTACGGCACACAACCCCTAAGGTTTCGTTGTGCCCGCAAATCCGCCACCGCACAAAGCCCCGCACCGTTAGGCGGTCATTGTCTGTGCTAATTGTGAGCAAATGGAAATAAGAGAACGAATAATTTTCATTACATTTGTGTTCTAATGAAAATGATCGTGAAATATGACTAAATCAATTTCAAAAATAATTGTTTCAAATACTGAAATCACCGTAACCAAAATAAACAATGAAGATTATATCTCTCTGACTGATATGGCGGGTTACAAAGACAGTTTGGAGGCACGCATAGTTGTTTCAAATTGGATGAGTACGCGTTACACCGTTGATTTTTTGGCTGTTTGGGAACAAGTAAACAATCCAAATTTTAACCGTATGGGATTCCATACGGTTAGAAACGCTGAAGGGCGATTGGTACTAACGCCCAAACGTTGGGTTGAAATGACAAATGCCATTGGTCTATTTTCAAAAACGGGACGTTACGGCGGTGGTATTTTTGCTCATAAAGATATTGCATTTGAATTTGGAACTTGGCTTTCAGCCGAATTCAAATATTTTCTCATTCGTGAGTTTCAACGCCTGAAAGACGAAGAAAACAACCGCCTGAAATTAGAGTGGAACCTGCAACGTACCCTTGCCAAAGTAAACTACCAAATCCATACCGATGCCATTAAAGAAAACCTTATTCCGCAGGAAATTACCAAACAGCAAGCCAATTTTGTGTATGCCAACGAAGCCGATTTGCTGAATGTTGCCCTTTTCGGAATTACGGCAAAAGAATGGCGAGACACCAACCCCGACAAAACAGGAAACATACGAGATTACGCCACATTGGAACAGCTTGTAGTGTTAAGCAATATGGAAAGCGTGAACGCCCTACTAATCCGGCAAGGACTACCGCAAAGCGAAAGACTGTTGCACCTGAACAAAGTCGCCATTACCCAAATGAAATCGTTACTTGCAAGCAGTACAATGAAAAAACTGAAATAAGAAAATGACGAACCACCAACGCCTAAGGTTTCTGTGTGCCCGCAGGTGTCGGCTTTCCCGCCACTGCACATAGCTTTGCAACGTTAGTGGTCATTGTAAATTGAAATTCCATAAAAAAAATAACAAATGAACAAGAACATAGATTTTTACAGTCCAGACGATTTATTAAAAAACCCGGCGTTTTCTCAAATTGCCATTACCAAAGGAAATGGTAAAACAATTTACATTAGCGGACAAAATGCAATTACTAAAGATTTGGAAATAATTGGAAAAGGCGATATAACATTACAAACCGAATACGCTTTAAAAAACATTGAAACCGCTTTAACCTCTTGTAACGCAACTTTGGACGACTTGTTTAAACTGACAATTTATGTAGCACAAGGGCAAGACATACAGAAAGGATTTGCAGGTTCTCAAAATTTTCTGAATAAACTAAAAAATCCGCCAGTAATATCGGTTATTGTTGTCGCAGGTTTGGCAAATCCAGACTACCTTGTGGAAATTGAAGCCGTTGCCTATAAATCAGAATAAAGATGGGGGAAAAAACAGGATTAACAAAAGATGGCGGTTGGCAGTTTGGCATTAGAAAAAGTGTTTCACTAAACGTAAACGAAGTTTGGGACTTTCTGTTTTCAGACAACGGAATAAAACTGTGGCTTAAAAGTCCGAACAAAGAATTTTCAACATTCAAAAACCTTTCACATATACGGACAAAATGGAAACATAAAGGTTGGACAAACGAAGCAACGCTACAAATGAGAGTACTTTCAAATAAAGGCAAAACAACAATAGCATTTCACATAGATAAACTACTTGATGAAAATCAACGGCAAGAAACAAAAATGTATTGGACTAAAATATTAGAAAACATTACAAAGCAACTAAATGAAAAAATAACGAACCGCTAACCCCTAAGGTTTCGTTGTGCCTGCAAATCTGCTATTGCACATAGCCTCATTCGATTTGTAATATAAAATAAAAACAATCAATTTTTTAAAAAAAGCTATAAAAGGGGCATAAAACAAAGCTATGAACAAAAAAATAATCATTGTCGGCGCCGGATTAGGCGGCTTAGCAAGCGGACTTTTGCTTGCCAAAAAAGGGTTTGACGTAACCATGCTCGAAAAAAACGCCCAAGCCGGCGGACGCCTCAATCAGCTGAAAAAGGACGGTTTCACGTTTGATGTAGGACCCAGTTTTTTCAGTATGTCCTATATTTTCAGGGAATTTATGGAAAAATGCGGTGTGGAAATGCCCTTCCGTTTTGTGGAATTAGACCCGCTCTATTCGGTCAATTTCAGGGGAAGCGACAAAACCTACCACCTCTACAAAGACCTGAAAAAACTTGCCGCTCAATTTGCCGACGTGGAACCCGATTTTGAACAAAAAATGGAAAAATACCTCAAAAAATCGGGCAAACTCTTTCACGACACAGTGGATATCGTCATTCGGCGAAACTTCAACAGCGTTTTCGACTACATTACCGCGCTGATGACCGTAAATCCCGTACACCTTCCCATATTGCTCAAAACCTTTTGGCAACACGTAAACAGCCACTTTGAGTCAAAAGAAGCGCGCCAAATCATATCGCTCGTGGCGTTCTTTCTAGGCAGAACCCCTTTCGACACCATGGCGATATACAGCCTGCTCTCGTACACCGAATTCAAGCACGATGGCTATTACAATGTGGAAGGCGGAATGTATAACATTATCAACGGCTTAGTCAGTGAACTCGGTAAAATGAACGTTTCCATACACTACAACACCGAAATAGTGGAAGTGATGTCCGATGGCAACAAGCTGCAAAAAGTAATCGACCAAAACGGGCAAGCCTATTCCGCCGATATTTTTCTTATCAATTCCGATGCCGCCGTTTTTAGAAACAAGGTAATGAAAAATCCCCGCTTCACTGACGAGAAACTTGCCAAAATGGAATGGACAATGGGTTACCTTACTTTTTACGTGGGACTGAACAAAAAACTACCCAATCTCAACCTGCACAACTATTATCTCGGCACCAACTACGAAGAGTATGCCAACGATGTGCTCGTCAATCCCGACACGTTGCAAAAACCGTACTATTACGTCAATGTAGTATCGAAACACAATGCCGATTGCGCCCCCGAAGGCTGCGAAAGCCTGTTTTTCGTGTGTCCCGTACCTAATTTGCAGTATAAAGCCGATTGGAGCGACAAAGACGATATCGTCAACAGCATTCTGCGTGATTTTTCCGAAAGAATAGGCGAAACGGTTATAGAAAACGTGATCACGAAAACCATTTTCACGCCGCAGGAATGGGAAAAGAAATTTAACCTGTACAAAGGAAGCGGATTGGGTTTATCGCACAAAATGAGCCAGATAGGATATTTCCGTCCCCACAATGTGGACGAAAAATTCAAAAACACGTTCTACGTAGGCGCTTCCACCGCGCCGGGCGCCGGTTTGCCCATGGCTATTATCAGCGCCGATTTGGCGTGTGAAAGAATATTGGGGAAATTTAATGCTACATAGCTTATTATTCTTATATCTTAAAAATAAAATCACGCAAGCCAACGAAGAACTTAAACAGGTAAAATACACCTATAAAGTTGATTAATTTAACTGATTTTTTGTATCAGTGTTAAACCATCTCTGAATGGAAGGAGAACCACTTTGGCTTGGGGATGGTTTTTTATATATTTGTTGAACGCATCTACTGCTAATGTGTCTTTATCGTTGTTTAATTGTGTTGTGAGTACTTTGCCGTGCCACAGCGTATTATCAACCAGGATAAAGCCTCCGTTATTGAGTTTCTCCCATATCAAATTAAAGTAGAGGATATAATTATCTTTGTCTGCATCAATAAAAGCAAGGTCAAAAGGATAATCCAACGTAGGAATAACTGAAGAAGCATCACCATTGAGCAATTCTATTTTTTCACTGAAGCCCGCTTCTTCAAAATATTGTGTTGCAAACTTCCGTAATTCCATGTTATGGTCAATGGTAATGAGCTTTCCGTTGGGTTGCAATCCTTGTGCAAGACAGATGGCAGAATATCCGGTAAAAGTACCTATTTCCAAGATATATCGAGGTTTAATCATAGAGCTAATCATTTGCAGTAAATTTCCCTGTAAATGACCGGATAGCATGTTAGGAGAGTGGGTGCGCAAATAAGTGGCTCTGGTAAGCTTATGCAGCACGGGTAATTCATTTGAGGAATGGTCAATTGCATACTGCTCCACACCCTCTTGATACAGACTGTCTAATTGCGGCATAAAGTAATGGTTTTAATGCGTAAAAATAAGTTCACTTAGTTGATATGGATTAAAAACCTCATTTGCAATTTCTATCACTTCTTTTTGGGTAATAGCTTCAATACGTTTATAAGTATCTTTCACGTTTTCCATAAAATCATATACCAGCATATTTTTGCCCATGGCAAGCATTTCGCTTTGTTTTGATTCCATTGATATGGTAAGTTGACCGCACAATTGCTTTATGGCGGTATGCATTTGAAGAGAACTTAACTCCTTTTCTCTTAAAATTTTTAACTCATTATGTATCAAATCAATAGCTTTTGACAAAAGTTTGCTATCCGTACCGCAGTATATATTAAACATTCCGGTATCAGAAAATGCTTGGTAATTTGATTCTAAATTATAAGCAATACCATTTTGTTCTCGAAGCCGCATGTTTAGGCGCGAACTCATGGCCGGACCCCCTAAAATATTGTTGAGTAAAGCCATGGGCATGCGTTTTTTATCGTGGGCGTTATAGGCAATATTCCCAATTACTACATGCGCTTGATGGTTGGCATATTTTTTTGTAAACTTAACAGGCGTATAAATACCTACACCCTCTCTCTTATATGCAACATCCGCAGTTGTTATATGTTGTAAATATTTATCCATTATTTTTGTTACATGTTTCAACGACATGTTGGAAATGGAGCTTATTACAATTTGTGAGGGAACATAATGTTTTTTATAAAAATGAAGTATCGATTCTTTTTTTATCTTTTTTAGTGTTTGTGTGGTGCCTAAAATATTTTTCCCGATGGCGTGATTGGGATATAATAATTCGTCAAAAGAATCATAAATCCATTCCGCCGGATTATCTTTATATGAATTAAGTTCATCCATAATCACTATTCTTTCTTTTTCCATTTCTTTGTCGGGAAAATTGGAATGAAAAACAATATCGGTTAATAATTCAAAAGCCCTTTGATAATGTGTATTTTGAATAGAAGCATACACGGTAGTATCTTCTTTTGTCGTATATGCGTTGAGATCGGCGCCTACGTTTTCAAGCCGGCTGAGTACTTGATAGTTACTTCTTTTCTCTGTTCCTTTAAAAATCAGGTGTTCGATAAAATGAGCAACTCCTTGTTCGTTTATGTCTTCATCTCTTGAACCTGCATTTATAAAAAAACCAAGATGCGAAACTTTTCCGGGTTGTTGTTTATGTATAAGTCTTATTCCGTTTGGAAAGCGGTGATATTGATACATGAAAATTAATTAGTTTAAAGACTCGGACATGGTAAACTCTTTAGGGTATTTTTTATCGAAAAACACCCAAAACAAAGGTTGATAGCCAAATATTTCGCCTTTCTCGTCATGTTTTTCTACCATAGGGCAAATGGCTAATACCTTTTTGGTAAAAACTAATGTTTTTTCGTTCATATACCATTCCTCCAAAAAGCGTAATTTTTTGATGTCTGAAATTTTTAGTTCTTTAACCATCACACTGTCAACTAAATTATGAGGAGGTTCAGGGCTTTCTACGCTTATGGTGTCCACTTCGCGGATAATTTTTTTTAAATCTGCGGGTTTGATAGGTTTATAAGAAAAAAAATCATATATCTTCACATTTCCGTCAAGCGCTTGCTGCATGATGTTTTTGAGCGTAAGTTCCCGCATTTGTCCGTCAATGTTCTGCACCCACCAATCATAATCTTGTTGCGGTTTTTCTATTACCACATCATACTGAATTCTTTTGGTTATGTTTTTGTCGGCGTTGTTTGATTTTGCACAAGCGAAAGCTATAAAAGCCGGAGCAAGCAGAAAGAAAAAAAACTTTTTGTTCATATTTAAACGAAATTAAGAAAATCGTTCAAAATTACTTATTTTTCAGAGACAATTGCAATTTTAGAAATCATAATACAGGTTTCGTAGTCCCGTTTTAAAACCAAAATATACAAATGCAGATTCTTTGGTGAACTTAGTATTTTTCTCATTACGTGTAATAACACCCAGTTCAAAACGCATATTGGTATAGCGGTTTAATAAATACGCAATACTGAAATCAGTCATTATCAAATCCGTTTTCAATCCCTGTCCTATTTTATGGTTATAATCTTCAGGGCGTAAGTCATATGATTTGAAAACATCCTTTCCGAAACTGGTTTTATTGGTATCTAAACCATATTGTGCAATGTTTACTTTAGCTTTAATAATCCAGTTTTCTTTCTTGTATGAAGCCATTGCAATGCCTTCGCGGAAATTAGCCCCCAAAGGGTGGGCGAGGGGTTGGGCATAATGGCTGTAGCCCTGTATGCTTGCCCAGTGTGAGTATGTATAAGGTCGCACCTGATTATATTCCAAGCGTGCATGTAAGTTGTTTACTTTAAAAAGATTCCATCCGGCAACGCCAAGTTGTATGCCGTATTTATTAGCCCACCATCCACTACTTGAAAACAATTCTTTTGCTTTAAATTCATCAAGCAATAATTGTCCGTAAGTGTTAAACATATTGTTAATCCTTAGATTGAAAGTAGCCCCAATCAGCATATTATCAGGCGAACCGATGGCAAACTCCTGCGGACGAAGAAAAATAACAGGATTTAGGTAAGCAACATCAAAGCCTCTACGGTTTTTTAAGGTATCGGAATTTTCGAACACTACAGCATCCCACAATCCAAGCTCCAACCTATCCCAAAGCATTACTTGCGCATAGTGCATGGTAATCCATTTGCGGTCGAAGCCGAAAGCCCTGTTATCTGCTCCAAAATCATCTTTTTCTGTCATTTGTGCATAGAGCGCAGTATATTTAAACTTGTTTACCTGTGCCGATACGCGTAAATAAGGATAGCTAAATCCAATATCAGACAATAATAATGAACGATAACCATCCCCTATAAAGTTTTTTCCATATCCCAGTGTGAAATTAATTTCTTTTATAGGGTTATAGCTTACATACCCCGAAGAAGAAGAAAAGTCAAAACCTTTACCGTTTTTATAAAACTTATATCCACCTTGTCCGGGAATTACTTTTTGTTCACGGCTAAATTCATCCAGCCAGTTGGGAAGCACCGCTTGGTTTTCGTAAATTTCAGAATTGAAAAACAACTTGGGCGTTATATTACCTGATACGCTCACCGCACGCGTATTTACCCATGTATTTTTCCCATTTTTAAACTCTCTTCCTACTTCAAAATTAAATAAAGGATTAATGGTTACACGGTAATTTCCTTTTTCCCATTTTATAAAAATTTCTTTAAATAATTTTCGCCATATGTATTTATCACTATATCCCGCCATTTTAGACTCATCGTACAAAATTTCATTCAAATTAAAACTTTCGTCTAATTCCTGGGTAGTTAGAGGCTTTAACGAGGGGAAAAATGGAGTTTTATGACTTATGCTGTATTGATAGAGCTTGTTGTAGTAAGAGTTATCCAAAGGTATATATTGTTGCGCATTTACTGACAAGCAAAAGAGTTCAGAAAAAAATATAATGAAGAGAAGTTTTTTCATTCCGGGTAAAGTTTTAAAATAATAAAAAGACAGGAGTGTTTAATGTTAATTGTTGTCTGGCTTATCTAAACATTCAAATTCAGAATTGTTGCTAATAAATTCCGGCACCATTTTTTTCAATACGCTCACAATCTCCATTTTATCAAAACTGTTATAAGCATTCTCCAGCGCGCTATATAAAACATCTACTTCTTTAATATCCTGATATCGCACTTGTGCTTTCAGAATTTTTTCGTGGTGCGTGGGTTGTGTAATTTCCTCATTGGCAAGCAATTCTTCATATAGTTTTTCGCCGGGTCTGAGTCCTACATATTTAATTTCTATATCTTTTTCAGGTATCAATCCCGATAAGCGTATCATATTATAAGCCAAATCCTTTATTTTTATGGGTTTTCCCATGTCAAACAAAAGAATTTCGCCACCGTGCCCCATTACGCTGGCTTCCAGCACCAATTGGCAAGCTTCGGGAATAGTCATAAAATAGCGCGTAATTTCCGGATGTGTAACGGTTATGGGACCGCCTGCCGCTATTTGTTTTTCAAATAAGGGAATAACAGAGCCGTTAGAGCCTAATACATTTCCAAAGCGGGTAGTTATAAATTCCGTAGCGTTTCCTTCTTTATAATTTAAACTTTGAATATATATTTCCGCGGCACGCTTGGTAGCACCCATTACATTAGTAGGGTTTACAGCCTTATCCGTAGAAATCATCACAAATTTTTCAGCTTTGTATTTTGATGCATAATTTGCCACAAGATGAGTGCCACAAACATTTACATGCACAGCTTCCAAGGGATTACGTTCCATTAAAGGGACATGTTTATAAGCAGCCGCATGAAAAACCCAATTGGGATTGAATAACCTAAATGTGCGTTCTATGGTTTTATCATCTGCAATATTGCCAATGATAAAGATAAAATTTTTAAAATATTCGGGATATTTTTGTTTAAGCTCCTGTTGGAGTTCGTATATAGGCGATTCTGCTTGATCTATAAGAATTATTTTATGAGGTTGTGCTGCCGTGAGTTGACGTACAATCTCGCTGCCAATGCTTCCCGCAGCGCCTGTTACAAGCACAGTTTTATTATTTAAAGCTTCTTTAATATGTTCTTGTCCTAATTTTATAGGTGAACGTTGCAATAAATCCTCAATCTTTACTTTGGTCATTTTACGTTCTATAGAGGCTGTATTACTGTTTATCCATTTTTCAACAGGAGGAACCTCTTTAACTATAATAGGAACTTTTTCAATGATATTTTGTATTATTTGATTTTTTTGTGCAGGTTTTATACTTTGAATGGCGAAATATATTTCCTGTACGCCTAATTTTTCAATTAATTCAGGAGTAATATCTTCGGATGAATAAAATTTGATTCCGTTAAGTTTTTTATTCGTTAACTGTCTGTTGTCGTCAATAAAACCAACAACCCTTAATCCCGATTTTTTATCATTTTTAATGGCATTAAATGTAATAATTCCGGCTTGTCCGCCACCGTATATAAGGATATTTTTTGCAGCTTTAATTCCATTTTCTGAAAATACAGAAAACAAAATTTTTATTCCAATACGAAGAGAAATAAGCAAAAAAGTGGCAGAAATAAAGTAAATAATTAAAACAGAATATGGAAGTACGGGAAGAAAAGGAATGGGTATAAAAAAATGAAAAATATTTAAAACAAGCAATGTGGCTATTATAAAACCTATACTTTTCATAACCCTTATCAAATCTTCGATGCTGGTATGCCGGATAATACCTTCGTGAGGTTTAAATAGCAGAAAAGCGACAACAGCAATAAGGGTAGTAACCACTGTGTATTTTTCTATATAGCCTACATAGTTTGGGGGCATAGAAAAATTAAAGCGTAAGATAAATGCATTAATTAGGGCTACGACTAACAAAGAAAGATCAATGGCAAAAATAGTCCATTTTGAAGCAAAACGGTTAGCCCAAGATCTTTGAAAAATTTCACTTACCATATATTCGTAATATAATTAAAAAATTATATATAAAACACAAATTTACGACAATTATTGTGCCGATAAAAACAAAAAAATAAAAATTTTAGGTGAAAGACCAAGTTAAAAGGTCATGATTTTATGTATTAAATATAGAAAGCTTAATAAACAGGATAATAAAAATATCCTTATATTATATGTAAAAATATGATATAATTATCATATTTTTACACTATTAATAATGTTTAAGACTCTAAATACATCTTCGTTTGATAGTGATGACCCTGAAGGTAAACACAAACCATCATTAAATAATTTTTCTGCTGTTCCATCCCCATAGTAAGGAGCACTGGAAAACACGGGCTGCAAATGCATTGGTTTCCACAAAGGACGGGTTTCGATATTTTCCGCTTCCATTTTCAGGCGGATATCCTCACGGGTGAAACCGGCTTTTGTCGAATCTATAATAATGCACGTAAGCCAATGATTTGAGTTAAATTTATTATCCGGATTATCAAAAACCGTAATGCCACTTAAATTATTTAATTCCTTTTTATAAAGTTGATGAATGGCTCGTCTACGCGCGATATGTTCTTCCAACACCATCATTTGCCCGCGACCAATACCGGCGCAAATATTGCTCATCCGGTAATTGTAGCCGATATGTGAGTGCTGATAATGCGGCGCGTTGTCGCGGGCTTGCGTAGCGAAAAACATGGCGCGTTCGGCTTCTTCTTTTGTTCGGCAAACCAATGCGCCGCCACCGGACGTAGTAATCATTTTGTTGCCATTGAACGACAGACAAGCAAACTCGCCGAATGTGCCGCATTTTTGTCCGTTGTATTCCGAGCCTAACGCTTCGGCAGCATCTTCCAACACCGGTATTTCGTATTCGTTGGCAATCGCCATGATTTCGTCCATTTTGGCAGGCATGCCGTATAGATGAACGGGAATAATCGCTTTGGGCTTTTTGCCGGTTTTGGCGATGCGGTCTTTGATGGCTTGGCGGAGAAACGCGGGCGACATATTCCACGTATCGGTTTCGCTATCTACAAAGACGGGCGTAGCGCCCAAGTATGCGATGGGATTCGCCGACGCGGCAAATGTGAAACTTTGACAAATAACCTCATCCTCGCGTTGCACGCCTATTTGAATTAATGCTAAATGTAATGCAGCAGTACCGGAACTTAAAGCTACAATATGTACTTCTTGTTGCAAATATTTTTGCAGGTCTTCTTCAAAACCATTTACGTTGGGTCCCAATGGCACCACCCAATTGGTGTCGAAGGCTTCTTTGATGAATTTTTGTTCGTGTCCGCCCATGTGGGCGAGGGAAAGCCAGATTTTTTTGTTATTCATATTTCTTTTTGAGTTATTCTATATTTTTGATGGGGATGAGAAATCATTGTGGGTATGGTGTATGTAATCCTACCTTCATCTATCAAGGGTTGTATATAATTGGTTTTTATGTATTTTTCGTTTCTTCCCAAAAGTTTTGCTAATTCTGCAACAGATAACTCTCTCCATGTACAAAGTTGCAAAACCGTGTTTTTTTAACAAGTCGGGGTGTTGCGAGCGTTTACCTATCTTTTTAATATGAATAGTGAGTTCCATCGGCAACTCCTTTAACAATTCTTCAAAACTGGAAAAATCTTTATCTACCATGGCTGTGTCCTTATCTACCATGGTGAACAAAAAATCTGCCGTTGGCAAGTAATAGGTCGATTTTCCAGTGTTTTTTTGTTCAATAAACTTTTTTTTTCTTAAATCCCGCAGGTCAATTCCCGCCTCTGTCCTGTTTGCGCCCGATAATTGTCGGTACGAATTATTGTCAATGGCACCTACTTCTCTAACAAATACCAAAGCCAATTTTTGATTGTCATTTAAATTATCACTCTTGAATGTTTCCAACCAAACAATATCCTGCTTGGCTAACAAATTGTGAAACAATAGACGAAGCGTAAAATTATTCTTTTCACGATTGCTTTCAAATGTGGGGGACATCATGTTGGATGATTTCATGAGGGTTTGCATGATGCGAAATCCGGATCCTTTTGTTTCCGCTAAATTTGTATCGTGAAAAATTGCAGCGATGAACGGATTTCTATTTACTGACCCTGGTTCTCCAATACTATCTTCCGGTTTAAGCGAATATCCGGCATTTATAATCTCTATTCTGTTGGAATATCTTAATATTTGTATGGGCTGGTTTACGCGATAGGTTCTATGGATAAGAGCATTCACAATAGCCTCTCTTATTACCCGAATAGGCAGCACGGATTTACTCTCAGCCTGAACGCTCCCTTCTTGTAAAAGGAATCCTTTAGGTAAATCATCGGCAATGGTCGAAATGATACGCGAAACCAGTTCTATGGTCGGTCCGCGCATATCCAGCGTTTTTAAAAAGCGCTCATCGGGATTTTCTACCCAATATTTCCCCGGTACGCGAATATAATCAATACGCTGCATAGGCATCAATCTGCGTAATGACATGCGTTTACCAAAAACAATCAACCCCGCATTGGTGGGTTTCCATTCTTCATTCTCTTTTTTTATACAGTTGAGCGCTTGTAATAATTCCGTATCATTGTAGGTAAGTTCTTCGGCAGCGCTATTTGCTTTTCTTCTCAATTCACGATATAAATCCAACGCTTCTGTGCTAATATCTTCCAAATAGGCATCTTTTACGATGGAATTTTCAAATCCATCTTCTGTTCCATAAAAAAAGAACAGGTCGTCTTCCGTGCAGCGTTGGTCTGTTGTGCCTATTCTTCGGAATGCACCTTGAGGTAAACCTTGTCTTTTGAAATATAGTGGCTTTTGTTGTGGCGGCAGTTCAGAGACTTCAATAAGCATTACGTTTTTGTTATTCACTTCTTCGATGTTTATCCGAGGTCTTGCGGGTATATTAAATGAGTCGGCACATTGCGTTGCCAAATCTTTTTGAAGTTTGTCCGGATTTTCTATTCCCACTACTTGATAGGAGGGAAATAAAGAATTGTCGGTTTCGCTGATACCCAAAACAATACAACCTCCTCCCAAATCCGGTTCATTGCAAAAGGCACAGATAGTTTCCATAATAGATTTATCTATGTTTGTACCTCTTTTTACCTCGAGATTCGATTGTTCATCAGAAGTATTGAGTTGATTTATGATATCAGAAATTTTCATCAGTTTGCGTCAAATATTTGGATGAATTTTTGTTCGTGTCCTTCCATGTGGGCGAGAACCATATTTTTTTGTTGCATTTTTTTATAATGTTTTAATTACTCTACATCTATTTCCAACAGCCAAAGAGAAATCCGGAATATCTTTCGCTACCACCGATCCGGCGCCAATTACGCACCATTTCCCGATTTTCACGCCGGGAATAATAGTTGTTCCCGCACCAATCCAACTTCCTTCTCCGACCATTACATTACCACAAAGTGTACAATGAGGGGAAATATGAACAAAATCGCCGATGGAGCAATCGTGATCTACAGATGCTCCCGTATTGATGATGCTGTGTTTGCCAATTGTTGCGCAAGATTGGATAATGGCGCCTTGCATTACAACCGTACCTACATCAATCGTTGCATAATCAGAAACAACGGCAGAGCTATGAATCGCAGTTTTAAAGTAGACATTGGGCAATTTTTCAATAATTTTTTTTCGAGTTTTATTGTCTCCAATACTAACAATTACCTCAACGTCTTTTGTGATTGAATGAAACACAGGAAAATCAAGTAACTCCGTTATAGCCTCATTATCATCAAAAAGTCCTTTAATCTGAATATTTTGAGACTGAAGAATATCCATAATTACCTTCGCATGTCCACTTGCTCCGTACAGATACATAATAGTTATTCGTTATTTTATTGAATTTCCTTTAAAAGCTTCCATTGTCGCACTCGAATCCGAACTAATCCCTTCCCGTTTAAATACCTTTTGAAAGGTTTTTAAAAGAATTTTGATGTCCAAAGTTAGCGAAATATTATCGACATACCATACATCGTACTCAAATTTTTGCTGCCAACTGATGGCGTTTCGTCCGTTTACCTGCGCCCAACCGGTAATGCCCGGACGGACTTCGTGCCGACGTTTTTGAACTTCATCATACAGTGGTAAATATTGCACCAACAACGGACGAGGTCCGATAAGCGACATATCGCCTTTGATTACATTCAGCAGTTGCGGTATTTCGTCTAATGAAGTAGAACGCACAAATTTTCCTACTTTTGTCAAACGTTTTTCATCGGGCAATAGATTTCCGTTTGTATCTCTTTCATCGGTCATTGTTTTGAATTTGATGACTTTGAATAGCTTTTCGTTTTTGCCGGGGCGTGTTTGAAAAAAGAATGCGCCGGAGCCTTTGTTGGCAATGGAGAGCCATAGCCATAGGAGAAGAAATATCGGGCTTATTAGGATAAATCCGAAGAGAGAGAGAAAGAGGTCGATAAGGAGTTTGAAAAATAATCTATACATAGTCATATACTTGCTCCAAAAAATCCACAAACTTATTCGATAAATCATTGCGCGAAAACTCTTTCTCGGCTAATTTTCGAGCATTGAAGCCATATTCTTTCCTAAGTGTGGCGTCATTCGCCAATCTAATGATGGCATCCGCAAAAGCTTTTGGATTATTTGGCGCAACAACCTCTCCGCATTTGTATTCATGAATCATATCCGCCAACCAACCGGGATAATTGTTTAAAACAGGTAACCCGGAAGATATATAATCGAAAAACTTATTGGGCGAAGTGCCATAATAAAAAGCGGGTATATTAGCAAGAGCCATAATGCCGATGTCCGCAGAAGCGACTATTTCATTGAGCTTTGTTTTGGGCACAGGGTCAAAAAAGAGGCAATTTTCAATATTTTCATTTTGGGCTCGTTCAATAATATGCGCTCTCATTTTCCCTGCACCGATAAATACAAATTTAATATCTTTTCTTCCGGCATTTAAAATTTCTTTGGCGCCGTCTAACACATTGTCCAATCCGTTGGCTACCCCGTGAGCGCCGGTAAAAACCGCAACAATGTCGTTTTGAGCGATACCCGATAAATCCAAATTTTCTCGATTTCCAGGTTTAAATATTTCTAAATCGCAACCGTTGGGTATCATTTCAATACGTTTTCTTTTTTGGCTACGTTTTTTTATTCCTTCGCATATCCCTGGAGATAAACCAACGCAAGCGTCCGCTGTTCGATAGCTTAGTTTTTCCAAAACACCCATCCCCCATAACAGAAATGGATTTTTCATACCTAATGCTTTGGGAAGTTCTGGCCATAAGTCGCGTACTTCAAAAACAAACTTCTTTTTTTTCTTGCCAAACATTTTCATCCAAATACCCGGAATGCCGGCTGTAAGAGGTGTAGAAGTAGCAAACAGAATGTCGTATTTTTCGCGTAAAGCAATTTTGTTGCCGATGTGGGCAAATTTTAAAAACGTGATGGCGCGTTTTGCAATACTGTCGTTGTTGGAGTAGGGCAAACTAATTTGTATTACATCAATTCCCTCAATATCTCCACGATAAATATTCTTATCGGGTGTTTCAGGCAAATTTAGTTTAGATGTTTCGCCACAGACCATCGTTACCTGATGACCTCGCTCTATCAATTTTTTAGCAAATTCATATGAGCGCGTTCCACCGCCAATTGTGGGTGTAGTAAAATGTTGATGAAAGTAGAGTATTTTCATGTTTTTTGCAGCGTAATTTTTGTTTCGATAGTGTTTTTTTGTGTCAGAAATTCAACTTGCGCTATTTCTCCCTTTTCTCCGTAATACAATGATTGATAGTTTTTTTTGATAACTTTGTCTTTGCTATTTGAGGAAAATTCAACTGTTTTGTTGGTTGTATGCCACAATTGTCTGATAAACAAGTCTCTCGGTTTGTTTTCTATTGTATCGAAAATTATCCATTCATCTTTTTCTTTCAGTTTTCTGAGGTGGCGTATGTGCTTGATGTTTCTATTGATATGTGAAAAACATGCTACGGTACCCGTGAAATCGAATGCATCTGCACTTTCGTTAAATGCCGCCTTTTCGGCTTGCGACCAATGTAGCCAAATAAACCGGCTTCCTTTCAGCATTTGGTCGTAATTGTTAAGCATGATGGTATTATGCGATTCTGTTCCGTTAAAATATTTCATTTCTGAATCGGATGTATTGTATTTGTAGGAGCCGCCATCACAAAGTAAGTTAATTTCACTTTTCCATATATCTATGTGCAGATTGTCGGCATGAGATGGACGGTCTTTATACTTTCCACATTTTATAAATGTAAAACTCTCTTTTTCACGGATAATATAATACCCTCCATCTTTAAATGCTAATTTGCCATATTCTTTTTTTATGAGTGGATACGCATTGGTTACTAAAATATTATGTGCATCAAGCCAAAAACTTTCTTCTTTCAAAATTGAATCATTAAAAAGATAGTCTCCTGTAAGTAATTTATGCAATGAATTCAATTGTGGGCGAAAATCGCGATAATCGGTGTCTGATAATGGGAAGAACCAAGCCCCGTCATTTGCTCCATAATTGGGTAATAGCCCGTTTTTATCCTGCATACATTGATAAAGAAAAAAAATGCTTTTATAGCCTTTTTCATATACATTATCCGAAAAAGGCTGCTTGTTTTTTTTCGCTATAGAGATGCCCAATGATAACAATTGGATGACTACCCGATGGTAATTCATGGAAAATTGCAAAAAAGTACCATCTTCATAAATTTGGTATGCGATTTCTTCTTCAAACCATTTTCGTCCTTCTTTTGCCCATTTTTTCGTTTCAGGAATAAACGGAAAAAGCATATTGCTCAATGCTAGAAAAAGCGTTTCAGTAATGGCATGGTTGTTTCTTACGGCAATACGTGAGAAATTGATATGATGGTATACATGGTGCAATGACCAATAAATAATATGTTGAATTTTGTTCCACCTTTCTTCGGTTAAAGACTGAGAAGCTTTATAAAACCAAAGAGCAAAACACCAATTGAAAATACGCAAGGAAATTTCCTGACTGCATCTCCAATTGGGCCCTTGATTAACGGGATTAGCCTCAATCCAATTTTCTATTTCAGCAAAAACGAATTCTGCATGATCTTCTTGATTATGATAATCATTCCGAATAATGGTTAGTAAATATGAAAAGCGTGATTTTTCCCATACATATTTTATATCGCCCATTTCAAGCGAAAAATCATCTATTTCAGACCAATGCTTGGTAATGTCATAACGAAAATCCGAGTCGGGATTTGTAATCCAATCATATTTTAATCCCAAACTCGTCCATTCTGAACTAAAAAAACAGATTTCTCCTTTCAAAATTTTTTCAGTTTTTTGTTTCAATTCCGGATTGCCTAATTTTTCAAAATTGATTAATTCCCTTTCCGAAATAGCAAAATCAGGTAAGTTGTTTTTCCATTCATCCAATGAAACAAACTGCTTGAATGGAGGGTTTTTGGGATGCTTATTTTTAAGAACCCCCGTTCTCTTTTCTATCTCATGGCGAATACGGTATAGTGTATATCGCATTCCCATATTGTGGATAATATGTAAAGCTTGTTTTATCATTTATTGGATTTCAATCCACTTGTTTTCTTTTAAACTATCGATACACGCGAACGCTGCTTTTGTCGTATTCACAATACTTTCAAAAGGAATCAAGGCATTTCCTCCATTGGTTACTCGCTCATTAAGCAACTCAAATTGGCGCTTATGTCCTTTGTCCATTTTACTTTTCATTTTCGAAAAGTTTTTGAAACCGTATCCTTTCAATTCGCGCCAATTGTCGAGAATAAGGATTTTTTCTTGAGAAAACACTTCTACTCTTTCTTTGGAATACGATTTTGAACCGTTGGCAAAATAGTTGATTACGGCATTTGAACCGTTGGCATAACGCAGTAAAATACTCGCATTATCTGTATTTTCTTGCGGATTAGGACCTAACGCGGTCATACAAACGGAAACGACTTGGCTTCCCGCAATATACGAACACAAATCAATAAAATGACAGGCTTCGCCTACAATACGTCCGCCACCCACTTTTAAATCATGTACCCATACATCACTCGGAATAAATCCTGCATTCATAGTGGCAATGATGTTTTTCGGGCTGTCGCCTGTTAGTGATTTTATCTTTTCGGTAAAAGGAGAAAACCTACGGTTAAAACCTACGGTAAGTGTTACATCATCTTTTGTTTGTGCGTAAGTTTTTTCAATTTCTTGCAGCTCCTCTTTTGTTAAGCACAATGGTTTTTCTACAAAGACGCTTTTTCCCGCTTTCAGCGTTTCGAGTGTCATACTTGCATGCAGGTTGTGGCGTGTAGTAATTAACACAACACCCACTTCATCATCTTGCAAAATTGTGCGGAAATCGGATGTGGCTATCTCAGCGTTTGCTTTTTTTGCCAACACCTTCGCGCTCAGTCCTTGTGCACTTGCGATGTATTTAATGTTGGCGTTGGCTTTCATTAACGCAGGCAGCATGGTGGCAGCCGTGAAGTTTCCCGCGCCTATGATTCCCATTTTTCCTTTTCCTGCGGCAAAGGTTTTATCAGTATATACCCGAACGCTGGATCTATTCTCACTCAATTCCGGAAAACGTATGATGGAAGCGACAGAGCCTTGCTTGCGCATATCGCCGTATATTTCGTTGTAATTTTCTAATTCAACCTCCTCGGTAATCAGCGATTTCACGTCCAACGCGCCTGAAGATATGGATTGAAGAATGGTTTCAAAATTTCTTTTTTCAGTCCAACGAACGAAAGGCAATGGATAATCGATGCCCTTATTTTCATAATCTTCATCGTATCGTCCTGGACCATAAGAACAGGATACTTGAAAACTGAGCTCTTTTTTATAGAAATCATCGCGGCGAATATCCAGTCCGATAACGCCTACCAACACAATCCGTCCGCGTTTGCGCGACATTTCGGCAGCTTCGTGGATGACCTCGTTGCTTTTGGTAGAAGCCGTAATTAATACGCCGTCCGCTCCAACATTCGCGGTTTGCTCCATGACAAATTTTACGGGGTCTGTGCCTTTTGCCGGATTGATGGCAATGATGCCTTTAGCCGCGGCAATATCTACTTTTTGTTGGTCGAAGTCGATACCGATTACTTTGCATCCGTTTGCTTTCAATAATTCTGCCGATACCAATCCGATTAATCCTAATCCAACAACGACTACAGTTTCGCCTAATTGAGGATTGAGCAGACGAATGCCTTGTAAACCAATAGAACCGATAACGGTAAACGTAGCTTCTTCGTCCGAAACATTATCAGGTATTTTTGCCACCAAATTTTTTGCCACGCAAACAAACTCCGCGTGCGCTCCGTTGGAAGCCACTCGGTCGCCCACCACAAACTCGGTAACACCTTCGCCCACAGCGACGACTTTGCCTACGTTACAATAGCCCAATGGTAACGGTTGCCCCAACTTATTGAAAACGGTTTCGAGCGTGGGCATCAATCCATCAGTTTTAATTTTGTCGAGTACTTGTTTTACCTTATCGGGTTGTTGTCGTGCTTTATCGATAAGATTGGCTTTGCCAAACTCTACCAACATACGCTCCGTACCCAACGAAACTAATGTCCGCGTGGTTTGTATCAGCACATATCCGCGTTTTACTTGCGGCACGGGAACTTCTTCTAATATGGTTTCTCCTGTTTTAAAGGATTGGATTATTTGTTTCATTAAAAATTCTTTTATATGTATTTTCTAACTTTACAATTGATAAAGTTCTTTTCTTTCTTCAATAGTAGGGTAATTTATTAGAACAGCTTTATATTTTCCTTTAAATACAAAAATACTTCCCGCTGAAACGCCCACTGTTTTATATCGAGAAATAGCCAGTTTTATATCTTTCAAATCTCCCGCACCACCTAAAATAGTCATTGGTATATCTATACTATTTCTTACAATATCAAATAATTTGAAGTCATAACCAAGCATTTTGCCATCATTGTCTACTGAGTTAATGATTAGTTCTCCTATACCTATTTGAGATAAATCTCTCAAATAGTCTTCTAATTTTATACCTGTGCTTTTTGTTCCATTATGTGTGACAATTTCATAACCTCCGAAGAGTTTCTTCTTTTTTATATCTAATATCACTACTACACTTTGGATGCCAACTGCCTTACCGATGTCTTTTAATATTTCAGGTTCATTAACAGCGGCATAACTCAATGCTACTTTTTCTGCCCCTAAATTAATAATTTTCTTTGCATGCTCTACCGTACGCACACCTCCACCATAGCAAAAGGGCATTCTACACTCTACAGCAATATTTTTTATTAAATCAAAATCAGGTTCTCTTCCATCAACAGTAGCATCTATATCTAATAGAACCAATTCATCGACTTCCTTCTCGTTAAAAATCTTAACGGCATTTATAGGGTCTCCAACATACTTGGGATCTTTAAAATTAACTGTTTTTACTAAGCCTTTCTTATGTACTAAAAGACAAGGTATTATTCTTGAACGTAACATTATAATTTTGCGAAATTATGGAGTAAGTTAACTCCGTTATGATGACTTTTTTCAGGGTGAAATTGAACTCCATAAACATTCCCATTGTTAATGGCGGAAGCAAACGGCTCACCATAATAGGTTGTAGATATAATATCCATTTCATTTTGGCATTCAAAATAATAAGTATGCAAAAAATAGAAGCCAAAATCAGGATCGATATTATTTAATAACAGATTATTCCGCTTAATTTCAATAGAATTCCATCCTAAATGGGGTAATTTGGGTTTTTGTTGCAAAATAGATTTATTTATTTTTTTAACTCGTCCCTTGATATATCCTAATCCTTGCAGTTGTCCTTCTTCACTACTTTCAGCTAATATTTGCATTCCTACGCATATCCCAATGATTGGGATTTTATTTATTAAAACTTCTTTATCCAGAACTTCGCGAAATCCGATACTGTCTAATTTAGAAATAGTTTCATCAAAAGCTCCAACGCCAGGAAGGAATAATTTCTTTGCCCCTATCACATCCTCTGGTCTTTTTGCAATAACATACCTAATTTTTAATTTATCGTATATATTAGCAATTGCTCTAATATTGCCCGAACCATAATCTATAATTGTTATCATCTTTTTATTGACCTTTCTACTCCCAATAATTTGAGAATTTTAGCTCCTAAATTAAAAATTGATTGTTGATTAGGGTAATCCCAATAGTATTTTTTAGGCATATTAAAATATTCCCGAAGCTCTGAAGAAGTTATCCCTAATTTAGTTGCAATATATTTAAATTCATCTTCTATCGTTTCTGAATTATAAGCTGGTTTGCTTAATATGGTAAGAGCTTCTGCTCTAGTCATTTGGTTGGTTAATATTAAGCTTGAGAGTTGTACTCTTCGCGTATCAAACCCAAATCTTTCCGGAAGCCAATACCCTTCAAAAAATTTTGTAAAACGAGATTCGAAATGTTTTTGAGGATAAGGCGTCCATCCATATTCTTTTTGAAGAAAAGACAAAGCTTCGTTCTTGATATAAGGTCTATAATTTAAAAGTTTTACAACTTGTACTCCTTTTATATAACGCAAATATATTTTATGCTTAAAGATTGAACTGAAAGGATAGGTTTTCATTTCAACAGTAGAATACCGTTTCATAATATTTTTGATTTGCTTCATATCTGTTCCGTAATACAACCATTCCATGGGATTTCTTACGCATTCGGTAGAAATATTACCTCCGTTTAAAATATATTTTATTTTATATTTAGCCGCAAAGTTATAGAGTGTGGCAATGAAAGCATGATCTTGAGGTATATCAATATGGGGTACGCCGGATTTAAAGAAAGCGAGCTGAAAATCTTTCATTTCTTCCCAATTTATTACCTCAGTATAAAGATCTAAACCAAGTTTATCTATCATTACCTGAATGTTATGTACCGCTAATTCTGAATTCCAACCACCATCTACGTGAAAAACAAGTGGTCTTAGTCCAAACTCTTTTACGGCAAGATGAAGCATATAGGAACTATCCACTCCTCCGCTCATTCCTAACAAACAATCGAAGTCTCTATTCTTTCCATCTGCTTTTATTTTTGATACAATTTGCTCTAATTGTTGTTTTCCCCGATCATCAGTATGCCAATTAGGTCGTACATTTTTATAAAAATCATTACAATGGTCACACACTCCTTTTTCATCAAAAGTTATTCGAGAGTCGGAAGTGTCCATTACACAGTTAGTGCAAATTTGATATTCTCTTTTCATATATTTTATTCAATTTATTAGAGTCAAAGTATGTATTCTTTTTAATAAGCAATATAAGACAAAAAGAAAAATAATAAAAATCAAAAATAGTTGGACTAATTATAGGTTCTGAAAACATTCGGAAATATAATACTCCTATTAAAGATAAATATAATAATATTTCCATCTTTTTGGTATTATTTAATATGATCACAATTGGGGCAAAAATAATAAATAACAAATAAAAGAGCCCAAAAATTCGATGTGCCCTTAAGAATGTGTTATGCGGATTCCCTCCAAACTGTGTATCGATAAGGGTACCAGTATAATCGACTCCTGCAAAAAATGAGGGTAGATCAAGTAAGGATAAATATGTTTTAATAATCAAAGAACGGGAGTCATCCACCAATCCCGCTGAAAATTTGGTTTTATATGTAAAAAAGAAATTTATTTCTTCCCAATAATTGTTAATAACAAAACTAGTGATTATTAGAATAAAGAAAACAGATATAATGGCTTTGAATTTTCGTTGAAGCCCTAGCGAAGTAAATATACAAATAACTACAATTAACATTGCTGAAAGAATAGATCCTCTTCCATAGCCAATAAATGCAATTATAAGTGTCAGTAAGGATGTTAGTAAGGATGTTTTTTTATTAACAATGTAATTTATAATCACATAATTTATTTGTAATAAAATAGCAAAAGATGTTATAACATTCGCGCTGGACCCTGGTATCATATCTTCGTATGGCACTACAGCCGGGAAATTGTTAAATCCTTTTAATACTCCGGCGCTGATAAATATAATTTGGTACAATAGCAATGTGATTTTACTGGATTTGTAATATTCTTTAAGATTTCTAGTAAAAAGAAATGCTGCAATCCAAACAGCAATACCTAAGAAAAAATAAAATATAACCACGGGTTGTCGAAAAAAGTTTACCCCTAATCCAAAAAAAATGGTTATAAAATATATTATAAAAAAGTACATCTCTTTTCTATTTATTTTTTTCAAAAAAGAGCCTCTTTTAAGGATAGCGTATAGAAAAACGCATAAAAATGGAATATAAAGATAACCTCTGTTTCCTCCAAGCATAGCCAACACCACACTTAGTTGAAAAAACACCGGAAGTATAAGAAGTCTTATATTATGCACTTTACCCATTCGAAATAAAATCTAAAAGCTGCAAATATGTATTATTGAAACTATCATAGTTTTCTCTTTGTTTAGAGGAGGTTATATGCTTATTTATCCATTCTCTGATAACCGTTTCATCATCTTCAATAAAATCAATCATTCCATTTTTGTGATAAAAATTATAGTAATCTCCCGATAATTTCCTCCTTAATCTAGGATCTATCAATGCGCTTTTAATTCCCATTTGAGCCGCTTCTATAGCGACAGAACTGTTCCATGAGATGTGAATATCTATATTTTGGAGTAATGTTGGAAGGGGCATTTTGGTAGGGATATCCCAAATAGCATATTTTTTTAATCTTTTTTCAAATATGGTGAAAAACTTTTTTGATTCGTGAGTAGCGAATCCTTTTAACTGATTCGGGTGTAATCTTAGTAACCAACTATATTTTTCAGATGTTTTTTCGATTATAGATATTAATGATTCTGGAATTATACCATTTTCAATACCTTCACATCCCCAAGATAAGGATATTAGTATATTTTTTTTATTTGACGATGGTAAGTTATTGGATTCAATAAGTTCTTTTACCATTTTGTCCGAATATACAGGTTGTATAAATCTCGCTACCCAACGATTTCCTATGGGAATTACATCTATATTTTTTTCTTTACAGTAAGAGTTTAATACTTGAGCACTTCCCTCATCCCAAACAAGAAAAGCATTGGGTAAATAATGTGGCGGATCTGAACTTCTATATTTCTTTCCATACCAAGGGTGGTTCTCTGCAATAACTCCGTGTTGCATATCTGCTACCCAAATTTTACGTTTATGGCAAGCATTGCACAATTCCCTGGAAGGTAGTATGGCTATAACTTTTTCAGCTCCCGTCCGATCTAATATTTTACCCCATATTTTTTCTTCCATAGTAGAATAGGGATATCCTTTTTTAAAAATAAATCCTTTTATTCTTTTCATTACCAATGCGCGAGCAAAACTTCCTTCCGGCGAAAAAACATTTCCATAAGCTATATCGCCTTTAACAGTAGAAATAATACGAGCAATAGATATACATTCAATTCCTCTTTGTTTTAGGTCATCTTCAACAGAGTCTATTAGTTGAGAGTAGTATTTGCCATGATAGAAGAAACCCCTATCATTGTCATGTGCAACGGTAAGTACTTTTGTTTTACCATAATCGATTTTATCTACTTTAAATAGATCAAAAAATATTTTTTTTATTAATTTATAGTCCATATTATAAGATAAAAATTATAAACAAAGATAATAGCAAAACTCCTGTACCAATGGAAATACCTTCCCAATCCGATCGAATTTTCCAGTATTTGTATGCCTGTATATAAACAAGCATAGAACGGGTAAACATTTGTAGAAAGAAACCAAGATATATCCCAATTCGTCCCAACAAAAACATACAAAGTACCCAAATAATATATCCTATAATAGATGAAATTAAAGTTATATTCATGAGAACCTTGCCTTTATTGTTAATCATATAATAGTTTTGATGGTGCCACCAAGGAATGGATACAACATATCCTAAAAAAAGAAAAAATAATTCATAATGGGTATTTTCAAATTTCTGAAACCCCTGAAATGCTTTAAAAATAAAAGACGAAAGGACAATAATACATAGACCGGCAAAGCCAATTACAAATCCTTGTATTACTGTAAATCGATTATATCTTCTTTCCAATTCTTCAATAGCATAGTGCGTATAATCGTTATAAAATTTTGGTGTCCAAACTTGATTCATTGAACTTCCAACTAATTGTAAAATGGAAGATATTGTAAACAAAAACACAAAAGTGGCAACGTCGGAATCCTTAAAAAAATAGTTGATAACATAAGAGTTGCCATATCCTGAAAGCCACATTAAAACAGCGATAATAATGTATGGAACTATTCGATATATAATACTGAATACAATTTCCTTATCTTTGGAAAACAATATATTTTTTTTTATTAGCAACGGAAGAAGGCAGAGAAGAATTATTATTATACCAACTAGTGAGCCAAGAAAGTATCCACTTTCTTTCTCTAAATAGAATACGCCGATAAAGCCTCCTATATATGAAAAAAGCATGGGTACAAATGACAAGATTACAGAGAAAGAGTATTCTTCTCTTAATCGAATTACGATAGATTGGTATGTAAAGAATGAAATTAAAATTGCGCCAATAGCCAGAATAACATATTGAACTATTGAATTAAATTGAGATTCAAAGAAGAACGGTACTAAAAAAAATATAAAAAGAAAGGACGTGGATGATAATATGATGAAAACACTATTTCCGGCTTTAAATAACTCTCCGCTTCTATTCTTATGCTCATTTAGATTGCTTATGATTGATTCGTAAATTCCCGCTGCAGATAATCCAGAAATTATAGAAAACAGAGAATAATTCAATCCAAATTTTGCATATTCAGATGTACTTAGAAAACCGGCCAAATACATAAATACAAAAAAACCAATTCCCTTTTGAAGGGAATTGCTTACTGTATATATCATTCCATATTTGATTAGACTGTTTTTTTTTAAAAACCTCATCTGATCTACAAAATATTAATTGCCGAATAACAATTTCTCAACGCCAAATGTCTATGCACACTAAATCCATTCTTGTTTACTCCATCTATATCTCTATATTTCCCCACGTAAATTCTATCGTTGTTATGGTCTGTATCTGAACACCAAACAAAATCATACTCCCATAAAATAAGTTGGTTAGAAAAATAATATGCAAAAAATGTATAAGTACATAAAATCGCAGAAGGAAAACGTATGCCTTTTTCCAATAGTTGTGCTGGCTGTACAGCTCTTGAGTCTTCAAAAACTTTTTTTTGAATTAAATACCATTTATTTTGAAGGGTATTATCAACAAAGTCCTCCTTTAAATACCAGTCTTGATTATAAAAACAAGGCTCGGAAAGTTCAGGATTAAACCCCAACTTGTCTCTTAAGAAACGAATAGATATGCTAAATTCTTGTATCTGTCCAATTCCTAAAATTAAGATATAATCTTTTGAATATGATTCTAATTCTTTTACAGAGTAGGGTATATTCGGGATTTCAAAATGTTTTAATGAATTCTCAGTAATGCCTATTTTTTTAAAAAAAGGAATTATTTTCTCAATCCCAATAAAGTTATCTCTAAATATATGCTTAGCCTCTTTTACTGTTGCTCTTTCCATTTCTGATATTCTATTGCTTCTTTATAGGTGCACAAATGCCCCAACGCGGAATACTTATCTATTCTTTCAAATTCATCATGTAAACATTCCATTCTGCTGCCCCAATCATTCTCCGAGAACCATTTTAAATGTCTTGCCGGAGAATTCATAATAATAATTTCTAATCCAGCTACATTCATTGCTCTTAAAAATGTAAGATATGCTCTGTATTGGTGATAATGAGAGCCCACCAAAATAATTTTATACCAATTATTTATTTTACAAAGTTTCATTACTTCAACAGCTTGTTGTTGCGTGTGTAAAGAAGCTGATTCATAAATAAGGGCTGATTCCGAAACACCTTCATTCAGAATCAGGGGTTTTATTTCTTCAAAAGGATAGCTTCCATATTTGTGATCTATAATTCCTCCGCTGAAAACGATTTTTTCAGAATAACCTCGTTTATATAAATCTACAGCATGTATATAGCGATTTAATCCATCTCCCTCTAATAAAATTATGGCATCTGATTTTTGGATTAAATCATTATCAACTAATGAAATAAATATTTCTCTATCTGTTAGCATTAAAAATTTTCCCAAAATAATGGCTGTCCTTTTTCAATATCTTCTTTGCATACTTTTCCAACAATTACCGATTTAAACTTAGGCGGTATCCCTAAAGCAGGGCGAAGTACGTCTATGTCTTCTTCAGTTATAATTTGTCCTTTTTTCAAATCGTTTTTTGCATAAAGACAACGTCTTTGTACAAAAACAGTTTCTCCTTCTTCTTCCACCACTTCTTTACGCGTGCTGCCCATGGCTCTTTCTACTTCGCGGATGGAATCAACCATAAACTTAAACTCTTGTGGCTCCATTGAATGAGGATGGTCAGGACCTTTATCTTTTTTGCTTAATGTAAAATGTTTTTCAATAACTCTACCGCCAATTACGGTGGAAGCCAGCGCCACCACGTGTCCCGGCGCGTGGTCTGAATAACCGGTTAAAATGTCAAAAGCTGATTGATAGGTTTTTAATACATTTACATTGGCGCTATCTATTTTAGAGGGATAATTGGTAATACATTGCATAAGTACCAAATTTTTGTTTCCTGCTACTTCTATGGTTCGTACCGCTTCGTCAATCTCAGACATGGTAGCATCACCCGTTGCCAACATTACGGGTATTCCTTTGCGGGAAATGTAATCAAGCATTTCAAGCCAAGTAATCTCTCCTGAACCTATTTTAATAAAAGGTACGTTTAATTCCACACATAAATCAACAGCTTCTTTAAAATAAGGGGAAGTGGAAAAATCAATACCAATTTCTCTGCAATAATCGGCAATTTCCTTGTGCCATTTCACAGGAAATTCCGCATCTTTGAAAACCTCGCTTACCGTTCTACCCCAAGATCCGTGTACTCCTTTTAATTTCATCATAGAGAAACCACCTTCGGAAACTATTTTTGGCGTACTGAATGTTTGAAACTTAGCACAATCGGCTCCGGCTTCTTTCGCGGCATCTATTAATCTTTTTGCCTTGTTGATATCGCCGTCAAAATTAGCGCCTATCTCGGCTATAAAATACGTAGGGTGGTTCTCGCCAACCCACTTATTTCCTATTTTAAATTCTTTATTGAAAAATCCCATTGCAGTAGATTATTTAGATTGGTTAATCGTTTTGTTTAATATTTCGGCTTGCTGTTTTGCTTCTTCCAAATTCCAATAATTTGTTTTTAACTGAATCATTCTTGGTTGAAGAAACTCGGCAACAGGGCATAATTTATTATCATATTTTTGCCATACACCATCCATATTTTGTACTATATGTTGAAATAATGGCTCATTGTAAGATAATTTCCAAGCAGCATAATATCCGTCCCCCCCGTTTTTTTGGAATAAATCACGAAAGCGGTACCAATCCGTTTCCGGGCTATCTGTGTTTAGCACTAAACTGTATGACCAATAGGAATTCTCATATTCTGCCGGCTCTGCCTGTTTTTTTAATAAAGAACTTCCTTTTATCACTTCATCAAATAATTTGGCTACTTGCAATCTATTATTAACAAGTTCATCGATTCTTTCTAATTGGGCTAAGGCTACAGCTGATTGTAGTTCCGACATTCTGTAATTAAAGCCTATGGCAATATGCCTGCTATATTTAGGGTCTTGAATATCATTTCTAGTAATTTTCCCTTGCTTTGCGCTTACTCCCGCATATCCCAAACAACTAAACCTACGAGCATTATCAGCATATTCTTCGTTGTTGCATATAAGCATCCCGCCTTCGCCGGTAGTAAGGTGCTTGCTCGCCTGAAAACTAAAACTTGAGAAATCACCAAATTCTCCAACAATTTTCCCTTTGTATTTTCCTAAAAAACATTCGGCATTGTCTTCTATCAAAAATAAGTTGTGCTTACGGCAAATTTTTAATATCTCATCGTAATCCGGCGAGAGCCCGTACAGTGAAACTGTGATAACCGCTTTTGTTTTTGAGGTAATAACTTTTTCTATGCTTTCCGCCGTAATCAAAAAAGTATCCGGATCAACATCTGCAAAAACAGGTATGGAACCGTTGTGTAAAACAGCTAATGAAGTGCTGGTCATAGTTAATGGCGGGACAATTACTTCATCTCCGGCTTTTACACCCAAAGCGGCTAAGGCAGTATGCATGGTTGCCGTACCGTTGCAGTGTGCTATGGCATAACTTGAATTAAATCTTTTGGCAAAAGCAGCTTCTAATTTATTTGTAAATACAGAGTTGAGAGAAGTGGCAAAAGCATTGTCAAGAACCTGACTTACATAATCTCTCTCTAATTGGGTTATTCGTTCCATAAATTATTTTAATTTATACATTGCACTTCGTGCAACGTCGATATTTATTTTAGAAATCTCAGGGTGTTGGTTTAATAGATTAAGAATATCGTTCATGTAAAATATTTCATTATCAGATTTATATAATAATGAATACACTTTTTTTGCCATTTGGTAATCTTGTTCAGTGTCAATAGTCCAACGCAAATGAGATATATCTTCTTTATTATTTACATTCACAATTCTAAATTTATCCGGATTATGATAAAAGTACTGGGTTACGTGTTCTCTTTCAAAAGGGGTATTGGCTTTTTCGTCCGCATTTAATATGGCGTCTTTAGTAAAAACTTCCACATCTAACCCTTCGGGGTAAGTAGGTGGATTATTATTGCAAGCAAAATCAGCATTGGTTTTTATTAATCCTTCAATTACGGTATCTATTAATAAAGGATCTTTGAATGGGTCATCTGCTGTAACGCGTGCAATAATATCTGCATTCGCAAATTTTGCGGCTTCGGCATATCTGTTTAAAACGTCATCTTCATTACCTCTAAAAAAAGTTACATCATTACTGATTGCCCAATCAATTAATTTATCATCCAACGGATTATCTGTCGTTGCTAAAACTATATCCGTTATTTTTTTGGAAAATTTTAGTCGATTGACAATGTGCCAAATAAGAGGTTTATTGGCTAATTCTGCAAAAACTTTATTTGGGAAACGTGTAGAACCACAACGGGCTTGTATTATTGCTACTATATTCATACATTAAAATTAGCATCAACGTATTCTTTTATTTTTTCTCGAAGCGCTTCAATACTTTCCCAGTCCGTGTTGTCTCCGGAATTATAGCTAAAACCGTCGGGTACTTTTTTTGCGTTGAAATGACTTATATAGTCTCCCATTTTCCAAACGGGAATTTGAGGAAGTATGGTATAGTAAGTACCTAAATCATACGTGTGGAAAGAATCGGAAGTGGTAATCATTTCTTCATGAATCTTTTCTCCCGGACGGATACCGATTACTCTATGTTCACACTCAGGGGCAATCGCTTCCGCCAGTTCCATAATGCGGTAAGAAGGTATTTTCGGAATAAATATTTCTCCTCCCCACGCGTTTTCCAGAGCAAACAACACCATGTCCACACCGCCTTGTATAGGAATGTTGAAGCGGGTCATATTTGGATCGGTAATAGGAATCACGCCTTCTTTTTTCTTCTCAATAAAGAATGGGATAACCGAACCGTTTGATCCCATGACATTTCCATATCGTACTACGGAAAATTTGATAGGATTAGCTCCTTTGAAGTTATTCGCAGCGACAAACAGTTTATCCGAAGCTAATTTGGTAGCTCCATATAAATTTATGGGGGCGCAAGCCTTATCGGTAGAAAGGGCTACCACATTTTTCACATTGGTGGCCAAACAAGCTTCTATTACATTCTGTGCGCCGCCAATATTTGTTTTTACACATTCCGTAGGATTATACTCCGCAATGTGCACATGTTTCATGGCTGCCGCGTGAATAACATAGTCAATGCCCTGTAAAGCCCTTATCAATCTGTCTTTATCTCTAACATCACCTATAAAATAACGAATGGCAGGATATTTTTCTTCAGAATATTCTTGTGCCATTTGAAATTGTTTTTGCTCATCCCGGGAATATATAACCAGCCTTCCTACATTGGGCCATTTTTCTAGAATTGTTTTTGTAAGAGCTTTGCCCAAAGATCCTGTTCCTCCGGTAATCAGGACACCCTTTCCGTTAAGATCTAACATCATATTTATTTTTTAAGAATTCAGTTATATTGTAGCACGCCTTTCCGTCCCCATAGGGATTATTAGCCTGCGCCATTTTATTATAATAGTTTTTGTTGTCTAACAAAGAAGACACTTCCGATAAAATTAACTCATAGTTTGTACCCACCAGTTTTACTGTTCCCGCTTCCAATGCTTCGGGGCGCTCTGTAGTATCGCGCATTACCAATACCGGTTTCCCTAATCCGGGCGCTTCTTCTTGAATACCGCCGCTATCGGTTAATAATAAGGTTGATTTCTCCATTAGATAAACAAACGGCAGATAGTCCAGCGGTTCGATAAAAAACATATTATCCAAACGATCTTCTCCAAAAATTTCTTGAATAGGTTTGCGGACATTGGGGTTGAGGTGCATAGGATATACAAAATCTACATCCGGATATTTTTTCGTAAGGGTTTTGATAGCTTTACAAATATTGATAAAACCTTCGCCAAAGTTTTCGCGTCTATGTCCCGTAATTAAAACGAGTTTCCGTGTATCTGTGTCTAAATTAGAGTTGACAAAAGAGCGAATCATTCTATCCGGTAGTCCGTTTTTAAGTAAAGTATCATTTAACTGTTTTGTTAAATGATCGTCCGATTTTATTTTGTCAATTACCATATACAATGCATCAATTACAGTGTTCCCCGTAACAGTAATTGAATTTTCATTTATACCCTCGGCTAATAAATTCTTTTTGCTAAGTGGTGTGGGAGCAAAATTATAAGTAGCAATTCTCCCTGTAATTTGCCGATTCATTTCTTCTGGCCAAGGACTATAAATATTATGTGTTCGCAATCCCGCCTCAATATGCGCAACAGGAATTTGTTGATAAAAAGTGGCTAATGCTGCAGCCATGGAAGTCGTGGTGTCGCCATGAACAAAAACTACATCGGGTTGTGCTTCTTTCAAAACGTCCCTCATACCTATGATAACACGTGAAGTAACATCGTATAAATCTTGTCCTTGCTTCATAATGTTAAGATCATAGTCCGGCGTAATTTCAAAAAGACGAAGTACTTGATCGAGCATTTCACGATGTTGCCCTGTAACACAGACCATCGTTTCAAATGTATCTGGATATTTTTGGAATTCTTTTACCAATGGTGCTACTTTTATTGCTTCCGGACGAGTGCCAAAAACGAGCATTATTTTCTTCTTATCCATTATCCACATTATTTAAAAATACCACAAAAATCAAGAATTATCTTGTCTTCTTGTTTTGGTAATTCTTTAAATTCGTTATGAGCCACTAAGAAAACTACTATATCTGCTTTTTTGTACGCTTCTTTGTAATGAGTAAGTTTAAAAACTTTATGTTCCGCAATATTAGGTTCAACAATCAGAAAATCGCCATTGTTATGCGCTTGCATTACTTTAGACGCAATGTATTTAGCCGGAGATTCTCTTAAATCATCAATATTGGGTTTAAAAGCCAAACCCATTAAAGCAACAACAGGTTCTCGCCCGTTTTTTAGTTCAAAATCTTGAATAGTGTTTTGCGTTTTTTCTGCACACCAAAATGCTTTATGGTTATTGACTTCACGCGCTTTGCCAATTATTCTGGATTCCAAAGGGAAATCGGCTGTAATGAAATAAGGGTCAACAGCTATACAGTGTCCGCCTACACCACTTCCTGGTTGTAAGATATTTACGCGAGGGTGTTTATTGGCTAATTTTATCAACTCCCACACATTAATTCCTGCTTTATCACAAATCAGAGAAAGTTCATTTGCAAATGCTATTTGTACATCGCGAGAGGAATTTTCTGTTAATTTACACATTTCAGCAGTGCGAGCGTTGGTTTTATGAAGCTCTCCTTTTACGAAATGTTTATAAAACCCAATAGCTTTTTCAGTAGAAGTCTCATTTATTCCACCAATTACTCTATCGTTATGTACGAGTTCATGTATAACATTTCCGGGTAATACACGTTCGGGACAATAGGCAATAGAAATCTTATTTTTCAATTCGGGGCGTTCGGAAAAAATGAGTTGAGTCATTTTTTCTGTAGTCCCTATAGGAGAAGTAGATTCTATAATATATAAATCATTTTCTTTCAAAAAGGGAATAATAGCTTTAGTTGCAGCTTCTACATAAGATATGTCAGGTTCGTGGTCGCCTTTAAATGGCGTGGGAACAACAATCAAATAAGTATCACTGATTTCAGGGATTAATGTAGCTCTCAATTTTCTTCTTAAAACTACTTCTTTACACAAGTCTTGTAAGCCAGGTTCAATAATATGAATTTTGCCTTTATTGATTGTATCCACAACCTGTGGATTGATATCTACACCTACTACGTCAATATTGTTTTGGGCAGCTATAATTGCAGTGGGCAAACCAATATACCCAAGTCCCATAAAACATGCTTTCATATAATTTAATAACTATTTATACATCTCATCATAATATTTCTGATAATCTCCGCTGGTTACGTTGTTTAACCATTCTTCATTATCAAAATACCAGTCAACGGTTTTGCGTAAACCTTCTTCAAATTGTAAACTCGGCATCCAGCCCAATTGGTTTTTCAATTTGGAAGCATCAATGGCATAGCGCAAATCATGACCGGCACGATCGGTTACAAAAGTAATCAATTTTTCTGATTCTCCATTTTCTCTGTTTAGTTTTTCGTCCATTATGTGGCATAATAAGCGTATCAGGTCAATGTTTGTCCATTCGTTATGCCCACCTATATTATACGTTTCTCCTGCTTTTGCTTTGTGAAAAATAGTTTCTATGGCACGTGCATGATCTTCTACCCACAACCAGTCGCGTACATTTTCTCCTTTGCCATAAATAGGGATAGGTTTTTTGTTTTTGATATTGTTGATTGCCAAAGGAATTAATTTCTCAGGAAAATGATTGGCGCCATAATTGTTACTACAGTTAGAAATAACGGTGTGCATTCCATAGGTATCATGATAAGCTCTTACAAAATGATCGGAACTTGCTTTAGATGCTGAGTAGGGGCTATGCGGATCATATTTTGTTTCTTCGGTAAACATGCCGTCTTTCCCCAAAGCGCCATATACTTCATCGGTAGAAACGTGATAGAAACGATGCTTATCATATTCGCCTTTCCAACTATTGCGGGCTGTATTTAACAGTGTGCATGTGCCCAATACATTTGTTGTAACAAATTCTAGAGGATTGGTAATGCTTCTGTCCACGTGGCTTTCAGCAGCTAAGTGAATCACATCCGTAATCTTTTCTTTTACGAAAGTTTCTTCTAACAGCTTATTATCTGTGATGTCCCCTTTTATAAATGTATAATTGGTTTTACTTTCAATATCTTTTAGATTTGCTAAATTTCCGGCATAGGTTAGCTTATCGTAATTGATAATTTTATAATCCGGATACTTATTTACAAATAATCGTACCACATGTGAGCCAATAAATCCGGCACCTCCGGTAATGAGAATTGTCTTTTTGTAGTTCATGGTTATGTTTTCGTTAAATCGTTAAATCGTTAAATCGTTAAATCGTTGAGTTGTTGAGTTGTTGAGTTGTTGAGTTGTTGAGTTGTTGAGTTGTTGAGTTGTTGCAGGTTAGCCCAAATTAATGATTTTTTCTAAACGATTCAACAAATAAACAACTTAACTCATTTATTAGTTGTGTAGTTATGTAATACAATCTTTTAAAGCTTCTCTCCAATATCTAATTTCAATTCCAAAATCCTTTTTTATTTTCGTTTTATCCAATACAGAAAAATGAGGACGTTTTACTTTGCTTGAAAATTCATCGGAATGGCAAGGCTGAATAGTACAATTATTTTGAGATATTTCTTTTATAGCCATAGCAAAATCGTACCAAGAGCATACCCCCTCATTGGAGTAATGATATAATTCTTGCTTATTAGCAAATAAATTATTTTCAATAATATAAATGATAATTTGGGCTAAATCTTTTGCATATGTGGGTGTTCCTATTTGATCAAAGACTACCTTTAGATTGTCCTTTTCAGCAGTAAGTTTTAACATTGTTTTTACAAAATTATTGCCAAAAGAAGAATAAAGCCACGATGTGCGGATAATGAGGTAATTACCACCTGTTTTTTGAATGGCTAGTTCTCCTTGCAATTTAGTTTGTCCATATACACCAATGGGGTGTGTGGTATCGGTTTCGGTGTAAGGAATATTTTTATTACCATCAAAAACATAATCTGTTGAAATGTGAATTAATGTAATATTATTCTCTTTCGCACTTTCCGCTAAATTTTTAACTGCTATATGATTGATTAAATCAGCCTGTTGTTTGTCATCTTCGGCTTTGTCCACTTGAGTATATGCAGCACAGTTTACAGTAACATTAATGTTATTTTGCTTTACAAACCGAAGAATATCTTGTTTTTGCGTAATATCTAACGTGTCGATATCTGTATAGAAATACTTGTTTTTCCCAATTTTAGCAGCACACTCTTTTATTTCGTTGCCTAATTGTCCGTTTGCCCCTGTTATAAGTATATTAAGCATATAAATTTATACTATAATCAAATAAATAATCAGTATTTTCCAATAAAGGGTTTTTTTTATCTTTATCGGACAATAATATATCTCTATGCGGTATTTTCCAATCTATTTGTAAAGAGGGATCATTCCATGCGATAGCGCCCTCACTTTGTGGCATATAATAATTGTCGCATTTATATTGAAAAATTACTTCCGGTGTGAGCACTACAAAGCCATGTGCAAACCCACGCGGAATGAAAAATTGCTTTTTGTTTTCTTCTGTTAGCTCTACTGCTACAAATTTGCCAAAAGTAGGAGACCCCTTACGTATGTCAACGGCTACGTCCAATACCGAACCCTTTATGACTCTTACCAATTTTGATTGTGCATAAGGCGGTTTTTGAAAATGTAGCCCTCTTAACACTCCATATTTTGATTTAGATTCATTGTCTTGTACGAAATGTGTGTTACAAATATTATTTTTAAACCATTCTTCTGAAAATGATTCGAAAAAATAACCTCTTTCGTCGCCAAAAATTTGGGGCTCTATAATGATAACGTCGGGTATGGAAGTAGGGGTAATTGTCATATTTTGTTTATTCCTTTATTCGTTGAGTTGTTTATTCGTTGAGTTGTTTATTTGTTGGTTTAATTTAACGATTCACCAACTTAACAACTTGAAAATTTATTTGCTAATTTGTTTGCTATATGATTTTTTCAAGGCATTAAGTTCATTAGAGATTTTTTGAATAAGTTGGTTAATTTCTAAAATATCATTTTCGCATAAATAATTTAAATCTACAGATAGTATGAGTTGAGAATAAATTTCAAGTAGAGAACCATACGCAATCTCTATAAATCTTATTTTTTCTTTGTATGAACTACGAGAATTCCCTTCAGCAATATTTGAAGATACCGATACGGATGCTCGTTTTAGTTGATCAACAAGCGCATATTTTTCCTCTTTTGGTAATTTGAGGACTAATATATAAATGTTTTTAACTAATAAACGAGTATCTTGCCAAACATTCAGTTTTTCAAAAGAATAAGAATATGTTTTTTCCATGTAAATGTTGTTTATTTGTTAAGCTGTTAAGTTGTTTATTTGTTAAGCTGTTAAGTTGTTTATTTGTTTAGCTGTTAAGTTGTTTATTTGTTGAGTTCATTATTCCCGCATCAACGATTTCCCGGATTTACACATCAACGATTCAACGACTTAACGATTCAACAATTCAACAATTCAACGACTTAACGATTTAACGACTCACCAATTTAACGCATTAACGATTTACCAAATCAACGATTTAACAACCTAATCAAATACTGTCCATATTCATTTTTTTTCATAGGTTCGGCTACTTCCAATAATTTTTCATTACTTATCCATCCGTTACGCCACGCGATTTCTTCCAGACAAGCTATTTTTAATCCCTGCCGTTTTTCCAATACTTCCACAAATTGAGATGCTTCCGATAAAGAGTCATGTGTTCCGGTGTCTAACCAAGCAAAACCGCGTCCAAGTAATTGCACTTTTAATTCATTGTCTTTTAAAAACGCTTGGTTTACAGTGGTAATTTCTAACTCCCCTCTCGCGGATGGCTTAATTTGTTTGGCAACTTCCACGACTTTATTGGGGTAGAAATATAATCCTACAACGGCATAATTTGATTTGGGTTCTTTGGGTTTTTCTTCAATGCTTAGTACGTTTCCATGCTTATCAAATTCAGCAACGCCATATCGTTGTGGGTCATTCACATAATAACCGAAAACGGTAGCTTTTTTTTGATGTTCTGCATCTTTCACGGCTTGTTTGAGTAATTCGGGGAAGCCATGTCCATAAAAAATATTATCGCCCAATACCAAACATGCAGCATCATTGCCAATAAAGTTTTCTCCTATAATAAAAGCTTGGGCAAGTCCATCCGGAGAGGGTTGTTCTGCATATTGAAAACATACGCCATAGTCGCTGCCATCACCTAACAACTTTTTGAATCCCGGCAAATCAAAAGGGGTTGAAATAATTAAAATATCCTTAATTCCTGCCAACATTAATGCCGAAATTGGATAATATACCATGGGTTTATCATAAATAGGGATAAGTTGTTTAGAAATCCCTTTGGTAATAGGATATAAACGTGTACCTGAACCCCCTGCTAATACGACACCTTTCATTGCGTAAAAATTTGAATAAAAACGTTTTAAATAATTATAAAGATAGTAAAATAATAAGAAGTATTAGTTAAAAAAGTTTTTTATACTATTAATTACTATATTCTGCTCTTCTTTAGTAAGTTCTGTATGCATGGGTAAAGATAAGACGGTATCAGATAATTGTTGGGCAACATGTAAATTCCCGTCAGCTTTAGCCGTGTTTTTAAAAGCTTCTTGTTGCTGTAGGGGCAAAGGATAATAAATCATAGCAGGAATTCCTAAATTCTCCAAATGTTGTTTTAATTGATCTCTTTTTCCGTTTTTAATTTGCAATGTATATTGATGATACACATGTGTTGTTCGCGGCATTTCTGCCGGCGTTATCAGATTATCCATATTTTTTAGATGTTCCGTATAATATGAAGCAGCATTGTAACGGGCTTGAGAATAATGGTCGAGATATTTTAGTTTTACATTCAGAATAGCTGCTTGTAGCGTATCTAAACGGGAGTTGCAACCGATAACTTTATGATAATATTTCTTTTCTTGCCCATGGTTAGCTATCATGCGTAATTTTTCGGCAATTGCATCGTCATTAGTAAACAGGGCTCCACCATCACCATAACACCCTAAATTCTTGGAAGGGAAAAAAGATGTGCATCCGATATGTCCCATGGCGCCTGTTTGCTTTTTCTTGCCGTCCGAAAAAGTATAGATTGCCCCAATAGCCTGGGCGTTGTCCTCAACCACATATAAATTGTGCTTTTGAGCTAAAGATAAGATAGGTTCCATATCACACGATTGTCCGAATAAATGAACGGGAACTACAGCTTTGGTTTTCGGAGAAATCGCTTTTTCAATAAGTTCAGCTGTGATGTTAAAATATTTTTCATCCACATCAACCATTACCGGTGTATATCCTAATAATGCAATTACTTCGGCTGTGGCTACGTATGTAAAAGCCGGAATGATGATTTCATCTCCTTTTTGGAGATTAAGCGCCATTAAAGCTATTTGCAAAGCATCAGTACCATTGGCGCAGGTAATTACATGTTTGACGCCACAATAAGCTGCTAAATTTTTAGCAAACAATTGCACATCTTCTCCATTTATAAAATTTGCCTTATCAATTACATGTTGAATAGCTTGGTCTATTTCGGATTTTATTTTTTGATACTGACCTTGTAAGTCAACCATTTTAATGTTCATCGCGTGCTGTTTTTAGTTTTGCAAAGATAAGGATAGTTATGTAGTTATCAAGTGAAGATGTTATCAAGTGAAGATGTAAAAAAATGCTCTGTCACCTCATCACAATGTCACAGAATCCCTCCGAATTTATAAATAATTTGTAATTTTACGAAGTAAATTAAAAAAGATGTTTATGAAAATATTAGTAACGGGAGGTGCCGGATATATTGGCTCACATACGGTTGTGGCACTCCAGGAACAAGGATACGAAGTAGTAATTGCTGACGATTTGTCAAATTCATCGGAAGATGTAGTTGCCCGCATTGAAATGATTACATCTAAGCGTCCCGAATTTTTTAAGGTAAATTTGGCGGATATGCTGGAATGCAGTAGTTTTTTTGAGCATTATCATACTTTTGACGGTATTATACATTTTGCGGCATACAAAGCGGTGGGTGAGTCCATGCAGAAACCTTTGGAGTATTATCATAATAATATAAATTCTTTATTGAACGTACTAAGCGCGATGGTGAACTATAAAATTAAAAATATAGTATTTTCCTCTTCGTGTACGGTGTATGGTCAGCCGGATAAATTACCCGTAACGGAGAATTCTCCTATTAAGCCGGCATGGTCACCTTATGGTAATACAAAACAAATAGCTGAGAATATATTACAGTTTACTTCTCAGGCACACAAGTTAAATGTGATAGCATTGCGCTATTTTAATCCTATAGGGGCGCATGCTTCGGCGCTAATTGGGGAGTTACCCAATGGCGTTCCTAACAACCTGATGCCATTTATAACCCAAACGGCTATAGGGAAAAGAGAATGTTTAAGTGTGTTTGGAAATGACTATCCAACGCCTGATGGCACTGCTATAAGGGATTATATTCATGTTGTAGATTTGGCCGATGCGCATGTTAAAGCGTTGAAGCGTATGGACAAAAAGGAATGTAAGGCGTATGAAGTTTTTAACGTGGGAACGGGCAATGGTTTTTCTGTATTGGAAATTATAAAAGCTTTTGAACGGGTAAATAAAATGAACTTGAACTATAAAATTGTAGGTCGCAGGGAAGGAGATATAGAAGCCGTATGGGCTGATACTACCATTGCTAATAAGGGGCTGGAATGGAAAGCCAAACTTTCACTGGATGATATGGTGAAAAGTGCATGGGAGTGGGAAAAGAAGTTGTTGAGTCATTAAGTTGTTGATTTGTTAAGTTGGGAAGTTATTGAGTTGTGATAACAAATAATTTGACCCTTAACATTTTAACTAATAAAGGTAGCGTAAAATAAACTGTGTCAGTAAAAATTCTTATCAAATTCAGGCGATTA